>DASWYO010000033.1:0-1935 GCA_036404915.1 Lysobacteraceae bacterium
GTTGCTCGAGCAGCGCCCCGCCCATCTGCTGTCGCGTCGCTACAAGACCTGGGACGCGCTGCTCGAAGACGCGGCGAAGGAAGTGCGCGACGACCTCGCCCAGCAGGGACCGCTGGCCGAGCGCCGCTGGGGCGAGCGCAATACGGCGAAGATCTGCCACCCGTTGGCCAACGCCCTACCCGCCTTCCTCAAGCCGCGGCTATGCATGCCCGGCGAACCGCTGGCCGGCGACGGCGCCATGCCACGCGTGCAGGGCCCGGCGTTCGGCGCGTCCGAACGCATGGTGGTGTCGCCGGGGCATGAGGCCGACGGCATCATTCACATGCCCGGCGGCCAGAGCGGCCACCCGATGTCGCCGTTCTGGGGCGCGGGCCATGACGATTGGGTGCACGGCAGGCCGACGCCCTTCCTGCCGGGCGAAGCGACCCACACGCTCACGCTGCGGCCCGCCAACGCTCAACCCAAATAGTGATCCGGCACCGCCAGCCCCTGCTGGCGGAAGAAGCTGAGCTGGTCGAAGTAGCCGCGCTGGAACACGATGCGGCCTTCGCGCACGTGGAAGAAGCCGCAGCCGCGCAGCCCGAGCGGATCGCGCCATTCCATGACGGCCCACTCGCCGTCCTCGAGGATCTGTTCCACCTCGCACACCATCGTCGCGCGCGCGAATTCGGTGCGGAACAGGTTCGCGATCGCCTCGCGGCCGTGCAGCGGATCGGTCACCACCTGGTGGTTGATGGCATCCACCGCATACAACGCCGCCAAGCCGTCGACGTCCGCCGCATTGAAACGGCGGACCCATTCGCGCACGACCTCGGACGGCGTCATGTCGTCGCCGCCTGCAACGCGGACGCATGCACGCCGGCGACGGCGCGACCGGAAGGATCGGCCATCTTCGCGAAGCTGGCGTCCCAGGCGATGGCTGCCGGCGACGAACACGCGATCGATTTGCCTCCCGGCACCGTCTCGGCGCAGGCCTGGCCCGGATAGTGCTGCTCGAACAGCGTGCGGTAGAAATAGGCTTCCTTGGTCTGCGGCGGGTTCACCGGGAAGCGCTTGTCGGCTGCCGCCAGTTCGCGATCGCTGACCTGCGCTTCGGCATGCGCCTTCAACCCGTCGATCCAGCCATAGCCGACGCCATCGCTGAACTGCTCCTTCTGCCGCCACAGGATCGATTCCGGCAGGTAGCCATCGAACGCCTCGCGCAGCACGCCTTTCTCCATGCGCTTCGCGCCCTGGCTCGTCTTGTCGATCATCTTGTGCGCAGCGTCCATCTTCATCGCCACGTCAAGGAACTCGACGTCCAGGAACGGCACGCGCGGCTCCACGCCCCATGCCATCATCGATTTGTTGGCGCGCAGGCAGTCGTAGTTGTGCAGCGCATCCAGCTTGCGCACCAACTCTTCGTGAAAATCCCGCGCGCTTGGCGCCTTGTGGAAGTACAGGTAGCCGCCGAAGATCTCGTCGCTGCCCTCGCCCGACAGCACCATCGTCACGCCCATGGCCTTGATCCGCCGCGCCAGCAGGTACATCGGCGTGGACGCGCGGATGGTGGTGACGTCGTAGGTCTCGATGTGGCGGATGACTTCGGGAATCGCATCCAGGCCCTCCTGAAACGTGTAAGTGAAGCCGTGGTGCACGGTGCCCAGCGCCTTCGCCGCGACTTCAGCCGCGGCCAGGTCGGGCGACCCGTCCAGGCCGATGGCGAAGGAATGCAGGCGCGGCCACCACGCTTCCGTCGTGTCGTTGTCCTCGATGCGATGGCGTGCGTAGCGCGCGGCGACCGCCGCGACCAGCGACGAATCCAGCCCGCCGGAGAGCAATACACCGTACGGCACGTCGGTCATCAGCTGCCGGTGCACGGCACGTTCGAATGCCTCGCGCAGTTCGTCCTTCGATACCTGCACGCCTTCGACGGCCGGGTAGTCGCGCCAGGGC
>DASWYO010000034.1:0-31879 GCA_036404915.1 Lysobacteraceae bacterium
GCTGAGTCGGCTGAGTCGGCTGAGTCGGCTGAGTCGGCTGAGTCGGCTGAGTCGGCTGAGTCGGCTGAGTCGGCTGAGTCGGCTGAGTCGGCTGAGTCGGCTGAGTCGGCTGCGTCGGCTGCGTCGGCTGCGTCGGCTGCGTCGGCTGCGTCGGCTGCGTCGGCTGAGTCGGCTGAGTCGGCTGAGTCGGCTGCGTCGGCTGAGTCGGCTGAGTCGGCTGAGTCGGCTGCGTCGGCTGCTGGTTCTGCTGCTGGGCCGGCACGATGCCGAGCGCGGTCAGCGTCTCGGGGCCGGCGCGACCGGTGACCGGCAGGCCTTCGCGTTCCTGGTACTGGCGCACGGCGGCCTGGGTGAGGTCGCCGTAGTAGCCCGTCGTCGGCAGCGGCTTGCCCGCAGCATCGCGGATGTTGGCGCCGTTCAACGCTTCCTGCAGGCGACGCACGCCATCGCCGCGTTCGCCGTGGGTCAGTTCGCGATCGTCGAGACCGCCGCCGCGCTGCACGGCGCCTGCATCCCGGGTGTAGTTGTTGGGATCGCCGCTCAGCGCGCGGTATGCCTGCTCCGGCTGCATGCCGGACTGGACATTGCGCTGGTACTGGTCGCGCATGTTGTTCAGGGCGGTCGCGGTTTCCTGGGTCGTGATCGAGGCCTGGTTGCCGGCGGAATCGCCGTCGTAGGCGCCACGCCCGCCATTGCGCGGCGTACCCACGCTGGCGAATTCCAGGGCCAGCGCGTGCTGCGCGCGCTCCAGCGCCTGCGGACCGGTCGCTTCACCCGTGATGTAGGCGCGCACCGACGGCCGCTTCTCGTCGATCAGGTAATCGGCGAACAGCTTTTCCTGCAGCTGCGGGGTGAAGCGCGCGTTGCGGTCGACGCCGGTCTGGTTGATCGCTTCCTCCAGCGTGTTCGGCGTGAACTGGTACTTGCCGACCGCGAACAGGCGGTTGGGATCGCCGGCAGGCAGATCCTGGCGACGCATGATCTCGCCCACGGTCATCTGCGAGAAATCGATCTGCGCGCCGCGCGCATCGCCGGCCACGCCGCGGTTGTAGGAGTTGTAGCCGCCCTCGCCGCTGCCGATCAGGCGACCGAGTTCGTTGCTCGGGCCGAAGCCGTAGGGATTGGTCTGCGCGGCCGGCGGCACGGGCTGCTGTTGCGTCGGCTGCTGTTGCGTGGGCTGTTGCTGCGTGGGCTGTTGCTGCGTGGGCTGCTGCTGCGTCGGCTGCTGCTGCGTCGGCTGCTGCTGCGTCGGCTGGATGACGCCCAGCGCGGTGAGCATCTGCTGGTCGGCCACGCCGGTCACCGGCTGGTTGTTCTGGCGCTGGTAGTTCTCGACCGCTTCACGCGTGCGACGTCCGTAATCCTGGTCGGGATTGAGTGGCTGTCCGGCGGCATCGCGGATGTTCGCTGCATTCAACGCGCGCTGCAGGCGCTCGACCTCCGGCCCCTGCTCGCCGGGGCTCAGCTTGCCGTCGGCCAGCGGCGGATCGGCCGGACGCGGGAAGTTGCCCGAAATCGGCACGAAACTCGGACGATCGGTCACCGTGTTCTGCGCCTGCGCAGGCCGGGTATCGGTGGTCAGCGCGCCGCTGTGCATGTCGCGCACCCACTTGTCAGCCTGGGCGATGTAGCGGGTGTTGACGTCGAAATGGACGTGATCGGGGAACGCGTTGGGATTGCCGTTGTTGTAACCGTCCTGATGGCCGATCGGCTGACCGTAGGCCACGCTGTCGCCGGGCTTGAGGTTGGGATCGATCCGCGCATGGCGGATCTGGAACATGGTGTCGCCGGTGGCGGGATCGTTGATCGTGATCACGCCGTCATCGCGGTCGATGCGGCCGATCACGCCGGCCGCCGGCGACGGAATCGCCACCTGGTTGTTCGCCAGACCCGGCGCAGTCAGCACCATGTCCTTGCTGACCATGTAGTTGCCGCCCGGCGTGAGCACGGCCGTGCCGCGATAGTTGCCGAGGATTTCCTCGCTTTCGCCGCCGACGCGGGCATAGACGCGACCGCTTTCCTGCAATTGGCGGCTGGGATGGTGGTTCTCCAGGTCACGGTAGTTGGTGACGAGCTGGCTGGTGCTTCCGACGCTTTCGTAAATGGTGATCTTGGGCATGACGACACGCTCCGTTGTTGGCATTGCCTTGTTGCTTCAGAAGGCTTCGGACCTTTCCTGTCCGTGCGCCTCCCCCTGTTGGACGATCGGCGCGACCCGGTGGTCGCGCCCCCTGCATCACGGGCTCGGCGGTTCCGGATCCTCGGTGAGGGCCCAGCAGCCGTTGCGCTGTTCGAATCGATACGAATTGCCTTCGGACATGCCGTAGCCATAGCGCACGATCCGTGCGGCATCGCCCTGCGGCTCGACCTGCAGTTGCAGCGGCGCCGAATCGACCTTGCCGTCCGGCCCGGCGAAGTGGAACGCGCCGTCGCGCCAGGCGACGTTGAAGCCCGCGTAGTCGCTGCCGGCGGCATAGAGCAGGACGCTGTCCGTGCCGTCGACACCACCACCGAGCTCCGCCACCTTCACCAGCGGCGCAGTGAACGCACGCTCGATCTTTTCGTCGGACGCGAACGCCTTGAGGAAGGCATCGAAATCGGTCGACGGACAGGCCGGCGCCGCCTCTGCGGCCGGCAGCGCGGCGGCTTTCCACGAACGCACGGCGAGCGCGGATTCCTCGCCGGCCACGTTCCACTTGTCGTACGGGCCGTAGGTGGTCACCGACAGGCGACGGTTCTCGGCGGCATTGGCGTAGTGCATGTTGCAGTAGCCATCGCCGCTGCAGCTCTCGACCTCGGGCAGCGCGAAGCAGACCTCGGCGCTACCACCGACGTTCTCGCGGCACATCGGGTCGCGCAGCGGCAGCCAGCCGGCAGCGAGCAGTTGCTTGCGCAGCTCGGCGAACGGCATCCCTTCGCGGAACGCGGCCTCGATGGCGGGTTTCGCTTCGGGCTCGGGAGCGGGCGCTGCGGCGACGGGCGCAGCCGCCCCCGCATCGACCTGCGCGTCGGAGGCCGTGGCCTGCGGCTTGCATGCGGTGGCGAGCAAACCGACGACGACGAGCGAGAGTACGGAATGGCGCATTGAACGGTGTCCTTGGTGGAATGGGGGAAAGGGGCTCATCGGCCGCTCATCGAAACGCGGTTCTGTTCGACCTGCTGCGCAGGCTGCTCCTGCACGGGCTTGTTGCCCTCGGCCATCCGGCTGCTCTGCTCCACCGTCTGGTTCACGGCCTGCTGATAGTCGATGTACGCATTCTTCGAGGCCGGGCTGGTTGGGTCGCCCTGCACCGCCACCAGGTAGGTCTGGCCGTTCGGCGCCTGGGTGCGGCTGATGTGGCTGATGTCGTTCAGGCCGGACGCCTTGGCATCCGCCGTGACGGCTGCAGCGGCCTTTTCCAGCGCTTCGCGCGACGCAAAGCCGCCACTGGGGCCCAGTTGCTCGAGATTCGAGACCGCCTGCTGGTACATGCGGTGATCGGGATGGCGCGCATCCGACAGCAGCGGCCTGGTTGCAGCGTCCTGCTTCGGTGCCTCCTGCTTCGGGGCTTCCTGCTTGGGGGCTTCCTGCTTCGGTGCTTCCTGCCTCGGTGCTTCCTGCTTCGGTGCCTCCTGCTTCGGAGCCTCCTGCTTCACCGCAGGCTGCAGACCCAAGGCCGCAAGCGTTTCGCGATTGGCGACACCGGTGACCGGCAGGCCTTCGCGCTCCTGGTACTGGCGCACCGCAGCCTGGGTCTTGTCGCCGAAATACCCGGTCGTCGGCAGCGCCTTGCCCTCTCCGTCGCGGATCTGCGCCTTGTTCAGCGCATCCTGCAGGCGGGTCACCGCGTCGCCGCGTTCGCCATGCTTGAGCACGCCATCGGACATCGGATCGAGCGCGCGCACTGCGCTCAGGTCCAGCTGCTTCTGGTTCTTCAGATAGGGCATCGGGTCGACGTCACGCCCGGAGAACGGCTCGCCGTCGCGCGCGTTGGTGCGCACTTCGAAGTGCAGATGGGTGTCGCCGGTCTTCGGCGTGTTGCCACTGCGCCCCATGCCGCCGATGCGCGTATCCGCGGTGACGATCTGGTCGGGCTTGACCGAGATGTCGTTCAAGTGCGCATACAGCGTGCGCTGGCCGTTGCCGTGATCGATCACCACCGTCTTGCCATAGCCGGTCGCATTGCCGGCGAACACGACCTTGCCGGGCGCGAACGCTTCGATGCGATCGCCCAGGTCGCCCTGGATGTCGACGCCGGTATGGCGGCCCGAGCGGTTGCTGCGCGGCGTGTTGTGTTCGCCGCGACCTTCGCCTGCCTTGTCCGCCTGGTTGATCCGGGTGTTGCCGGGCGCGGGCCAGTTGCCGTTGCCGGCCGGCTGCGTCGGCGACACAGGTTCGGTGCGCTCCGCCGCGACCTTCGGCGGCATGTTCGCCTTCAGCGCAGCCAGCGTTTCCGGGCCCGCTTCGCCATCGATGCCGAGCCCGCGCGAACGCTGGTATTCGGTCACCGCCGCCTTGGTCTTGTCGCCGTAATAGCCGGTGGTCGGCAACGGCTTGCCTTCGGCGTCGCGGATGTTCGCCTTGTTCAGGGCGTCCTGCAGCGACGTGACCGCCGCGCCGCTCTCGCCGTGCTTGAGCACGCCGTCGGCCATCGGGTTGGCGGCCGGACGCGGCACGGTCTGGCCGGGCGACAGCGGCTGGATGCCGACTTCCGGGATGGCGATGCGTTCGTACTTGGTCTTCCAGTAGCCGACGAACGTCTGCGCCATGTCCTTGTCCGACATGCCGCGCAGTTGTTCCTTGCTGACGCCGGCGACGTTCTGCAGGTCGCGGTCGTCGACGTTCGACAGGATCGCCGTGCGCGTGGCCGGCTTCATGTCGAGGAACTTGCCGGTGGCGATCGCGGCCTGGATCGAGGTGTAACCACCGGCGCCCTGCTGGTGCGCCATGTACATGTCCAGCCCGTTCGGCTGGTCGGCGCCGGACACGTACGGCCGGCCGGTACGGTTGTGGCTGGCGACGATGGTGCGCTGGTTGTCCAGATACAGCCGTGCTGCGGCATCCGCATTCTTGACCGGATCGTAGACGTCGTCGCCGCGCAGCCCGTAGGCCGGCGCGGTGTCGGGCATGAACTGGTACAGGCCGGCCGCGCCGGTGCGGCGGTTGTAGGCCTTCTCGTCGAACTGCCCGCCGGTTTCGATGTACGACGCCCGCAGGAAATCGTCCTTCGGAATGCCGTGCTTCGCAGCCGTGCGCTCGACGATGTCGAGCACTTCCTTTCGCGTGTAATCCTTGCTCATGGTGTGTCCCCCGTGGATGTGCGGCTCACTGGTCCGCTTTCAGATAGGTGGATGACGCCGGATCGAAACGGTATTCGACGGCATCGCGCGCGTCCGCGCGGCGCGCCTTGCCATCGTCGCCGACGACCTCGCCATCGATTGCGACGGTCAGCGATGGCCAGTCCGCACCCGATGGGGCGAAGCGCAGGGTCGCCTGGCTGGCCACGCACACGACCGGCTGCGGCACGCCGGCATCGGCGGTGCAGCCGGCGCGCGTATCGCGACCACCGGGCACGTAACCCAGATAGGTCCAGCGCACGTCCTTCGGCGAGAAGGCGAACAGTTCGTAGAACGTCAGTCGCGCACCGGCGGCCGCGGTCTCGACCGTCGGGATGCCGACGAAATAACGACCGTCGATCGCCGTGCCCTGCGCCTGGCTCGCCTCGTCGACCTGCGGCGGCTTGTTGAACGCGCCGAATCGACCGACGCCTTCGTTCGCGCCCAGCAGGCGCCACGCGCCCGCCTCCAGCGCATAGGTCGCCTGCGCCAGCGACACGGTGTCGCTCTCCGCGGGGTACTCGTTCTCGGAGGCATCGGTGTACTCGGACAGACCGACGTAGTACCGCGTGCCGTCCAGCGCAAACGCATGCCCCTGCCAGACGCTGGCGTAACGCCCGTCCGGCAGCCGGGTCTGCGACTGCGCATCCGCGGCGTCCGCACGGAAGATGTCGCGCATCACCTGCGCGGCACCGGGGGCCGGCGCCGACGCAGCAGGCGCGGCGACCGGCGTCGATGGCGCGGCAGACGGGGCAGCGGGCGCGGCCTGCGGTTTGCAGGCGACCGTCAGCGCAGCGACAAGAAGGAGAAGCGGGATGTTGCGATGCATGGATCCTGTCCTGTGGAAATGGATGAGGTCGACGGACGCGATCAGCGTCCACCGCCCTGTTGCCTGGCCTGTTCCTGCGTCAGCGGCGCGACATCGGCAGCCTTGCTGGCGTCGGCGATCCGGCTGCTCTGCTCCAGGGTCTGCGTCGTCGCCTGCTGATGCTCGATGAACGCATTCTTCGACGCGGGATTGGTCGGATCGCCCTGCACCGCGACCAGATAGGTCTGCCCGTTGGGTGCCTGCGTACGACTGACGAGGCTGATCTCGACGAGCCCCGAGGCCTTGGCGTGCGCCGCGATGGCGGCAGCCGCCCTTTCCAGCGCTTCGCGCGAAGCGAAGCCACTCGGGCCCAGTTGCTCCAGGTTCGATGCCGCCTGCTTGAACAGCCGGTGATCCGGATGATCCGGATCCGACATCAGCGCACTGCGGCCCGGCGTCGGTTGCGTCTGCGCTTTCGCCCCGATGTCGAGCACGGCATTGAGGCCATCGCGGTTGCGGGTGATGTCGTGCATCAGGTCGTAATTGCTCGGGCCGTTGCCGTCGCGATGCACGCGCCCGCCCGTGGCGGCGGCGCGCGCCTGTCCGAAGCCGGAGAAATGGCAGGCCTTGAGGAAACCGGCGACGCGCAAGGGGCTGTCTTCGCCGCCGATGACGCGTTCGTCGACCGCGCGCTGGTGGAAGCGTTCGCTCTGCGTGCGGAACGCGCGATCCTGCAGCGCCGGCGCATCGCGGAACGCCTGCAGGTCGAGGCCGGGCGACCAGTTCGACGATTCCTGGAGGAAGGCCCGCATCCCGCCCGCGCGTGCCCAGGCCTTCTCGCCCGGCGCGCCGTCGGCGGTCATCGCCGCACGCATGCGCTCGCCATCGATGCAGCCCGCCTCCGCCAGCCACACCGCCCCGACCTGGTAACGACCGACATGGCCGAACCGGCCGATCGCACCGGCATCGCCGCCCACGCCCGCGGTGAGCACGGTCGAGGCGACCAGGCGCCGCGTGGTGGCGTCGTCGAGGCTGGCGATATCGCCCTGGTCGTAGGCGCGGGCGACATCGGCCGCCTGCTGGCGCGGATCGGCCATCGTCAGCCGCCCGTCTCGCGCATGACATGCATGACCGGCCCGTGACCACGGGCGGCGCGCCGGCCGGTCGACCCGGCGGGGCAGAAGGTCCGCACGTTGCGGGCAAGGCACGCCCGCCCGTGGGCGATGTCGGCAGTGGCCACTGCCGTCAGTCTCGTATCAGCCACAACGCTGTTCCTGGAATTGGATACGACTGGGGTATTCGGATTGTGGTGCCGGCGCGGCGGGCCGTGCGGCACGAGGGCTGTATATCACGCCCCCGACGCACCGGGCAGCCTTGGCCGGACAGACGGTCATGATGCCAGCGGCCCGTCTCGCCGGCCGAGATGCCCCGCCCGCTGGGCTAAAATGTCCGTTTCCCGCGCTCAGGACAGCCCCATGCAACTCTCTTCGGCTCGCGCCATCGTCACCGGCGGCGTTTCCGGCCTCGGCTTCGCCGTCGCCAGGCACCTCGTGGCCCACGGCGGCAAGGTCGCCCTGTTCGATGTCAACGACGACAAGGGCGCCGCCGCCGTCGCCGAACTCGGCGAGGCCAACGCCCGCTATTTCCGCACCGATGTCAGCGACGAAGCCGGTGTGACCGCCAACGTCGCGGCGGCGAAGGAGTTTCTCGGCGGCCTCAACGCCGCGATCAACTGCGCCGGCATTCTCGGCGCCGGCCGCGTGCTGGGCAAGGATGGCCCGATGCCGCTGTCGCAGTTCCAGACCACGGTCATGGTGAACCTGGTCGGCAGCTTCAACGTCGCCAAGGCCGCGGCGCAGCTGATGCAGGGCAACGAGGCGGGCATCGACGGCGAGCGCGGCGTGATCGTCAACACCGCCTCGGTCGCGGCCTATGAAGGCCAGATCGGCCAGGCGGCGTACTCCGCATCCAAGGGCGGCGTGGTCGGCATGACCCTGCCGATGGCCCGCGAACTTGCCCGCTTCGGCATCCGCGTCATGACCATCGCGCCCGGCATCTTCTGGACCCCGATGGTCGACGGCATGCCCGAGTCGGTGCAGCAGTCGCTGTCGGCCTCGATCCCGTTTCCGTCGCGCCTGGGCAAGCCGGAGGAGTTCGCCGACCTCGTCGCCTACATCCTCGGCAACACCTACCTCAACGGCGAGACCATCCGTCTCGACGGTGCGACGCGACTGGCGCCGAAGTGAGCAACGAACACACCCAACGCACGCAGCGCTGGATCCTCCAGCGCTGGCCCGCGATCCGTGCGCAGGGCTTCACCCGCTTCCTGCTGCTGCGCGGCCTCGCAACCTGGGGCGGGCTGATGTTCGTGGCCATGGTCATCATGGTCACGCTGACGCTGGGCACCGATCACCCGCGCCTGCCGATGCTGGTCGGCATCGCCGCCGCGCTCTGCGCCTTCGGCGGCATGCTCTGGGCTGCAGCGACCTGGTGGATCAACGAACGTCTCTACCGCACCATGAACGGCTCGCGCGACGCGTGAGCGAACGACAAGACACTCCCGGAACGAACACATGAAGGCTTACGACATCAAGAAAGGCAACGTCGTCGAATACAACGGCGGCGTCTACCAGATCCGCGACATCGAGCGCAGCTCGCCGCAGGGTCGCGGCGGCAACGTGAAGTACCGCTTCACCATGTACAGCGTGCCAGGCGGCACCAAGCTCGACATCAGCGTCGGCGGCGACGACGAGCTGAAGGAAGTCGATCTCGCCCGCCGCCAGGCCACGTTCTCGTACAAGGACGGCGATGCGTTCGTCTTCCTCGACGATGAGGACTACACCCCGTACACGCTCGATCCCGGCGCGATCGGCGATGCCGCCGGCTACATCACCGACGGCCTGGCCGGCTGCTACGTGCAGGTGATCGACGATGCACCGGTCGGCCTGCAGTTGCCGCAGAGCGTGGTGCTGGAAGTGATCGAAACCCCGCCGGAACTCAAGGGCGGCACCGCGACCAAGCGGCCGAAGCCGGCGAAGCTCAACACCGGCATCGAGATCCAGGTGCCCGAGTACATCGGCAATGGCGAGAAGGTGTGGGTCAACACCGTCACCGGCGAATTCGCCGGCCGCGCCGACTGATCAGCGGGCCGATCGCACGGCGCCACGCGTCTTCCCGACCTGCGGAAAGACGCGTGGCGCGCATCGCATCACGGCGCGCGCATCACATCTCGGAACACAAGGCCGGCTTGCTGTCGTAGCCGACCAGCGTCTGGCCGTTCCACACGTAAACGGTGGCCTGCACGTAGCCCGGCTGGTTCATGCAGCGGAAGATGCAGTAATCCAGGTTCGTGCAGTTGATCGGGTAGATCGCATCGGTGTACCCGGAGTCGATGCTCCAGGAGATGCCGGTGTACGACAGTCCGCTGATCGAGACGGTGCAGTAGTTCTGGCCTGAACAGTCCAGCGAGACGCCCGGCGTATAGGCCTGACCCGGAAACGCGGCGAGACCGGCGAGCAGCAGTGCGGCGAGAGCGTGGAGTTTCATGCTTCATTCCCTGAAGACGCGGCCCGGTTGGCCGCAGGCCGAGCCTAGCAGCCGGGGACGACACGGAGGCTCAGCGGCGGCGCGCTGCGGCCAGATCCGGCAAAGGCCCCCATCGCCGGGCG
This sequence comes from Lysobacteraceae bacterium, assembly GCA_036404915.1. Taxonomy (GTDB): domain Bacteria; phylum Pseudomonadota; class Gammaproteobacteria; order Xanthomonadales; family Xanthomonadaceae; genus Lysobacter_I. Next base: position 9,793 of record DASWYO010000034.1, read on the forward strand.
TTCGCCGATGCAGCCGATGCCGACAGGGCATCGGCTAAACGCGTCGGCTCACCCATTTCCTGGACATCCTGAGGATCGACGTCTCCGTCGCCGGGTCGTCCTGCAAGGCCGCGATCTCGCGCCACGCCAGCGCATGCGACTCATCGCTGATCGCGAAATCCTCGCTGCCGGTCGCGCGCACCACGTAGCGCGCGTCGTAATGCCAGTGCCCCGGCACATCCTTGCGCTCGGGGATCCAGTGGCGATCCAGGTCGAAGATCGCCGGTTCGACCACCAGGTCGACCAGGCCCGACTCTTCTTCCGCTTCCTTCAATGCCACGGCCGCCAGGTCGCGATCGCCATCGGCGTGGCCGCCCAGTTGCAGCCAGCGATCGAGCTTGCGGTGATGGGTCATCAGCAGATGCGTGCCGGCGGCATTCACCAGCCATGACGATCCGGTGAAATGACCGTCGAGGCGCGCGCGGACGAAGGGATCGACCGGATCGGCGGCCAGGGCGAGGAACTCCGCGACCACTTCGGCCTCGGACGGCCATGCCTGTGCGTAGCGTTCAAGATCTGCAACAAGCGATGCGCGATCGGCATACGGAACGATCATGCTGCAATGCACCATCGACGAAAACGGCCTTGCATTATCGCCTCGCGCGCCCGCTTCGCGGCAAATCCATGCTCTTGTGCATGGTCCACGGGCCGGGTATGGTCGCCGGGTTCCGGGGCTGCGAGCGCCGGCGTTCAACATTGCAAGGGGATGGTCAATGCTCTTTTGGCGCGTCAAACCGCTCGACAAGATAATCGAGACGGCTGAAAAGAAAGCTCTCAAGCGCCAGCTCGGCGCATTCCAGCTCACGATGCTCGGCATCGGTGCGATCATCGGCACGGGCATCTTCGTGCTGACCGCAGAAGCGGGACAGAAGGCCGGCCCGGCGATGATGATCGCCTTCGTGATCGCCGCCGTCGTCTGCGCGCTGGCCGCATTGGCCTACTCCGAACTCGCATCGATGGTGCCGGTATCCGGTTCGGCCTATACCTATACCTACGGCGTGATGGGCGAGGCCATGGCCTGGACCGTCGGCTGGGCGCTCGTGCTCGAGTACGCGGTCGCCGCAGGCGCCGTGTCCGTCGGCTGGTCGGGCTACATGAACGGCCTGCTCGCCAGTGCGGGCATCGAATTGCCGATGGCGCTGAGAACGGGTCCCATGGACGGTGGCGCATTCAACCTGCTGGCCTTCCTGATCGCACTGACCGTCACCGGCCTGCTGGTGATCGGCACGTCGAAGTCGGCCAAGGTCAACGCCATCCTCGTGCTGATCAAGGTGGTCGCGCTGGCCGCGTTCATCGTGATCGCGGTGCCGGCGGCGAAGGACGTGAACTTCGAACCCTTCTTCCCGACCGGCTGGGGCAGCCCGCTCGGCGGCATCGGCGTGCTTGGTGCGGCGGCGTCGATCTTCTTCGCCTACGTCGGCTTCGACGCGGTGTCCACTGCGGCCGAAGAAACCGAGAACCCGAACCGCAACATCCCGATCGGCCTGATCGGCTCGCTCGCGGTCTGCACCATCTTCTACATGCTGGTCGGTTACGGCGCGGTCGGCTCGATCGGCGCGCAGCCGATGTTCGACGCCAACGGCGTGGCCTTCCACCCGGGCACCCCGGAACTGGCCGCGGCCTGCGCCGGCAGCGAAGCCCTGGTGTGCAGCAAGGAACCGCTCGCCCACGTGCTGAAGATGCTCGGCTTCGCCGGCTGGGGCAACGCGATCGGCCTGGCCGCCGCGCTTGCGCTGCCGTCGGTCGTCCTGATGATGATCTACGGCCAGACCCGCATCTTCTTCACCATGTCGCGCGACGGCCTGCTGCCGGAAGCGCTGTCGAAGGTGCATCCGAAGTTCCACACCCCGCACGTGATCACCATGATCACCGGCGTGTTCGTCTCGCTGTTCGCCGCGATGTTCCCGGTGGGCATCCTGGCCGACATCTCGAACTCCGGCACGCTGTTCGCCTTCATCGCGGTGGCTGCTGCGGTGATGATCCTGCGCGTGAAGGATCCGGGTCGCCGTCGTCCGTTCCGGACGCCGATGGTGTGGGTGGTCTGCCCGCTCGCCATCGCCGGCTGCCTGCTGCTGTTCCTGAACCTGTCGCTCTACACCATCGGCATGTTCTTCGGCTGGGCTGCGATCGGTGCGGTCGTGTATGCCTCGTACGGCTACCGCCGCAGCCATCTGGCCAACGGCACCTGATCGCCGGACGTCTCAGCACTTCGGTAATGGAAACGGCGCGGTCATCCGCGCCGTTTTCTTTTGCGGCACCCTTGGCGCGAAACGATCAGGCCTTCTTCGCCCAGGCGCTGCACCAGCCCTTGGCGGCGACGGTGTTCTTCGGGAACAGCGTGCACGGGCCGTAGGCCTGGCCTTTCGCACCCTTGAAGAAATTGCAGTTGGCGCAGCTGCTGCCGGCCTTGAAGGCGGCGTGTTTCACGCCCGTGGCGTTCTCGGTGTAGGACAACGCCTTGGCAGCGGCATCGGTCGCCGGCAATCTGGGCAGTGCGGCCGGCGCGGCGGCCTGGGCGGACGCGGCGCGCAACGCGATCGGGGCGGTGGCGGCGGCGACCACGGCGATGGTCAGGAAACGGCGGCGGGAGGCATCGTGGCTCATCTGGCTGGGACCCGGTGGAGGAATAGCCGCAGTCTGCGACGCACTGCGCGGGGCGGCCTTGAGCAGGATCAAACAAGTCTGATCAAACCCCGCCGCGGTATCCTTGCGCCCCTCGCAATTTCCAAGGTGCAGTCCGCATGCAGGACCACGAACGGGCCGCCCGCCAATCCCTCATCGACCACTGCTGCGCGATGAACGCCAGCGGCCTGTCGCTCGGCAAGTCCGGCAACGCCAGCCTGCGCTGGGGCGACGGCCTGCTGATCACCCCCACCGGCCGCGCCTACGACCGCCTGCAACCCGAGGACATCGTCTTCCTCGACGCCGACGGCGGCTGCGCCCCGGGCCAGCTGATCCCCTCCAGCGAGTGGCGCTTCCACTGCGACATCCTGCGCGCCTACCCGAAGGCGAATGCGGTGGTCCACGTGCACTCGACCTACGCCACCGCCCTCGCCTGCCTGGGCGAAGGCATCCCGGCCTTCCACTACATGGTCGCGGTGGCCGGCGGCGCGGAGATCCCGTGCGCCGACTACGCCACCTTCGGCACCGCCGAGCTGTCCGACAACGTGCTGCGCGTGCTCCATGGCGAGTTCAAGGCCTGCCTGATGGCGAACCACGGCCAGGTCGCGATCGGCAAGACCCTGGCCGACGCCTACGCCCTGGCCCAGGAGGTCGAGAACCTGGCCCGCCAGTACATGCTCGCGCGCAGTCTCGGCCCGACCCGCAACCTGCCCGCCGAGGAAATGGCGCAGGTGGTCGAGAAGTTCCGCAGCTACGGCCAGCAGCGCTCCGACGACTGAACGGCGTTATTCCATCGGGGAATAAGAGGCACCCGAGCGTCCATATTGCCGCCGGGACGGGTCCGCTACACTGCGCCCCATGAACACTCCAGCCCCCACCCCCGCCTTCGATCACAACGTCTACGCCGGCTGCGCCGCCCAGATCGTCTCGCACACCCGCGAGCTCGCCGCCAAGGGCTGGACTCCGGCCACCGCCGGCAATTTCTCGATCCGGATGAGCGCCGACCTCGCCGCGATCACCATCTCCGGCAAGGACAAGGGCCGCCTCAGCGAGGCCGACATCATGGTCGTCGACATGGACAACCAGCCGGTGGCCACGCACCACCGGCCCTCGGCCGAAACCGCCCTGCACACCCACCTCTATCGCCGTTACCCGGACGTCGGCGCCGTCCTGCACACCCACTCGCCCACCCAGACCATCGCCGGCCTGCTCTACGCACCCGAGGGCCGCGTGCGCCTGCAGGGCTACGAGCTGTTCAAGGCCCTGCGCGGCCACACCACCCACGAGAAGACCTTCGATCTGCCGGTGGTGCCGAACTCGCAGGACATGGACGAACTCACCGCCAGCGTCGACGCCGTGCTGACCGAACCCAACACCTGGGGTTACCTGATCGCAGGCCATGGCCTGTACGCCTGGGGCAAGGACATCGCCGAAGCCCGCCGCCATCTGGACGCCTTCGAATTCATGCTCGGCTGCGAGCTGGAGATGCGCCGCCTGCGCGGCTGATCGCGCAAGGCTTCGCTTTTGTAGAGCGGATCGCAGATCCGCTGCGCACTTTCCGCAGACGGGCAGCGGATCTGCGATCCGCTCTACAACGAGGATGCGGGCGACAACGTTCCGCAGGCTCGCATTGAACCGCCCCATCCCCTGCCCCATGATCGGCAGGCCCCACGTCCTCCACGGATCACGCCCATGAGCCGCCTGCGCATCTTCGCCGACGACCGCCCCGACACCCCGCTGTCGGTCAGCCACGACCACGCCGACATCGCCACGGCGCTGAAGACCATCGGCGTCGATTTCGAGCAGTGGCAGGCCACGCAGGCGATCCAGCCCGGCGACGCGCCGGAGACCATCATCGCCGCCTACAAAGCCGACATCGACCGCATCAGCGCCGCGCGCGGCTTCACGACGATCGACGTGGTCAGCATCGCGCCGGACAACCCGAACCGCGACGCCATGCGCACCAAGTTCCTCGACGAGCACTACCACGTCGAAGACGAAGTCCGCTTCTTCGTCGCCGGCTCCGGCCTGTTCAGCCTGCACATCGATGGCAAGGTCTACGAAGTGCTGTGCGAAGCCGGCGACCTGATCTCGGTGCCCGACAAGACCACGCACTGGTTCGACATGGGCCCGGAACCGAGCTTCGTCGCCATCCGCTTCTTCCAGCAGGCCGACGGCTGGGTCGGCCATTTCACCGGCACCGACATCGCGCAGCAGTTTCCGCGGTATGAGGTCGGGCAGGCGGCTTGATGCACCTTGAACTCGTAGGCTGGGGCATCGACCCAGCCGAATCCATGCTGACGCTGGGTCGATGACCCAGCCTACGGACTGCGGGCTGTAGCCCCCTTTGCAAAAGGGGGCGGGCGTCCGCGAAGCGGGCGACGGGGGATTTGCTTTTACCCGACGCCTGTATCCCGAGCCTCGCAAACGCGCGTATCGAACACAGTCCACAATGCGACAGCACGCCTGATGAACATCCTTGATGGCAATCTTCTGGACTTGGCCGTCGCAGGAAGATTCGACGTCATCGTGCACGGCTGCAACTGCCAGTGCACGATGGGCGCAGGCATCGCCCGGACCATCAAGCAGCACTTCCCGGAAGCCTACGCCGCAGACAAGGCGACGCCCAAGGGACTGCGCGAAAAGCTGGGCACGATCTCATTCGCCAGAATCCAGCGACCGGAAGCGGAATTCGTGATCGTGAACGCCTACACCCAGTTCCACTGGCAAGGCAATGGCCTGAAGGCCGAGTACGAGGCGATCCAGCGGGCGATGCGCGAGGTCAAGGCCCGCTTTTCGGGCCTGCGGATCGGCTATCCGCTGATCGGCGCAGGCCTGGCAGGCGGCGACTGGAACATCATTGCGCCGCTCATCGACGAAGCACTCGCGGGGGAAGACCACACCCTCGTACGATACGTCCCGTAACCGCCCAGAATCCGGCCCATGCTCATCCTCACCGACATCGAAGGCACCACCTCCTCCATCTCGTTCGTGAAGGACGTGCTGTTCCCGTACGCGAGGCGCGCGCTGCCCGGGTTCGTGCGCGAGCGCGGGCAGGAACCGGAGGTGCGGCGCTGGCTGGATGCGGTGGCGACCGAGCACGGCGCGGTGTGCAGCGACGACACGATCGTCGAGATCCTGCAGGGCTGGATCGACGAGGACCGCAAGCACACGGCGCTGAAGGCGCTGCAGGGCATGATCTGGAGCGACGGCTATCGCAGCGCGGACTTCACCGCGCACATCTATCCCGATGCCGCGACAAAACTCCGCGACTGGCATGCGGCGGGCATCCCGCTGGCCGTGTATTCCTCGGGCTCGGTGCCGGCGCAGAAGCTGTTCTTCGGCCACACCGACGCCGGCGACCTGACCGACCTGTTCGAGGGCTGGTTCGACACCGAGGTCGGGCACAAGCGCGAGGCCGGCAGCTACGCCGAGATCGCGCGCAGGCTCGGGCGCCTGCCGGACGACATCCTGTTCCTGTCCGATGTGGTCGAGGAGCTCGATGCCGCGCGCGAGGCCGGGCTGCGCACCGTGCTGATCGATCGCCTCGAGGATTACCCGCAGCCGCGTCTCGACGATGCCGTGCGCGGCCATGCGCGCGTCGAGCGTTTCGACCAGATCGCACTGGATTGACCGGAGCCGGCACCGACGCCATGCGCGCCCTCCACGCCCTCTCGCTGCTGATCGGCCTGCTGCTGTGCGGCGCGGCCGGCGCTGTGGGCACGGAGCGCCAGGTCATCACCGATCCGACGCTGCGCGCGCGCGAAGCACGGCTGCTCGACGAAGCCGTGCAGGCACTCGTGCCGAACCGACCCGGCGTGCCGGACCTGTACGTGGTCGGCTTCGGCGGCGACAGCACCGAGGACGTGTTCCGCAACGAGGTCGCGCACCTCGACACCCTGATGACCGAGCGCTTCGACGCGCGCGGCCGGGTGCTGACCCTGGTGAACCACAGCGACAGCCTGATCCGCACGCCGCGTCCGCTGGCGAACCTGGAAAGCCTGCGCGCCGCGCTGCGCGGCGTGGCCGCGAAGATGGACGACGAGGACGTGCTGCTGTTGTTCATGACGATGCACGGCACGCCGGAACATCGGCTGGTCGCCTTGATGCCGCCCGCATTCGTCGACATGATCGATCCGCGCGAACTGCGCGATGCGCTGGACGATGCCGGCATCCGCCATCGCGTGCTGGCGATCTCGGCCTGCTATTCCGGCGGCTTCGTCCCGGCATTGCAAAGCCCGAATACCGTGGTCCTCACCGCCGCGCACCGCAACCGCCCCTCGTTCGGCTGCGGCGTGGACTCCGATGCGACGTTCTTCGGCCGCGCCTGGCTGATCGACGCGCTGAACCAGACGACGGATTTCGTCGAAGCCTTCGAGATCGCCAGGCGCGCCATCGCCGCGCGCGAGAAAGCGGAAGGTTTTCGCCCGTCGAAGCCGCAGATCGCGGTCGGCAAGGAGATCGTGCCGGTGCTGCAGGCATGGCAGGCGCAGCTGCAGCCCGGGCCGAAGGTGCCGTATGCGTTCAACGCGCCGGCTGTCGATGAGACGACACCCGTGGATGCAGCATCGACCACGAATCCGCGCGACAAGCGCTGATCAAGCTCGCGCCGTCCTGCATGTGTGGGAGCGACGCAAGTCGCGATCCAGCGATCCCGCTCGGCGTCCTGTCGCGACTTGCGTCGCTCCCACAATCGAATCAACCCCGCTGCAACCTCAATGCAGCTTTTCGCCCCGCGCAAGCATCGCGACCAGGGTCTCGACGCGCTTCGCCTTCGTTTCCGGCTTCTTCGCGGTCTGCACGCGCCAGCACACGGCGTAGCGATTGGTCGAATTCAGGGTCTCGAAGAAGGCCTTCGCCTTGCGGTTCTTCGCCAGCGCTTCGGCCAACTCCGGCGGCACCGCCATGTTGCGCGCGCCGTCGTAGGCCACCTCCCATCGACCATCGGCCTTCGCGGCGTCGACTTCGCGCAGGCCGCCCTCGCGCATGCGGCCAGCGGCGATCAGGCGTTCGACATGGCCGATGTTGATCTTCGACCACAGGCCTTTCGGGCGGCGCGGCGTGAAGCGCTGCAGGAAGAAGCGTTCGTCGAAGCCGCGCTTCTGTCCGTCGATCCAGCCGTGGCACAGCGCGACGTCCAGCGCCCCGGCATAGCTCACGGTGGTCACGCCGGCGTCCTTCTTCGCGATCTTCAGCCACACACCCTTCGCATCGGCATGCGCGACGATCCAGCGCTCCCAGGCGTCGGCATTGTCGAAGGCGATGACGGGCAAGTCGTCGGGCAGGCCATTGGGCGCGTCGGCCATGTTCATTCCTCCTTCCAGTCCTGCAGATGGTATTCGCCCTGCGCGTGCAGTTCGCCGCGCCACGGATCGAACGCGCGCACCTCGATGCGGTGCGCGCCTGCGGCCAGATCCGTCGGCAGATCGGCACGCCACAGGTGCGGCGACGGCTTCGCTTCCGGCGAGCGGTCGTAGCCGCGCAGCGCTGCGGCCTCGGCGTCGCGCACGTTCTCGCGGAGCAGGCGCGGATCGGGCGCGCTGACCCGGCGCATCGGACGCCACGCGCCCTCGTCGATGCGGAATTCGACGCGGCTGTCCGCCTCGCCCATGTAGACGTTCGCGAACACGCCGAATGCGGGATACGCACCGCGGCGCAGCACCTTCGGCGCGGACAGGCCGATGCCGGTGTCCGCGGCATCGCGCGCGACATGCCAGGCCAGCGCATAGCGGCCGCCGGCGTCGACGACCAGGCTGGCATAGCCGTTCGGCGTGCCATCGGCCATGGTGCCGTCGGGAATGCCGGCCGCGTCCGGTGCACCGCTCCAGAACGCACCGCAGGCCGCGCCGACGTTGTATTCGTGCAAGGGCTTCGCGCCCTGCCAGGCGGTGCCCGCCTCGTGCCGCCAGTGGCGCTGGCCGTGGTTGTGCCCGCTGAGCAGCAGCACGTGCGGGAAGTCGCGCAGCATCGCGAACAGGCGCGCGCGGTCGGCATCGCGGAAGGTGTCCTTGTCTTCTGGCTCGAACAGGGGGATGTGCACGGCGATCACCAGCAGCCGGTCCTTCGGCACGCGCGGCAGATAGGCGTCGAGGAAAGCGAACTGATCCTCGCGGAAGCCGCCGATGTAGGCCGGGCGCTGCCCGGGCTGGTGGATCACGTCGTCCAGGCCGATGAACACGGCCTCGTCTTCTTCCCAGGCGAAGGTGTCCGGCCCGTAGATATCGCGGAAGCTGCGCAGCGCATCGTCGTCGTGCGCGGCGTCGAGGTCCATGTCGTGATTGCCGGCGATATGCAGCCAGGGAATGCCGATCCGGCGCGTTTCGGCATTGAGCGCGGGATACAGGTCCAGCGCGTCGTCGGCGATGTCGCCGAGGCTCAGGCCCAGCTCGGGGCGCGCCAGGCGCGCGGGCTCGGCCAGCACGCTGTCGACGATGTCCCGTGCGTAGTAGCCGACATCCGCGCGGGATTTCACCTGCGGGTCGGCGAACACCCGGACCGCCAGCCGGCCGTCGCCGGGCGGCAGGCGGCGCAGGCCGATGTCGAAGGGGCCATCGGCCGCGGAGCGGATGCCGCCGTAGCGCAGCACCGGCGCCACCGACTGCGGAACATGTCGCCAGGCGCCCGGCGTGGCCAGGTCGGCTGTGGCGTGGCGCCAGCCGGCGGGCTTGATCGCGAACACCGTCTGCCCGGGCTCGACGGCGATCCGGTAATCGCCATTGCGGTCGCTGACGACCAAGGCGCGACCGTTCGAGACCGCGACCCCGGGAATGCCGGGCTCGCCCCGGTCGCGCCGGCCGTTGCCGTTGCGGTCCTCATGGACCGTGCCGGTCACCACCCCCGCCTCGTGCGACACCGGCGGGGCGGCAGGCGCGGCCGCCGCCAGGGGCATCGGCAGGCAGGCGGGCAGGACCGCACACAGGAGCGACAGCCCGATGATCGCGACACACCTCATTCGCCCTGCTCCCGACGGATCCGATGACCGCCGCCATTATGCCGGCCGCTCCCGGGACCCGGGCGACGCGTGGAGGGCCGATACGGGCGCGGAATCCGACGCCCGGCGGGGCATGGAGGGTGCTAAATCCATTGACAGGCTCTAACATCGGCCGAGGTTCTGGGGTCAGGGGAGACGCATGCAGTTCCGACGCTTCTGGCTGTACGCAGCCGTGTGGCTGCTGTGCGCCCTGCATGCACCGGTCGCGCTGGCCCTGCAGGATTCGATGGTGCTCTCGGCCGGGCTGTCGGAAACCTCGCTGGCGCCGCATACCCGCTACCGTCACGACAGCACCGGCAGCGATACTCCCGAAGACGCCTTCCGCCGCGCCACGGGCGGGCAGTTCGCCCCCCTGCCCGGCGGCAAATCGAATTTCGGCTTCGAACGCGGCGCCTACTGGTTCCACATCCGCCTGCTCAACCAGAACCCCGACGAACCGCGCTGGATGCTGGTGCAACGCTACGCATTGAGCGACCGCCTCGACGTCTACACCCGCTATCCCGACGGCCGCATCTCGCACCAGGCCAGCGGCGACTACCTGCCCTTCTCGTCGCGCAGCATTCCCTACCGCCATCCGAACTTCCGCCTGGACCTGCCCGAAGGACAGCCGGTGGACCTGCTGGTGCGCGTGTCGAGCCAGAGCTCGATGCAGGTGCCGCTGGACCTGTACACCCCAGCCGCGTTCACCTCGCTGTCGCGCGACAACCAGTTCGTGATGGGCGTGTACTACGGCATCCTGCTGGCGCTGTTCGTCTACAACCTGGTGCTGTGGCTGAGTCTGCGCGACGCCAGCTACGCCTGGTACCTGATGCACATCACCGCATTCGGCCTGGTGCTGTTCACGCTGAACGGGTTCGCGTTCGAATACCTGTGGCCGAACTGGACGTGGATGGCCAATGTCGCCGTGCCGCTGACCATCTGCCTGGCGCTGGTGGCGATGCAGCAGTTCACGCGCATCTTCCTGGAGTTGCCCAGGCGCTTCCCGCTGGGCAACAAGGGCAGCCTCGCGCTGATCGTGCTGTTCTCGGCGCTCGGCATCGCATCGCTGCTGCTGCCCTATCGCGTGGTCACGCCCTGGGCGACCAGCGCGGTGATCCTCAGCGTGCTGTGGGTGGCGATTTCCAGCATCGCGGTCCTGCGCACCGGCTACGGCCCGGCCCGGCTGTTCCTGCTGGCCTGGTCGCTGTTCCTCGCCGGCACCGCGGCCATCGCCGCGCTGGCGTTCGGCCTGGTGCCGAAGAACATGGTCACCGAATACGGCGTGCAGATCGGTTCGGCGCTGGAAATGCTGCTGCTGTCGATCGCGCTGAGCTACCGCTACGCCTCGCTGCGCAACGAGAACGAACGCATCGCCGCCGAAGCGAACATGCAGCTGGAGCGCAAGGTCGCGCAGCGCACGCAGGAAGTGCGCAGCGCGCTGATGCAGCTGGAGGACGCGCACCGTCGACTGCGCGATTCCAGCCGCCGCGACGGCCTGACCGGTCTCTACAACCGCACCCATTTCCACGAGACCTTCGAGCGCCTGCTCGAGGAAGGCCGCAACGACCGCCGGCCGGTGTCGCTGCTGATGATCGACCTGGACCACTTCAAGTCGATTAACGACAAGTACGGTCATCTGGTCGGCGACGACTGCCTGCGCTGGGCCGCGCAGCGCATCGGCCAGTCGCTGCGCCCGCACGAAACGTCGCTGCTGGCGCGCTTCGGCGGCGAGGAGTTCGTGGTGGTGCTGCCCGACCACGACCTGCGCGCGGCGGTGAACGTCGCCGAAGCGCTGCGCCGCAAGCTGGTCGAAGAGCCCTGCGTCAGCGGCGCCTACAAGCTGCGCGTGTCCGCCAGCATCGGCGTGCACACGATCGACGCCGGCAAGGACGTGGATTCCGACACCGCGCTCTCGGTCGCCGACCAGGCGCTGTACAGCGCCAAGGCCAACGGCCGCGATTGCGTCAGGACGTCGATCACGGCGGCGTAGGCCGCGAGCCGCAAGCCATCGGCAAGGCTTCCGCGAGCGTCGATCGCGACTTGCGTCGCTCCCACAAGACCCGTCGCTCCCTGCAGGAGCGATGCAGGTCGCGACGGATCTCCGGAAACCCGAAAGAAGAAGGCCGGCACGACAGCGTCGCACCGGCCTCGATCATGCAGACAACACGCTCAGCGCATCACGCGCCCGGCAGCGGCGGCGGTGCGGTCGTCGTGGTGATGTTGTGGATGTAGCGCTCGAACACGCGGGTGTAGTCGCGCGTGGTGTGGCGGTCCAGCACGGCGGCATTGAGGTTGTCGAGCACCGCGTTGAAATGGCCGACCACGGCGGCTTCGCCGGACAGGTTGTTGAGCTTGAGCATGCCGCCCATCGCGTCGAGGGTGCGCACCGCGTTCTCGCGCGAGACGTTGTCGCGGACCTGCTGGCGGCCGATCGCGATCAGCGCCTTGTAGATGTCCTTGACCTGCTCGATGAAGCTCTTCTTGACGTCGATGCTGAACGCGGATTCGCCGAGCGAGAACTTCAGCTCGACGTCCATGTCCAGGGTGCCGGCGGTTTCGATGGCGACGTAGCCCACGCGCTGGTTGGCGTACTCGTAGCGCTTGATCATGCGCTTGCTGGACACGGCCGAATCGCCGTCGACGTGGATCAGGCCGAGGTTGGTGAAGCAGTACTCGTCCTTCTTCGACTTGATGAGGAAGAAGATCTTTTCGCCATCCTCGTGGAACAGGTAGTCGTCGGCATCGACCTTGTCGTAATCGGCCGGGGAAATGATGATGCCGATGTCGCTCATGCCGAGGGCTTCGGCGGCGAGTTTCTTGAACACGCGGAACTCCTTGAAGGGGGACGGATGCCGCCGGAAGGGCGGCGGGCGTCACGGAATCTAGCAAATTCCGGTGACGGTCCGCGCCATGACCGATGGCCCATTGGCTGCGGCCCGGGAATCCCCATCGGCCCTGCGATCCGACTCAGCGCTGACGCTGTTCCAGCACCTTCAGCGCGTCGGCCAGCGAGAGGCCACGAGCCTGCAGCAGCACGACCAGGTGGTACAGCAGGTCGGCGGCTTCGCCGAGCAGCGGGCCATCCTCCTCGACCACCGCCGCCAGCGCGGTTTCCAGGCCCTCTTCGCCCACTTTCTGGGCAATGCGCTTGATCCCGGACTCGAACAGCTTCGTCGTGTAGCTACCCGGCGGGCGCTCGGCGTCGCGGGTGCGGATCAGCGCCTGCAGCGCGCCCAGCACGTCGCCGGGCGCGGACGGGAAACAGCTGGTCGTGCCCAGGTGGCAGGTCGGCCCGCGCGGGCGCGCCTGCACAAGCAGGGTATCGCGGTCGCAGTCGGCCTCGATCGCCACCATCTCCAGCACGTGGCCGCTGCTCTCGCCCTTCGTCCACAGCCGCTGCTTGCTGCGGCTGAAGAAGGTGACATGGCCGCTGTCGAGCGTGACCTGCAGCGCCTCGCGGTTCATGTAACCGACCATCAGCACCCGGCGCGTGTCCGCGTCCTGCAGCACCGCGGGCAGCAGGCCGTCCTGCTTGTCCCAGGCCAGGGTCTCGGCATCCAGCGCGGCAACAATCCTGATGTCGTCCTTGTGTGCGTTCACACTCTCACCTCGATGCCGGCGGCACCCAGTTCGCGCTTGAGGTCCGGGATCGCGATCGCCCCGGAATGGAAGACGCTGGCGGCCAGCGCCGCATCGACATCGGCCTCGCGGAAGGCGTCGATGAAGTGCTGCACCGTGCCCGCGCCGCCGGAGGCGACCAGCGGCACCGTGCAGATCGCGCGCACCGCCTTCAGCTGTTCGATGTCGTAACCCTTGCGCACGCCGTCGCTGTCCATGCAGTTGAGCACGAACTCGCCCGCGCCCAGGTCCTGGGCTTCGCGCACCCAGTCCAGCGTGGCCTTGCCCGGCGCCTTCGTGCGGTTCGGGTCGCCGGTGTGGCTGCGCACGCGCCAGACGCCGTCGGCATCGCGCACCGAATCGATGCCGACCACCACGCACTGGCTGCCATAGGCCTCGGCGATCTCGGCGATCAGCGCCGGACGCTCCAATGCCGGCGTGTTGATCGACACCTTGTCGGCGCCGGCCAGCAGCACCGCGCGCGCGACCTCGACGCTGCGGATGCCGCCGGCGACGCAGAACGGGATGTCGATTTCGGACGCGACACGCTCGACCCAGGCGACGTCGACCGCGCGACCGTCGGGGCTGGCGCCGATGTCGTAGAACACCAGTTCGTCCGCGCCCTGGTCGCGATAGCGGCGAGCCAGCTCGACGATGTCGCCCATGTCGATGTGGTCGCGGAAGCGCACGCCCTTGACCACGCGGCCATCGCGCACGTCCAGGCAGGGCACGATGCGCACGCTCAGCATGCCAGCGCCTCCGCCAGGTCGAAGCGACCTTCCAGCAGCGCGCGACCGAGCACCGCGCCGGCGCAACCGGCCTCGCGCGAGGCGACGATGTCGGCGACATCGCGTACGCCACCGCTGGCCTGCACGAGGAAACCGTCGTTGCGCGCGACCAGCAGGCGATACAGGTCGAGATTCGGCCCCTGCAGCATGCCGTCGCGCGCGATGTCGGTGCACAGCAGGTGGCGCGCGCCGGCATCGCGATACAGGTCGAGGCAGGCGCCGAGATCCAGGCCGGCGTTCTCGGTCCAGCCGTGTACGGGCAATTGCCACACGCCGTCGGCGTCCTGTCGGGTATCGAGCGCGATGGTGATGCGCTCCACGCCGTAACGCTGCAGCCAGCCGACCACGAGCGCGGGTTCGCGCACCGCCAGCGAACCGACGACCACGCGCGTTGCGCCCTGCGACAGCATCGATTCGACGGCGGCCTCGTTGCGCACTCCGCCGCCGGTCTGCACACGCAGGCGGCCATCGGCGGCGATGCGGCGCAGCAGCGGCGCCAGCGTGTAGCCGCCGTCGCGCGCGGCATCGAGATCGACAAGATGCAGCCAGCGCGCGCCGGCATCGGCATAGCGCATCGCGACCGCGAACGGATCGTCGGCGTAGGTCGTTTCCTGCGCGTAATCGCCCTGGCGCAGGCGCACCACGCGACCGCCGCGCACGTCGATGGCGGGATAAGCGATGAAGGAGTCGGCGGTCATGCGGAAAGTTTCATGAAATTGTCGAGCACGCGCAGGCCGGTGGCCGATGAGCGTTCGGGGTGGAACTGCGCGCCGTAGCGACGGCCGCGTCCGACCATGGCGACGATCCGCTCGCCGTGCGTGGTCGCGGCCAGCACGGCGGCGCCGTCGGTCTCGTCCACGGGCACGCCGAAGCTGTGCACGAAATAGGCATGCGCGCCCTCATCGATGCCGTCGAGCAGCGTCGCTGCGTCGTCGCTCGTCTCGCGCTGCAGTTCCAGCCGGTTCCAGCCCATGTGCGGGACGCGCAGGCCCGGACCGCCGCGCAGCCGGCGCACGCGCCCCGGCAGCAGGCCGAGGCAGGCGACGTCGCCTTCGTCCGATCCTTCGAACAGCAGCTGCATGCCGACGCAGACGCCGAGCAGCGGCGCTTCGCTCGCGCGCAGCGCGACATCGAGCCCGCGCGACGTCAGCAGGGCCATCGACGGCGCGGCGGCACCGACACCGGGCAGGATGATGCGTTCGGGATCGCCGAGTTCGTCGGCATCGCGCACCAGCCGCGGTGCGGCACCGATCCGGCGCAGCGCGTACATCACCGAACCGAGGTTGGCGCCGCCGGCATCGATCAGCGCGAGATCGCCACCATGGGGACGCAGGCTCACAGCGCCCCCTTGGTGCTCGGCAGGGCATCGCCTTCGCGCTTGATCGACTGGCGCAGCGCGCGCGCCAGCGCTTTGAAGCAGGCTTCGACCTTGTGGTGGTCGTTGTCGCCGCGCACGCTGAGGTGCAGGTTCAGGCCGGCGGTTTCGCACAGCGAACGGAAGAAGTGCGGCACCAGCTCGGTCGCCAGTTGCCCCACCGATTCGCGCTTGAATTCGCCGTCGAACACGAAGTACGGCCGACCGGACCAGTCCAGCGCGGCGCTGGCCAGCGTTTCGTCCATCGGCAGGGTGAAGCCGTAGCGTGCGATGCCGCGCTTGTCGCCCAGCGCCTGGCGCAGCGCCTGGCCCAGCGCCAGCGCGCAGTCCTCGACGGTGTGGTGCTCGTCGATGTGCAGGTCGCCGTCGCATTCCAGGCGCAGCGCGATGCCGCCGTGCTTGCCGATCTGCTCCAGCATGTGGTCGAAGAAACCGAGCCCGGTCTTCACCACCGGATCGGCTTCGCGGTCGAGATCGACCTCGACGCGGATCTTCGTTTCCTTCGTCCTGCGCACGACGCTCGCGGTGCGCGGCGCATCGGCCAGCGCATGCGCGATGTGCGTCCAGTCGACGCCGTCGCCGAACTGCGGCGATTTCAGCTTGAACGCACGGATGCCGAGGTTTTCGGCGAACTGCACGTCGGTCTCGCGGTCGCCGACCATCGCCGAGCGCGACCAGTCGATGCCGCGATCGCGCAGCATCGGCTGCACCAGCCCGAGCTGCGGCTTGCGCGTCGGCGCGTTCTCGTGCGGGAAGCTGCCATCGATGAGGATGTCGCGGAAGCGGATGCCCTGGCTCTCGAACACCTGCAGCATCAGCGCATGCGGCGCGTCGAAGCTTTCCTGAGGGAACGACGCGGTGCCCAGGCCGTCCTGGTTGGTCACCATCACGAACTGGTAGCCGGCGTCGCGGAGTTTCAGCATGGCCGGGATCACGTCGTCCACGAACGCCAGCTTGGCGTAGCTGTCGATCTGGAAATCCTCGGGCTCCCGGATCAGGGTGCCGTCGCGATCGACGAACAGGATGGGCGTCCCTGCACTCATGCCGCCGCCTCGGTGGAGGCCCGGGTGTTCGACGCCGGCACGGCCTGCGCCAGCGCGACGAACACCGCCTCGTTCTCTTCCGGCTGGCCGAGGGTGATGCGCAAGGCATCGCCGAGCCCCTGCGTCGCACGCATGTCGCGGACCACCACGCCTGCAGCCAGCAGCGCGTGGTATGCCGCTTCGGCGTCGTCGAAACGCGCGAGCAGGAAATTGCCGGCGCTGCGATACACCCGGCGCACGCCGGGCAGCGCCTGCAGCGCGATGAACATGCGCTCGCGCTCCGTGCGCACGACGGCTGCGCGGCGTTCGGCTTCGGCCACGGCCTCGGGCGTCAGCGCGCGCAGGGCCAGTTCCGCGCAGGGCGCCGGCACCGGATACGGCGCCTGGCAGCGGCGCAGCACCTCGATCAGGGCCGGGTCGGCGAGCAGGCAGCCGATGCGGGCGCCCGCCAGCGCATGCAGCTTGGACAGGGTGCGGAGCACGGCGATGTTCGGATATTCGTCGATCAGCGTCGCCGCGGACGGCGCATCGGCGTATTCGATGTAGGCCTCGTCGACCACCACCAGCGCGCGACCGGCCAGCGCCTGGGCCAGCGCACGCACGGCCGACAGCGTGATCAGTTCCCCGGTGGGATTGCCCGGCGAACACAGGAACACCAGCTTCGCGCGTCGCGCGATGGCCAGGTCGCGGATCGCGGCGAGATCGGTCACCCAGGCGTCGTTGCGCTCGATCAGCGGCGCTTCGACGATCGGCGCGTTCTGCAGCCGCGCGCACACCGCGTACATGCCGAACACCGGCGGCGCGATCACCACCGCGTCGCGTTCGGCGCGGCACAGCGCGCGGACCAGCAGGTCGATGGCCTCGTCGCTGCCGCGACCGATCAGCAGTTGCTCCGGCCTCACACCGTACAGCCCCGCCAGCGCGGCGCGCAGCGCGTCCGGCTGCGGCTGCGGATAGCGGCGCACGTCGCCGCCGTCGTCGGCCGGGTTGTTCCAGGGCGACTCGTTGGCGTTGAGCCAGATCGAACCGTCGACCTTGTGGCTGCGCGCGGAGGAATAGCCGGCGAACGCGCGCAGGTCTTCGCGGACGAGGTCGATGACGCCGGGTTTGGGAAGCGTGGCGAACGGCGATGTCATGGCGCGGCATCCGCCTGCAGCGAGGCGATGCGCAGGCTCACCGCACTGGCGTGGGCCTGCAGCCCTTCCGCTTCGGCGATGCGCACCGCGCTCGGACCGATCCGGCGCAGGCCCGCGCGCGAGACGCTCTGCACGCTGATCGCGGTCTGGAAGCTCGCCACCGACAGCCCGCTCCACGCCCGCGACGCGCCACCGGTCGGCAGCACGTGGTTGGTGCCGCTGCAGTAGTCGCCCAGTGCTTCCGCAGCGTAATCGCCGAGGAACACCGAACCGGCGGCCAGCACGCGATCGAGCCACGCCTCGGGCTCGCGCAGCGCGAGGATCAGGTGCTCCGGTGCGTAGCGGTTGCTCACCTCGAAGGCCTGGTCGATCGACGCGACGCGGATCAGCCGCGAGCGCGACAGCGCCTCGCGCGCGATCGCCTCGCGCGGCAAGCGCGTCAGCTGCACAGCGAGTTCCGCGGCCGTGCGCGCGATGAGCGTCGGGCAATCGCTGAGCAGGATCACCTGCGAATCCGGGCCGTGTTCGGCCTGCGACAGCAGGTCTGCGGCCACGAACGCCGGATTGGCGCCGGCATCGGCGATCACCAGCACTTCCGACGGACCGGCGGGCATGTCGATGGCGGGGCCGCCTTCGACCGTGGACACCTGGCGCTTGGCCTCGGTCACCCAGGCGTTGCCCGGCCCGAACAGCTTGTCGCAGGCAGGCACGCTGTCGGTGCCCAATGCCATCGCCGCGATGGCCTGCGCCCCGCCCAGCTTGAACACGCGGGTCACGCCGCAGCGGCGCGCGGCGAACAGCACGGTCGGATCGGCCGTGCCGTCGGCGCGCGGCGGCGTGCACACCACCACTTCGCGGCAACCGGCGATGCGCGCGGGCACGCCCAGCATCAGCATGGTCGACGGCAGCGGCGCGCTGCCGGCCGGAATGTACAGGCCGACGCGCTCGATCGGACGCACGATGCGCCGGCATTCGACGCCTTCGGCAGTCTCGACCGCGTATTCGTGCATGCCACTGTCGCGGTGGAAGGTTTCGATGCGCTCGGCGGCGTCGAGGATCGCCGCCTTCAGCGAAGGATCGAGGGTGGCGTCGGCCGCCTCGAACTCCGCTTCGCCAACGGCGAAGACGTCCAGCGCGGCGCGGTCGAGCAGGCGCGAATACTTGCGCAGCGCGGCATCGCCTTCGATGCGCACGCGGGCGATGATCTTGCCCACGCCCAGGCGCACGGCGGCGGCGGAGTCCTGCGTCGCGCGACGCAGGGCAGCGCGCTGGCCGTTCTCGTCCAGGGTGTTCCAGTTCAACAGGTTCAGATCGATGCGGGTCGCGAGCGAGGCATTCATGCGAGCAATCTCTCCACGGGCAGGACCATCAGGCCGCGGGCACCGGCCCGCTTGAGTTCTTCGAGGCGTTGCCAGGTCATCGCGCCATGGCACAGCGCCTGCAGCGCGACGTCGCCATCGGTGCGCGGCTGGCTGCCGCCGTCCAGCGACATCACCGTCGGCGGTTCGGCATCGGGCAGCAGCTGCATGAGGTGCGGCAGGATCGCGCGCGGCGCCTGGAACATCAGCAGCTTGCTGTCGCGCAGCTTCAGCACGCCGTCGAGCCGGCGCATCAGCAGTTCGGCGATGCCGGCGCGCGCATCGGCGATCGGGCCGGAAGGTCCGGCCAGCACCGCTTCGCTGTCGAGCACCACTTCCACCGGCTTCAAGCGGTTCGAGGCTAGCGTGGCGCCGCTGGACACCAGATCGCAGACCAGGTCGGCCTGGCCCAGGCGCGGCGCGAGTTCGACCGAGCCGGACATCGTCACCACGCTGGCATCGATATTGCGGTCGGCCAGCCAGCGCGACAGCAGCGCGGGATAGCTGGTCGCGATGCGCGTGCCAGGCAACTGCGCCTGCGGATTCCAGTCCCAGTCGTCGGGAATGCCGAACATCAGCTTGCATCGGCCGAAGCCGAGGCCACGCAGTTCGCGGAACGCCGGCGCCTCGCCCTTGGACTGGCGCTCGTAGTCCTGTTCGACCAGCACGTTGCGGCCGACGAAGCCGAGGTCGCACACGCCATCGGCGATGAGGCCGGGGATGTCGTCATCGCGCACCAGCAGCAGGTCGATCGGCAGCGATTCGCCGTAGTAGAACAGCTTGTCGCGGCTTTCCTGCCAGCTCAGGCCGGCGGCGGCGAGCAGCGCCAGCGCGGGTTCGCTCAGGCGCCCGCTTTTCTGGATGGCGATGCGCAGGCGGTCGCGCAGCAGGTCGCGAGCGCTCGCGGCAGCATGTCGTTGCATGGGTTGAATCCTCAGTGCGCGTCGACGGGACGCGTCAGGGTGTCGAGTGCGCGGCCGTAGCCGCCGGTACCGCGCTCGAGCGTGCGCGCGACGCGGCCGATGGTGGTCACGCTGACCAGGGTGCGGTCGTGGATTTCGCGGTAAGGCACGCCTTCGGCGATCAGCGGCACCACCTTCCAGCGATCGGACATGGCTTCCAGCTCGGCCGGCGTGCACAGGTCTTCGAGAAAGGCGCGCACGTCCGCCGGCGAAGCCAGCGCGGCGAACGCAGCCGAGAGCGCGTCGAGGCTAGCCTCGGCGTCGCTGTCGGGAACGGGCTGGATGCGCTGCTTCATGGGATCGGCGGGGTCGAAGGGTGGGTCAAATGTATTAACGCGCTAACACATTAACCTCGCGACCCTGCTCCGGTCAACCCGGCGAGTCGACCTCCGGACGGGCGGATACGACAACGCCCCGCCGGACGAGCCGACGGGGCGTTGCGGATGGTGCGTGTGGCCCGGGGGCCGATGGCTCAGGACAGCGCGCGCAACTGCTCGCGTTCGACCAGCAGGGTCCGGGCCAGCTCGGCCTCGGCGACCTCGAACTGTTCTCCACGGCGCAGATCCTTGACCGCGACCACGCCCTTGGCGGCCTCGTCCTCGCCCCGGATCACGACGAAGCGGATGCCGGCCTTGTTCGCGTACTCCATCTGCTTCTTGAACTTGCGTGCTTCCAGCTGGGTTTCGACGTTGAGCCCGGCCGCGCGCAGCCGCTGCGACAGCGCCAGCGCGGCATCCAGCCCGGACTCGTCCATCAGCGACACCAGGACGTCGACCGAGCTCTCGGCGGTCTCGACCAGTCCGGCCTCGCGCAACTGCCAGAACAGGCGGGTCAGGCCGATCGAGATGCCCACGCCCGGCAGCTTCGACTTGGTGTAGTGGCTGGCGAGGTTCTCGTAGCGGCCGCCGGAGCAGATCGAGCCGATCTCCGGATTGGCGTTCAGCGTGGTCTCGTAGACGATGCCGGTGTAGTAATCCAGGCCGCGCGCGATCGACAGGTTCAGCGCGAAGCGGCTGTCGGCCACGCCCAGCGCGCGCAGCTGGCGCAGCACTTCGCGCAATTCGGCCTTGCCTTCCTCGAACAGCGGCGTGCCCTCGCCCAGCGCGTCCAGCGCGGCCTGCGCCGCGTCGTGGCCGACCGCGCGCACCCGCGAGAACGCCAGCAGCGTGTCCGCGACCTCGGCCGACAGGCCGAAGCCCTCCCCCACCAGCGTCTCGCGCACCGCCGCTTCGCCGCGCTTGTCGAGCTTGTCGATCTCGCGCAGCACCGCAGCCTGACCGTTGCCGTCGGCGATGCCCTGCCCTTCGAAGAAGCCGCGCAACAGCTTGCGGTGGTTGAACTGGATGGTGAATTCGCCGATCGCCAGCGCCTCGAACACCGACGCGATGACCGCCGGCAGCTCGGCGTCGTAACGCGGCGACAGCGCGTCCTTGCCGATCACGTCGATGTCGCACTGGTAGAACTCGCGGAACCGGCCGCGCTGCGCCCGCTCGCCGCGATAGACGCGCTGCATCTGGTAGCGGCGGAACGGGAACACCAGATCGTGCTCGTGCTCGGCCACGTAGCGCGCCAGCGGCACGGTGAGGTCGAAGCGCATCGCCATTTCGGGCAGGCCGTCGCTGCCCCCGCTTTCAGCAGACTTGCCGAGCGACCCGGTCGACTGCATGAAATAGACCTGGCGCTCGGTCTCGCCACCGGTCTTGGTCAGCAGCACCTCGGTCAGCTCCATCACCGGGGTTTCGACCGGGAGGAAACCGTACCGTTCGAAGGTGCGGCGGATGGTGTCCAGCATGCGCTGGAAGGCGATCTGTTCGCGCGGCAGCAGTTCGAGGACGCCGGGCGGGGTACGCGGCTTGATCAAGGGGGACTCCGGAGCCTGAAGCGGATGCCATCAGTGTAGCCGGAGCCCGCCCCGCCCCGCGCCACCCCGCGCCATGCGTCCGCCCCCTCTTGCCTAAGCCCCATACCCTCCTTACAATGCGCGGCTCGGCATCGGGGTGTAGCTCAGTCTGGTAGAGCGCTACGTTCGGGACGTAGAGGTCGCAGGTTCGAATCCTGTCTCCCCGACCAAATGATTCCGCTAAAAGGCCATCCGCAAGGGTGGCCTTTTTGTTTGCGCGAACCTCTGGGTCGGAAGGTGCAGCATCTCCTTCTGGATCGGGTCGCGACTTGCGTC
>DASWYO010000035.1:0-53144 GCA_036404915.1 Lysobacteraceae bacterium
CACGTCCGCTTACACCTGCCGTCCGTACCTCGGCGGCAACACCGAGACCTGCACCATCAACAACCCGACCGCCGGCACCACGTACTACATCGGCGTGCGTGCATACAGCGCGTTCTCGGGCGTCAACATGAAGGCCACCCGCTCGCCGAACTGAGGCGCGCGTCGCGATGGCCTACGGCGTGAATCGCCGGAGGCCATCGCAAATGCTGCAAACGGAAGCCGCGGATCGAGAGATCCGCGGCTTTTTCGTTATGACGATTCGTGTGTTCGAGCGATGCCGGCGCGCACGTGCCGCGGCCATTTCCGTACGGATCGCCTAGCGCCCTCCTTCGATTCGCCGGCAGTGCGAATGGTCATCGTCGCTATGACGTACGCGGCCGTACTCGTGCGCCGCACAAATAAGAAAAGATCATTTTCAAGGCGTTCCCGCTGCGCATTTCATCGTCGCCGACAGCGTTCCCGGCGAGAGTGGTGACTCCCGCATGCGCAAGGCTTCCACGGCTCGCGCACGTACGGACAACCCGCGATCGACGGCACCGACGCTGTCCGGCACCGCGCCTCTCGCTCCGGGGGGACGACGCGCGGATGCCGTGCTTCACGACACGGCGCGCCTGCGAGAACCGATGCATGCCGGGTCCGATCCCGCTTTCTTCATACCAACAACAATCCATCGAAGGACACAGCAATGCAGAATCGTATCCTGATCCAGGCCGGCGCATTTGCGCTGGCACTCGCGACCGCCGCAAGCTTCGCCATGGCGGCCGGTCAACAACGCACGCAGCCCGGCGTCTGGAAACCCAGCACGCCCTTCAGCAAGATCAATCCGCGCATCGTCGGCGGCACCGTGTACCAGGGCGATCGTTCGTTCACGGTCCGCACCAGCCCGGGTTGCGGCGGCACGATCATCGCCGACAGCTGGGTGCTCACGGCCGCGCATTGCGGTCGCGTCACGTCGCTGCGCGCGGGCGTGTACGACCTCAGCACCAACGGCGGCACCACCTACAGCGTCGCCGAATACATCGCCCATCCGAGCTATACCGGCGAAAACAATCCGGCCGGCAGCTACAGCTACGACTACGCCCTCGTGCGCGTCAACGGCACCTTCCCGGCCAATCTGATCCGCGCCAAGCTGCCCGATGCGACCGTGATGCAGGCCGTCGCCAAGCCGGGCGACATCGTCACCACGCTGGGCTGGGGCGATACGTCGGAAGGCGGCAGCAGCCCGAGCGTGCTGCGCGAAGTCGGCATCCCGGTCGTCTCCGACAGCACCTGCGCAGCGTCGTACAACGGCAGCAACGCAGCCAGCGGCCTCAAGCTCAACCCGTCGCTCCAGATCTGCGCGGGTCTCGCCGCCGGCGGCAAGGACTCCTGCCAGGGCGACAGCGGCGGCCCGCTGATCGCGACGTACAACGGCTCGGTCTACAGCATCGGCGTCGTCAGTTACGGCAACGGCTGCGCACGCGCGAACTACTACGGCGTGTATTCGGACACCGTCGCCATGGCCGACTGGATCCGCAGCAAGGTCGGCGGCACGACCCCGCCGCCGAATGGCCAGACCTACAGCAACGGCAACGACGTGCAGATCCGCGACAACAGCACGATCGAGAGCCCGATCACCGTGTCCGGTCGCACCGGCAACGGCTCGGCCACCACCCCGGTCGCGGTCAACATCGTGCACACCTACATCGGTGACCTGAAGGTCGACCTGATCGCGCCGGACGGCTCGGTCTACGTGCTGCACAACCGCGCAGGCGCCGGCACCGACAACATCGCGCGCACCTTCACGGTGAACCTGTCCAGCGAGCCGCTGAACGGCACATGGAAGCTGCGCGTGAACGACAACGCCAATGGCGACATCGGCTACATCAACAGCTGGAGCTTGACCTTCTGATCGAACGGATTCGATTCTGGATGCGTCACTTCGAGCCGCGGATCATGCGATCCGCGGCTCTTTTTTCATGCGGCGCGGTCCCTGGCCGGCCCGAGCCTCACGCCGGCCGTGCAGCCAGGCGCCGACGTGCCGCCCACGCGGCCAGCTTCTCGCGACCGATCTTGGCGTTGTGGCGGATGTCGACCGGAAAGGCCTCGGGATGATGCAGGAAGGCATCGACCTTCGCGGTGTGCACGAAGCCTTCGCCGAGGTGGCGCAGTTCGTCTTCGATGCGCGGCCAGTCCGTCGCCGGCACGCCGTCGCGCAGCTCGACGCACAGCACCGCGCGCTGCGCGCCGAACGCGCCGAGGCCGACCAGCGCGGTGCGGCGCACGTCGCGATGGGTGTTGAACACCGGCTCGACCTGCTCGGTGCACAGCGTGGTCGATGCGGTCACCACGCGCTGCGATTTGCGCCCGCAGAACCACAGCCGGCCCTCGGCATCGAAATAGCCCAGGTCGCCCATGCGATGCACGACGCGTTCGCCGCCGTCGACGGTGGTTTCGCGGATCTTCGCCAGGCGCGTCTGCGCGTCGCGATTGAAGTACAGGTCGGTCGCGCTGGGGCCGGCGACCGTGATCTCGCCGACGAGGCCGCCCTTCACGACGAGATCGTCCGACCAGCGTTCGATCGCCTCGTCGGTGACGCGGATCAGGCGCACCTCGTTCGGCGGCACCGCGCGACCGACGCAGGTGCCGGCGCCCTGCTCGGTGCGTTCGCGCAGGGTCAGCAGTTCGCGGCCTTCGATGATCGCCACCGGCAGGCATTCGGTGGCGCCGTAGGGTGTCCAGAAGCGGCCGTCCGGCGGCAGCAGGGTCTGGATCTTCGCGACCACGTCGGCCGGCACGGGCGCACCCGCCGACATCACCGTCTTCACCGTCTTCAGCGGCGCGCCGTGATCGGCGAGCACGCGCATCAGTGCCGGCGAGCCGAACAGCTGGTCCACATGGAAACGCTGGATCGCGGCATGCAGCTTGCGCGGGTTCGCCTTCGCCGGTCGCGTCGGATCCATCTCGGGAATGATCGACGTGGTGCCCAGCGCCGGATCGAACAGCGCGAACGGCGGGAAGGTCGGCAGGTTCACGCCGCCCGGCACGATGCCGAAGGCCGCGCCCATCATCTCGATCTGCGCGACGAAGTGACGATGCCGGTAGACCACGCCCTTGGGCACGCCGGTCGAGCCGCTGGTGAACAGGATCGCGGCCACGTCGTCGGGCTGGGTGTCGGCCAACTGCGGCCCGGCACCGGCGCCTGCCGCCTCGATCTCCGCCAGCGTGGCGTCGGCCAGGATCGCGCGTGCGCCGGTGGTCACGCGGATCCGCGCGCTGCGCGCCCAACGCAGCAGCACGCGCGCGAACTGCGCCAGCGGGATGCCGATGAAGGCCTCGGGCTTCGCCTCGTCCAGGCACTGCCGCAGCGCGCGCTTGTCGATGCCCGGGTCCACCAGCACCGGCACGGCCCCGGCCTTGAACAGGGCGAACATCAGCAGGAAGAACTCCGGCGTCGGCCGCACCATCACCACCGTGCGGGTGCCGCGCGCGATGCCGCGCTTGGCCAGCCCGGCAGCAATGGCATCGCTGCGCGCATCGAGCTGTGCATAGGTCAGGGCCACGTCGTAGCCACCGGAAGCGCCGGGGCAGCGCATCGCCACCTGGTCGGGGCGCTCGCGGGCCAGGCGCGGCAGGCTTGCGGCGATGTTGCAGGGGGAGGCAGGCGCGGCGGACGATGCGTTCATGCCGGTATTGTCTCGCGACCGGCGCGGTGCTTGCCAATCGCGGCCGGTGGCGCAGAATCCTCCCTCCATCCCGCCCCCGAAACACCCCGGTTTCCCGCGCATGTCGCATCCCTGCCTCGCCTGCGGCGCCTGCTGCGCCGCCTACCGCGTCAGCTTCCACTGGTCGGAGGCCGAGCCCGAACTGGGCGGCCGTGTGCCGGTGACGCTGACCGAAACCCTGGGCGCGCACCAGCGCTGCATGCGCGGTACCTGGTCGGACCAGCCGCACTGCATCGCGCTGGCAGGCATCGTGGGCGAAGCGGCGCACTGCACGATCTACGAAGCGCGCCCGTCGCCCTGCCGCGAGCTGCGGATGTCGTGGGAAGACGGCACGCCGAATCCGCAATGCGACCGCGCACGCGCGCGCTACGGCCTGCCGCCACTCGCGCCGGAGGATGCCGCAGGGGCGCTCGGGCACTGAGGCGACCGAATCACCGGCGCTACGCCAGGATCAGAGCGGATTCGCGTCCAGGAAGCGGCGGATCGCCGGCACCAGCACCTCGTGCTTGTCTTCCAGCACGTAGTGGTGCGCATCGTGGAAGGCATGCACCTCGGCATTCGGCAGCGCGCGCTGGAAGCCGTCGAGGAAATGCTGGTCGAACACGAAATCCTGCAAGCCCCAGGCGATGAACGCGGGACGATCCGCATACGATGACAGGCGCTGTTCGGACGCCTTCAGCAGCGCCCAGGCCGGGTCGCCCTCGGCCAGCGGGATGTCCTGCACGAAGCGCAGCGTGGAAATGCGGTTCGCCCACGAATCGTAGGGCGCCACGTAGCCGCGATACACGTCCTTCGACAGCTTGCGCGACACGCAGTCGCGCGCGGTACCGGCGGCGAACGCATTGAACGCGCGGATCAGGAAGGCGCCGAGCATGGTGTTGCGGCACAGGTTCAGCTGCCACGGCATCGGCTTGGCTGCCGGCAGCGGGAACGCCGCGGTGTTGGTGATCACCAGCCGGCACACCTGCGCCTGGTGCGACAGCGCCCAGCCGAAGCCGATCATGCCGCCCCAGTCGTGCACCGCCAGCGTCACCGGGCCGTCGATACCCAGGTGTTCGAGCAGCCGCGCCACGTCGTCCACGCGCGACTGCAGGGTGTAGGTGTAGCGGTCGTCGCCGGGCTTGTCCGACAGGCCCATGCCGACGTGGTCCGGCACGATGCAGCGGTACTTTTCCTTCAGCCCCAGCACCAGGTGCCGCCACAGGAAGCTCCACGACGGATTGCCGTGCAGCATGACGACCACCTCGCCATCGCGCGGACCCTCGTCGAGGTAGGACATCGCGATGCCGGGACGAACCTCGAACCGGTTCGGGGTGAAGGGGTAGTCGGGGAAGGTCTGGGAGGTCATGGGCAGCTCGGCCGTGGCAGGCCCGGTACGCACAGGATGCAGGGCCGAATGGGCCGCCAAGGATAAGGCCTGGGCGGACATTTGGCACCGAAACCCGCCGAAAAGCCGCGAAAACGCGACGCTGCACTCAGCGGTCTGGGCCGTATGCCTGCCACAACCGCTCGAACCGCTCGGCGAAGGCGCGGACCAGGCGGACATCGTCGGTGACGATCAGGTTTTCCTCGTTGCCTTCGGTGGCGCTGCGGGTCCAGTTGAAGCTGCCGGTGGCGAGGCGGCGGCCGTCGAAGAGGGCGAACTTGTGGTGCATGTGGAAGGCGCTGGCGTCCAGGCGCA
The DNA here is from genome assembly GCA_036404915.1 of Lysobacteraceae bacterium. Taxonomy (GTDB): domain Bacteria; phylum Pseudomonadota; class Gammaproteobacteria; order Xanthomonadales; family Xanthomonadaceae; genus Lysobacter_I. The sequence goes on from DASWYO010000035.1 coordinate 5,386, forward strand.
CGGGCAGGCCGTGGTCGCGCAGGCGCAGCATGTCGCTGCCGGCGTCGTGGACCTTGTGGTCGTCGCCGATGATGCGCACCTCGACGCCACGCCCGTGCGCGTCGGTGAGCGCCGAGGTGAGCCGGTCGTCGGAGACGGTGTAGACGCAGACATCGATGCTGCGCTTGGCGCCGAGGCACAGTTCGCGCAGCTTGCGCAGGCAATCCTCGCCGGGCGAGAACCAGGCCTGCGCTTCCACCGGCGGCGGGTCGGCCACCGCGTCGAGCGTGCGCACGACCTGCTCCAGCCAGCGCAGCAGGTCCATCGGTGCGAGGGCGGGATCGGCCCAGCGCTCACGCACGAGGTCGAAGGCGCGGTTGCGCAGGTAGCGCACGCGGTCGCGCGCGAGACCCGCGCCGAGCTGGCGCAGTTCGAGCTTTTCGTCGTCGTCCAGCAGCGCATCGGCTGCGCTTTCGCGCAGCAGGCGATCGAGCTCGGCGAAATCGATGTGCGCCGGCGCGCGCGTCGTCTCGCTCATCGCGGCGTCTTGCCCAGCAGGCGGTCGGAGAATTCCTCCAGCGCTTTCTGCAACTGCACTTCGCGTTCGCCGAGAGGCACGAGCGCCTCCTCGCCCGGTGCGCGACGACGACGCGTGCCGGCGGCCGGTGTCGCCTTCATCGCCTCGGTCTGCGCGACGATCCGTTCGGCGATGAGCGCCAGCACCTGCTGCAGTTGCGTCTGCTGTTCGGCATGACGCTCGAACCAGTCCGGTGCGGGCGATGACGTTGCCGACTGCGGCTCCGCAGACTGCGATGCCACCGGTGCGGTAGCGCGCGGTGTGGCCATCGCCTCGGCGAGGCGCTCCAGCGATGCGAGCAGTTGCGGCCATGGCGCGGGTTCGGTCTGGACGACAGGCGTTTCGGGCGCGCGCTCACCGAGTTTCTCCAGCCCGCGCACGCCGTCGACCAGATCCGCCAGCTGCGCGACCACGCGCGGGCCGACCTCGGCATCGTCCGATCCCATCGCCTTGTTGCGCAGGAAGTCGCGCTTGATCTGCGCCCAGCGCGCGGCCTGCGCCTCGTCCATGACTTCGCGCAGCTCGGCGAGCTTGAGCAGGTTTTCCTCGGCGCCGGTGGTGAGCAGCTGCGATTCGCCCTGGTAGTGGTCGGCGATCAGCTGCTGCAGCTCGGCGGCGTTCATCACCGGCGAGATCTTCTCGGCCAGCTTGTTCATGTTGCGATAGCTGCCCTGCAGCTTGAACGCCGGCTCGGTGCGGTACTTGTCGGCCTGCGCGGCGCTGGCGATGTACTGCTGGTTGACGCGATAGACCACTTCGCGCACCTGCATCAGGCGCTCCAACGTCGCGGTGATCTCGTTGATCTCGGCGCCGCTGTAGGCATGGCTGAGGCTGTTCGCGGAAAAGGGTTTGCCGGCGATCTTGTCGACCAGCTTGTAGAGATCGCCCAGGTCGCGCGTCGCCAGGGGCGCCAGCACCGGATTGGAGGTGAGGCAGTTCTCGACGTAGCTGAGCTTGAACGCCTCCTCCATGCCGCCGAGCACATCGCCGAGGTTGTAGATGTCGGCACGGTTGGCCAGCATGTCCGGGATCTTGAAGACCTCGCCGGACTCGGTGTAAGGGTTGCCGGCCATGACCACGCAGAACTTCTTGCCGCGCAGGTCGTAGGTGCGGGTGCGGCCCTGCCATACGCCTTCGATGCGCCGCGTGCCGTCGCACAGCGAGATGAATTTCTGCAGGAATTCCGGATGCGTGTGCTGGATGTCGTCGACGTACAGCATCACGTTGCTGCCCATCTCCAGCGCGAGATTGAGCTTCTCCAGCTCCTGCCGTGCAGTGGCGTCCGGCGCCTGCGCAGGATCGAGCGATCGCACCTCGTGGCCCAGCGCCGGGCCGTTGATCTTCATGAAGATCAGGCCGAGGCGATGCGCCACGTATTCCATCAGCGTGGTCTTGCCGTAGCCCGGCGGCGAGATCAGCATCAGCATGCCCATCAGGTCGCTGCGCTTGCTCTCACCGACCGTGCCCATCTGCTTGGCGAGGTTGTCGCCGATCACGCCGAGATAGACATCGTTGATGAGCTTGTTGCGCACGAACGAACTGAGCGGCTGCGCCTTGAATTCGGAGAGTCGCAGCGCTTCGCGCTCGCGCGAGACCAGCGCCTGGCGCAGCGCATGGCAGCGACGGAACTTGGGCAGGAACTCCACGCGATGCCGGCGCAGGCGTTCGGCAAGATCGTCGACGCCGACGTGCAGCGTTCCCCCGGCGATGCGCGCGTGCTCGCCGAGCAGGCCGGTGACGCTGGCGCGCAGGTCGACCTCGACCACCTTCGACAGCGCGTCCTCGCCGAGCAGCAGCAGGGCCACGGCTTCCGGCAGGTAGTCGGCCAGCGTCGCATGCGAGGGGTCCTGGTGGGCCTGGCCCATGGCCTCGAACCAGTGCTGCGCAAGCTGCCAGCGAGCGGCGGGCTGTTCGCGCAGGGCGAGCAGGGAGGCCTGCAGTTCGTCCCACAAGCGCTCGCCGAGCAGGCGCTGGCGCAGCGCATCGTGCAGCTGCCGCGCATATCGACTGAACACGAAGGGGGCTTGCGGCGCGGCGATGACTGCGACCAGGTAGTCAGCGGCGGGCACGCACAGCGTCTCGTCCACCGGCAGCGCGTGCGCCTCCGCTTCGGCGCGCATCGCCAGGGCGATGTCATCGCGCAGGCTCGACAGGCCTGCGCGGTGCGAGAACACGCGATCGATGCCGTGCGCGTTGCGCGCGCGATCGACCCACAGCAGCGCGTCCGCGCGATCGCGCACGCGCGCCCAGAACAGGCTGGCCCAGGCGCGCGCCGCAGGCGCATGCGCAAGCAAACCGGCGCTGTCGCGCAGCGGCAGCAGCGTGGCCAGCAGCAGGGCAGCATCGTGGTCGTGGATGCCCTTCTCGTAACCGTCGCGGTAGCGCGACGCGGCGAACTCGCGGATCGTCTTCGACAGCTGTTCCGGCTGCTTCGCCTGCTGGCGCAGCAGATCGAGGCTCAGGCCTTCGCGACCGGCTTCGGCGGCATCGAGGACCCCGCCCAGCAGGTACTCGGCGCGATACAGCTGCGGCGATTCGGATTCCAGGCCCAGCGACCAGAAGTCGCGCAGCGCATCCAGCTCGGCATCGCGCACCGGCGCGAAGAATTCGGTGCCGGTGAGGTGCAAGGCGAGGCCGTCCTCGCGCGGCAGCACGGTCAGGTCCAGTTCCTGCGTATTGACGCTGAACCGGTGGCGCGGGCCCAGCTTGATGACGTTGCCGCCGTCCTCGAATAATTCCGTGCGGTCGCGCAGCGCGCGCACGGCCTGGTCGCGCACGCCCTTGAGCCGCGCGTCGATGTCGTCGGCCTTCACCGAGTCCTTGAGCGCGCGCAGGCGCTCGGCCAGGTCGCGCAGCTTGAGGATCAGCGCATCGCCGGCGAAGAAGGCGTTCAGCTCGTCCATGCCGGACAGCCGCGCGGTGCGCCGGCCCAGCCCGTCGAGGATGCGCGACGCCGCGTCGGCCAGCGACTGCGTCTTGCGCTGCCGTTCGTCGAGCAGCGACTGCTTGTGCGTCTCGAAGGTGTCCAGCAGCTCGTCGCGCTTGGCGACGATGTCGCCGAGGAACTGTTCGTGCTCGCCGAACTGGCTCTCCAGCTCCTCCAGCTGGATCATCAGCCGCGACAGCTCCTGGTCGCAGCGCTCCGGGTCGCGCGCCGACGCCAGCGCGCTGGCGATGCTCTGGCCGAACAGCGTGAACTGCGCGCCGAACTGGGCCACGGCCTCGCTCGACCCGAGCGACTTGCGGCGCTGGTCCGCGCGCGCCTTGGCCTGGTTGAGCTTCGCGTAGATCTCGGAGATGGTCTCGACGATCCGGGTCCGACGCGTCGCATCGTCCACCTTGAGCGTCGCCATCAGTTCCGACAGCACGTCCAGATCGGCGGACAGCGCCTGCATGCCCTGCAGCGGCGCCTGCAGCGCGGTCACGCTGGCAGCCTTCTGCGCTTCGGCATCGAAGGCCTGCACGCGTTCGGCGAACGGCTGCAGCGCCTTGTCGCTGGCGAGGAAACCGCTGGTCGCTTCGCCGACGTGCGCCTGCGCGGCGAGTAGTTCCGCCTCCATCGCATCGATCGCGGCCACGTCGACGTAGCGCTGTTCGCGCAGCGTGAGCAGCCGTCCGCGCTGCGCAGTGATCGCATTGAGCCCATCGACGCAGTCCTGCACCTTCTCCCAGCTGTCGGGATGCAGGCCGCCGATCAGTGCCCTCTGCCGCTCCGACGCATCGCGCATCGCATCGGCGGACTGGCGGCGGATGCTCTCGACCTTTTCGTACTCGTCGAGCACGGCCTCGCTGCTGCCGACGATCTCGCGCAGCAGCGGTGCCAGCCCGCCGCAGTGCCGGTCCTCGATCCAGTGGTACTGGTCGAACAGGCGCCGCGTGGTCTGGGTCAGCAGCTGGTAGCGCTGCGCCGAGACGTCGGCGGTATCGATCTCGCGCGCCAGGCTGAGCAGGTCGGAGATGCCGCGCACCAGCTCGGGATTGCCGATGCGGCCCATGAAGGTGTTGGCCGGCGGCGCCTTCGCGACGTGGTCGTCGAAGGCGAACGGCGTCTGCCAGACCTGCATCGGGTGGATCTTCGTCGGCTCGTTGTCCTGGGCGCTGAAGATCACCATGCGCCCGTCTTCGAGCCGCGCATAGCCATGGCCGATGATCGGCGGCTGCATGCCGCGCTGGATCGTGTTGTAGACGAACAGCGCGATCCTGCCGTCCTGCGGCTCATAGAACAGGTAGAGCACGTCCTCGCCGTTCGGCGAGCGGATGGTGCGTTTGAAACGCATGCCTTCGACGGCCTGGTCGAACATGCGCGTCTCGCCGTTCTGCAGCATGTAGCCGCCGGGGAATACGATGCCGTGGTCGTCGGGCAGCTGCACGCAGGCCTGGCCGATGGCGTCGATGCGATGGACCTTGCCCGAGATCGTGTTGTAGGCGAGGTGGCGCCACGCCTGTTCGCGGTACGGCAGGATGCGCAGCAATACCAGGCTGCCGACGCGCGCGAATTCGATCTGCGCATCGTCGAGCGACTGCGTCTGGTCTTCCACCGGTTCGCGGTAGATGCCCAGTCCGTCCTCGGTGTTGTTCTCGACCTTGATGGTCAGGTCGCCGTTGACCGTCTCGACGAACAGGGTGTCGAGGATGTTGAGGTGCGGATGCCGGCCATTGACCGCCATGTCGCGCGTCGCGCGGACCCACTCGAAGTCGTAGGGTGCCGGCAGCGCGATGTCGCGCTCGCCGCGGTTGTCGATGTAGCGCACCTCGCTGCCGTCGACCTGCCAGCGGAACACGCGCATGTCCTCGATGCGCTCGCCGATCTGGAATGCCGCCAGCAACTTGCCGTCGCGAACCACCAGTTGCAGCAGCTTCGTGTTCTTGTAGTAGGCGTGCAGTTCGGTGAAGTCCTTCACGAACGCCGTTTCGCCGAGGAAGCTCGACGCCATCGCGACCGGCGTGACATCGTAGCCGTCCGCACCTTCGACCAGCCGGTAGAGCGAGAACACGTCCTCGATCCGCGTCTCCTTCTTCAGGCCGATGAAGACGTTGTAGCCGAACAGCAGGCAATCGCCGACCTGGACGATGTCGCGCGCGATGCAGTTGTGCTCGGTGCGGATGCGCAGGCGCCCCACGACCTCCATCCGGCTGCTGCCGAACTCCTGCAGGCGCTGCGTGTTCAGTGCTTCCGCAAGCGTGCGCAGCTGTGTGCCCTGGTCGCCCAGGCGCTTGCGCAGGACTTCATAGGCGCCGCCTTCGGCGACGGCCTTGTCCAGCACGGTGGTCGACGCAGTGGTCTCCGACATCGCGTTCTATCCTCGTCTCTCAACCGCCCGCATGCGCAGGCCGCACATGGCAGCGACACCCTCCCCGCGCGGGGAAGGTGTCGCGGAGCCGGCTCAGGCCTCTTCGGCTTCCGCCTGCTTCTTCCCGCCCACCTGCATCGACAGCAGCTTCTGCAGCACTTCCTGCACGATCGGGCTCTTGCCGGCCACGCCTTCCACGGCCTTGCCGACCGACAGCGCCTTCGCGAACGAGTCGAAGAACGCGCCTTCGCCGCCGACGATGTCGATGTTCGCCTTCGCCAGCGCAGTGGACAGGACTTCGGCCTGCTCGCGCGCGATCTCCTTGTTCGCTTCGATCGAGGCCAGCGCCTGCTCGAAGTTCTTCTCCAACTGCATGCGGAACTCTTCGTGCGCACGTGCCTGGTCGCTGAGCGAACCCAGCGCGCCGAATTTCTCGGTGAGGCCCTCGGCTTCGGAGCGGTACTTCTCGCGCATGACCTCGGCTTCGCTGAAACCGACATCCTTGGTGACCTTGGCCTGCGCTTCGCCGAGCTGGGTTTCGCCGCGGGCCTTCGCCGCGAGATTCTCTTCCAGCACCTTGGCCTCGGCCAGACCCTTGTCCTGGTTGCCGCGCGCTTCGGCGGCCAGCGTCTCGGCGACCACCCGTGCCTTGGCCAGACCTTCCTTCTCGAGCGCAGCCGCGGTGATCTCGCGCACGCGCGCATCCGCCAGGCCCGGCGCCGCACGCTCGGCCTCGATGCCTTCGGCCATGCGCTTCTTCGCTTCGGCCTGCTTCGCGGCGGCTTCCAGCTCGGCTTGTGCGATCACCGTCAGCTCCACCGCCTTGTGCTTGGACGCCTGCTCGTCGGCCTCGGCCTGCTTGACCTGGCGCACCAGCTCTTCCTCGGCCTTGGCCTGCGCGGCGAGGATCACGACCTGCTTCTTGCGATCGGCCTCGGACACTTCACGCACTTCCTTGATGCGCTCCTGCTCCAGCGCCACGGTCTTGTCCACGGCGACGCGCTCACGCACCACGTTCGCGATGTCCTTGCGCTGGATTTCCAGCGCTTTTTCCTTCTCGATCTTCTGCAGCTCGACTTCGCGCTCGCGCGACACGATCTCCAGTTCCTTGGCGCGCGTGACCTTCTCGACCTCGATCACCACCGCGCGCTGCCGGTTCTGCTCGGCCACTTCGACCTCGCGCATGCGGTTCTGGTCGCGGATGTCGAGCTGCTCCTGGGTCGTGAGACGCGCCTGTTCGGCCTTGAGGCGCTCTTCTTCCTGCACCTTCTGCGTTTCGGCCTGCTCGCGCGCCTGGATCGTCGCGATCTCGCGCTTCTGCCGCGCCTCGGCGTCGGCCTGCTGGCGTTCGAGCGCGAGCATCGCCTCGCGGGTCTCGACGTTCTTCTTGGTGATCGCCAGTTCCTCGTTGCGCGCCAGTTCGTTGGTGATGACGTTCTGCGCGGCCGTCAGTTCGGTGATCTTGCGGATGCCCTCGGCGTCGAGGATGTTGCTCGGATCGAGCGACGACTTCGGCGTCTGCTCCAGGTAGTCGATCGCGACGTCCTCCAGCACGTAACCGTTGAGGTCGTTGCCGATCACCTGGATGATGCGGTCGCGGAATTCCTGTCGGTTCTCGAACAGCTTGACGAAGTCGATCTGTTTGCCGACCGTCTTCAGCGCCTCGGAGAACTTGGCGTTGAACAGTTCGTTGACCGCGACCTTGTCGGACGCACGGTCGACGCCGATCGCCTTGGCGACCTTCAGCACATCCTGCGCGGTTTCGTTGACGCGCAGGTAGAAGGCGACGGTGATGTCGGCGCGCATGTTGTCCTGGCAGATCAGGCCGTCCTTGCCCCGGCGGTCGACTTCAAGCGTGATCAGCGAGATCCGCATGAACTCCTTCTTGTAGATCACCGGATAGACCAGCGCGCCGGTGAAATGCACCTTCGGCGTCGACGACATGTCGTTGACGATCAGCGCCGTGCCCTGCGGCACCTTGATGTAGAAGGCCTTGAACAGGCCGACGATGCCGAGCAGCATCACGATGATGACGCCGGCAACCGTGAGGAACGGCAGGATTTGTTCGAAGTTCATGGATGTCTCTCCTGGTCTATTCTTGTTGCCGCTGTGACTTGTGTCGTCGTGTCCTGCGCATCGGCAGGACGCTTGTGATTGCAGGCGTCAGATCGCTTCGAATTCTTCGGTCGATGTGACCCGGTAGGCGTTCTGCTCATCGAGGTACTCGATCAGTACGACGCGATCGCCGCGCACGAAACGGCCAGGCGTGTCGGCGCGAACCTGCAGCACCAGACCCGCGCCGCCGTCGTCGACCCACGCCGTGCCGTGCGTTTGCGTGATCTCGGGGCTGCGCACCTCGGCGTAGCGGCCGAGCAGGGGGCGCTGCGTCACCGGTTCGTAGCGACGCAGCAAGCGACGCACCGGCGCCAAGACCATGCGCCCGACCGGGATCGACAGCAGCAGACCGCCGACGATCGTCGCTGTCGCAGCCAGCGCGCCCAGCACGCCGCCCTGCATCCTGCTCAGCAGGTGCAGGTCGACGAAGTAGCAGAACAGCCAGCCGACGATGGCGATGATCGTGAACACCACCATCACCGGCACGCCGTGCAGGCCGAACTTCATCAGGAAGCCGCCGAAGCTGCCGTGGTCTCCGTGTGAACCATGCGTGCCATGCGCGCCGTGGGCACCATGCGCGGCATGCGCACCATCCACGCCGATGTCGTCCGGCAGCAGGCCGTCGAGCGCGTCGAGCTCGAGGATGCCCAGCGCCGACAGCAACCAGTGCACCGTCACCACCAGCAGCAATACGCTGTAGACGACCGTCGGGAACGACGTCGCGACCTTCACGAACACTTCCATCTCGCCTCCCCTCGTGATGCGGCGCTCCGCGGCGCCGACGACCCCACACTCGATTCAATGCTTGTTCGTGTCGTCATCCGTCCTGACGATCCTTCAGACGCGACAGCACCGCATCCGTACGGTCTTCCTCGGCGATGATGCCGGCGCGCCGCAGCCGCGCTTCCAGCGAAGCGTCGAGCGCCTCGTTGTCCACCGCTTTCACCGCGTCCAGCGTCACGCCGCGTTCGGCCTGGCGCTGCTTGATGCGTTCCAGCGAATCCAGCGCGGTGCGCACGCGGCCATCCGCATCGCGACGACGCAGCGCCATCGCGGCCTGCGCGCGCTGCACGGTCTCGGTGGCGCGCACGGTGTCGACCTGCTGCTTGAGCCGGCCGATGTTCGCCTCGAACTGCGCTGCGACCTTGCGCAGCTGCGCGATGCCGTCGGTCAGTTCCCGCACCTTGCCGGCATGACCGTCGCGCTCGATTTCCAGCAGGGCGATATGCCCCGCGACCTCGCGCGCAAGGGCCTCCTCGCCGGACTTCAGCGCCTTCAACGCATAGCCTTCGTATTCCTCCAGCTTCGCGTGCACCGCCGCGTGGCGTTCCTGCGCGACCTTGCAGCGCGCCATGGTTTCGGCCAGCGTCGTGCGCACGCGGCGCAACTCCGCATCATTGTCGCGGATCTCTTCGTCGAGGATGCGCAGCGCCTGGCTGTCGGCGATGGCTTCACCCAGCCCGCTGACGCCACCGCGCACGGCGGTGACCAGCCGGCGCCACAGCGCGGACGGCTCCGGGACGGATTCGACCTCGGCCTCGACCCGCGGCGCGGCCTTGCGACTGCGCTGGCCCTTGCTGCTCATGCGGCCTCCCGCAGATGCCATGCGTAGGCTTCGGTGGCGCGGATGACGTTGTCGGCCAGGGTTTCCATTTCGAACAGCACGTCGGCGAGCGAGGACGCCGAACTGAGCGCGCCGAACATGATGTAGACCGCTTCGCCGTCGATGGTTTCGATGCCCAGCGTCGACAGCGGGAACAGCTTGTGGGTGCGCAGCAGTTCTTCGTTGAAACCGGCCGCGTCGTGGACCTGCGACACCGGCCAGAGCATCGCCTCGACCACGATCTGGCGGCCGACCACGGCCATGTACAGCGGCAGGTCGCCGTAGTCGTGCATGGTCAGGTACAGGCCCGGCTCGGCGCCTTCGATCAGTTCGGCCGAGAGTGCGCCCAGGCGCACGCCGTCGCTGGCGATCAGCGCGTCGTGCAGCGCCTTGGCCGTCCACAGGGTCTTGTCGCGCATCGCCAGTTCTCCCTCCGCTCGCACCGCCGCCGGGGCTGCCCCCCGGGGCTGGCGCATCCGCCGTTCCACCGCCGCCAGTTCGTCGGCGTATTCGGGCAACACCCACAACTCCTTCTTCACCAGGCCCTGCTCGCGCAGTCGGTCGCGGTGTCGGCGCTGGTAGAAGGCGGAGCTGCGGCGTTCCATGGACGGATCATGAATGTCACATGTGATACCTGTCAATCCATCACATGTGATTTCCCGGACGAACGGCGAGCTGCGGGCCGCCGTGGTCGGGCAGCGCGACGCAGACAAACAAAAACCCCGGCCGGAGCCGGGGTTCGCGGTGTCGCGGTGTCGCGGGGACGCGGGAGGCTGGCGACTTACCAGACCACTTCCGCCATCGAGCAGTTCAGGCCGGAGCCGATGCCCAGCAGGGCAACGCGGTCGCCCTTCTTGAGGCGGCCCATCTCGCGCAGCTTGCTCAGCACGATCGGCACCGAGGCCGGGCCGATGTTGCCGTGTTCGCCGAAGATGGTCAGGACCTTCTTGGGGTCGATGCCGAAGGCCTGGATGAAGGCCTGGGTGTGGACCTTGCTGACCTGGTGGATGACGAACTCGTCCATCTCGTCCACGGCCCAGCCCAGCGCCTGCTTGGCGGCGATGAAGGTCTTCTGCGCCAGCTTCAGGCCTTCGGTGAGCAGCATCTTGGTATCGGTGACCATGCGGTCGAGGTTGCCGCGGCAGAGGCTGTTCCACTGCGTGGCGGCACGGGTGACGCCGCCGCGGTAGCGCGGCGCGCCCGGGGCCAGTTCGGCGCGGGCCAGGACCATGGCGGCGGCGCCGCAGCCCAGGGTCAAGGTCGCCATCTCGTTGCGGAACTCTTCCTCGGTCGCTTCCGGGCGGGTCATGCGCTCCATGGTCTTCTCGTAGGCGAGGTTGGCGGTCTCGCCGTCGACGATCAGGGCGTAGTCGATCTCGCCGCGCTCGATCATGCGGCTGGCGATGTCCATGCCGTTGAGGAACGCCAGGCAGGCATTGGCCACGTCGAAGTTCTGGCAGGTGTCGGGCAGGCCGAGGTTGCCGCTGACGATGCTGGCCGTGGACGGTTCGAGGTAGTCGCGACTGACCGAGGTGTTGACCAGCAGGCCGATCCGCGAGGGGTCGATGCCGGCGTCGGCCAGGGCCTTCACGCCCGCGAGGGTGGCGGCGTCGGACGCCTGGACGTCGTCGTCCCAGAGGCGACGGGAATGGATGCCGGCGACGTCTTCCAGGACATTGGCCTTGATGCCGAGACGATCCAGCGTCGGCTTGAGACGGGCGTTGATCTCGGCACTGGTGAGCTGACGCGGAGCGTCGATGTGGGCCAGGCCGGCGATGGCGACGTGTTGGAACAGCATGGGCAAAGGGCCATGAGACAGTCAGGAACCGTATAGGTTACCGCCTTCGATACCCGGGCGCATGCAAAAACGGCCCCGGCTGTCGCATTTTTCGCCACTGGTCGCGGATTCGGGGGTGTCCCGTTCACCCGGGAAGCCTTCGCGCGGGCCGGTCGGGACCTATTTCCGGCAGCGCCAGGCTGCGAAGCGCTGGGCGCCGTCGGCCGGCGGAGCCAATGGGTGGATGCTGTCGGCACCGATGCCCGGGGCCTCGTTGCGGGCCAGGGTCTCCAGTTCGTCGCGCACGCGGACCGGGTTGCGCTCGTAGGGGCCGAGGCCGTCCTTGACCGAGACCTCGATCTCGCCGCGCTTCTCGCAGCCGGACGGCGGCTGGGCCAGCACGCGCACCTGGGTGGCGCCGGGCGCCATGTGCACCCAGGTGCAGGCGCCGAGCAGCAGGCTGAGGGACAGGATCGAGCACGCACGCAACAGGGACATCGGGAACTCCGGGCAAGCGACAGAAACACGATGCCCGCCATGATGGCGGGCATCGGGACAACGCGACAACAACGGGGGGGGGCCAACGGCCACCCCGACGTCGAGGCTTACTTCTTCACCGGGCGACCATCCGCGTCAACGATCGAGACCTCGCCGAACTTCAGGTCGCGCACCGGCTTCTCGATCAGCTTCAGGTCGCCGACCACGACCCAGGTCAGCGCTTCGGGATCGATCGTCGCGGCCGCGGCCTTGATCTGCTCGACGGTCAGGCCCTCGATCTCGGCCTTGCGCTGGAAGACGTAGTCGTCGGGACGGTCGAAGCGGACGATGCCGCCGAGCGTGCCGAGCACGGCGCTGGCGGTTTCGTACGAACCGGGCAGGCCGCGGATTTCGGTGGCCTGGATCTTCGCCACTTCCTCCGGCTTCGGCGGGGCCTTGCCGGTGGCGTATTCGTTGATCTCGCGACGCAGTTCCTTCAGCGAATCGGCGGTCTTGTCGATCTGCACCGCGGCGAACGCCATCCACGGACGCTGGCCCAGCGCGCTGCTGGCCGAGCTGTACGAGCCGTACGCCCAGTGCTTGTCCTCGCGCAGGTTCATGTTCAGGCGCGAGGAGAACTCGCCGCCCAGCACCGCGTTGGCGATGTCGAACTTCACCGCGCCCGCATCCTTGCTCGACGGGGCGAGCTGGCCGACGTAGATGTTGGCCTGCACGGCACCCGGCTGGTCGATCAGGAACACGCGCGGCTTCTTCGGCAGCGCGACGGCCGGGATGGCGCCGTTGCTGCGGACTTCGCCCTCGCCCTTCCAGTCGCCGAAGTGCTTTTCAAGCACCGGCACGATCTCGTCGAGCGTGGTGTCGCCGACAACGACCAGCGTGGCGCCTTCCGGACGCACCCAGCGCGCGTGATACGCACGCAGGTCGGCCGCCGACAGCGACGCGATGGACGCCTCGGTGCCGGTGCCGCTGAAGGGGATGGCGTAGGGATGGGCTTCGCCGTACAGCAGCGGCGGCAGCACGCGCATGGCGGCGCCGTTGGGACGCGCCTTCTCCTGCTTGATGCCGGCGATCCAGGTGGCCTTCACGCGATCGATCTCGCCCTGGTCGAAACGCGGGCGACGCAGCATGTCGGCGAACAGCGCGACCGAGGGGTCGAGGTTCTGCTTGAGCGCCGACAGGCCGGCGTTGGTGCCGTCGAGGCTGGCGCCCGCGCCGAGGTTGGCGCCCAGCACTTCGGCGCGGTTGCCGAAGCCGATGGCGTCGTACTCGCCCGCGCCCTCGTCGAGCATGCCCATGGCGAAGCCCGAGGTGCCCAGCTTGCCGCCCTGGTCGGCGACATAGCCGCCGCCGAAGAGGTAGCTCATCTGCACCACCGGCACGCCGGGACGTTCGGCGAGGATGACCCTGGTGCCGTTCTTCAGCGTGGCGCGCTGCAGCGCGGGGAATTTCAGGTCGGGGAATTCGCCCGGCACCTGCACGCCCTTCGAGCGGTCGACGCTGGTCTGGACCGTGCGGTACTTCTTGTCGACCGGCGGCAGTGTCAGCGGGGCCGGAACGGCGGCCGGTTCCTCGGCGAGCGGGGTGCGTTCGCCCGGGGTGACGGTGAGCGTGTGGCTGCCCTTGCCGGTGCCCAGCCAGGCATTGCCCACGGCCTTGATCTGCGCCGGCGTAGCGGCATCGAGGGTCTTGAGGCTGGTGCGGAAGCAGCCGGGGTTGCCGGTGTAGACGGTGCACTCGGCCAGCACGTCGGCCTTGCCGCCGAAGCCGCCGATGCGCTCGACACCGCGGATGAAGCCGGCCTGGACGACCGAACGGGCCTGGTCGAGTTCGGCCTGGGTCGGACCCTCGGCGAGCAGCTTCTTCAGCTCCTCGTCGATCGCCGCTTCGACCTTCGCCGGGTCCACGCCGTTTTTCACAGTCGCGACGATCAGGAAGTTGGAGCTGAGCTGCGAGTATTCGGCGCCGGCGGACACGCTGTCGACGAGCTTGTCGTTGAAGAACAGGCGCTGGTCCAGGCGCGAGGCGCGGCTGCCGCCGAGCACCTGCGCGAACAGCTGCAGGCGGTCGATGTCGACGGTGCCGGCCTGGGCGACGTTCCACACGCGATGGATGCGCGTCTGCGGCACCTTGTCGCTGATGCTGGCGCGCGAATCGGCCTTCAGCGGCGCTACGTCGACCTTCGGCTGGGCCATGGTCGGGCCGGCCGGGATGTGGCCGAAATACTGCGTGACCTTCTGCTTCGCGGTGGCCAGGTCGATGTCGCCGGCCAGCACCAGCACGGCGTTGTTCGGGCCGTACCAGGCGCGGAACCAGTTCTTCACGTCGTCGAGCGACGCGGCATTGAGGTCCGCCATCGAGCCGATGACCGTGTGGCCGTAGGGATGGGTCTTGGGATACATCGCCTTGCCGATGAGGTCCCAGACCTGGCCGTAGGGCTGGTTCTCGCCCTGGCGCTTCTCGTTCTGGACCACGCCGCGCTGCTCGTCCAGGGTCTTCTGGTCGATCGCGCCGAGCAGGTGGCCCATGCGGTCGGACTCCATCCACAGCGCCATGTCGAGGGCGGTGGTCGGCACGTTCTGGAAGTAGTTGGTGCGGTCCTGGTTGGTGGTGCCGTTCTGGTCGGTGGCGCCGACCAGTTCGAACGGCTCGAAGAACTCGCCCGGGTGGTTCTCGGAGCCGTTGAACATCAGGTGTTCGAACAGGTGCGCGAAGCCGCTGCGGCCCGCCGGCTCGTCCTTGCTCCCCACGTGGTACCACACGTTCACCGCCACGATCGGCGCCTTGCGGTCGGTGTGCACCACCACGCGCAGGCCGTTGGGCAGGGTGAAGCTTTCATACGGGATGTCGACGCGGGGGCCGGCGGCGGTCTTGGCCTGGGCCGGGGCGGGCATCAGCGACGCGGTGCCGCCCAGTGCGGTGGCGAGCGCGAAGGCGAGCAGGCCGGCGCGGAACGGACGGGCCATGCCGGGGCGGACCATGCGGGCGCCGGTCTTGGATGCCGGCTTGAGGGAACGGGCGAGGGACATGCGGATCTCCTGCGAACGTGAACTGGGCGGCCGCGGCGCCGGGAACGGGGCGAGGACGGCTGCAACGGACAAATCGCCGGAGTTCCGCAGACCCGGGCGGGCTTTGGACAGACTTCAGCGAGCGTTGCATGCTAGCGATCCGCTCCCGGGCTGGCACTAGGCCACAAGTCCCGGCCGTCCACTCGCTCGCCCCCGCCCGACCGCCCCTGTCCAGGAGCCCCGCATGGCACGACACGCCCTCGTCACCGGCGCGAACCGCGGCATCGGCCTCGAATGCGTCCGCCAGCTGCTGGCCCGCGGCGACCGCGTGGTCGCCACCTGCCGCCAGCCCGGCAAGGCCACCGCGCTGAACACCCTGGCCGGCGAATACCCCGGCCGCCTGCGCGTGCTGCCGCTGGACGTGGCCCGCGAGAAGTCGCGCGCCGAGCTGGTCCGCGAGCTGCCGCTGGTCTGCGAGCGCCTGGATCTGCTGGTCAACAATGCCGGCGTGCTGCACTCCGGCGAACGCTTCGGCCAGCTGTCGCAGGCGCTGCTGGAAGACAGCCTCGCCGTGAATGCCCTGGGCCCGCTGCTGGTGACCGAAGCGCTGGCGCCGACGCTGGCCGACGGCGCACGCGTGGCGAACATCTCCTCGATGATGTCGTCGCTGGCCACGCGCCACGAGTTCCGTTCGCCCGGCTACTGCATGGGCAAGGCGGCGCAGAACATGGCCACCGTCCAGCTGGCGCACGCGCTGCGTTCGCGCGGGATCGTGGTGCTGGCCCTGTGCCCGGGCTGGGTGCAGACCGACATGGGCGGCGAAGGCGCGCAGATCACCGCGACGCAATCGGTGGAGGGCCTGCTGCGGGTGATCGACGGCGCCGGCATCGACGACAGCGGGCGTTTCATCGACTGGCGCGGCGAAGCGATGGCCTGGTAGCGCATCCGAGGGCACCGGCCTGCCCGTACCCATGGGCATGATCCGGACATCCTGCCTCGCACTGCTTCTCCTCGCACCGCCCTGCCTGCTCGCCAGCCTGCCCGCCCGCGCCACGCTGCTGGCCGTCGACGGCGATGCCCGCGCACCCGGCCAGGCCCGCCTGCTGTATCGCGAAAGCCACCTGATCCGCCAGGACGGCGACCGCCCGGTCGAGCGGCTGGTGCTGTATCGCTGCCCGGACGGCCGCGCGTTCGCGCGCAAGCGCATCGATTACCGCAGTTCGGCGCTGGCCCCGGACTTCGAGCTGGTCGACGCACGCGGCCACCGCGAAGGCCTGCGCCGGCAGGACGGCCGCATCCTGGTATGGAGCGGGGACGACGCGCCACGCGCGCTGTCGCCGCCGGGCGGGACGCTGGTGGCGGACGCGGGATTCGACGAATACCTGCGTCGGCACTGGACCGCCGCGACCTCGGGCAAGCCTCAGCACATCGCATTCGCGGTGCCGGCCTACGGCCGCAGCCTCGCGTTCAAGGTGCGCGGCCAGCCCGTCCGCGATGCCACGGGACCGCATCGGTTCGAGCTGCGCCTGGACGGCATGCTCGGACGGGTGGCCCCCGCCATCCGCGTCGAATACGACGATCAGCGCCGGCTGCGCCGCTTCGTCGGCCTCACCAATATCCGCGACGCGCGCGGCGACCAGGTCGAAGCCGAGATCGTGTTCGCGGCGGCGCCGCGCGCGGTCGATGCACGCGAATGGCAGGCCGCGACCGGGACGCCACTGGCAAGCTGCGCGCTGGGACGATGAGCCAGCCCAACGGCGGCTGACGCTGCGACGGCGGAGCACTGGCCGCCACCGCACCGCACGGCGATGCTCGGCGAACCTGCCGCCAATGGATGCCCGCCATGCGCCGCCTGCCCCTGCTCACGGTCACCCTTCCACTGCTCCTCTCCGCATGCGGCTCGATGGACATGCGCGACACCAATGCCGCCGTCGATGCCGACCCGCTCTGCGCCAGCCAGCCCAGCCAGCCGAACGAACCGACGTCCGCGCGCTGCGAGCGCAGGACCGAGGTGAAATACCAGCGCAAGGACGAACCGCTGGACCTCAGCGGCAAGTCGCGCGACGGCGAGCCGCGCTGACCAGAACCTTCCTGGGCGCGCACGACGTGTAGCATGGCGCGACCTGTCGCCCACGGTCGTGCATGTTCGACGTCCTGCTCTACCAGCCCGAGATCCCGCCGAACACCGGCAATGTCATTCGCCTGTGCGCGAACACGGGCGCGCGCCTGCACCTGATCCGCCCGCTCGGGTTCGAGATCGACGACAAGCACCTGCGTCGCGCCGGCCTGGACTACCACGAGTACGCGTCGATGCAGGTGCACGACACGCTGGACGAGGCGCTGGCGACGATCGGCCCGACGCGTCTGTTCGCGCTGAGCACGCGCAATTCGACGCGCTACGATCGCGTCTCGTTCACGCCCGGCGACGCCTTCCTGTTCGGCCGCGAGACCAGCGGCCTGCCAGACGACGTACTCGCCGGCATTCCCGACCCACATCGCCTGCGCCTGCCGATGCAGCCGGGCAACCGCAGCCTCAACCTGTCGAACGCGGTGGCAGTGGTGGTGTTCGAAGCCTGGCGGCAGGCCGGCTTCGTCGGTGCCGCAGACTGACACGCGCCATCTCGCCACGATGCTTCCCATCATGCACAACGGGCGGGCACCTGTTCCGGTGCCCGCCCGTCTTCACGAGGCTTCACAGCGGCGAAGCCGATGGCGCCACATGCTTCGCGACGCCCGGCGGTACGCGCTCGCCCGCCGGTGATGCTGGTCGGTCAGCGCGCTCAGCGCTGCGTATCGGCCTTCGGCTGGCCCTTGCCGTTGGAGGCCAGGTAGGTCTTGTACTCCTCGCCGGTGAGGGCGCCATCGGCATTGCTGTCGGCCTGTTCGAACACGGCCTGCAGCGACGGGATGTTGCTTGCCTCGTCCTTGCTCAGCGAGCCGTTCTTGTCGGCATCGAGCTCGGACCAGGTCTTCTTCGCCGGTGCCGGGGCCGGGGTGGCGGCATCGGTGCTCTGCTGCGGCTGCGCGCCGGTTTCGCTGGTCGGCGGCGGCGTCTGCTGCGCGAACGCCAGCGGCATGGCGGCGGACAGGATCAGCAGGGCGGAGGTGGTGGCGAGATTGCGTCGAGTCATTGTCGTCTTCTCCATTCAGGGGTCGTGTCGAGCGGTTCGATGTGTTTCGGGGGAAGAACCGTTCGGGACACACCATGCGATCGACGCGATGAATCGATTCCACGACGCAAACATGAACGCAACGCGCGCTTAACCATCACGACGACGATTCGTGCGAAGCGATGCGTGAAATCGTGATGCTTCGCCGGAAAAACAGGGGCTTCGGCGCGTTCATCACACTGAATCGAACACAACCTTCACACGCGCATGCGTCAACGTGCAGGTCAAGCCGCGCTCGCGAGCACCGTATCGACATCACACTGCGTCGTCGGCCGCACCACGCGCGCCACTTCCGTGCCGTCGCGCAGCAGCACCAGCGTCGGCCACAGCTTGATGCGGAACGAACGACCGAGCGGACGACCCGGGCCGTCCTCGATCTTGATGTGCTGGATGTCGTCGCGCGCGGCGAGCGCGGCTTCGAACAACGGCTGCGCGCCGATGCAGTGCGGGCACCAGGGCGCGCCGAATTCGATTGCGGTCAGCCCCGGCAGGGCGTCGACATCGGCACGCGAAGGTTCGAGTGCGGCGAATTCTGCGGAATACGGCATCGATGCGCGCTCATGCATGGACAGACGCGCATGATGACGTACCGCCGCCGTCAACGCGACGGCGCGGTGCGCGGCGGTCGCGCCTGCGGCACCGGTCGCGCCAGCGGTGCCGGTGGCGTCGAGGACGGACGCGGCCGCACCAGCGGCGTCGAACCGGGCAGCTCGAACGGACCGATCAGGCTGTCGATGTCGACTTCCTCCAGCGCGCCGATGTCCATCGTGAAGTACCCCTGCGGGATGCGCGCGCGGCGGTCGCCCGGCGCCAGCTTCGCGCGCGGCGGGGCGTCGTAGCGCACCAGCGGCAGCGACCACGGCATCGGGAACGCCGGCGGCGATGGCGGTCGATTCGCACCGGCATTGCGCAGCGGGCTGTTCTGCGAGGGGCGCAGGTTGCGCTGCGCGATGTCGCGGAACAGCGGATCGGTGCCGGTGAGGGTCGACGTCCATTCCGGCGGCACGAAGGTCGCGGTCGACTGCACCCAGTTGCGCGTGCCGGACACGCTGCGCACGCCGCTCCACGGCGCGGTGAGGTAGGGCGCGCACACCGGCGTGGCGGCCGTGGTGTTCTCGCGCAGGATCGCCGGTGCCGCACCGCCGGTCTGGAAGATCGCGTTGTTGTGCATCTCCATGCTGCCCGCGCCGAGCTGCACGTACACGGCCGTCGCCGCGCCGGGGCGATCGAAGAGGATGGTGTTGCCGACCATGCGGACACGGCCGTCGCTCGCGCCGTTGAGGTCGCCGCCGATGCGGATCGCGTTCGGCCAGCTCGTCGACGTGTGCACGATGACGTTGTCGAGCAGTTCGGCATCCTCGCGCCTGGTCGCGCGCGTCCAGCCGTTCGCCTGCGTCTCGCAGTCGGGACCGATGAGTTCGAGTTCCTGGTAGACCGAGCCCTCGAACCAGTTGGAATGGATCTCGGCGCGCTCGTGGCGGTTCTTCAGCAGGTTGCCGCCGTTGCCGCTGTGCACGTAGTTGTAGCGCATGCGGAACACCGAGCCCGGATACGCCATTTCGTCGGACTGCATGTAGATCGGATGCCGCGTGCTGCCGCTGCCGGCGTCGTACACCTCGCTGTATTCGAGCGTGAACGAGCCTGAGTTCAGATCGGCGCCGAGGATGCCGTGGCCCGGACAGGCGTGGATCACGGCGTCGCGCACGGTGATGTCGTGGGCCTCGCTGAAAACGCAGGTATTGGTGCCGCCGCGCACCTCGAAGCCCTCGAACACCACGTGGTTCGACTGCTGGAACTTGATGCTGTGCGTGCCGCCCGAGATCACCGGCCGGCTGGCGCCGGCCACGCGACGCCAGCGGATGATCACCGGGTTGCCGGGCGCGCCGCCGTCGTCCTCGCCGACGATCACGCTGCCGTAGGTGGCGTTGCCGTCGACCTCGACGATGTCGCCCGGCGCCAGGTTGTTGCCGTTGAACACGGCCGACAGCTGGGTGTATTCGCGACCGCTCGGGCCGACGGTGTAGGTGCGCGCAGACACCTGCGGCGCGAAACAGGTCAGCGCGATGAAGGACGCTGCGATGAGGGGCTTGTGCATGGCATCTCCGTGATGCATCCGGCAGGCGGTCGGCGCCCCCCGCGCCACCGGCCGCAAGGATGGCATACGCGACGCGCGTGTCCGTGCGCGTCATCACGCGATGGCCGGCGTATCCTGTCGGCCGTCGAAGGAGGAACACCTGCATGGAAATGGAACAGCCCGGGCACGCAACCGGCTCGGCGGCATCGGCCTATCGACTGGCGTTCACGCAGGCGGACGGCTTCCTGCGGGTACAGGTGTCCGGCGATATCGATGCGCAGGCCGTGCGCATCGCCTACTGGCGCGAGATCGTCGCGACCGCGCGCCAGCGCAGCGAACGCAAGCTGCTGGTGCTCGACCGCAAGAAAGGGCAGGCCGCCACGCCGGATGAACTGGCCGAGATGGCGCGCCTGTTCAGTGCCGATGCCGTGCATGTCGACCGGGTCGCGGTGGTCGAGCCCACCACCACCTTCCTGCCGGCCATGGAACACGCCGAGATCCAGGGCCGCAGCGCCGGCATCAAC
Source organism: Lysobacteraceae bacterium (assembly GCA_036404915.1). Lineage (GTDB taxonomy): Bacteria > Pseudomonadota > Gammaproteobacteria > Xanthomonadales > Xanthomonadaceae > Lysobacter_I. The sequence goes on from DASWYO010000035.1 coordinate 25,999, forward strand.
CTCCGCATCTTCGCCGACGAGGCCAGCGCCGAACGCTGGCTGCTGTTCGGCAGCGCCGACGACTGAGGCGCGACTGCTCGGCTCCACCCGAGTCGCCCTGTCCGATCCCCTCCGATCCGCCGCGGCAGCCCCTGCCTTTCGGCCCATGTGAATAGGTGTTGTAGTTAACTACCATACCTGAGCACTTGGGGATGAAGGCCCGCCACCGGCAGGCCGTCCACGCGGGGATGGGGTCATGACGCACTGCAAGCTTTCACTGGAATCAGTGACATATCGATATTCCAAGCACCAGGCGGCGGTGAGCGGCCTGACGCTGGACCTGGGGCCGGGCATCCTCGGCCTGCTGGGCCCGAACGGCGCCGGCAAGTCCACCCTGATGCGGATGCTGGCCACGATGACCCGGCCCAGCGATGGCCGGATCACTTGGAACGGCATCGACATCGCCCGCGAACCGAACGCGCTGCGCGCCACGCTGGGCTACCTGCCGCAGGATTTCGGCGTCTATCCGGCGCTCAGCGCCCGTGAATTCCTCGCCTTCATCGCAGCCGTGAAGGGTTTGCCCGGGCCGAAGGCGCGCACGCGCGTGGACGACTGCCTGTCGATGGTCGGCCTGAGCGATGCCGCCGACCGCCGCCTCGGGGATTTCTCAGGCGGCATGCGCCAGCGGGTCGGCATCGCCCAGGCCCTGCTCAACGACCCGGCCCTGCTGATCGTCGACGAACCCACGGTCGGCCTCGACCCGGAGGAACGCATGCGCTTCCGCCACCTGCTGACCGACCTGGCCGGCGAACGCCTGGTCATCCTGTCGACGCACATCGTCTCCGACGTGGAAGCCAGCGCCACCAGCATCGCGGTGATGACCGCAGGCCAACTGCGCTTCCACGGCACGCCCGAGCAGTTGATCGCCCGCGCCGAGGGACACGTCTGGGAATGGACGATCGCACCGGAGCGCCTGACCGACGTCCGCCAGCGCCATACGCTCTGCGGCTCGCTGCGCCGACCGGACGGCATCCGCGTGCGGGTGATCGCCGACGACGCCCCGGACGCGGACGCGCAATGCGTCGCGCCCGAACTGGAAGACGCCTACACCTGGCTGACCGGCGCGGAGGCGCACTGACATGGATGCCTTCCAGCGCGTGTTCGCGATCCTGCTGGCGGACCTGCGCGAACGCATGCGCACGCCGCGATTCTGGGTGGTGCTCGGCGTGATGGCCGCCGCCACATGGTGGTGCTTTCCGCCCGCCGATGCGCCCTACAGCACGCTGTCGCTGGTGGACGGCTCGCGGGGCCGCTATTCCAGCGGCTGGATGGGCATGGGCCTGGGCCTGATCTACAGCAGCCTGCTGCTCAACCTGGTCGGCTTCTATCTGGTGCGCGGCACGCTGACCCGCGACTTCGACACCCGCGTCTGGCAACTGCTCGTGACCACACCGATGACGCGCGGCGGCTACCTGCTGGCGAAGTGGGCCAGCCACATGGCGGTGTTCGCCGCGATCATGCTGGTCGGCGTGGTGATCGCGGTGATCGCGCAATGGGTGCGGGCCGAGGATCGCCAGATCGATCTGGTCGAACTGCTCAAGCCGCTGCTGCTGCTCAGCGTGCCCAGCCTCGCCCTGACCGCCATGTTCGCGATCTGGTTCGACCTGGTGCCCTGGCTGCGGCGCACCGCAGGCAACGTGCTGTTCTTCATCGTGTGGACGACGATGCTGACGCTGTCGGTGGCCGGCCAGGATGGCAAGGGCACGCCCGAGCCGCAGGGCTGGACCAGCGACCCCAGCGGCATGATCGTCGCCGCGCGCGAGTTCAGCCGCGTGCGCGAGGCGCAGACCGGAAAACCGCTGCCGTTCGGCTTCAACCTCGGCGGCGACGCAGTGAACGCCGATTCCACCTTCTTCGACTGGCCGACCTGGAAGCCGGACGGCAAGCTCGTCGCGAGCCGCGCGCTGTGGCTGCTGCTCGCGATGCTGGGCACGCTGGCGGCAGCGCCCCTGCTGGACTGGGCGGCATCGCGCGGGCTGGGCACGGCCAAGGCTCGCCATGGCAACGGACGCGTGATGCGCTGGATGCATGGCCTGTTCGATCGCGTGCTCGATCCCTTCGCACGCGGCCCGCTGGGCATCCTGACGGTCGCCGAGCTCAAGTTCGCCCTGCGCCAGCGCGCATGGTGGTGGTGGCTGGCGGCGCTGGCGGTGATGGGCGCGCAACTCGGCCCAGCCGAGGGATTGCGAGTGGGCCTGCTGCTGGCCTGGATGCTGCCGCTGGACGTGCTGGCGCGCGGCGTGCTGCGTGAACGCGACCACGGCACCGGCGCGCTGGTGTTCACCGCGCCGAACGCATTGCCACGACTGCTGGCTGCGCGCTTCATGGTCGGCTTCGTCATGCTGTTCGCGCTGAGCCTGCCGGCCCTGGCGCGAATGATCGCCAGCGACCCCGTGTCCGCACTCGCTGCCGTGACCGCGATGACATCGATTACCAGCTGGGGCCTGTGCATGGGCGCGCTGTGCCGCAACTCGCGACCGTTCGAACTGCTGATGGTCTGCACCGCCTACGTCTGCCTGCAGGGCGCCACCTTGCTGGCGGTGACCACGCAACCGACGTGGACGCTGACCGTGCACGCCATCGGCCTGCTGCCCGCCTGGCTGTTGTTGGCCTGGGCATGGCCGCGGTTGGCGCGGCGTTGATGGGACGGCGCGACTTGCAGATCAGTCCTTCGCTACAGGCCCTTCGACCAAGGTGTCGAGTCTCTGGCGATCGGGATGATCGTCAGGTTCCATATCCATGCGGATGGCGGCCGCGCCAGCAAGGCGCCGCGTGATTGCAGGGCCGGAAACCTCTACCCCACCCACCCCGCGAACACGCCCAGGGGATGATGCGCGCGGGCGACGGAGAGGATGAAGAGGTAGACAGCGAGCGCGGCGACGAAGCACAGCGCGCGGCCGCGTCGCGTGCGGGCGCGCTTGAGCGCGAAGGTGCCGAGCGCGATGTACACCAGCAGCAGCACGATCTTCGCGGTGAGCCAGCCGTTGGCGAACAGCGAGACCGGCAGGATCGCGGCGAGCGCGAGCGCGGCGGCGAGCAGCAGGCTGTCGATGGCGTAGCTGGTCAGGCGCACCGGGCGGCGCATCGGCCACGCTGCACCGGTCAGCACGCCGGTGCCGCGCGCGAGGAACAGCGCGCCGCTGAGCAGCACGCAGGCGATGTGCAGGGTACGCAATTGCGGGTACCAGGCCAGCAGTCCGGATGGATCCATGATCGATGTCTCGCCAGAACGTCGGGGTCGCCCGCTCGCGCGAGGCGAAGCGCATGGTCTCACGTCGCGGGCGCGGCGACGATCCGGTTCGGGCCCATCCGCTTGGCCTCGTACATGGCGTGATCTGCGCGCGCCAGCAGCGCGTCGAAATCGTCGCCGGTGCCGCAGGCGATGCCGATGCTCAGACAGACCGACACGTCCAGGCCGTCCAGCGGCACGGTGGTCTGCAGGGCGAGCGTGCGGATCTTCTCGGCGACGGCATGCGCGGCCTCTGGCGTGGCGTTGGGCAGCAGCACGGCGAACTCGTCGCCGCCGAGGCGACCGCAGATGTCCGAACGCCGCAGCGCGGCGCGCATCAGGTCGGCGACGTGGGCGAGCATCGCATCGCCGACCGAATGGCCGTGGCCGTCGTTGATGTCCTTGAAGTGGTCGAGATCGATGACGAGCATCGCCACGCGGCTGTTGTCGCGCGCGGCCAGCTGCATCAATGCGCGCGCGGCGGAGGTGAAGGCGCGGCGGTTGTTCAGGCCGGTCAGCACGTCGGTTTCGGCATGCCATTGCGCGATCCGGTTGGCTTCGCGGAGGCGATGGGTCTGGCGCACGCTTTCGTCCATGCGCGCGCCGTAGGCGAACACGCTGCGCGAGGTGCTGATCGCGAACAGCACGCCGGCCACGGCGGCCCAGCGCGCCACGCTGTCGCCGGAGAACAGCAGCATCAGCTCGATCGGCAACAGCAGCAGGCCGATGACCAGCAGCGTGTAGCGGGGAAACAGGCCGTAGGCCACGAGCGATGCGCCGGCCAGCCCGATGAGGAACGAGAAGGTCACCAGCACCTGCAGCAGCGGCGCGCCGAGCATCAGCGTCGGTGCGCCGATTCCCCACATCAACGAGGAAATCAGCACGGTCAGCGCGTACGCCCGGAACCAGCGCGTCATGGCGTCGAGATCGTCGGTGCGACGGCGGAAATGCATGACCAGCGCCAGGCGCGAGACCATGGCCAGGGCGAAGACCGCCAGCCACGACAGCAGCAGGGCGTGCGACGCGGTGCCCCAGACCGCGCAGACCCAGAGCACGCCGGCGAACAGCGAGCCGCCCAGGCTGTGGCTGGCCTCGTGGTGCAGCATGCGGATCTTGGCGCCCGCGACCTCGCGCTCGATGTCCACCTGGGTCGGCGGCGTCCCGTGCGCATGCCCGCCGCCGGGAGATGCGGGCGGTGATGCGGCGCGCTCCGGTGACGGAGACAGCGCATTGGCGGGCGGGGACGACATGGCCGGGGGATGGTGTGGAGCGTGAAAGGTCCTCTCCATCAAGCAAGAAGCAGGCCACAGCGCATGCAAATGCATGATTCCGATGAAACATCAATCACTTGCATTGCCCACAGCCTTGCCGTGGCATGGATGCGACCGTCCCGCTGCGGCCGAATGCGACGCGAACGTCCGACGCTCAGATCGCGCGCGAGAAGCGGGGACGCTCGGCGGGCCGCTGCAGGTAGTGGTCGAAGCACATCGCGATGTTGCGCAGCAACAGGCGGCCGCGCGCGGTGACGTCGATGCGCTCGTCGCCGGCCTGCACCAGGCCATCGGCGACCAGCGGCTCGAGCTGCGCCAGCGCATCGGCGAAGTAGTCGCGGAAATCGATGCCGTAACGCCGCTCCAGCGCCGACACCGGAATCTCGCCCTGGCACATCAACCGCTGGATCAGGTCGGCGCGCAGCTGGTCGTCGTCGGTGAGGAACATGCCGCGGAACACCGGCAGCCGGCCTTCGTCGAGCGCGGTCTGCCAGGCGGGCAGGTCGCGCGGGTTCTGGCTGAAGCTGGTGCCGATGTGGCTGATCGCGCTCACGCCCAGGCCGACCAGATCGCTGTCGGCATGCGTGGTGTAGCCCATGAAGTTGCGGTGCAGGCCGCCGCGCGCCTGCGCCTGCGCCAGTTCGTCGTCGGGCAGCGCGAAATGGTCCATGCCGATGTACTCGTAGCCGGCGGCGGTCAGGATCTCGATCGCCAGCTGCAGCAGCGAGAGCTTGGTCTCGGCATCGGGCAGCAGGCGGGCATCGAGCTGGCGCTGCGCCTTGAACATGTCCGGCAGGTGCGCGTAGCTGTACACCGCCAGCCGGTCCGGACGCATCGCGATCACCGTCGCCAGCGTGCACCGGAAGCCCTCGACGGTCTGGTTCGGCAGGCCGTAGATCAGGTCGATGTTGATCGAGCGGAAGCCGTGCTCGCGGCAGGCGTCGACCACGGCGCGGGTCTGCTCCACACCCTGCACGCGGTTCACCGCCTCCTGCACCGCAGGGTCGAAGTCCTGCACGCCCAGGCTGGCGCGATTGAAGCCGGCCTGTGCCAGTTCGGCGATGTCCTGCGGCAGCACGGTGCGCGGATCGAGTTCGATCGAGACGTCGCGGTCCGGCGCATCGCTGAAGCGGAAATGCCGGCGCAGCACGTCGACGGTGCAGCGCAGCTGGGTCGCGCTGAGGAAGTTGGGCGTGCCGCCACCGAAGTGCAGCTGGATGACCTCGCGGTCGCGGTCGAACAGCGGTGCGATCGCCGCGATCTCGCGGCACAGATGGGTCAGGTAGGCGTCGCCACGACTGCGGTCGCGGGTGATGACGCGGTTGCAGCCGCAGTAGAAGCAGGGGCTGAGGCAGAACGGCACGTGGACGTAGAGCGACAACCGGCGCGGGATCGGGTCGCCATTGCTGTCATGGATGGCGCGGCGCAGCGCGGCCTCGCCGAAGTCCGGGCCGAACTGCGGCGCCGTCGGGTACGACGTGTAGCGCGGGCCTGGCCGGTCGTAGCGGCGCAGCAGGTCGGGGTCGAAGGTCAGTCGCGGCATCATGGCCGCAAGGTACGCACCGGGCACGGGCCCGGCTTTGACTCAAATCAACCTGCGGACGAAGCCGTCGCGACCGGAGCCGCCGGCAGGAGGTGGGCGGGCACGTCGAGTTCGACCGACAGCGCCAGATGGTCCGACCACGCCGCCGGCACCGCGCGCATGTCGGCGCAGCGCAGGCCGTCGGACAGCAGCACGTGGTCGATCGCGCGCTGCGGGCGCCAGCTGGGGAAGGTGTGCACCGCGCAGGCGGGCGGCTGCAGGCGCGTGCGCTGGAACAGCAGCGACATCTCCGGCTGGTCCACGGTGCAGTTGAAATCGCCCATCAGCACGCTGTGCGGGTGGTCCTGCAGCAGTTCGCCGATGAAGGCCAGCTGCGAGCGGCGCGAACCGGCGCCCAGCGACAGGTGCGCGACGGCGATGGTCAGGCTGTCGCGGTCGCGGCCGAAGCGCGCGACCAGCACGCCGCGTCCGGCGATGCGGCCGGGCAGCGCATGGTCGCTGACCTCGACCGGCTCGATCCGCGACAGCAGCGCATTGGCGCTGGAGGCGACCACGCCGACCCGGCGACCGTGCGCGGCGCCGCCGTTGCCGACCACGCCCACGCTGCGGTTGGGCTGGTGGCTCCAGAAATCGAAGCCCGCGCGCTCGGCCAGGTAGTGGGTCTGGTTGGTGAAGCCCGACCGCCAGCTGCCCGGGTCGCTTTCCTGCAGGCCGACGATGTCGTGGCGCGCGGCCAGTTCGGCGATGGCGTCCAGCGACGCGCGCTTGTTGCCGGCCGGCAGCACGTGCGACCAGCTGCGCGTGGCGTAGTCGGTGTAACGCCGGGTGCTGGCACCGGCCTGGATGTTGGCGCTGAGCAGTTTCAGCCGCCGCGACAGGCTCGCGGCGGCGTGGGCTTCGGCCGGTGTCGATGTCATGCCCGGCCGTCCCGGTTCCGCATCATGCGCCCGATACGGATCAGGGCGTGGCCGGTGCGGCAGCGGCACCCGACGCCTGGGCGCGTTCGTACGCGATCAGCGCATCGGCCACGCGCAGGCGATCCTCGGCGCTGCGGCCGAGCACGCGGTACTTGCCGTTGATGAAGATCGTCGGGGTGCTCGGAGTGGCGCCGATCGACTGCGAGGCGAAGTACTGCTTGGCCTTGTTGAACTTGCCGGTGACGGCGAAGCTCTTCATGTTGCCGGCGAAGGCTTTCGCGTCGACGCCGAACTGCGCGTAGAACGCCGAGATGTCGGCGTCGCTGTCCTCGCCGCGCTCGCCCTTGAGCTTGCCTTCCAGGTGGATCGCGTCGTAGACCTTCTCGTGCGCCTTGTCGGCGATGCCCATCGTCTGCGAGGCATAGAAGGCGCGGACGTACTGGTCCCAGTTGCCTCCGAACGCCGCCGGCACGTAGGTGAAGCGCACGTCGGCCGGCAGGGTCTTCTTCCAGCTGCCGATCAGCGGCTGGAACGACGCGCAGGCCGGGCAGACGAAGTTGAACATCTCGACCACTTCGATCTTGCCGTTCAGCGGCTCGAAGGGCTGGCCGTTCTGGACGAGCTGGTAGTCCGTCCCCAGCTTCAGGCCCGGCACCGGGCCATCGGCTGCGGCAGGCGCGGCGGCCTGGGTCGCGCCGGCATCGGCGGCGGCCGGATCGGCGACCACGGCGTTCGGGTCGTTGCCCGCGGCGGCGGCGATCTCCGCATCCTTGAGCGTCTGTGCGTCAACGGCCGCGCTGTCGGTCGCGGCCGGCGCATCGGTGCCGGCGGCGGCGTCGTCCTTGCCGGTGCACGCGGTCAGCGCGAGCGCGGCGAGCAGGGCGAAGGGCAGGTATCGCTTCATCGGTGTCTCTCCTGTCGGAATGCGGTCGGTCTATCGAAGGGTGTGTCGAACGGTCCTTGCGAACACGTCCTGTCGAATCGCAGACGACGCCGTGCATCTACACGGCGTCGCGGAATGCTGCCGGCGATACAGCCGGCGTGGCCGGTTCAGCGCTTGGGCTTCGCCCGCTCCATCGCGACCAGGGCGTCGACCACGCGCAGGCGGTCGGCCAGGGAGGCGGCCCGCACCACGTACTTGCCGTTGACCACCAGGGTCGGCGTGGCCTGGACGCCATTGGCCTTCATGAAAGCGCGCACGCGCGACATCTTCGCGGTGGTCTCCTTCGATTGCATCAGTGCGACCATGCGCGCCTGGTTCAGACCTTTCTGCGCGAACCAGGTTCCCACCTCGTCGACGGTGGGATTGTTGCGCGGCAGCGTGCCGTCCTTGTGGATCGCGTCGAACAGCGCGTTGTGCACCTTCGGCAGCGCCTTGGCCGACTCGGCGGCGAAATAGGCCAGCGCGTAGGTGTCGTCCAGGTCGAAGGCCACCGGGACGTAGGTGAAGGCGACGTCGGCAGCCTGCTTCTTCTTCCAGGCATCGACCATCGGCTGGAAATCGGCGCAGTGGTGGCACCAGTAGGCGAAGACTTCGGCCACCTCGATCTTGCCGTTGGCCGGCTGCCAGCGCTGGCCCTGCGGCAGCACTTCGTAATCGCGGCCCGCCTGGACCGGGCCGGAGGGCGCCTGCGCGCAGGCGGTCAGCGGAAGGACGAGCGAGAGCAGCAACCAGGCGAGCAGACGCGGCATGAGCGGGAACCTGTGTCGGGGGAACGAAAAACGCCGGCACAGAGGATGTCCGTGCCGGCGTCGGGATTCAAGCGCGAAGCGTCTGGATTGCGATGCCGGGCGCAGCCCCGGCCGGCCTCGGAATCCGTCCGGGCGTTCAGCCGCCCTTCGCCGGCTTCGGCGCGCGGGCATGCAGGCCCTGCATGTAACTGGCGAGGGACTGGATTTCCTCGTCGGTCAGCGGCTTGGCCACGGCGGCCATCACGTCGAAATGGGCCTTCTCGGCCTCGGTCAGCGTGGTGGTGCCGGTGCGGTATTCCTCCAGGCGGCGCTTGGTGTACCACGCCTGCTGGCCGCCGACGTGCGGGTAGGCCGGGCCCGGGTTGCCGGCGCCGGTGGGGCCGTGGCAGGCCATGCAGGCCGGCACGCCGCGCTGCACGTCGCCGCTGCGGTACAGCTTCTGGCCCAGTTCGTAGAACTTGACGCCCTGGTTTGGGCCCTGGGCGATGACGGTGTCGTCGGCGATGCCCGCGCCCGACTTCTGCGTGGCGTAGTACGCGCCGATGTCGCGCATGTCCTGCGCGCTGAGGGCGGCGGCGAACGGCTGCATGATCGCGTTCGCGCGCTGGCCGCCCTTGAACAGCGCCAGCTGGGTGGCGATGTAGCGCTCGCTCTGGCCGGCGATGCGGGGATACAGGCTCGGGTCGGCGGTGGAATTGCCGTCGAGGCCGTGGCAGGCCGCGCAGGCGCCGGCCTTGGCGGCACCGGCCTTGGCATCGCCGCCCTTGGCCTTGGCCAGTTCGGTCAGCACGGACGCGTCCAGCGGCGCGGTCTGCACCGGCGCGGCTTCGGGCACGGGAGTGACCGTGGTCTGGGCGATGGCAGCGGCTGCCGCGACCGCAAGGACCGCGAGGCCGGCAAAACCGAAGGCACGTGCGTGACGCATGCTCAAGACTCCAAAAGGACGGGACGCGGGGCCGACTGTTGCCAGCCGCAGGCCGAAACCGTGGAATTATCGTCGCGGTCCCGAAGCCGGTCAAACCGGACGCGCCAAACCGGGACGGGCGACCCCGCCGGTCGTGCGATGCTATGCGCATGGCTACCCCACCCAATCCCTTCGCGCGCGCCGATTACCTGCTGGCCGCCCATACGCCCCGCCAGCTGCCGCCCGATGGTGGCTTCGAGGTCGCCTTCGCCGGCCGCTCCAACGCCGGCAAGTCCAGCGCCCTCAACGCCCTGTGCCAGCAGAACGCGCTGGCCCGGGTCTCCAAGACGCCGGGGCGCACCCAGCAGCTGGTGTTCTTCGGCCTGCCGCCGCACGAGGGCAAGTTCCTCGTCGACCTGCCCGGCTACGGCTACGCCAAGGTGCCGCAGGACCTGCAGGCGCACTGGCAGGCCTTCCTCGACCAGTACTTCCGCACCCGGGAGGCGCTGAAGGGCCTGGTGGTGGTGATGGACATCCGCCATCCCCTGAAGGACTACGACCGGCACATGATCGCCTACGCGGTCGAGCGCGGCCTGCCCGCGCACGCGATCCTGACCAAGGCCGACAAGCTCGGCCGCGGCGCCGCCGGCAACACCCTGCAGGCCGTCCGCAAGGATCTGCAGTCCCAGTACGGCGACAGCGTGAGCGTGCAGACCTTCTCCGGCGAATCGAAGGTCGGCGTGGACGAATTGCGCGGCGTGGTCGCGGGCTGGCTGGGCATCGGCCGGCCGGCCGCTTGACGCCCCTCGCGATGCAACGGTAAGAAGACCTGGCCTTTTCCCCCGAAGGACCCCCAAGGATGTCTCCGCCCCAGCCCCCCGGCGGGCGCCGTCTCGCGACGGCCGCCCTGACCGCTCTGCTGTCGTTTTCGCTGGCCGCCTGCGGCAGCAGCGACGATACGGCCCTCTCGGCCACCGCGAAGCAAGACTCGACCGCCCCCCGACAGGACGTTCCGCCCGTGACCACGCCCGCCCCGACGAAGATGGCCGCGCAGCCGCCATCGCCCAGCAGCATGCTGTACCTGATCTACCAGAAGGACGGCGACGGCGCCCTGTCGTACGAAGTCGATGACGGCGCGATCGCCACCTGGTGGTTCGGCCACTCGTTCGACCTCGGCGGCAGGCACTGGTACGCGGGTTTCGCCTACAACACACCCGAGATCTACGGCCCGAAGGACGATGATGCGGTGCCCGCTCCGGACTCGAAGGTCAACATCACCGCCGCGACGCTGTTCAAGGACAGCGCCGGATCGGAGAAGGAATGGACCCTCGATGGCGCCATGCCCACCATCGGCGAGTTCGGCGCCTACGAACGTGCAGGCGAGATCGACAAGACGCGCAGAATCGAAAGCAGGGAGACGGGTGACGGCCGGATGGTGCTGGCAGTGCCGGTGACGTTCTTCGCGAACGGCCTGGTGTCCTCGTCCTACGAAATCTTCCTGTTCGACTCCGCGAACCTGGACCTCGCCGAGAATGCGGGGCGCGAACGCTGGGCCTACGTCGGCAACGTCCTCGCCGGCGAGGACAACGACGCCGATTGCGGCCAGGAACCGGGCGATCGCGCCTGCTACGCATCGAAGGGCACGCTGAGCTTCGGTGCCGCCGGCGGCGGGCTGCCGACGATCCGCATCGCGATGCGCGGCACCGGCGGCGATGCCGAAGCGGCGGACGGCGTCACCGAATACCGCTACGACGCCGGCAAGAAGCAGTACCTCCCATCGCCCTGATGCCTCCCCGGCTCTCTTCCCGCCGACGGACGGGCGCTGCCGGCGAGATCGTGGATTGCTAGACTTCACCCCGCGCGCCGGCTTGGTCCGGCACGCAGGCAGTTTTGTTGACTGACCGTAGAGGGCTCATGGAGGAGTCCGGTCGACACCCATGCCGGGCGGCCCTTCGGGGACGTCCGGGCGCGTTTTCATGGTCGACCACACACAGAGGGTCCACGGACGGATCCGGTTGACGCGCCGTGGCGGCGACACCGCCACCCTCAACCCTACGGACAGCACACACATGCCACGCGATTACAGCAAGACCGAAATCCTCGACATCATCGAGAAGGAAGCGAAGGAACGCGGCATCCCCCGCGACGATTTCCTGCGCTTCGCCTACATCGAAACCGGCGGCAAGTTCGACGAGACCGCCAGCCGCGGCGAGAAGGGCGCCAAGGGCCTGTTCCAGTTCACCCCGGGCACCGCGACCGCCTACGGCATCCGCGGCCGCGAGTTCGACCCGGTGGCCAATACCGATGCCGCCGCGCAGCTGTACCTCGACAACCGGCAGTCGCTGGTCTCGCGCCACGCGAAGGATGGCCGTCCCTACCTGTCCGGCTCGGCGCAGCCCGACGGCCTCGACATGTACCTTGCCCACCAGCAGGGCGCAGCCGGTTACCGGTCGATCCAGACCGCCATCGCGACCGGTGAATTCGGCCGCGATGACACGCGCCGCAACATCCTGAACAACATCAGCGCGAAGGACTTCGAGAAGGTCACCGGCCACAAGTTCGCCGACGTGTCGAAGATGTCGGATCGCGAGCTGGCGACCAGCTTCACGGCGTACTGGGACAAGAAGTTCGATCGCATCCAGATTCCGGAAAAGAACATCGGCCCGGTCACGCAGACCAATACGCCCGCGCAGACCACACCGGTTCAGACACAGACGCCGGCACAGACGCCGTCGACGCCTGCCCAGAACGGCAAGGGCATCGAGCTCAATGATGCCCACGCGCTCACGCTCAAGTACGACCACGTGAAGTACGCGATCAACGACCCCAAGAGCAAGAGCTACATCCCCGGCGTCGACGGCAAGCACCCCGACCAGGGCTACGTGGATTGCTCGGGCTGGGCCGTGACCGTGCAGAACGCGAACATGCGCGAGATCAATCGCGAAGCGGGCCGCGAGGTCTTCAGCAAGAGCGACATGTTCAGCCTCGGCAACGACAGCGCCGCACGCATCGTGCAGAAATCGGAAGAACGCTCCGGCGTGATGCTGACCGGCGCGCAGGTGACGCGTGGCGCGCTGAAGGAAGGCATGATCATCGGCGAGGACAACGGGCCGACCTCGTTCGACAAGGGCCGCTACAAGGGCATCGACCACATCGTCACGATCGTGCGCGACCCCAAGAGCGGCGAGCTGATGGTCAGCCAGTCGCGCGGCGGCGAAGGCGTGGAGCTGAGCTCGCTCGACAAGTACCTGGAACGCAAGCAGGGCAACGGCACCAAGCTGTACGCCACCGACCCGCTGTCGCAGGCGCGCACGCTGTTGCAGGACCGCGAGCAGACGCAGACCCAGGGCGGAACGCAGCGTGCGACACAGCCCGCCGATGCACTTGCGGACGGCGTGCTCAAGCGCGGCGAGGACGGCGCGGCGGTGAAGCAGTTGCAGACGCAATTGTCGGAACTGGGCTTCAAGCGCCAGGACGGCAAACCCTTCAACGCCACGGGCCACTACGGCGAGAACACCGTCGCTGCGGTCACCGAGTTCCAGAAGGCCAACGGCCTGCCGCCCACCGGTGAAGTCGACAAGGCGACGCGCGAGAAGATCGAGGCGCAGCTGCAGCAGCGCACCGCGGCGCAGACGACGCCCACCGAGACCACGCCGTCGAAGCCTGTGCCGACGCAGTCGAATGCGGCGCAGTCGAATGGAGCGCAACCTTCGCTGGCCAGCCCGCAGCATCCGGATCACGGACTGTACAAGCAGGCGCTGTCGAACCTCGAACAGCTCGGGCCCAGCGGCGGCTTCAAGTCGCGCGAGCAGATGGAGCAGGCAGCGGGCGCGCTTGCCGCCGACGCCAAGGCCAGCGGCCTCGGACGCATCGACCATGTCAGCCGCAGTGCCAACGGCCAGGGCTTCCTGATCGCCGTGCAGGGTGTGAACGGCGACCCGACCCATCCTGCCGCGAAGCATGCCTACATCGACTACACGCAGGCCACGTCGCAGACGCTCGAGCAGAGCACGCGCATGGCCGATGCCAAGGCAGCCGAGACGCCGCAGGTCGCGCAGCAGGCGCAGGAAGCGCAGCGACGCGGACCGTGAGATCGACGTTCCCGGGCGCACCTGCGCCCGGGAACGCTGCCTGGAACCCTCACTGTGCTGCGTAACGCAGCACGAGCATGTAGAACACCACGCCGCCGACGACGATCGCGGCGAGCAGCAGCAGGCGCTTGAGCGCGACCGCGTGCGTCTGGGCCGAGGTCGGCTCGGTGGTGGCGGCCACGTCGAGGTCTTCATCGTCGAAGCCCACCGGCTCGCTGCGTTCCCAATCCTCGGCCAGCGCACGCGCCGCTTCGACATGTGCATCGGGCACGCGCACGAAGACTTCGGTGTTCGCCGGCAGTTCGCCGACCGCGCCCTGCAGGAATTCGCCCTGGACAAAGGCAGGAATGCCTTCGGCTTCCATCAGCTGGCGCAGCAGGTGGGCATCGCTGAGATTGGCGGCGCGATAGACGATCTGCATCGGCAGGGACTCTTCGTGGACAGGCGTGCAGGACGAGCATAGCCGCAACGGGGCCTGCTTCGAGCGTGTCCGATGATCCGGTTCCGCCCCGGATTGCGCTTTCGGTACGTGACCGCCACTGCGGTCACCCGGTCCCGTCCTATGGTCGCATCGCGCGACGACGACACGGACCGGCGCCATGTTCGCGCGACCCTCCGGAGAACTTCGAATGAAAGCCCCCCGCATCCTGTTCGGCCTCGCCCTTGCGCTGGCCGCCTCCACCGCCAGCGCCGCCACGCCGGCACCGAACGTTTCACAATATTTCGACCTGTGCAACGGCCGCGTGCGTTCGAAGGTCGACATCACCTTCGGCCAGACCGCCACCACCGCGACGGTGCGCACCAAGGCCAGCGCGGTCGCGCCCAACCCGTTCGCCCACGGCGGCCTGGGCCCCGCGCCGCTGGAATACTCGGTCTTCGTCGCATCCTCGGTGAAGAAGAACGCGTCGTCGCCGTGGTCGATCGCCAGCACGCAGCAGGACGGCATCGTCGGCGTCGCGCAGCCGGACGTCAGCATCGGCCACAGCACGTTCAAGGACGCCAGCTGCCAGATCAAGGGCACCGTGATCCTGTCGTCGGCCTGTCCCTCGCAGAGCGGCATGACCCACGACAGCCGCACCATCGAACGCAACTGGGTCGGCTGCGGCCTCTGACCGGGCATCGCCGCCGCACGGCCACGGAAGGCCGTGCAACCGCCTTCAAGCCGAACCGAGGAAGCGCAGGCCGACACCCGGTTCGGTCGCGATGTAGCGCGGGCTCGCCGCATCGTCGGCGAGCTTGTGGCGGAGCTTGCCGACCAGCACGCGGAGGTAGTGCGTGTCTTCCTCGTGATCCGGGCCCCACAGCTCGCGCAGGATCTGCGGCTGGGTCACCACCCGTCCCGCGTTGCGGGCGAGCAGCGCGAGCAGTGCGAACTCCTTGCGCGCCAGGACGACCTGGGCGCCGTCGAGCAGCACCTCGCGTCGCGCCAGATCGATGTGCAGCCTGCCGTCGTCGAACACCATCGGTCCCTCGACCGGCGCTGCGCGCGCGCGCAGCAGTGCGCGCACGCGCGCCATCAGCTCCTGGATGCCGAAGGGCTTGGTGACGTAATCGTTGGCGCCGGCATCGAGCACCGCGACCTTCTCCGCCTCGCCGGAGCGCACCGTCAGCACCAGCACCGGCACCTGCGACCATTCGCGCAGTTGCGACAGCACCTCGTGGCCCTCGATGTCCGGCAGGCCCAGGTCGAGGATCACCAGATCGGCCCCGTGCGTGGCCAGTGCGGCAAGACCGGCCGCGCCGTTCTCGGCGAGTTCGACGCGATAGCCCTGCGCGCGCAGGCTGATGTCGAGGAAGCGGCGGATCTGCGGCTCGTCGTCGACCACCAGCACGCGCACGGGCGACGCACCGGCGGACATGCCTGCGGCAGGAGCGGGCGGCGACGTCATGGGCGGTTGCGTCATTGGCGACGCTCGCTCTCCGGAGGCAGGATGCGCGGAAGGGTAATACGGATGACGGTGCCGCGACGATCCGGCGCGAAGCCCTCGCCCGGCAGCGCTTCCACGCTGCCGCCATGCGCGCCGATCATGCCCTGGGTGATGGCCAGGCCCAGTCCGGTGCCATGGCCGCCGCGATCGCCGCGTTCGACGCTGTAGAACATGTCGAAGATGCGCTTGCGCTCGTCCTCGGGGATGCCGGGGCCGCGATCGCGCACGTCGATCTGCAGCGCGTCGTCGTCCAGTCGCCGGGCGACGATGTCGACGGCTTCGCCGGCGGGCGAGAACTTCGCGGCGTTCTCGATCACGTTGAACAGCGCCTGTTCGACCAGCGCGGGATGCACCCAGATGGGCTCGACATCGGCGTCGACGCGCACGTTCGCGACGACCAAAGGCTGGTAGCGCTGCAGGCGCGACACCGCCGAGCCGAGCAGTTCGCCCACGCCGATCCAGTCGCGATTGAGCGTGAGCCCGCCGTGGCCCAGTCGGGTCATGTCGAGCAGGTTCTGGATGTAGCGATCCAGGCGTTCGCCCTCCAGCCGCACGGTGTCGAGCAGCGCGTGGCGGTCTTCGCGGCTCATCGCGTCGCCGTAGGCTTCCAGGCTGCCGGCCGCGCCGATGATCGAGGCCAGCGGCGAGCGCAGGTCGTGCGACACCGACGACAGCAGCGCAGAGCGCAGGCGTTCGGTTTCGCCGGTCAGTTTCGCGCGTTCCAGATCGGACACCAGCCGCGTGCGCACGACGGCCTCGGCGATGTCGGCGACCATGGCTTCGGCGAGCCGGCGCTGTTCCGCGCCCAGGCGCGACACGTGCGCGGGCAGGCGCAGGCCGGTCACGCCGGCGGCCTTGCCGTCGATCACCAGGGGCAGGAACCACCAGTCGGCATGGGCGAGCGTGTCGGTGAAGCGGCCGGCGGGCTGGCGATGCCGGCACGCCCAGTCGGCGGCGGCACGATCCATGTCGCTGAGCGCGAACGCGCCGTCGCGCGGCAGCGGGTCGTCCCCAATATGCAGCAGGGCATCGCCGTCGATGGAGCGTTGCAGGGCCACGCGCCCGGCCTCGACGACCTGGCCGATGTCCGCGGCGCTGGCGAGCTGCCGGCCGAGGGTCTGCAGCGCGCCGGTATGCGCA
This sequence comes from Lysobacteraceae bacterium, assembly GCA_036404915.1. Classification (GTDB taxonomy): domain Bacteria; phylum Pseudomonadota; class Gammaproteobacteria; order Xanthomonadales; family Xanthomonadaceae; genus Lysobacter_I. Next base: position 42,753 of record DASWYO010000035.1, read on the forward strand.
TTGGCCGCCCGCAACGCGACGACCTGCGCGCGCAGCTTGGCCGCGAGACGCCCGGCGACCAGGGCGGCGACCAGGAACAGGAAGACCGAAGCCACGCCCTGCCGGGCGCCGATGTAGAGCGTGAAGCGTGGATCGATGAAGAAGAAGTTGTAGGCGAGGAAGCACAGCGTGGCCGCGATCACCGCGGCCGTCATGCGCGTGCGCGCCGCGACCACGATCACCGCGACGATGAACACCATCGACAGATCGCCGAGGCCCGCGTAGCGCTCCAGCAGCCATCCCAGGCAGGTGGCCATGGCTGCAGCGACGACGGGCAGCACGATGTCGCTGCGGGTGAGGCCGCCACCGGCTTCGCGCAGGGTGCGGCGCGCGCGGGCGCGGGCTTCCGGCGTGCTGATGATCGTGAGTTCGTAATGCGCGCCGCGCTGCAGCAGCTGCTGCGTGATCGTGCGGTTGAACATGCGCGCGAGCGGACGTTCGCGCGTGCGGCCGAGTACGAGGGTCGACGCACCGATGCGACCGGCGTGGTCGAGCAGCGCTTCGACGACGCTGGGGCCATGCAGCACTTCAGTCCCGCCGCCGAGCCGTCGCGCGAGCGCGAACGCGCGATCGAGTTCCTGCTGCGCCTGCGCGCCCGGCAGGCCGCGCGACTGCACGGTGACGACGGTCCACGGCGCATCGCGGCGTTCGGCGATCCGGCGGGCCATGCGCACCAGGTACTCGGACTGGCCCAGGCCGTCGATGGCGACCATCACCTGCCGGCGCAGCGACATGCCCGGCAGGCCGCGCGCGGCCTGCGCCTCGCGCAGGTCGCTGTCGACGCGATCGGCGGCGACCTGCATCGCCAGTTCGCGCAGCGCGGTCAGGTTCGAGGGCGAGAAGAACGCCTGCAGCGCCTGCGCCGCGTGCTCGGGCACGTACACCTTGCCTTCCTGCAGGCGCTCGATCAGCTCGCGCGGCGGCAGGTCGATGAGCTTGATGTCGCGCAGGCGGTCGAAGACCAGGTCCGGCACGGTCTCGGCGACGCGCACCCCGGTGATCCGGTGCACCACGTCGTTCAGGCTCTCCAGGTGCTGGATGTTGATCGTCGTGTAGACATCGATGCCGGCATCGAGCAGTTCGATCACATCCTGCCACCGTCGCTCGTGGCGGCTGCCCGGCGCGTTGCGGTGCGCGAGTTCGTCGACCAGCACCACGCGCGGCTTGCGTGCGATGAGCGCATCCAGATCGAACTCGTCGAGCCGCCGTCCGTGGTAGTCGATCGCGCGGCGCGGCAGCACCTCCAGGCCGTCGAGCATCGCCATCGTGTCTGCACGCCCATGGGTCTCGACCAGGCCCACGACCACGTCGACGCCCTGCTGCTTCAGTTCGCGCGCCCGCGACAGCATCGCGTACGTCTTGCCGACGCCCGGCGCCGCGCCCAGGAAGATGGTCAGGCGCCCGGCGCCCTGCTTCTGCAATTCGCCGATGAGGGCATCGGCCTGTGCGCTGCGTTCGTTCATGTCTCGACGGGATTCGCGATGCGCGGGTGACCGGTATGGTGCGTCCAGCTTAGCGGAAGGCGATGGCCGCGAACGCCGCGCGCCGCGATCACGGTGTCGCCCGCAGCGCGTCCAGGGCCAGGTTGAGCTTCAGCACGTTGACCCGCGGCTGCCCCAGCAGTCCGTATTGCGGCGCTTCGGTATGGGCCGCCACCGCGCGCTCGACCACGGCGACCTCCAGGCCGCGCGCCCGCGCCACGCGGGCGACCTGGATGCGTGCGGCCGCCGGGCTGATGTGCGGGTCCAGGCCGCCACCGGACTGCGTGACCAGATCGCCGGGCACGTCGGCGGGCGACACGCCTTCGCGGGCGGCGACGGTGGCGATCGCGTCGTCCACGCGCTTGCGCATGTCCGGATTCGTGCGCGATTGGTTGCTGCCCGCCGCCGCCATCGGATCGTAGCTGGCAGCGGACGGACGCGGCGCGAAATAGCGATCGCTCGCGAACGGCTGCGGCACCAGCGCGGACCCCGCGACGGCGCCGTCGCGCACGATCAGGCTGCCCTGCGCCTGCGCGGGGAACAGCGCACGACCCAGACCGGCGCCGGCGAGCGAGTACAGCAGGCCGAAGCCGGCGAGCACCACGCCGGCGAAGACGATCGCGGGGCGCCATGCGCCGCCGCGATCCGACTGGGCATCGAAGGACGTCGTCGCATCGCGGTCGGGCTGCGCGGCGGCAGTGTGTGTGGCATTCATGTCAGGCTCCAGCGGCGACGAGCGCCAAATCGATGACCTTGATGGCGATGAACGGCAGGATCACGCCGCCCACGCCGTAGACCAGCATGTTCCGGCGCAGCAGCGACACCGCGGCGGCCGGCCTGAAACGCACGCCCTTCAGGGCGAGCGGGATCAGCGCGGGGATGATCAGCGCGTTGAAGATCAGCGCCGCCAGCACCGCGTTCTGCGGACTGGACAGCTGCATGATGTTGAGCGCGGACATCTGCGGCGCATGCCCATTGACCGCCGCTGCGGCGAACAGCGCCGGCAGGATCGCGAAATACTTCGACACGTCGTTGGCCAGCGAGAACGTGGTCAGCGCACCACGCGTGATCAGCTGCTGCTTGCCCACTTCGACCACCGCCAGCAGTTTCGCCGGATCGGAATCGAGGTCGACCATGTTGCCGGCCTCCTTCGCCGCCTGCGTGCCCGAGTTCATCGCTAGGCCCACGTCGGCCTGCGCCAGCGCCGGGGCGTCGTTGGTGCCGTCGCCGACCATCGCGACCAGGCGGCCGCCGGCCTGCTCGGCGCGGATGCGCGCGAGCTTGTCCTCGGGCCGGGCTTCGGCGATGTAGTCGTCGACGCCCGCCTCGGCAGCGATGGCAGCGGCCGTGAGCGGATTGTCGCCGGTGATCATCACCGTGCGGATGCCCATCGCCCGCAGGCGCGCGAAGCGTTCCTTGACGCCGTGCTTGACCACGTCGGACAGCTCGACCACGCCGAGCACGTGCCTGCCTTCCGACACCACCAATGGCGTGGCGCCGCCGCGCGCGACCTGCTCGATGCGCGCAGTCAGTTCCGCCGACACCTCGCCGCCCAGCGCCTGCACGTGCCGCGCGATGGCATCGCCCGCGCCCTTGCGGATGACGCGTCCGGACGGGCCGTCCTCGCCCGGCAGGTCGACGCCGGACATGCGCGTCTGCGCGGTGAACTGCACGTAGTGCGCGCGCTCGGGATCGACGACCCCGCTGTGCAGCTCGCGGGCCAGGCGCACGATCGACTTGCCTTCCGGCGTGGGATCGGCCAGCGACGACAGCAGCGCGGCGTCGCGCAACTGGTCGCGGTGGATGCCGGCCAGCGGATGGAATGCGGTGGCCTGGCGGTCTCCATGGGTGATCGTGCCGGTCTTGTCGAGCAGCAGCACGTCCACGTCGCCGGCGATTTCCACCGCCTTGCCGGACTTGGCCAGCACGTTCGCGGCCAGCGCGCGGTTCATGCCCGCGATGCCGATGGCCGGCAGCAGACCGCCGATGGTGGTCGGGATCAGGCAGACCAGCAGCGCGATCAGCAGCAGCGGATCGATCGCGATGCCGAGGAATCCGCCGAGGAAGGGCAGCGTGGCGCAGACGATGAGGAAGGTCAGGGTCATCGCCGCCAGCAGCATGGTCAGCGCGATCTCGTTCGGCGTCTTCTGCCGGTTGGCGCCTTCGACCAGCGCGATCATGCGGTCGAGGAAGCTGCCGCCCGGTTCCGTGCTGATCTCGATCACGATCGTGTCCGACAGCACCTTCGTGCCGCCGATCACGCCGCTGCGATCCGTGCCGGCCTCGCGCAGCACCGGTGCGGATTCGCCGGTCACCGCCGCCTCGTTGATGCTGGCGATGCCTTCGATGATCTCGCCATCGGCGGGAATCAGTTCGCCTTCGCCGACGATCACGCGGTCGCCGCGACGCAGTTGCGTGGCGGGCACGCGGGTTTCGTTCCGCTGCGCGTCGAGCCGGCGCGCGACCAGGTCGCGACGGGCCGCGCGCAGGGAGGCCGCCTGGCCACGACCACGCGCCTCGGCCACCGCCTCGGCGAAATTGGCGAACAGCACGGTCGCGAACAGGATCAGCGTCACCGCCGTGCCGAACACGACTTGCGTGCCGACCACCGCCGTGATCAGCGCGGAGAGCAGCGTGCCGAGCAGCACGATCGCGATCACCGGGCTCTTCAACGCCTGGCGCGGCGCGAGCTTGCGGAACGATTCGATCAGGGCCGAGCGCAGCGCGGCGGCATCCAGTCCCGCCAGCGACTGGCGACGCGCGAGGCCCGCATGGAGTTTGGAAGGATCATTCATGGTTCGACATCCAGGTGACTGGCCAGCGTCAGGTGTTCGGCCACCGGGCCCAGCACCAGCGCAGGCGTGAATTGCAGGACGGTCAGGATCGCGATCACCGCGATCAGCGTGAGTGCGAAGGTCGGCGTTTCCACGCGCAGGGTGCCGCTGCCTTCCGGCGCCACCCGCTTCTTCGCCATGGCGCCGGCGATCATCAGCGGCACGATCAGGGCCGGGTAGCGGCCGAGGACCAGCACCACGACGCAGCTCAGGTTCCACCAGGGTGTGGCATCGCCCAGCCCTTCGAAACCCGAGCCGTTGTTGGCGAACGCGGACGCGTACTCGTAGAAGACCTGGCTGATGCCGTGGAAACCCGGGTTCGACGTGCCTGTTTCGAAGCCGCCGGTGAAATCCGGCAGCGCCAGCGTGAGCGCGGTGAAACCGAGCACCACCAGCGGCTGCAACACGATGAGCAGGGCGAGCCAGCGGATTTCGAAGGCTTCGATCTTGCGCCCGAACAATTCCGGCGTACGCCCGGTCATCAGGCCGGCGAGGAACACCGCCAGCAGCAGGTAGACCAGGAACTGCTGCAGGCCGCAGCCGATGCCGCCCCAGATCGCGTTGACCAGCATGTTGCCGATGGCCACGCCACCGGTGAGCGGCGCCAGCGAGTCGTGCATCGCATTGACCGAGCCGTTGCTGGTCTGCGTGGTGAGCGCCGCCCACAGCGCCGACGCATCCGCGCCCAGCCGCACTTCCTTGCCTTCCATCAGCGCCGCATCGCGCGCGGTAGGCGAATGCCCTTCAGACCAGAGCGCCGCGCCGGTGGAGAGCGCCGACATCAGCAGCATGCTGCCGAAGACCAGCGCGGTGAACCGGCGCCTGCGCACGAAGCTGCCCGCCATGAAGGTCACGGCGACCGGGATCAGGATCAGCGCCAGCGTTTCCAGCAGGTTGGACAGCGGCGTCGGGTTCTCCAGCGCCACCGAGCTGTTCGGGCCGTACCAGCCACCGCCGTTGGTGCCGAGCTGCTTGGCCGCCACCATCGGCGCGACCGGTCCCAGCGGGATCTTCTGCGTCTGCATGCCCGCGCTGCCGTCGACCACGGCGACGGTCGGGCCGCCGCCCAGCGTCGACGGCACGCCCTGCCAGGTCAGCAGCAGCGACCACAGCAGGCACAGCGGCAGCATGAAGCGCAGCGTCGCGCGGGTGACGTCGACCCAGAAATTGCCGACATCGCGTTCCACCTGCTCGGCCTCGCGCTTCGCAGCCTGCGTGTCTTCCGGACGATAGAACTGCGTGACCGGCAGTGACGTGTCGCCCTCACCGGCGGCAGCGGCTGCTTCGATCGGCAAGGCGTCCTTCGCCATCGACTCGCGCCCGCCGAAAAGGCCGCGCAAGGTCGCCACGACCAGCGCCAAGCCCATCATCGGCGTCACCACCTGCAGGCCGACGATGCCGACCATCTGCGCGAGATAGCTCAGCTGCGCCTGGCCCGAATAATGCTGCTGGTTGGTGTTGGTCAGGAACGACACCATCGTGTGCAGCGCGGTGTCCCAGCGCATGTTCGGGATGTCGTCCGGGTTGAACGGCAGCCAGGCCTGGGTCATGAACAGCCCCCAGACCAGCAGGCCGAGCACCAGGTTGGACGCAAGGAAGGCCTTCGCGTAGGCCTTCCAGTCCATGCCGCTGCCGGGACGGACGCCCAGCGCGCGATAGAGCAGGCGTTCGACCGGCCCGAAGGCGCGATCCAGGCGCGAGGCATCGCCGCGCATCACGCCGGCCAGATACAGGCCCAGCGGCCAGCCGAGGCCGATCGCGAGGGCGAAGACGAGAAAGAGTTCGATCATGTTCGTTCACCAGAGCAAGGTGCGTGGAAGTGCGCATTGGATCGCCGCGGACGCGGACGCGATGCATCGACGCGACGCGTCCCGGCGCATCGATCGATGCAGGCCGGGACCGTGCGCGATGCGCGCCCGTCGATCAGAAATCCTCGGGACGCAGCACCACATAGATCAGGTACGCCGCGGCCACGATCACCGCGACGCCGCAGACAAGGGACAGCCAACCAGGCATCGTCGTTCTCCGGGATCAGAAGGAAGCCTGCAGCGCCGCTTCGACGCGCGACCCGGCGAAGTCTTCGCCGAAGATCGCCTCCGCGTTCGAATCGGTGGCATGCGCGGTGAGGCGTGCTTCGAACGGCGCCTTGAACGCCCACACGGCGCTGACCAGGCCGTGCGAGTAGCCATCCCTGGCCACGACAGCGTTGTCCAGAAAGTAATGGCCCACGGCGGCTTCGAAGCGCAACGTGTCGGTCACCGGGAACTTCGCACCGAGCAGCGCATAGGTGCCGTCCGCGTCGTAACCCAGCGCTTCGTTGGAGTAGCCGAGCGAGAGCCAGTAATTGCGCTTCCAGGTGATCGTGCCGTTGAGTTCGGTCCAGTTGAGGTCGACCGTGGTCGACGGGTACTGGTACCGGATCGCATTGACATCGACAGACCAGTCGTCGTTCAAGGCCTTGCTCCAGCCGACCGTGAAATCAAGCTCGCTGCTGGCGTGCGTTTCCGGGGCGAACTCGACGTTCGAAGCCCAGATCGATGCATACAGGCCGGATTCGCCGGCGACCTTCACGCCCGCCTGCACGGTGGGATCGCCCTGCGTCTGGGTGGAGCCGCGCCAGATGTAATCGGTACCGATCGCGGCGTTGCCGGTGACGTCGGCCGCGCTGGCCTCGTAACCGATGGCCATCAGGCCGATCGCGGCGAGGATGGCGGTGATGAGGGGCGCGCGCGCTTCGCGCAGGCGCTTCGGATCAGGAGTCATGGAACCGCTCGTGGATGTCGTCGAGGCCCGTCTGGCCACGCGGACATTGTCGGCAGGAGCGGCGTAAAGCCTCTATTCGCTGCTGGAGAAGACGCGAAAAATCCGCGTAAACAACCCGCCTTCCGCGTCTCGCGCCGCGATGCGGCGACAGGCGAAGGCGTGCGCTTGTCTCCAACGAAAAACGCGGCCGGGGAAACCCCGGCCGCGCATGTTGCCCGATCCGCGACGACGACCGTCGAGGTCGGCCGTCGCCGTGGATCGTTCCTGCATCGATCGGCGAGGATCGATCAGAAGTTCAGCGTGTACAGCAGGCGGTTCGGCGAGCCGGCACCCGGGTTGGTCACCTTGTTCGGGGTCGCGTTGCTGGTGATCGCGCTGGTGACCTGGGCCGGCGTGGCCGACGGGTTCAGGGCGAGGTACAGCGCGGCGGCGCCAGCCACGTGCGGCGAGGCCATCGAGGTGCCGCTGATGGTGTTCGTCGCGGTGCTGCTGGTGTACCAGGCCGAGGTGATGTTCGAACCCGGGGCGAAGACGTCCAGGCACGAACCGTAGCTCGAGAACGACGAACGCGCGTCGGTGTTCGTGGTCGAACCGACGGTGATCGCGTTCGGCGCACGGGCCGGCGAGTAGTTGCAGGCGTTGTCGTTGCTGTTGCCGGCGGCCACGACCACGGTCACGCCCGCATTCACCATGCGCTGCACGGCCGAGTCGGTGGTGCTGGAAGCACCGCCGCCCAGGCTCATGTTGGCCACGGCCGGGCGGACGCGGTTGGCGGTCACCCAATCCATGCCGGCGATGACGCCCGCATTGGTGCCCGAACCGGTGCAGCCGAGCACGCGGACCGGATGGATGGTCACGCCCTTGGCGACGCCGTGCGTGGTGCCGCCGACGGTGCCGGCGACGTGCGTGCCGTGGCCGTTGCAGTCGGTGGTGCCACGGCCATCGTTGATGGCGGTGTAGCCATTGCCCATGCGGCCGGAGAACTGGCTGTGGGTGCCCAGCACGCCGGTGTCGATGATGTACGCATGCACGCCCGAAGCGGTGCGGTTGTACACGTAGGTGCCGTTGAGCGGCAGGTTGCGCTGGTCGACGCGATCCAGGCCCCAGGTGGCGCCGGTCTGGGTGGCCGAAGCGGTGACGATGCCGTCTTCTTCGACGTAGGCGACGCGCGGATCGGCCAGCAGACGGGCCAGGGCGCGGTCATCGGCCTGGGCGACGAAGCCGCGGACGACATGGTTGAAGCTCTTGGTGACGCGGACGCGGTGCGACGACGCCATGCGGCTGGCGACGGTGGCGACCGTCGCGTTCGGGCGCGCTTCGTTGAGCAGGCGCGCGGCGTCATCCTTCAGCACGACGATGTACTGGCCGGGGACCGGCTTGTCGGCGGTGCGGAAATCGGCGGCGGCGGCAGTGCCGGCCGACAGCAGGGTGGCGGCGATGGCGGCGGACAGCATGCAAACTCGATGATTCACGATCACTCCCTTATTCGTTGTTCGAGATGGTGGTTTCTGATTGTTTCGGCGCGGCGATGCGCGCCGTGTCGGCGCGATCCCGGGAGCGTTGGCCAACACGCGCCTGGCCCCGCAGTGATGACTGCGTGGACGACGGGTCGATGGCTGACGGCTCGGGGCTGCGTACTGCGTGTCCTTGCAGTTGCCCGATGCTTTCCCCCCTGCGGATCGCGGGGTGACACTAGGAATCGCGTTCAGGGCGTGTCAATTGCCGAGTTTGGCTTCGGCGGGCGAAATCCCGGCTGCTGCATGTGCACAATCGGGCGCGAAGCGGACGCTGTCTCAGTTCCATCCGCCCTGGCGCGATGCATACCGGCGACGATATACCGCACAAGCCCGTGATCCGCTTCGGAAAACGCGATGCCGCGACACAGGCTGCCTCGTCGTCATTCCTTTGGGGAATGAACATATTCCTGAAATGGCATATGTCACGCCCTATGCAACGCGGCGCATTCATATTTCGAACGAAACGGCTGGATACGCGTGCGTGCTGCTGCAACGCAACAGTCCCCATGCGCCGGAATCATGATCGCGCACGAGCCGTGATGCTGTTTCGACGACCATGCCGTCGTCGCCATGCGAACCGTCGCAGAGACCGTGCGCGCGCCCATCCATCATCACATCTGGGGACATCCACGTGAAAGGCCGCGTCGCGTCGTGTCCTGTTTTCGGAACGCGTCTGCTCAGGCCGCGTCGCGCAGTCGCGGATCCATCCAGGCACGCAGCGCGTCGACGAGTGCGTTGATCGCCACGATCAGCACGCCCACCACCAGCACGACGCCGAGCACCAGCGTGTAGTCGCGATTGAGCGCGCCCTGCACGAAGTAGCGCCCCATCCCGGGGATGCCGAACACCTGTTCGACCACCGCCGAACCGGTGACGATGTTGATCAGCGCAGGCGAGAGCCAGGCCACCACCGGCAAGGACGCCGGCTTCAATGCATGCGCGAACAGCAGGCGGGCGTCCGACAGGCCGCGCGCGCGTGCTGCGGCCAGATACTCGGCCTGCAGCACGTCCAGCATCGACGCCCGCACCAGGCGCGCGCAGTAGGCCAGGTTCGGCAGCGCCAGCGCGACGACCGGCAGCACCACGTTCGACCACGCCCCCCAGCCACCGGCCGGCAGCCAGTGCAGGGTCACCGCGAACAGCAGCACCAGCAGCGGTGCGACCACGAATTTCGGTACGGCCAGTCCCAGGCCGGCGAACAGCATCAGCACACGGTCCAGCCAGGAGCCCGCGCGCAGCGCCGACCACACGCCCAGCGGGACGCCGAGCAGCAAGGCCAGCAGCAGCGCCAAGCCACCGTTGAGCAGCGACACCGGCAGTGCCTGCGCGACCAGCTGGTTGACCGTGTAGTCCGGATACTGGAAGGAGGGCCCGAGGTCGCCGCGCGCGACATCGCCCAGCCAGGCCGCGTACTGCGCCGGCAGTGGGCGGTCCAGCCGGTATCTGGCTTCCAGCGCCGCCTGCACCTCCGGCGGCGCGGACTTCTCGGTGTCGAACGGCCCACCCGGCGCCGCGCGCAGCAGCACGAAGCACAGCGTGGCCAGCAGCCAGACGGTCAGCAGTGCCTCGCCGAGACGCGACAGCACCTGTGCCATGGACCTCCGCGTCATGCCTACACCTGCACGTCGAACAGCCGACCGATCAGCGCCGCCGCCGCCATCGCCATCGCGCCCCAGAAGCCCACGCGCAGCGCGCCGCGCACGATGCCGGCGCCGCCGACCCGGGCCGCCAGCCCGCCGGACAGCAGCAGGGCCACCA
>DASWYO010000036.1:0-2223 GCA_036404915.1 Lysobacteraceae bacterium
GCTATATCGCGCCGGAGCGCCGGGATGCCTCCGGCGACGAACGCTTGCTCGGGCCGATCTTCGCCCGCGCCCTCCAGATGACCACCGGTGGTCAGAACACCTTCCACGTCTTTGCCGGCGGGTTCGGCGCGGTGGAGGCCGCGTACGTACTCCGCCTGGACGCCGACGCTCCGGAAGGCAAGACCGACTGGACGGCCGAGGAGGCGGCAGCGGTTCCGTCCACCCTCTTCATCGGCATGGAAGTCGCCAGCAGCCCGCTGGCCACGATCAACCAGTTGGGACCGCGCGTGGTGGTCTCCGACTTCGGCAACAACAACGGGCTGGTGATGGGCGTGGAAATCCCGGACTGGGCCACGCGCAGCGACGCATCGCTGACCTGCAGCACCTGGATCGACGGCGTCCGCGTCGGTCAAGGTGGCGCTACCACCCTACCCGGCGGCCTGTGCGCCGCGTTCGCCTTCGCCCTGTCGCGTTCCGCGCGGCGAGGTCGCCCCCTGAAGGCCGGCGACCTGATCGCCACCGGCAATGCGACCGGCATCCACGACATCCTGCCGGGCCAGGTGGCACGCATCGACTTCGACCAGCATGGCAGCATCGAGTGCCGGGCCGTGGCCGCGGTCGCGCAAGACGAGGGAGACTGGCGCGCATGATGAACCGTCGTCGTTTCCTCGGTGCCGGCTTGGGCGCCGCCGTGGCCGCCCCGCTCGTGGGCGCGTACGCGCAGGCCGACGAAGGCCGCCGTGTACTGACGGCGTCCGATGTGCACGTGAAGGACTATCCCACCGTCGAGGCCGTCCGCTGGATCGGCGACGCGATGGCGCGCGAGACGGGCGGACGCCTGACGCTGCGCCAGTACCACTCCGGGCAGCTGGGCCGCGAAGCGGAAGCCATCGACATGGCGCGCTTCGGGGTGATCGACATCACCCGCGTGTTCTCGGGCGCGCTGAACAACGCGCTGCCGCTGACCCAGGCACTGTGCCTTCCGTATGTGTTCGATTCGGTCGCGCACCAGCGGCGCGTCATCGATGGCGAAGTCGGCCAGGCCGTGCTGGACAGTTTCGGGGCCCGCGATCTCGTCGGCCTGGCGATCTACGATTCCGGCGCGCGCTGCTTCTACAACAACAAGCGACCGATCACGAAGCCCGCGGACCTGCACGGTATGAAGATGCGCGTGGCGGCGTCCGACATCTTCATCCGGCTCATCCGCCTGCTCGGCGCGAATCCCACGCCGATGTCGCTCGGGGAGACGTTCTCGGCGATGGAGACGCACATGATCGACGGCGCCGAAAACAACATGCGTAGTTTCCACTCCAGCCGCCATTTCGAAGCCGCGAAGTACTGGTCGGAGACGCGCCATTCCTACGCGCCCGATGTGCTGGTGATGTCGCGCGCGAGCTTCCAGTCCCTGCAGCCTAAGGATCGCGAGTTGCTGGTGCGGCTGGCGCGCGAGTCCGTGCCGATCATGCGCGCCAAGTGGGATGCCTCCGAGAGCGAAGCCCGCAAGGCCGTGCTGGAACACGGCATCCAGGCGAACGAGGTGGACATCCCCGCGTTCCGCAAGGCTGCGCAACCCCTGTTGGATGCGTACCACCAGCAGCCACAGATCGAAGCTCTTTACCGTCGCATCCGCGACCTGGCCTGACGAGACACCATCATGACCGAGACCGCCGCTTCCGTTCCGGCCGGCCCCGTGCAGCGAGCGCTGGACCGGCTCGCCGATGCCGCCATCGCCATCGCCGCCACGGCGCTGGTGGGGCTGGTCGTCGTGCAGGGCTGGCAGGTATTCACGCGTTACGTGCTCAACGATTCGCCCAGCTGGACCGAACCGGTCACGCTGCTGCTGCTGAGCACCGCGATGAGCCTGGGTGCCGCTGCCGGTGTGCACACCAACAAGCATTTCAGCTTCCACCTGCTGGCCGAGAGCTTGCCGTCGGTGGCGCGTCGCGTGCTCGCCGTCGCGCGCCCCCTGCTGATCGCTGCGGTGGGCGCGATGATCGCCGGCTGGGCCGCCGTACTGCTGCTCGACGGCCTGGACATCAAGATCGCCGGCGCGTCGATGCCGCAGAGCATCAACTACCTGCCCCTCTCGATCAGCGGCGCGCTGATCTGCCTGTTCGCACTGAACATCGCGTGGAAGGCCCTGCGGCCCGCGCGCGAAGAAGGAGTCTGATCCGTGGCCATTGCCATCCTGTTGGGCGCCTTCGTCCTGTTGCTGCTGTTGGG
>DASWYO010000037.1:0-2483 GCA_036404915.1 Lysobacteraceae bacterium
CACGGCTGATACCGCTTAACCCGCGAGCCCCGACAGCTGCCGCAGCACCTGCTCGAAGGTCTCCGGCGGCTGCCCGCCCTGCACCAGGTGGCGCCCATTGAAGATCACCGACGGCACCGCCTGGATGCCGTGCTGCTGATAAAAGCGTTCGCGCTCGCGGACCTCCACGGCGAACTGGTCCGTTTCAAGGATGCGTCGCGCTTCGTCGATATCCAACCCCGCGCCGCCGGCGATCTCGACCAGCGTGTCACGGTCGGACACATTGCGCCCCTCGCCGTGGTAAGCCTGCAGCAGCGCGCGCTTCAAGTCGTGCTGCTGCGTGGTGCCCAGCCCGCCCGCCCAATGCAGCAGGCGGTGCGCATCGAAAGTGTTGTAGATGCGGTCGCGCTTCTGCAGGTCGAAGTGGAACCCCAGGGCCTCGCCACGCTGACGCAGCGCTTCGCCGTTCTGCGCCAGCTGCGCGGGCGACAGGCCGTACTTGCGGCCCAGGTGGTCGGCGATGGATTCACCCGCAGGGCCCATGTCCGGATTGAGCTCGAACGGCTGGAAATGCAGCTCGACGTGCAGATCGCCGCCGACTGCGGCGATCGCACGTTCAAGCGACGCGAGCCCGATCGCACACCACGGACAGGCGACGTCGGAGACGAATTCGATCTTCACGGGGTCCGACATGCGGGCGATCTCACTCACGGGTGTTCTTGTAGACGCGGCCCTGCTTCATCACGAAGCCGACGTTCTCCAGCACCGCCACGTCCTGCAGCGGATCGCCATCCACGGCGATCAGGTCGGCGGAGTAACCCGGCTTGAGAACGCCGACGTCCTTGTCGATCCCGAACAGGCGCGCGTTCACGATAGTGGCGGAACGGATCGCCTGCAGCGGGGTCATGCCGAACTGCACCATGCGCGAAAACTGGCGCGCATTGAGGCCATGCGGATACACGCCACCATCGGTGCCGAAGCCCATGATCGCGCCGGCCTGATGCGCCTTGCGGAAGTTCTCGCGCTGGGTGGCGCCCACGCGGCGTTCCTTCTCCAGCGATTCGGGCAGGAAGCCGGCCTTCTCGCCTTCGCCCAGGATGTATTCGGTGTTGTAGATATCCATCACCAGCACGGCGCCGTTCTTCTTCGCCAACGCAATGCCTTCGTCATCGATGAAACTTGCGTGTTCGATGGAATCCACGCCGGCGAGCAGCGCATTGCGGATGCCGGTCGCGCCATGCGCGTGCGAGGCGACCTTGCGGCCCAGCGCGTGCGCTTCGTCGACCAGCGCCTTCAGTTCTTCCAACGAGTACTGCGGCGCACCGACCTCGGTGCCCTTGGACAGCACGCCGCCGGTGGAGCAGGTCTTGATGAAGTCGGCACCGAACTTGACGTTCTGGCGTACCTTCTGCCGCGCGGCCCAGGGACCGTCGGCGACGCCCTCGCCCACCGCCTTGTACTCGGCCGGCAGCAGGTTGTTGTCGCTGCAGTGCCCGCCGGTGATGCCGATGGAGACGCCGCCCGCGAGGATGCGCGGACCTTCGACTTCGCCCGTGGCGATCGCATCGCGCAGGGCGACGTCCGCGTAACCGGGTGAACCCGGCACGCGCACGGTGGTGAAACCGGCCAGCAGCGTGGTGCGCGCGTTCTTCGCGCCCTTGATGGCGGCGGCCGGCAGCGAGATCGCCAGCCGCCGGTAGCCCTGCAGGTCCGCATCGCCGTGCAGGTGCACGTGCGCGTCCATCAGGCCCGGCAGCACGGTCTTGTCGGACAGGTCGTGCACGGTCGCGCCGGCCGGTACCGGCGTCGTCGCGGCGGGACCGATGGCGGTGATGCGTGCATCCTCGATGACGATGGCCTGGTCGGTCAGCATGCGGCCGGATTCGACATCGAGCAGCCGCCCGGCCTTCACGTAAGTGGTCGCCGCGAACGCGGGCGCACAGGCGATGGACAGGGCAGCGGCGAGGACACTCACCATGCGAGCGTGCAGGCGCATCGGAACTCCGGGCAGGAAAGGGGCCGCGCGACTCTAGCAGCCGCACGCATTCGATGACGAAGCAGGGCGGGCGATCCCGCCCTGCACGCATCCATCAGACCGGCGTGGGGTTGCGGTAGGCGAAGCCCGCCTGGTGCCAGTACGGGTACGGCTTCGGTCGCTGGCTCGCCGCATCCAGCTTGGCGACCTGCTCGGCCGTGAGGTTCCAGCCCACCGCGCCCAGGTTCTGCTTCAGCTGCTCCTCGTTGCGCGCTCCGATCACCACGGTGCTGACGGTGGGGCGCTGCAGCAGCCAGTTCAGTGCGACCTGCGGGATCGTCTTGCCGGTTTCCTGCGCGACTTCGTCCAACGCGTCGACCACGTCGTACAGGTAGTCGAGGTCGACCTGCGGGCCGGCATCGTTCGCGGTCTGCGATTGCAGGCGGCTGTTCTCGGGCAGCGGCTGCCCACGACGGATCTTGCCGGTCAGGCGACCCCAGCCCAGCGGACTCCAGACCACCGCGCCCAC
>DASWYO010000038.1:0-3054 GCA_036404915.1 Lysobacteraceae bacterium
GAAGACGTGGCGCAGAAGGGCGGCGTGTACACCGTCACCAAGGGCCTGCAGAAGGCGTTCAAGGGCAGCCGCGTGTTCAATACGCTGCTCGACGAGACGATGATCCTCGGCCTGGCCCAGGGTTACGCCAACATGGGCATGCTGCCGCTGCCGGAAATTCAGTACCTGGCGTACTTCCACAACGCCTGCGACCAGATTCGCGGCGAGGCGGCCAGCCTGCAGTTCTTCAGCAACGACCAGTACCGCAACCCGATGGTCGTGCGCGTCGCCGGCCTCGGGTACCAGCGGGGATTCGGCGGGCATTTCCACAACGACAATTCGATCACCGCCTTGCGCGACATCCCGGGACTGGTCGTCGGGTGCCCCTCGCGTGGCGATGATGCTGCCGCCATGCTGCGCACGCTGGCGGCGCTGGCGAAGGTGGACGGGCGCGTCACCCTGTTCCTCGAACCCATCGCGCTATACATGACCAAGGACCTGTACGAAGCCGGCGACGGACAGTGGCTGTTCCCGTACCCGCCGCAGGACGAGACGATGACACTGGGCGAGGGGCGCGTATACGGCGAAGGCGCGGACGATCTGGTGATCTTCACCTATGGCAATGGCGTACCGATGAGCCTGCGTGCCGCCAGGACCATCGAACGCAAGCATGGCTGGAAGGTGCGTGTGGTCGACCTGCGCTGGTTGGTGCCGCTCAACGCTGCCTTCATCGCCGAGCAGGCGAAGACGGCCAAGCGCATCCTGGTGGTGGACGAGGGCCGGCAGGCGGCCGGCGTGGGCGAGGGCGTCATCACGGCGATTGCCGAGGCCGGCTACCGTGCGCGCCCGTTCCAGCGCGTGGTCGGTGCGGATACCTACACGCCGTTGGCCGGCGCGGCTTTCCTCGTGCTGCCGGGCGATGAGGATATCGTCGCGGCCGCCGACCGGCTGGCATGATGGTGACTCCCTGATCGAGAAACGCACATGCCTACGCCCCGCATCGGCATCATTATCGGCAGCCTGCGCGCCGGCTCCTACAACCGACAGCTCGCGCATGCGGTGCGGCGGCTGGCCGGTGATCGCTTCGCCTTCGAGGAGATCGGTATCGGCGACTTGCCGTTGTACGACCAGGACGACGATGCGGGTTTCCCGGCGACGGGCCGGCAGTTCAAGCAGCAGGTGGAAGCCTGCGATGCGCTGCTGTTCATCACGCCGGAGTACAACCGTTCGATTCCCGGCGTGCTGAAGAACGCGATCGACGTGGGCAGTCGTCCCGGCGGCAGCAATTCCTTCGGCGGCAAGCGCGCGGCGATCGTCGGTACCTCACCGGGCGCGCATGGCACGGTGTCGGCCCAGCAACACCTGCGTAACGTGCTGGCGGCGGTCGACGTGGCGGTGCTGCCGCAGCCCGAGATCGCCATCCAGTATCGCGAAGGCCAGATCGATGCGGCAGGCGATATCGCCGACGAGCGCCTGCGCAAGCGCCTGCAGCTGTTCCTGGATCGTTTCGAGGCCTGGGTGGCTTGAACCGTCAGGCCGGGCGCAGCAGCGCCAGGCCATCGCGCAGTCGCTGCAGCGGGCGGCGGTCGTTCGGGCTCTCGTCGGCCAGCATGCCCGCGAGTGCGCGCCGGAAAGGTGTCAGTCGCCGACCCGCACGCAACACACCCTCGCGCAACAGGCGTGCCGGCACACGATCATCGGTGTAGAGCTCCACGATGGCGCGCGTGGCCAGGTACAGCGGCCGCGTGCCGCGACGATGGCGGCGCTCGTAGCGCGCCAGCCCTTCCGCGCACCCGAGGTCCCCCTTGCGCTGGATCGCGTCGCGCGCCATGGCAGCCAGCCGCTCGACGCTGGCCAGGCCGAGATTGAAGCCATGCGCCGTGACCGGGTGCATGCCGACCGCTGCATCTCCGGCCAGCGCGAACCGGCGCCCGACAAACCGGCGCGCATAGACGCCCACCAGCGGATACACATGCCGGCTGCTTTCCAGCTTCATGTGGCCCAAGCGGTGCCCGTAGCGCTGTTCCATCTCTTGGGCGAACGCGTCGACGTCCAGCGCGGCGAGACGTCTTGCCGCGGCGTCGGGCAGGGTGATGACGACGGAGGACTCGTGCTCTTTCAGTGGGAGCAACGCCAGTGTCTGTCCGGGGCCGAACCATTCCCACGCCACGCCCTGGTGGGGCTGTTCGTGATGCATGCGGCAGACCAGCATGCTCTTGCCGAAATCGTACTGATCGGCCCCGATGCCCATCGCGCGGCGCGTCTCGGAGAAGCGGCTGTCCGCCGCGATCAGGAGCGGTGCTTCCAGGCGAAGTCCGTCGCCGAGGGTGATGCCGGCATGGTCGTCGGTCGTGCGGACGGCATGGATGCGCGCGCCATCGAAGAAATCCAGCCCGGGCAGGTCGCTGACGGCCTTCCATGCCGCTTCGCGGATCCGCTGGTTCGGCACCAGCATGCCGAGCTGTTCCTTGCCGGCCAGCGCGGCGTCGATGCGCATGTCGTGCAGGCTGTCGCCTTCCATCACCCGCGCGGCGCGCAGGGGCGAGCAGGCGTCGTCGGGCAGGTGCTGCCAGATCCCGAGGTCGCGCAGCAGGCGCATCGAAGCATGCGTCAACGCGATTTCGCGGCCATCGAACGCGGGTTCTGCGATGGCCGCGCGCGACTGGCGCTCCACGAGGGCGACCTTGAGGTCGAGATCGCACAAGGCCTTGGCCAGGCATAACCCCGCTGGGCCGGCGCCGATGATGATGACGTCGTGGTGCATGCGCGTGTCCTCGTGCCTGGGTTCACGGCAGTCTAGGCACGCGGTTGCCCACGTCATTGACGTGGATCAATCGCCACGCAGAATCGTCAGCGGCTCAAGCCGTCCAGCAAAGGAACGCGCACCAGCGCCTGCGTCTCGGCCGACAAGCCTTCGCCGGTATGGTCCAGCGGCAGCACGGCCAGCAGCAGGGTCTGCGGACCGTCCGCTACGGTGCTTACGACTTCCCCGATGTCGCGCTCGCTGTCGCGCACCATGGTGCCCGGAGCGACGGAGCCTGCCGCGTGGAAGCCCTGCAGCGCGCGCTTGGCTTT
>DASWYO010000039.1:0-43319 GCA_036404915.1 Lysobacteraceae bacterium
CCACTACCACCCGGTCGACTACATCACCAGCCTCGCCGCCGCCTACGAGCGCGAGGCGTCGCCCGCGGCCAAGGACGCGATGGCGCAGATCCTGATCAACTCGCGCATGGCCGCCGAGGGCCACCGCCCGCTGTGCCAGGACACCGGCATCGTCACCGTGTTCCTGAAGGTGGGCATGCACGTGCGTTGGGAGGGCTTCACCGGTTCGCTGGAGGACGCCGTCAACGAGGGCGTGCGCCGCGCGTACAACCACCCGGACAACAAGCTGCGGGCCAGCGTGCTGGCCGATCCCGCCGGCAAGCGCCTGAACACCAGGGACAACACCCCGGCGGTGATCAACGTCTCGATCGTGCCCGGCGACAAGGTCGACGTGATCGTGGCGGCCAAGGGTGGCGGCTCCGAGGCGAAGTCGAAGTTCGCGATGCTCAATCCCTCCGATTCCATCGTCGACTGGGTGCTCAAGACCGTGCCGACCATGGGCGCCGGCTGGTGCCCGCCGGGCATGCTGGGCATCGGCATCGGCGGCACCGCCGAGAAGGCGATGCTGCTGGCGAAGGAATCGCTGATGGAGCACATCGACATCCAGGAGCTGATCGCGCGCGGCCCGTCCAACCGCATCGAGGAGCTGCGGCTGGAGCTTTACGAGAAGGTCAACGCGCTGGGCATCGGTGCGCAGGGCCTGGGTGGTCTGACCACCGTGCTCGACGTGAAGATCAAGGATTACCCGACCCACGCCGCGAACCTGCCGGTCGCCATGATTCCGAACTGCGCCGCGACCCGCCACGCGCACTTCACCCTCGACGGCAGCGGCCCGGTGATGTTGGACCCGCCCTCGCTCGAAGACTGGCCCGAGC
This sequence comes from Lysobacteraceae bacterium, assembly GCA_036404915.1. Taxonomy (GTDB): domain Bacteria; phylum Pseudomonadota; class Gammaproteobacteria; order Xanthomonadales; family Xanthomonadaceae; genus Lysobacter_I. The sequence continues at coordinate 855 of DASWYO010000039.1, forward strand.
TGACCTACGACGCGTCGAAGGGCCGTCGCGTGAACCTCGATACGGTGACGAAGGAAGAGGTTGCTTCGTGGAAGCCGGGCGAGGTGCTGCTGCTCAACGGCAAGTTGCTCACTGGTCGCGACGCGGCGCACAAGCGGATGGTCGACATGCTCAACAAGGGCGAGTCGCTGCCGGTCGATCTGCGCGGCAAGTTCATCTATTACGTCGGTCCGGTCGACCCGGTGCGCGACGAGGTCGTCGGCCCCGCTGGTCCGACCACCGCCACGCGCATGGACAAGTTCACCGAGCAGGTGCTGGCGCAGACCGGTCTGATGGGCATGGTCGGCAAGGCCGAGCGCGGCCCGGCCGCGATCGAAGCGATCCGCAAGCACCAGTCGGTCTATCTGATGGCGGTCGGAGGCGCTGCGTATCTCGTGTCGAAGGCGATCAAGGGCGCGAAGGTCGTCGGTTTCGCCGACCTCGGCATGGAAGCGATCTACGAATTCGACGTGAAAGACATGCCGGTCACCGTCGCCGTGGATTCGCAGGGCAGCTCGGTGCACCAGACCGGACCGAAGGAATGGCAGGCGCGCATCGGCAAGATTCCGGTCGTGGTGGCTTAACCCTTTCGAGACACGGCGCGCCGCAAAGGCGCTGCTTGCTCCTCAGCACAGGCCGGTCCGTTTCGGACCGGCCTGTCGTCGTTCCGGTGGGTGGAATTCTTCCCGACGCGAGGTTGGAATCCACCCGTTGCGTGTCGTGCGCATCGATGTCCGCATGCGCGTGATGCGCGCCGCCGCTCGCCGTGCCGTTCGCTGCGCCCGCATTTGCAGCTGGAATTCGTGCGTATCCATGCAGCTCCGAGGCGCCTTTGCGAACACGGGACATGCCTTCGATGGCGTGGCACGTAGATTGCTATACGCCGGATGATGGGCTGTCGTCGATGGAGTGCATGCGATGAATCTGGACAAGAAGCGCAAGGCGTCAACGACCGACGACAAGAAGGCGCCGCCGACGAAGAGCCGCAAGCTGTTCGATCCCGCCGCCTTGCCCGCTTTCACCCCGGTTTTCACGCCGCAGGCCACAGCGACACCGCAACCATCCGCGCAGCCGAATGCATTGACTGGCGCGCCTTTCCATGCCGCCATCGCGCAATTGCGCGATGGCGGCATGGCCCAGGTCAGTACCCGTTTCAACCTGAAAGTGAAGGCCGTCGGCGAAACGCGCAACATCCCCGTCACCGGCGATTACAGCGTGCATGACCAGGGGCGCACGGGACTGGTGCAGGGCATGCTGCAGACACCCAGCAACACCACCTACACCGGCGACAGCAGCACCAAGTACAACAACGTCGTCTTCCCCAACGATCTCTCGCCCCAGCGGGCGAGGCTGGAGTCCCGGGCGATCAAGCAACTGGCCGATGCCGGCCCTGGTTACAGCGCGGATGCGAAGGTGTCCAGGCTCGACGAGTTGCCGGGCAACGCGACGAAACGGAAGGAAGACAAGTCGAAGTTTCCGCTCAGCAATACCTTGGGCACCTTCGCCCTGACATCGCATCTGGAAGACATCACCGCAAAGCGCGCGGTCGGACTGGAGGATGTCGGATCCGCCATGCGCGCACGGGTCATGGCGACGAAATGGCAGATGACCATGCAGGGGACGGACAAGGCCGGCGAAGGGTTCCAGTCGACGATGCTCAATGCCTTTCCGCAGCTCGGGAACACCAAGGTCGAGGCCGTAGGCCTCAAGCAAACCGGTATCGCCGCGCTGAAGAAACATTGGGAAGACGGTGGCGATACCTTCTCCTGGGACGACCAGAAACAGAATATCCAGGCCGCGCACATCGACGCCCAGCAGGCGGCATCGGGCATATTCGCGCACAAGATCGGCGGCATCGACCAAGGCAAGATCACCGGCGGAAAATGGTGGGCATCCAATTACGACAGCCGCATCAAGCCGCTGCTGCCGGACCTGCATTCCGATCAGTTGGAACAGCGCGAGAGTGCGCAGAAGCAACTCGGCGACATCGGCCAGGAGTATGTGCAGCGCAAGATGCAGCGGCATGGCATCCGTTTCGGCTGATCCGCATGCCAGGCGCGGGCGATCGCACGCCGAAGGACACCGGTGCCGTCGTCGGTCGGACCGACGCGGAGTTCTCAGGCACACCGCCATGCGCAATGATCAGGCGGTGGGACGAACTCAGATACCCCGGAAATACACGTCCACGTAATCCGTCGCGCTGTCGCAGGGATTCTGCATTTCCTGCAGGCGCCAGTACTTGCGCTTGCCGGTCGCCTTGAAGGTGAATGTGCCGGCACGCTTGCATTCGGCGCCAGCGGCGATGTAGTGCACGCGGGTGAGGATCTCGCCCTCGAACACGAAGCCGTCGCGCGTGGCCGAGACGATGCGACCGTCGATGCGCACGTAGTCGTCCGCGTTCTCGCCGGTGCCCCGCTGTTCTCCGCGCATGGGCAGAACGTCCCCCGCATCCTCGACCACCACTCTGCCGGCGCCCGAGAGCTCGCCCCAGCCGAGCCACTGCAGGGTCAGCATGTGGTCGCCGACGAGACGCGCGCGGGCGGCAGGGTCCAGGCCGCTTGCGGCGGCGGGTTGTTTCGGGAATGCCGTGGACGGCACCAGCAGCGCTGCGGACAGCAGCACGGGGATGAGGCGTTTCATGGCGACGGGGTTTCCGGTTCGAGCAGGTTCTTGGTCGTATCGTTGAGGATCGCGTTCGCGACCTGCACGTCGATCTCGTGGTTGACCGACGTGTCCACGCCGTTCTGCGCGGATTCGACGACATCGTCGGCCATGTCCGCGTCGCGGTTGCGCGTGGTGACGATGTGATAGGTCGTGCGCGGGCCTTCGATGTCCGCACGCTGGAACGCGGCCTTCACCTGGCGGATGGCCTCGCTGCGGACCTTGCCGAGGTCCGCGCTGCGCTGGTCGACCCAGCCGAAGAATTTCAGCTGGATGCCGTTCGCGCCGTATTCGACGACGGTCCAGGCCGGCGCCGGGGTATCGAGCACGCCTTCGATCTTCGAGATCGCCTCGATCGCGAGCGTCTGCGATTCGCGGATCGACTGGCTGCCGTCGATCAGCATGCTGAAATCGAAGCGGCGCTTGGGGTTCTTGCTGTAGTTCAGCACCACCGACTTGAACACCAGGCTGTTCGGCAACTGCAGATGGTTGCCGTCCATGGTCATCAGCACCGTCGTGCGCGAGTTGACCGCGATGATCTTGCCTTCGCGGGTGTCGATCACGACGTGGTCGCCGGGCTCGAACGGCCGGCGCACGCTCAGCAGGATGCCGGCGATGTAGTTCTCGGCGATATCGCGGAAGGCGAAACCCAGCACCAGGCCGACCACGCCCGCCGAGCCGAGCACCGCGCCGACCACCGAAGTCAGCCCGACCACATCGAGCGCGATCAGGATGCCGACCAGCATGATCACGGTGCGCACGATCATGCGCACGAGGCCGCTCATGTAGGGGTTCTGCGAGCGGATCCGCAGCAGGTGCAGGCGGTTGCCGACGAAGCGCGACAGCCAATGCGTCAGCAGGATCACCAGCGCGCCGAGCACCAGCAGCGGCAGTTTCTGGAACAGCCGCGCCAGCGCCAGGTTCGCGGTGTCGACGAGGGCGTCGAGGCAGTCGCCGAGGTGGCGCAGGTCGCAGCGCAGCACCGCAGCGGTCTGCTGCGGCGCGGGCGCGGCCTTGGTTGCGACCTTGCCCGTCAGCAGTTCCGTCCAGGCATCACCGGCCGCGCTGGCCATCGGTACGGCGATGGCGAACAGCAGGAGGACGAACAGCGCGGCGAGACCGAAACGGCGGAGCGTGCGAGCAGTGCGAAGCATCGATCAGAAGTACCAGGCGAGGACGAACAGGGCCAGCATGGCGAAGGCGAGCGCCATCTTCAACGCCACGCCCAGCACGATGCCGATCCACGTGGCCACACCGACCTTGGTGGCCTGGCCGAGACCGTCGCGGTCGAGCCGCTTCAAGTGGATGAGTTCGCCGGCCAGGGCGCCCGCGAACGGGCCGACGAACAGGCCGATCGGCGCGAAGAACAGGCCGGCGAACGTGCCGATCACCGCACCGAGGATGGCTTTGCGGCTGGCGCCGACGCGCTTGGCGCCGACCGCCGTGCTGAAGAAGTCGATGACGAAGGACAGCAGCGTCATCACGCCGAGGAAGACGATGGTCCAGATGCTGATGGCCACGAATCCGTTGTGCCAGGCGGCGATCAGCATGCCGACGAACACGAGTGGAAGGCCGGGCAGGGCGGGCAGCACGATGCCCAGCAGACCCACGACGATCAGCAGGCCCGCGAGGACGTACCACAGGCTCGAAAGATCCATATGCAGCGTGATCCATGGCTGGGAAGACGGCCGGGATCATGGCACGGCCTGGCTGAGCCGTGCATGTGCGTTCAGGCAGGGCTTGAAAACGGCATGGGCGAGGCCATGCCCGGGTGATCGACCCGCGTTGCAGTCGTCCGGCCCGCCCTCGTTCCACAACGACGACGGCCCGCTTGCGCGGGCCGTCGTGGTCGCCATCGCTCGCCGCCCGGTTCCGGGCGTGTCAGCTCCGGGCGCGTCAGTTCTGGAAGGGCGTGTTCTCGGCGAAGTACTCGTGGTTGTCGGCGTTGTCCACGGCGTTGGTCGGATTGGTGTTCGCGAGGTTCTTCGCCGCAGTCTGGCCATAGGCATGGTCGTCGGTGTCGGCGACGATCGTGAAGTGGCTCATTTCGTGGATCAGCGTGCCGGCCTTGGAATCGGTGCCGATCAGCGGTGCGCTCCAGAACGCGTTGCAGACCCAGATCTGGTACGGCTGGTTCTTGTAGACGTAGGCGAAATAGCCTTCGTTGCAGCCGCAGTTGATGGTGACCTGGCCGCCGGTCTGGTCCATCGCATTGTCGATGTTCACGAAGTGCTGCTTCGCGTTGTCGTAGCGGCTTGATGCATAGGCGCCGAACCAGGTCGTGTAGCGCGCGCTGTTGGTGCCGGCGTTGAGGTAACCCTTCGCGTTCTCCGAATAGCTGCGCGCGGAAAGCACGGCCTGATTGAGCTGGCCGATCTGCGTGCTGCTGCAGCTCACGGTGCTGAAACCCAGCACGTCCGACAGCGTCGGGTTGGCCGGCAGCACCGGCTTCACGCGGTTGCCGGCAACGGCGCGATCCAGCGAGATGCGGATCGGCGCGGCCTGGGCGACCAGCGGGGCGCCATTGCCAGCACGCAGCTGAGGCCCGCCCGACAGCGAGGCGTACTGCATCGAGGTGGCGTAGGTGACGGTGTACAGGCCGGGCTTCGAGAGGTCGTACATCCTGCCCAGTTCGACGACGCTGCGCTGCGTCTGGCCGGGGCGCAGCACCGCGAAATCGCTCATCGTCGGCGCCGTGCGCTTGATCATGCGGCCGTGGAAGCGGACTTCCTCGCCTTCATGGCTGATCCGGAAGAGGTTCGAATCGGTGGCGGCGGACGGCAGTTGCCACTTCGGGATGCGCAGGGTCTTGCGGCTGGTGTTGGTCAGCAGGACCTCCACGCGATCCTGGCCGAGCGCCTGGACGCTCACGCGCACCGGGTTGGCGGGCTGGCGGGGCGGAGAGGCGGTCACGGAGGCCAGGGTGCCGGCGGCGAGGGCAGCGATGGCGAGGCTGCCGCCGAGGAGTCTGCGGGACGAAGCGGTCATGTCGTGGGTCCGGTCTGCGCGTGCTGTCGACGAGGTCTCCGATCATAAACGCGAAGGACGCCGCCGCCTATGCCGGACGTCGGCCTGAACGACGACGGCCCGCTTGCGCGGGCCGTCGTCGTCGCTTCGGTGCCGTCCTGTTCTGCGGACGGTCAATACCGGACTGCGTCGATCACTTGAAGTCCTGGTGGCAACCCTTGCAGCTTTCGCCGATCTTCGCCGCCACGGCGTTGACGCCTTCGCAATTGAGCGGAGGCGAGCTCAGCGCGCCGTCGAGGGTGGCGCGCATGCCGCTGGCCTGCTTGACGAAACGTTCGTCGTCGGCGAGATCCGGGAAGGCGCGCTCCAGGTCGTCGGCCATCGTGCGCAGCGCCTTGAGGTGCGGGATCACGTCGGTCGCATTGCAGCGGTTCTGCGCAGCCTTGCCGCCGAGCTGCTTCATGTGCCACTCCTGCACGTACATCACGCTGTCGTGGAAATGGTCCTTGCGGGCGTTGAGTGCGTTCAGCACCATCACGGTGGCGATCGCGCCGATCACGATGCCGATCAGCAGCATGAAGAAATAGCGCTTGAAGGCGGACGGGGCGGTACGGGCTTCCGGGGTGGTCGACATGCGTTGGGCTCCTTTCGGGATGCCGGAAACATACCATGGCCGGGGGAGCGGCCTCGCGCGCGGTAAAATCGCGGCCATGAACGACACCGCCACCGATGACATCACCGCTGACGCCGACCGCCTCGACGACACCTGGACCGAGCGCTTCGCCGGCATCGACCGGCTCTACGGCGCGGGGGCGCTCGCGCGCTTCTCGCGCTGCCACGTCGCGGTGGTCGGCCTGGGCGGCGTGGGCTCATGGCTCGTCGAGGCCCTGGCGCGCAGCGGGGTCGGGCGCATGACCCTGATCGACGCCGACGACCTCTGCGTGTCGAACACCAACCGGCAACTGCCCGCGCTCGCGGGCCAGTACGGCCGGGGCAAGGCCCTGGCGATGGCCGAGCGCTGCCGCGCGATCAATCCGGCGATGCAGGTCGAGGAGATCGCCAGTTTCCTCACGCCGGCCAACCTCGAGGACCTGCTCGGGCGCGGCTACGACCTGGTGATCGACGCCTGCGACAGCTTCCGCACCAAGGTCGAGGCCATCGCCTGGTGCCGGCGCCGCAAGCTGCCGATCCTGACCGTCGGCGCGGCCGGCGGCCGGCTCGACCCGACCCTGGTGCGCGTGCGCGACCTCTCGCGCACCGAGCACGACGCCATGCTCGCGCTGATCCGCAAGAAGCTGCGCGCCGAATTCAATTTCCCGAAGAACCACCAGCGCTATTTCGGCGTGCCGGCGATCTATTCGCTGGAGAACGTGCAATACCCGCAGGCCGACGGCACGGTCTGCGGCCTACGCCCGAAACTCGGCGCGGATGCCGCGCTCAAGCTCGACTGCGGCGTCGGGCTTGGCGCCGCGACCCACATCACCGGCGCCTTCGCGTTCGCCGCAGCGGGCAAGGCGCTGGAGATGCTGCTCAAGCCGAAGAAAGCGGCGTCCTGATCCGCAACGATCCGTCCCAACCGCAAGGCTGGGATGCAGGACGAGGGCCCCGCATCTTGCGGCAGGCACATTCCGAGGAGCTTCCCATGTCGCAGCATTCCACCACGACGCCCACCCATGCATCCGCCGCTCGCGTGATCCGCACCGTGCAGGGCGTGCCCACCTCCGATGGCGCCGGCGTGAAGCTGCGCCGGGTGATCGGCACGCCGCAGCTGCCGGACCTCGATCCGTTCCTGATGCTGGACGAGTTCGGCACCGATCGCGCCGAGGACTACATCGCGGGTTTTCCGGAGCATCCGCATCGCGGCTTCGAGACCGTCACCTACATGCTCGACGGACGCATGCGCCATCGCGACAACCACGGCAACGAGGGCCTGCTGGTCCCCGGCGCGGTGCAGTGGATGACGGCCGCGCGCGGCGTGGTGCATTCGGAGATGCCCGAGCAGGAGGAAGGCCGCATGCGCGGCTTCCAGCTGTGGGTGAACCTGCCGGCGCGCTTGAAGATGAGCGAACCGGGCTACCAGGAATTTTCGCCCGAGCGCATCCCGGTCGTGCAGCCGGCCGATGGCGTGTCGGTGAAGGTGATCGCAGGCCGCGTGACCGGCGCGGATGGCAGCGCGGTGTCCGGGCCGATCGTGCAGCCGGCGACCGAGCCGCTGTATCTCGACATCGACCTCGCGCCGGGCCGGACGTGGTCGCTGCTGCTGCCTGAAGGCCACAACGCGTTCGTGTTCGTGTTCGAGGGCGCGCTGTCGGTGGGTGAGGGCGAGGATGCGCGACCGCTGGCGACGCATACCCTCGGCGTACTCGGCGGCGGTGAGCGGGCGACCCTGGTAGCGGGCGCGTCGGGTGGGCGCGCGATCCTCGTCGCAGGCCGCCCCTTGCGCGAACCGGTCGCGAAATACGGACCGTTCGTGATGAACACGAAGGAAGAGCTGATGCAGGCGTTCGTGGACTACCAGGAAGGCCGGTTCTGAAGCGCGATGGCGCCCCGCGGGGCGCCATCGTTCGGGAGCGCAGGATCAGTTGCCGGCGAATGCCGTGCTGAACTGCAGGCCCTGCACCATCTGCTTGTAGCGACCGAGGTTTTCGGCGTTGTCGGTGCGGATGAACACGTGGGCGACGTTGTTCGGGGCGACCTTCACCAGGGTCTCGCGGATCAGCTCGTTCGGCCGGGCAGCGATCTCGCTGCGGTACCAGTAGGTCTTCTGGCCGTCGATCGTGCCTTCGCCGTCGCGGAGCGCGCTGTTCGGCTTGAACGGGGAGTTGCGACCGATGGTGACGGCGAACGCCTCCTTGCCGTCATCGGCGCGCATGGCGCGGCACAGGAGCATGTCGGGGGTTCGGAGGACCTGCCAGGCCAGGCTGTCCGCAGCCTCTTTCGGCAGATTCGGACACTCAGGGGCAGCATTCTGCGCATTCGCGCCACACGCCCAGAATGCTGCTACCAACGACAAACACAAGGAAAACTTGGTTTTCATGGCGACCCTCGCTGAACTAGGGGGAAGATGCCGGCCGCTGTCGAACCGGCTTGCGATAGATCAAGCATATTGCGTGCCAGTCTTTGGCCCTGGATCGTTTCATCCGCAACGATTTCCACCGCGATTTCGGCATGTTCCGCTTCGACATGTACCGCTTCGGCATGTTCCTCTGAAACGACGATGCCGCGCCTTGCGGGCGCGGCATCGGATGCTGCGGCACTGCGCGGACCGGCCTCAGTCGGTGTCGCTGCCGAGCCAGCGGTACAGGTAGCCGCCGATCAGGCCGCCCAGGATCGGCGCCAGCCAGAACAGCCAGAGCTGCTGCAGCGCACCGCTGCCGACGAAAACCGCCACGCCGGTGGAGCGCGCTGGATTGACCGATGTATTCGTCACCGGGATGCTGATCAGGTGGATGAGGGTCAAGGCCAGGCCGATCGCGATCGGTGCGAACCCTGCCGGTGCGCGCTTGTGCGTGGCGCCGAGGATGACGAGCAGGAAGAACGCGGTCAGCACCACTTCGCACAGGAAGGCCGCTGCGACCGCATAGCCGCCGGGCGACAGCGCGTCGTAGCCATTGGTGGCGAAGGCTCCGGCGGCGGTCGGGTCGATCGCGAACTCCGGCTGGCCGCTGGCGATCTGGAACAGCACGAAACCGGCCGCGATGGCGCCGATCACCTGTGCCGCGATGTAGGCCGGCAGATCCTTCGCCGCGAAGCGGCCTCCCGCCCAGAGTCCGAAGCTCACCGCCGGATTGAAATGCCCGCCGGAGATGTGTCCCAGCGCATAGGCGCCGGTCAGCACGGTCAGGCCGAAGGCCAGCGACACGCCGAGCAGGCCGATGCCCAGCGGGTTGCCGTCGCCGCCGAAATTCGCGGCCAGTACCGCGCTGCCGCAACCGCCGAACACAAGCCAGAACGTGCCGATGAACTCGGCGCTCAATCGCTTCAGCATGTCGATCCTCCTGTTCTGTACTGCCGGGAACCGCCCGTCGAAGGGCGGCGGAAACGGTCCGGAGTGGCCTGCCGGCGCGGATCGACTGCGCGGATGTCCTTGCGGATCAGTCCTCGTAGTCCGGGAACGGCAGGCTCACCACGTATTCCTGGTACTTCGCGAGGGTCGCGGCGTCGTTCGCGCGGAGCGAGACGTGCACGACGCGGTCCTCGGCGATGGGGATGAGGGTTTCGCGGATCAGCAGGTTCGGCTGGCTCGGCAGTTCGCTGCGGTACCAGGAGAGCTCGCGACCGTTGAGCATGGATTCCTCGGCGCGGTCGGCACGGCGAGGCTTGAACGGCGATTCGCGGCTGATCGTCAGCGCGAAGGCTTCCGCACCGCCTTCCTGGACAAGGGCGCGGCAGACCAGCAGATCGGGAAGCCGCATCGCTTCCCAGCGGAGGAGGTCTGCCGTGGCGGACGGGAAGCCCGGGCATTCCTCGAAATTGGTCCAGGGGGCGGTCTGGGCGTGGGCGTTTCCTGCCCAGAGGCCGGCCATCAACAGCAGACAGGCCGGTGTCCTCAGGAACGATGCCATCGAATTCACTACGGGGTCTCCATGGTGGCGAACGGTATTGCCTCCGTGCGGGATGGGGGGCTGTCCTTGACCCCCGAACATAAGCCACGCCGGTCCGCATGACCAGTGGTTACCGGAATTTTCGTTTTGGGCGTCCCGACCGGCGCTCGCGTGTATCAGCGCCGGCCCAGGATCAGTTCCAGTACCAGGTTGCTGCCGAAGAAGGCGAGCACCAGCAGCACCATGGCTCCCAGTGTCCAGCGCACCGCCTTCGCACCGCGCCAGCCCTGCAGGCGCCGCCCCAGCAGCAGGGCGCCGAAGGCCAGCCACGACATCACGCTGAACACGGTCTTGTGCGCGAGGTGCTGCGCGAGCAGGTCTTCGACGAACAGCACGCCGGTCAGCAACGTGGCCGTCAACAGCGCGAAACCCACCGCGATGGTCCGGAACAGCAGGGTTTCCAGCTCCACCAGCGGCGGCAACGCGCGCAGCCAGCCGCGCAGGCGGTGCTGGCGCAGGGCGCGTTCCTGCAGCAGCGACAGGATGGCCAGCACGGATGCGAGCGCGAGCGTGGCGTAGGCGAGCAGGGCGCACCACGCGTGCAGTTGCAGGGGCCAGTCCAGCAGTTGCGGATCCTGCCGGCCGACCAGGCCGTAGCCCACCGCTACGACCGCCGCGATCGGAAACACGATCACGCCCAGCGCTGCCATCCGTCCGCGCACGCCGACCAGCACGGTCAGCAGGGCCATGCCCAGACCGACGAGGGACAGCGCCGAGAAAAAGTGCAGGTTCGCGCCACCGGCCTCGTGCCAGGCGCGCACGTGCGCGGTGCCGTGCACCATGACCGCCGCCACCGGCGTCAGCCACAGCACCGTCGGTACCGACGGCCCCAGCGTCGCCAGTCGACGGAACAGCAGGCCGGTCGCGGTCAGATAGAGGGCGGCGGCGATGAGAACGAATGTCATCCGGGCAGTGTCGCACAGGCCGGTCGTCCGGCGCAGGGCATATAATCCCCGTTTTTCCACCTGCGGCGGCCCCTCATGTTCGAATCCCTCACCCAGCGTCTGTCCGGCACCATCGAGCGCCTGCGTGGCCGTGGCCGGCTGACCGAGGAGAACATCCGCGAGGCCACGCGCGAGGTGCGCATCGCGCTGCTGGAAGCCGACGTCGCGCTGCCGGTGGTCCAGGCGCTGATCGAGCGCATCAAGGTGCGCGCGGTCGGCCAGGAAGTGCTAAAGTCGCTCACCCCGGGCCAGGCGCTGATCAAGGTCGTCCGCGACGAGCTCACCGCCGTCATGGGCTCGGCCGCGTCCGACCTGAACCTCAATGTCCCCGCGCCGGCCGTCATCCTCATGGCCGGCCTGCAGGGCGCGGGCAAGACCACCACGGTCGGCAAGCTCGCCAAGCACCTCAAGGAAAAGCGCAAGAAGAAAGTGATGGTGGTGTCGGCCGACGTCTACCGCCCGGCCGCGATCGAGCAGCTCAAGACCCTCGCACAGCAGGTCGACGTGCTGTTCTTCCCGTCGAGCGCGGACCAGAAGCCCGAAGCCATCGTCAAGGCGGCGATCGACGATGCGAAGAAGTCCTATGTCGACGTGCTGATCGTCGACACCGCCGGCCGCCTCGCCATCGACGAAGCGATGATGGCCGAGATCAAGGTCCTGCACGCAGCGGTGGATCCGGTCGAGACCTTGTTCGTCGTCGACGCGATGACCGGCCAGGACGCCGCGACCACCGCGAAGGCCTTCAGTGAAGCCCTGCCGCTCACCGGCGTGGTGCTGACCAAGACCGACGGCGACGCCCGCGGCGGTGCGGCGCTGAGCGTGCGCTACATCACCGGGCGGCCGATCAAGTTCATCGGCGTGGGCGAGAAGCCCGACGGCCTCGACGTCTTCCACCCGGACCGCGTCGCCAGCCGCATCCTCGACATGGGCGACGTGCTGTCGCTGGTCGAGCAGGTCGAGCAGCAGGTCGACAAGGACAAGGCCGCGAAGCTGGCCGAGAAGGTCGCCAAGGGCAAGAAGTTCGACCTCAACGACATGCGCGACCAGCTCGAGCAGATGCAGAACATGGGCGGCCTCAGCGGTCTCATGGACAAGCTGCCGGGCATGGGCCAGATCCCCGACGCGGTGAAGAACCAGGTCACCGGCAAGGAAGTGCCGCGGATGATCGCGATCATCAACTCGATGACGAAGAAGGAGCGTCGCAACCCGACGCTGCTCAACGGATCGCGCCGCGCCCGCATCGCCCGGGGCGCCGGCATGACCCCCGCCGACGTCAACAAGTTGATGAAGCAGTACCAGCAGATGGAAAAGATGATGAGCAAGCTCGGCAGCGGCGGCATGAAGGGCCTGATGCGGGGCATGCGCGGCATGATGGGCGGCGGCATGGGGCGGGGCGGGATGCCGTTCCGGTGATCGGCCTGCGCCCGGTCCCACGATGCGGGTAGAGCGGGGAAGATCCGCCGGGTTGTCTCCCGAGATGAGGTCGTCGGGATCTGCGATCCGCTCTGCACAGTGCCGGGGGATCCCCGAGGGGTTCCGTCGGTCCGGCGGGCCCGCTATAATCGTCGGCTTACCCTGCCATCCCGGCAGCTGGGCAACACCGAGAGACTCATGGTCAAGATTCGCCTCACCCGTGGCGGCGCCAAGAAGCGCCCGTTCTACCACATCATCGTCACCGACAGCCGCAGCTCGCGTGACGGCCGCAACATCGAGCGTCTGGGTTACTACAACCCGATCGCCGCCGGCAACGAAAAGCGCGTGGAGCTCGACATCGAGCGCACCAAGCACTGGATCGGCCATGGCGCCCAGCTGACCGACAAGGTCGCCGATCTGTACAAGCAGGCCCAGAAAGCCGCTGCCGCCCAGGCTCCGGCCTGAGGCACTTCGACCGCGCATTGAGCGCGGTCGACTTCGGAACACCCGATTCCCGCATGACCGACCCGACGCGCCGCATCCTGGTAGGCAGGATCCACGGCGCGTTTGGCGTGCGCGGTGAAGTGAAACTCGAATCGCTCACCGAGCCCCCGGGCAATCTGGTGCGCTACCAGCCGTGGGTCATCCGCGATGCGGCCGGCCGCGAGCGCGAGGTGTCCGGCGCGAAGGCGCGGGTCGGCGGCAAGGGCCTGATCGGCACGCTGCCAGGCATCGAGGATCGCGACGCCGCCGAGGCCCTGCGCGGCGCCGAACTCTTCGTCCCGCGCAGCGCGCTGCCGCCGCCGAGAGACGGCGAGTTCTACTGGATCGACCTCGAGGGCCTGCGCGTCGCGAACCTCGACGGCGTCGATTTCGGCCGGGCCGCCTTGGTGTTCTCGAATGGCGCCAACGACGTGCTCGTGGTCCGCGGCGACCGCGAGCGCATGATTCCCTGGGTTCGTCCCGACTTCGTCTGCGAGCTGGATTTCGACGCGGGCCGCATCCTGGTCGACTGGGACGCGGATTTCTGACGCCGCTGTCCCCCATGCGCATCGACGTCCTCAGCCTGTTCCCCGAATTCGTCGCCCAGGTCGCCGGTCACGGCGTGGTCGGGCGTGCCCAGGAGCGCGGGCTGTTGTCGATCCATGGCTGGAACCCCCGCGATTACGCCGAGGGCAACTATCGCCGGGTCGATGACCGTCCCTTCGGCGGCGGTCCCGGCATGGTGATGATGATCGAGCCGCTGCGCGCTGCCTTGTCGGCCGCGCGGGCGGCCGACCCGAGGCCTGCGAGAGTGATCTACATGAGCCCGCAGGGCGCGCCGCTGACCCAGGCCAGGGCCCGCGAGCTCGCCGGGTGGGAGCGGCTGGTCCTGCTGTGCGGCCGCTACGAGGGCGTGGACGAGCGCTTCCTGCAGGCCGAGGTCGACGAGGAACTGTCGATCGGCGATTACGTGCTGTCCGGCGGCGAACTGGCGGCGGCGGTGGTCATCGACGCGACCGCGCGGCTGCTGCCCGGCGCCCTGAACGATGCCGAATCCGCCGCCCAGGACAGTTTCGAGGGCGAGGGTGGCCTGCTGGACTGCCCGCACTACACCCGGCCGCTCGAACATGAGCTCGGGACCGTGCCGCCGGTGCTGCTGTCCGGCAATCATGCCGAGATCGCGAAATGGCGCCGGAAGCAGTCGCTGGGCCGGACCTGGCTGCGCCGGCCCGAGCTGGTCGACCGAAACCGTCTGTCGAAGGCCGACCGGGCGCTGCTGGACGCCTTCCTGGCTGAACAGCCCACCCCGGCGGCGACGCCGGATCCGGCCCCTTGCGACCCGCCTGAAAACAGCTAAGCCCTAGCGCCGCAAGGATTTTCCTGTCTATAATGGCGGGCTTGCGTTTGCAGGCAGATCCACACTGATGCCATGACGCGGGTCCACGTGCACTCGCGCAACAACATGCCTCTCGAAGGCACCAACAACAGGCCCACCATGAACAAGCCCTCGCTCAACACGCTGCTGCAGCAGTTCGAAGCCGAACAGATCCAGCGCCAACTCCCGAACTTCGGTCCGGGCGACACCGTCATCGTCAACGTCAAGGTCAAGGAAGGCAACCGCGAACGCGTCCAGGCCTATGAAGGCGTGGTGATCGGCAAGAAGAACGCCGGTCTGAACTCCTCGTTCACCGTCCGCAAGATCTCGCACGGCTACGGCGTCGAGCGCGTGTTCCAGACCCACAGCGCCGCCATCGACTCGGTCGAAGTCAAGCGCCGCGGCGATGTGCGTGCGGGCAAGCTGTACTACCTGCGCAACCTCACCGGCAAGAAGGCCCGCATCAAGGAAGACCTCTCGATGCACACCAAGGCCAAGGCCAAGGCCGAGTAATCTCGGGCTGCCAACGAATTCGAAACACGGAACGGCCACCTTCGGGTGGCCGTTCTGCGTTGCGGGTGCCTCAGCCGAGGATCTTGCCCGTCAGGGCGATGACGATCCCGATGGCGAGGCTGAGGATGCCCACGACCACGAAATAGCCGATCGATGTCGCCAGTGCGCGCAGGAGCGGGGCGACCCAGCGTCCCGGCGTGCGGAACGTGTCCCACAGCGCGAACACCTGGTAGACGAGGAAGAAGGCGGTCATCGTCAGCATCAGCGGCCCGAACAGCGGGCCACCGTTCACCAGCATGTGCACAGGGATGAGCACGAGGTTGATCACGCACATGAAGGCGAAGATGAAGGCATTGATCGCGAGATGTTCGCCGTAGCTGCGATGGCGGCCCATGATCAGCCAGCTCATCAATGCGATCAGCGGCAATTGCACGACCAGGCCCAGCGAATAGTTCTGCAGCAGTACCCTCATCGTCGCCGTGGAGCCCTTGGCCTGCTCCGGCGACATGCCGGCGGTCATCGGGGTGAAATCGAAATCGAACTTCGCGTAGGCCAGTGCGCACAGGCCCGCGAGGATCATCAGCAGCGACAAGGGATTGAAGTAGCGGACCCGATGGCCGTCGAGATAGGCGTTCATCGTCCGGCCGGGGCGGGTCGCGAGTGCGAAGATCGTCACCAGGAAGCCGCGATCGACATGGAACACCGCATGCGGGATTTCGTGCAGCAGGTGCGGCAGGGTGAGCCGGTGGGTCTCGATGCGCTGCCCGCAGGCGTGGCAGTAAGCGCCGGCGGACGTGGTGCCGCAATTGGCGCACGCGCCATGGACATGTGGCGCGGATTGGTCGTGCTGGTTCATTCCACCGGTTCCGGACGTGCAGTTCCCCGTCGGCGACTATAGCCGATCGCCCCGTGCGGATTGGCTTGGGTCCAGCCGGGTCAGCGCTTGGGTTCGCAGTCGACCTGCTCGTCGCGTCCGAACAGGCCGCCGAGGAAGCCTGTTTCCTCGCAGGGTGGTTTCTTCGGCTGCGGCGCGGGCGTGCGGCGGGCGAGTGCCGCCTGCTTCGCCTGGCGGGCCTGCGCGTACTTCGCGCGCAATTGCGGCAGCATCGCCAGCGCGGCTTTTTCGCCTTCGACGATGGCGCGGGCGCGCTGCTCGAAATCCGCCGGGCCAATGTCGTTCACGCGCGGGCGGATCACGATGTCGGCGCGCGCCAGCTCCTGCTCGCCGAGCTTCTGGCCCATGATCGTGATGGTCTGGTTGACCACGCCGAGCATGCTGTCCGGGGTCTTGCCGGTGACGCGGGTGGAGATGTCCACCGCGATGACGAAATCCGCGCCGAGCTGGCGTGCGGCGTCCACAGGGACCGGGCTGACCAGTCCGCCGTCGACGTAGAGCGCATCCCCGATCTTCACCGGCTCGAACACGCCGGGAACACTGCACGAGGCGCGCACCGCCTGACCGACGTTGCCGCGGACGAAGATCGTGCGCTGTCCGGTGGCGAGCTGGGTGGCGACCGCTGCGAACGGCTTCTTCATCTTGTCGAACGCGCGCTGGCCGATCGTGCGGTTGACGTAGTCCTGCAGCGCCTGTCCCTTGAGCACGCCGCCGGAGAACAGGCTGACGTCGCGGATGCTGGCTTCGTCCAGCGAGACCGCGTGCTGCTGCATCTGGAAGGCGTCCATGCCGCTGGCGTAGAGCGCGCCGACCACGCTGCCGGCGCTGGTGCCGGAGACTACCTCGGGCTTGAAGCCGTTGGCCTCGAGCATCTTGATGACGCCGATGTGGGCGAAGCCCTTGGCCGCGCCGCCGCCCAAGGCGATGCCGATGCGCACTTTCACCGGCTGCGGTGCCGGAGCCGGTGTCGCGACCGGTGCGGGCGGCGTGGGACGTGTGTTGTCCTGGCCGCAGCCGGCGAGCAGGGTCAGCGACAGGGCGAGGGTGAAGCAGCGCAGCGAGGTCATGCGAATGGAGCGGCCGGCAGGGGAGAGGGGACGGCTATCATCGCAGCCCGCAGGCGACCCCGTAACTGCCGGACATCGCCACCGCCGCCCCTTTGTTCATGCCGTGGCATCGGGGCATCGTCAGGACGCCAGCAGCGCCTGGCGGATTTCCGGCGGCAACTGGATCGCGCGGGCGAAGGCGTCGGCGTTCTCGTTGAAGGCGGTGCAGGTCTTTTCCGGCGTCAGTTTCAAGCTGTTGCCGACGTCCTTCATGTCCTGCTCGACCATGCGCCGCAGCTCGGGCTCGACGATCGCCAGGATCTCCTCCGGCGATCGGCCGGTGCCGGCATACGCGGCCTTGGCTTTCGACAGTTCCGCACCGTGCGCGCGTTCGTAGGCGGACGCGAACGGGGCAATATCCACGCCGCGCTGGCGGCACCAGGCCGGGCGCACGCGGGTGTTCATGAAATACGAGCCATAGAAGACGTTCGCCGCCATCTGCGCGCGCTCGCCGGGCGACGCCTTGCGCATCATGTCGCCCGCCTTGGCGGCGGCCACTTCCTTCATCGCATCGGTCTGCGACATGCCCGGATGCTTCTGCGCGGCTTCGGCGCGCAGCGCATCGACTTCCTTCGTGACATCGGCCGCGGTGGGCTGGTTCTGCTTCGCCAGCCACTTGAACCCTTCGTATCCCGCGAATCCCGCCACGGCGGCGCCGATCAGGATCACGGTGATGCCTGCGTTCTTCATGCGTCTCTCCCCGGTGTGCGCGGCGAGTGTAGCAATCCCGCTCGGCGTGGCGATGCCGGCAGCAGGCACACGGGTCGACCTGCGATGCCAAGCCTGCCGCGAATGCCCGTGATCGGCGAGTGCGGATCGTGGTGATCCGGATGACCGGCCTGTGCCTCGCGGCACGGTGACCTCCTGCACATTCCTTGGATGCGACGCTGGCGCCGACAATGCGTCGAACCCCGCACCCGAGGAGCCAGGCATTGCGGCATTTCTTCTTCAACCGCGCGCAACGCTCGCGCCATGGCATGGCGTTGGTGTCGATCGCGACGTACGCCATCCTGTTGCTCGCGGCGCTGGCGGGTACCGTCCACGCGGCGCCGCCGGCGCCCGTGCGTACCGAGCTGACGCTGACCCGCATCGCGACCGATACATGGCGCGCCGATTACATCTTCGCCAAGCCTGTCACCGCCATCGAACTGGGTGCGCAGATCGGGCCTTACCGCAGGCAAGCCTGGCGTCTGCTGACGCCGGACGTGGCGCTTGTCGCCCATGGCGATGACGAAAGCCTGCGCAGCGCTGTGCCGCTGACCAGGCTGAGTATCGAAATCCGTGCCTACGATGCGTTCGTCGATGGGCAATATGCCCCGATCGGTCGCTTTTCCGACGGCGGCATGGATTTCTATGTGGGCTTCCTGCACGGCACGCTGACGCAGGGAGGCCGCAAGCGGAACATGGACGTCGCGCTGCATCTGCAGGGATTGCCCGGCGACACGGTCGTCGCGCCGGCCAGGCCCGGCACCGAACTGACCGGCTATGCCTATTTCGGGCCGCAGACGCCCTCGCGCATGGGCAACATCGACGTCATCATCGATCCGCAGGCGCCGGTCTGGTTGCGCGAAGTCATCGACGACACCACTGTGAAGGTGTCGCGCTTCTACGAGCAGGCTTTCCAGCGCAAATTGGTCGACGTGCCCCTGGTCTCGGTGGCCATGGTCGGATTCGACGGGCCACCCGGCAGCATCAGCATCAAGGGCGGCGCCGTCGGTGGCGGCATTGCCTACCGTCTCGAAGGCGCGGGCCTGCGCGAGGACCATCCGAAGAAACGTGCCTTCATGGCGCGTCTGGTCGCGCACGAAATGGCGCATGTGTGGCAGGTCAACCTCAAGCGCGGCGGCATTGGCGAGACCGACGCCTGGGTGCATGAAGGCGGTGCAGAGGCGATGGCATTGGAAGCCCTGCGCGCGACCGGCGTTTTCACCGAGGAAGCGAGTCGCCAGCATGCGCAGGACCTGCTCGATGAATGCGAAGCGCTCAACGATGACGTGACGGTCAATCGCGGTCTCTACGCGTGCGGATTCAAGCGCTTCCATGGCTATGCTATGCCACCTGTGCCGCTGTGGCGCGCCATGATGGCCCGTAGCGAAGACAGCGGCGAGTTCTATTCGGAACCGATGATCCGGGCCATTCTCGATCGGTAGGCGCTGGACCGGGCGAGCGACCTTCCGAATCGGCGGGCACGTCGTAGTGACTCGAAACAACACGATCGCAGCAAAAAACAAAGGGCGCCCAAGGCGCTCTTTCGCTCGCTCAACCACTTGCAACTCGAAACAGGTGGTCGTTGGTGCCGGAAGTGGGACTCGAACCCACACGCTTTTAAGGGCGGCGGATTTTGAGTCCGCTGCGTCTACCGATTCCGCCATTCCGGCGCGGAGGCGAAGTATAGCCGAGGCCGGGGTCCACGCCGAGGGCCCGGTGGCTCAGGCGGCCTTGTCGAGGCTGAGCTGCTTGCAGGCGTAGACGTGCCAGCCGTCGCCGAGGTCGTTGAAGATGCCGCAGCGGGTCATCGTGCGCTGGTAGATGTGCAGGGACACCGCGATGTCGGTGTCGCTGGCGTTGCGGATGACGTGGTACTCGTGCGGCGGGATCAGGCTGCCGGCGGAGCCGGTGCCGGCGATCAGGGTGCCGACTTCGATGAAGCGGTAGCGGTCGCCGTCGCGTTGGCCGAGGTCGTACTGGGTGATCTCGAGCTGGCCGTGCCAGACGCCTTCAACGCACCACAGCCCGGCGTGGTCGTGGATCGGGGTGCCCTGGTTGGGGCCCCAGGTCATGGCGATGACGCCGTAACCGTGTTCGGGGCTGACATAGAGTTCGCGTCGCGCGTAGTGGCCTTCGACGGTCTGCAGCACGCAGTCGGGCAGGCGTACGGATTGTTCGCGCATCATCCGGCACAGTCCGCTGCGCAGCGCCTGCACGGTGGCCGCGTCATCGCCGAGCGCGACGGCGGCGTCGATCGCATTGACCAGGGTCTGTCGACCGGGGAAATCCAGAGGCGTCACCAGAGCGGGATCGTGCATGGGCATGACGAAATCCTATTTCAGCATTCTGCCGGGTTATGAGGCAGTTTAGCAGTCGAAACAGGCCTGTCTGGCGTGTCAAACGCGATCATCGTTGCTGCAATGCAACGATCCCGCGCCGTATGCAGCCCTCGATACCGCGTTTCCTTGGCTGGCGATCAACCGCAGCGGAAGCGCACCTGGCCCCAGTCGGAGGTGTAGCGGCGGCTGGCGGCGTAACCACTGGAGCGACCGTAACCGGTGCCGGTGGTGCGTTCGTTGTAGCGGCGTGCCGTGACCGGCGGGGCGACGCTGCTGCGGGTCTGGATGGTGGGGGCGGTGTGCGTGGCGTTCATGGTGGTCTTCCGGGTGGGTGCGTCTTAGTGTGTTGGTAAAGTACAACACCGAGCCTATTTCTGAACGTGCCGGAAGTCACCCCGCCTTCGTCATGGGCACAAGTGATTGATCCACATGAAAAAGCCCCGGCTTCTGGCCGGGGCTTCACACAAAAAGACTGTCGTTCCGGTGTCAGAGCGAGCCCAGGAAGTCCCGGATGGCCGGCCCGAAGCGGGCGATGTCGACGAGGAAGGCGTCATGGCCCTGCGGTGAGGGCAGCTGTAGGCAGCTGGCATCCGTGCCTCCGGCGAGCAGGCCGTCGGCGATCTCCTGCTGCTGCTGCAGGGGGAACAGGATGTCGGTGTGCACGCCGATGGCGAGCGCGCGGTTGACGCGCAGCCTGGACAGGCCGTCCTCGCAGGTGCCGTGGCAGGATTCGCCGAGGTCGAACCAGTCCATCGAGCGGCTGAGATAGAGGTAGCAGTTCGGGTCGAAGCGGCGCACGAAGCGACGCGCGTGGCCTTCGAGATAGCTTTCGACCTCGAATTCCAGGCCGAACGGGTCTTCGCCGATGCGCCGGTCTGAATCCAGTCGCACCCGGCCGAAGCGACCGTCCCATTCCAGCGCCGAACGATACGTGATGACGCCGAGCTTGCGCGCCATGCGCATGCCGGCTTCGGGATAGACGTCGTCGCTGTAGTCGCCGTTGTTCCAGTTCGGATCGAGGCGGATCGCTTCGCGCTGCAGCGAGCGGATCGCGATCGAGAACGGCAGCGCGCGTGCGGCGCCGGAGATGTTGATGTGGGCGTGGGCGATACCCGGGAACTGCTGCAGGAACGAGAGGGCGACCATGCCGCCCATCGAGTTGCCGATGACGCAGGCCAGGCGTTCGATGCCGAGGCTGCGCACGACGTGGCCCGCGGCGATGGCGCAGTCTTCCACCGAGAGATCGGGGAAGCGCAGGCGGTAGGTCGTGCCGGTGGCCGGATCGATCGAGGCCGGGCCGGTCGAGCCCTTGCAACTGCCGAGCGTGTTGACGCAGAGGACGAACCAGCGATCGGTGTCGATCGGCTTGCCCGGACCCAGCATCGCTTCCCACCAGCCGGGCTCGGGGTTGCCGGCGTTGCTGGCGGCGTGCGCGTCAGGCGAAAGGCCGGTCAGGATCAGGACCGCGTTGTTGCCGTCGGCGTTGAGTTCGCCCCAGGTTTCGTAGGCCATCCGCGCGCCGCGGAGGGCGCCACCGCGTTTCATCGTGAAGGGCGAGGGCAGGTCGACGAAGCGGCTGCCGGCGGGAATGAATTCGGTCATCGGCGCAGTGTAACGGGCAGGCGTGTCGCCACGGGACGCGCGAGCATGCCCGATGGTTGTTTCGTTATCGTGGGACGTCCATGTCATGTCGGATGGCCTACTGGCTGCCGCGCAATGCGACGCGGATGGGGAGATGGTCGGACCCGATGTCGGGTCCCCGCGAGGCGCTCACGCGCCGCCAGTGCGGGGAGGCGAGCACGTGGTCGATGGGCAGGCCGAACAATCGGCCGCCGAACGGGCGCCAGGTCGGTGCCAGGTCGGTGGTGCGGCGCAGGGCCCGCGTGCGCGGCGAGAGCAGGGCGGTGGACCATGGCGTGGCGTTGAGATCGCCGACGACCAGCGTCGGCAGTTCGCGGCTGTCGCGCGCCGCGACGTCGAGCAGCAGGTCGCGCTCATGCCGCCAGTGCGGCTGCAGCGGCGGCATCGGATGCACCGCGATCAGCCGCGCCTGGCCCTGCGGCGTATCCAGCATCGCCAGCAGGAAGGGAATGTCGTCGGCGCTGGCATGGGTTTCGAATCCTGCCAGCGGGCGACGCGAGAGCAGGCCGATGCCGAACGGCGAGTCGTCGGGCAGCAGTTCCCGATGCGGGTAATCGGGTGAGGCTGCTTCCAGCGCCTGGGCATAGGCCGGCGTGAGTTCGAGCAGCACGACGACATCGGCTGGGTTCTTCGCCAGCCAGTCGAGCAGCGGACGCGGATCGCGATTGCCGACGTGCACGTTGGCGACGACGACGGTCAGCTCTGGGCGGTCCTTCTCGCCTGCCGCCGGCAACACGGGGCTTGCGGTCCACAGCGGTGCCGCCGCGAGCGGGATCAGCGCCCACCAGCGGCGATCGCGATGCGCGGCCACGCCGATGACGACGCAGAGCACGACCAGCAGGCTCGCGAACAGCCACTGCCAGTGCGCGGCGAGGTCGAGCAGCCACAGCAGCGTCGACCACGGTGCGGCTTCGGCTGGCGGCAGGATGCGGAACAGCAGCGGCAGCGCGAGCGCTGCAGCGCAGCCGAGCGCGAGCAGGCGTGCCAGGCGCAGCCTGCGCAGTCGCAGGCGCCGGCGCTTTTCGGCCGCAGCATCGCGTACGTCCATCGGCCGTGGCTCAGGGAGCGCCGAGGGTCAGGACGACCGGTGCCGTCGACGGCAGGCGCACGCGCTGTGGTGCCGATTCGAGGTCGCCGTCCTGGCGCATCGCGTTGCCGCTGTCCGAAATGCGCGCGATCACTTCGACGTCCTGCAGTGCCGACAGTTTCGCGGTCGGCATCGGGCCGTCGGTGTCGTCGAGCGTGACGGTGAGTGGCAGCGCGGACAGCGGGTGTTTCTCGACGGCGACCGGCATCGGCGGGCCGCCGGGCGCGCGGGCGATGACGAACACGGTGGCGTCGCCGCGCAGGCGCACGCGTGCGGCGAAATCGGGATCGAGTGCGACCTTGACGACGAGCGCGCCCTTGGCCGGTGCAGCGGCGTCTTCCGGCAGCGGCGGCAGCCCGGCATCCGCGCGCGCGGCGTCGATCTCGCCGCGCAGGGTCGTGCGGGCGTCGCCTTCGGTGGTCGCGAGCAGGGGCATCCAGGCCTCGGCCGCTTCGCCGGGCTTGCCCTGCTGGCGCAGCGACACGCCGAGGAACAGGCGCGCACGCTGGTGCTTCGGATTGCGCTGCAGCGCATGGCGCAGGTGTTCGACCGCACGCGCGTCGAAGCGCTGCTGCGGATGCGCGCGAGCACGCGCTTCGGCGGTGGCGGCACGCAGGTCGGCGTCGTCGGGCGTCATCGAGACGGCCTTTTCCCAGGCATCCCGGGCCTTGGTCGCTTCGCCCATGCGCGCGTAGGCGTTTGCGAGCATCACCCAGCCCTGGTGGTCGGCGAAGCGGTCGCTGTTCTTCTCGAGCTGCGCGACCGCCTCCTCGATGGTGTCGGGGCGTTCGACGGCGGCGGCATCGAGCGCGGCGGGCGTGCCGACCACGCGGTAGAGCGCGGCCGAGCCGAGGGTCAGCGCTGCGATCAGGATCAAGGCGACGCGCGGCTTGTCGCGCCACAGCGGGCGCAGCACGGTGACGAAGACCAGCAGCGTCGTCGCGGCGACGACCAGCGAGAACACGAGCGCCGGGGATGGAAACGAACCGGACATCACCACTCCTGGGAATCGTCGGCGGGCGGGGTCGCCGCACCGGCATTGCGGCGCAGCAGGCGCCAGACCACTGCGCCGCCGAGCAGCGCGAACAGCAGCGGCCCGAACCACAGCAGCCAGGTCTTCGCTTCGACCTGCGGGCGGTAGAGCACGAATTCGCCGTAGCGCGCGACGAGGAAGTCGCGCACTTCCTGGTCGCTGCGGCCTTCGCGCATCAGCTGCAGGACTTCGCGGCGCAGGTCGACTGCGATCTGCGCGTTGGAGTCGGCCAGCGACTGGTTCTGGCACATCACGCAGCGCAGTTCGGCGACGAGGGCGTGGAAGCGCTTTTCTTCGACGGTGCTGTTGAACTGCAGCGGCGCGGGGTCGGTCGCCTTCTGCGCGAAGGCAGCGGTGGCGGCGAACAGGGCGAGGAGCAGGCCGAAGAGGAGCGAAACGCAAATCCCCCTCGATCCCCCTTTTGCAAAGTGGGAAGACAGGCAGGGCGATCCGTCGTCCTGCCCGCCGCTGTTCCCCCCTTTGCAAAAGGGGGGCAGGGGGGATTTGCTCTTCATGTCGAGACGTTCCGTCATCGCGCTTTCTCCACGGCTTCGAGCGCCGGCAGCAACTCGTCGCGCACGATCGCATCGGTCATCGCGCCGACGTGCTTCCAGCGCACGATGCCCTGGCCGTCGACCAGGAAGGTCTCGGGCGCGCCGTAGATGCCGAAGTCGATCGCGACCTGGCCTTCCTCGTCGGCCAGCACCAGCCAGTACGGGTTGTTGAAGCGTTCCAGCCAGGCCAGCGCGTCGGTGCGCTCGTCCTTCCAGTTGTAGCCGATCACGCGCACGCGCTTGGTCTCGGCGAAGCGGGTGATCACCGGATGTTCGGTCACGCACTCGGGGCACCAGCTGCCCCAGACGTTGAGCAGGTAGGGTTGCCCACGCAGGTCTTTCGACGTGACGGTGCGACCGGGTTCGTGCAGCGCCGGCAGCGCGAATTCGGGCGCGGGCTTGCCGATCAACGGCGACGGCAGCGCATCGCGATCACCGCGACGGCTCATCCACACGCCTGCCGCCATCAGCACGGCGATCAGCAGGAAGACGACGAAGGGGAGCCAGCGTTTGGCGGTCATCAGTCGGATCCTCCTGATGCAATGGAAGCGCCATCTCCGTACTCGCTTGCGCCGCCGGCCTTCCGGGAGTCGACCTCGCGTTGTCCGAGTGAACGCAGCGCCGCTTCATGATCGTCCCGCGACTTGACCCTGCGGAACCGCCGATCCAGCGCCGTCACCAGCGCACCCAGCGCCATCAGCAGCGCGCCGGCCCACACCCAGCGGATGAAGGGTTTGACATGCACGCGCACCGCCCAGGCGTTGCCGCCCAGCGGTTCGCCGAGGGCGACGAAGAGATCGCGGGTCACGCCGGGGCGGATGCCGGCTTCGGTCATCACCTGGCCGCCGCTGGCGTATTCGCGTTTTTCCGGATGCAGCGTGGTCACGCGACGGTCGTCGCGGAAGACTTCGACGGTGCCGCGGCTGGCCATGTAGTTCGGGCCCTGCAGGCGTTCGACGCCGACGAAGCGGAAGCTGTCGCGCCCCAGCGTGAGCGTTTCGCCCGGCTTCATCGCGATCTCGCGCTGCTGCACCTGTGCTTCGACCAGCAGCGCGCCGACCAGGAACACCGCGATGCCGAAGTGCGCGAGTGCCATGCCGGTCATCTCGGCGGTGAGACGCCCACCCGCGCTGCGCAGGCGCTGCCAGACGAAATGCAGCGTGCCCAGGCCCACCCACGTCGCGCCAGCGACGCCAGCGGCGGTCTTCAGCGGACCCTGCGGGGCCTGGACATAGGCGATCACGCCGCAGACCAGCGCCAGGCCCAGCCACGGCAGCAGGAGGCGCAGCGGTTTCGACATCGCGTCGCGCTGCCATTTCAGCAACGGACCGAGCGGCACCAGCAGCACGATCGGCAGCATCAGCACGATGAACAGGATCGAGAAGTACGGCGGGCCCACCGAAATCTTGTGCTCGCTGCCGATGGCGTCGAGCAGCAGCGGATAGAGCGTGCCGATCAGCACCATCGCGCAGGCGGCGGTGAGGAAGACGTTGTTGAGCAGCAGCAGCGTTTCGCGCGACTGGCTGGCGAACGGCTTGCCCGGTGCGTCGTCCGCGCGCAGCGCGTACAGCAGCAGCGAGGCGCCGACGATCAGGCCGAGGAAGACCAGGATGAACAGGCCGCGGCCCGGATCCGCAGCGAACGCGTGCACGCTGGTCAGCACGCCGGAACGCACGAGGAAGGTGCCGAGCAGCGACAGCGAGAACGTCGCGATGGCCAGCAGCAGGGTCCAGCTGCGGAAGCTGCCGCGCTTTTCGGTGATCGCCTGCGAGTGCAGCAGCGCCGCACCGGCCAGCCACGGCATGAAGCTGGCGTTCTCGACCGGATCCCAGAACCACCAGCCGCCCCAGCCCAGTTCGTAGTACGCCCACCAGCTGCCGAGCGCGATGCCGAGGGTCAGGAACGCCCAGGCCACATTGGTCCACGGCCGCGTCCAGCGCAGCCAGCCGGCGACCATCTCCGGCTTCGAGGCATTGCGGTCGAGCAGGGCGGCGATGGCGAACGCGAACGGCACCGCGAAGCCGACATAGCCCATGTAGAGCATCGGCGGATGCACGATCAGACCGAAATCCTGCAGCAGCGGGTTGAGGTCGCGGCCTTCGGCGGCGGCCGGCAGGATGCGCTCGAACGGGTTGCTGGTGAAGATCAGGAAGGCGAGGAAGCCGACGCTGATGACGCCCATCGTGCCGAGCACGCGCGCGACGACGACCTCCGGCAGCGCGCGCGAGAACAGCGCCACCGCGGCCGTCCATGCCGCCAGGATCAGCGCCCACAGCAGCAGGGAACCTTCGTGCGCGCCCCACACCGCCGAGTAGCGGTACATCATCGGCAGCAGCGAGTTCGAGTTCTCGGCGACGTAGCGCAGCGAGAAATCCTGGCTGACGAAGCCCCAGGTGAGGATCGCGAAGGCGATACCGACCAGGGTGAACTGGGCCCAGGCGGCCGGGCGTGCGATCGCCATCCACGGCGCGATGCCGCGCTGCGCGCCGATGAGCGGCAGCGCCGCCTGCAGCAGCGAGACGAGCAGCGCGAGGAGGAGGACGACGACGCCGAATTCGGGAAGCAGGTGCATGCGAGGTCAGTATCCCTTGGCCGGCGCGGCATCCGCCGCCGCCTTGCCGTCGGTCGCGGCCGGTTCGGCCACCCCGTGCTTCTTGTGCGCCAGCCCCATCTTGTCCGCGACTTCCTTGGGCACGTAGGTTTCGTCGTGCTTGGCCAGCACCTGCTCGGCGACGAAGGTGTCGCCCTGCATGCGTCCCGTGGCGACCACGGCCTGCTTCTCGCGGAACAGGTCCGGCAGGATGCCGGTGTAGCGCACCGGCAGCTCGGCATCGCCGTCGGTGACGCGGAAATGCGCTTCCATCGAGCCCTCGGCGCGCTTGAAGGAGTCCGCTGACACCATGCCGCCGAGGCGGAACACCGTGTCGCCCGATGCGACCTTCGGGCCGGCATCGCCGCGCAGCACTTCACCCGGGGTATAGAGGTAGGCGACGTTGCGCTGCAGCGCCATCGTGACCAGCACGGCGGCGAGCGACGCGGCGGCCAGCAGTGCGATCACGAACCAGAGGCGGCGTTTGCGGGTGGGATTCATCGATGCAGGTCCGTGGAAGTCGGGGCGGTCTTCGCGGCGGCGCGGCGCGCACGCTGGAGGACGTCGCGCAGCAGGCTGCGGATGCGCAGCGCCGGCGCCAGCATGTCCCACAGCATGACGACGAGAAACACTGCGTAGGCGGCGACGACGTAGCCGAGGTAGGTCATGGGGTGGCGTCCTCGTCGTGGCCCGTGGTGCCGGCCGAGGTATCGGTCATGGCACCGGCGCGCTCGCGCACCCAGGCCTTGCCGGCTTCGCGTTCGAGATTGTCGGCGCGCGCGCGCTGCAGCAGCGAACCGGCGAACCAGAACTTGGTGCCGATCACCATCAGCACCAGCGGCGGCAGCATGCTCGGGTCCATGCTCGATTCGCCGAACACGCGGATGGTCTGTCCCTGGTGCAGCGAATTCCACCACTCCACCGAGTAGCGGATGATCGGCAGCAGGACCACGCCGACGATGGCCAGCAATCCGGCCGCGCGTGCGGCGTTGCGACGGTCGTCGACGGCCTGGTACAGGCCGATCACGCCCAGGTACAGGAACAGCAGCACCAGTTCGCTGGTCAGTCGCGGGTCCCATTCCCACCAGGTGCCCCACATCGGCTTGCCCCAGATCGAACCGGTGGCCAGCGTGATCACGGTGAAGGCCGCGCCGACGGGCGCGCAGGCCATCGCCAGGATCTCGCACAGCTTGATCCGCCAGATCAGCGCGATCGCCGCGTACACGGCCATCAGCGCGAACACGAACATGCTCATCCACGCCGACGGCACGTGGATGTAGAGGATCCGGAAGCTGTCGCCCTGCTGGTAATCGGCCGGGACGCCGAACAGGGCTTGCCACAGTCCGATCCCCATGACCAGCAGGCCGATGCCGAAACACCACGGCACCCAGCGCGCCGCGAAGCGGTCGAAGTACGGCGGAGAACCGAGTTGGTGGAACCAGCGGAGGACGGGATTCATGGAGACGGAAACGAACTCGGAAGGTGGAAGGCGGAGCGGTCGGCGTACGGGCGTGCTGCAGTCTCGGCGGCGTGCGACGGGTGCGCCTTGAGCCATCTCAAACGCCGCGGACTCGGGACGTGCGTGCGCATCGTCAGCTCACCGCGATCCGGATCGCCGCTGCCGCAGTCAGCGGCGCCAGCACGAGCGCGACGACCAGTCCGGCCGCGAGCAGCAGCAGCGCGCCGGCCGGGTCCATGCCCTGTGCGTTCGCCGCGACGCTGCCGGCGCCGAACACCAGCACCGGCACGTACAGCGGCAAGGCCAGCAGGCCGACTAGGATACCGGAGCGGCGCATGCCTACCGTCAGCGCCGCGATCACCGCGCCGATCAGGCTCAGCAGCGGCGTGCCTAGCGCCAGTCCCGCCATCAGCACCGGCAACTGCGTGCGCGGCAGATGCAGCAATTCGGCGAGGAAAGGCGTGGCCAGCAGCAACGGCAGCGCGGTGGTGGCCCAGTGGATGCCGGTACGCACCGCCACCAGCCAGGCCAGCGGCACCGGGGCCAGCATCCATTGTTCGAGCGAACCGTCCTCGGCGTCGCCGCGGAACAGGCTGTCCAGCGCCAACAGGCCGGCGAGCAGCGCGGCGACCCACAGCACGCCGGCCGCGACCTGCGCCTGCAGCTTCGCGTCGCTGCCCAGCGCGAGCGCGAACAGCACGACCACGATCAGCGCGAACAGGGCGGGCTGGAAGGCGTCGCCGCGACGGCGCCAGACCAGGCGCAGGTCGCGCAGGACCAGCGCGGCGGCGGTGCGCCGCAGGGACGGTGCGTCGGCGCTGACCTGCATCCGCGGCGCGCGGGTGTCGGGCGGGGTCATGCCGGGCGGGCTCATGCCGGGCGTGATCATGCGGCCTTCCTCAGCACCAACTCGCGGGTGCGCACCGGTGGCGCGGCGTAGGCGCCATGCGTGGTGACCAGGGCGGCGCCGCCCTCGCGGAGGTGGGCTTCGACCATGCGGTTGACCAGCGCGATGCCGTCCAGATCGAGATTCGCGTAGGGCTCGTCGAGCAGCCAGACCGGGGCGGGCGACAGCCACACGCGGGCCAGCGACAGGCGCTTCTTCTGCCCGGCCGAGAGCTGGCGGGCGAGGGTGTCCTGGTAGCCGTCCAGCCCGACCATGCGCATCGCGGCATCGGGCGACAGGCTGCCTGTCCGGCCGTGCAGGCCGCAGAGGAAGTCCAGATTCTCCAGCGCGCTCAGGTCCGCCTTCAGCGCGGGCAGGTGGCCCAGGTAGGCCAGGGCGCGGGTGCGTTCGGGCGTGGCGGTGGCCCGGCCGTCGATCTCGATGACGCCCGCCTCGGCACGCAGCAACCCCGCCAGCACGCGCAGCAGGGTGGTCTTGCCCGCGCCGTTGTCGCCGCGCACCAGCAGGGCCTCGCCGGCGTCCACCGCGAAATCCAGCGGGCCGAAGACCGGCTCGTCGTTGCGCGTGAAGATCAGGCCGCAAGCGGCAAGCAGCGGCGGGGCAGGTCCAGCGGTAGCGGTCATTGCGGAAGATCGGCCGGAGAAAGTCCGGCCACGGTCGATGATTTTAGAGCCTGTTCCCGGTCTCCGCATGCCCGGTGCCCGATGCCCTGCAGGCCAGTGAGCACGCCTGCACCCCCGCCGCAGCGGCAGATGCCTGCTCGTCGCTCCGTGCCGCGCGCGATCAATCCCGGGCGTCGCCGCGCAGCCAGTCGATGCAGTCGTGCGGTCCGAAACCGGCCGGCTTCGCGGCGTCGACGCGCATGCGCACCGGCGCGTCCGGCCTCCAGTACAGGGTCGCCAGCTGGCCATAACGACGCGACAGGGTGTCGAAATCGTCGACGGGCATGTCCATCACCAGCCAGCTGGGCTCGCGCCAGGTGCGATTGGTCGCCGACGAGAACGCCGCCCGGAATCGCAGGCCGCTGGCCAGGATGTCCTTTTCGAGCAGGTCGTCGGCCTTTCGGTTCACCGGTTCGGGCCGCGGGATGGAATGCGGGTCCCAGGCCGACAGCAGCCCGAAGTGGCGCACATCGGGGAATTCCCGGGCCAGTTCGGGGGCAGGTTCGCCGATGCGGACGTTGCGCCAGTCGCCCGCCAGTTCCCAGCGGTAATCGGCGGCGAGATACGCCCGTACGAGCTCGGCGATCCGTGCCTGGTCTGCGCGTGGGGGGGAAGACGGCATTGCATAGGTTTAACCCAGGCGCGCCGGACCGTAAACTCTGGCGCCCCCGTCCGGCCTGTGTTAGCGGCCGGTCGCCCGGTCACGGAGATGAACGGGCATCCACCCCCACTTTCGCCGCAGGAATCGAGCATGCCGCAGACCAAGTTGCCCAAGGTGGGCACGACCATCTTCACCGTGATGTCGCAGCTCGCCGCCGAGCACGGCGCGATCAACCTCGGCCAGGGCTTCCCGGATTTCCCGGTGCCGCAGCGCCTGGTCGACGAACTGGACAAGGCCATGCGCGCCGGCCACAACCAGTATTCGATGATGACCGGCATCCCGGCCCTCCGCCGGGCCATCGCCGACAAGACCCAGCGGGTCTACGGGGTTCGCCCTGACGAGAACGCCGAGATCACGGTGACCAGCGGTGCGACCGAAGCCATCTTCAACGCCATCCATGCCGTGGTGCGTGAAGGCGAGGAGGTCATCGTCCTCGACCCCTGCTACGACTGCTACGAGCCGGCGATCGACCTGGCCGGCGCACGCGCGGTGCACATTCCGCTGGACCCGGTCACCTTCGCGCCGGACTGGAACCAGGTGCGCGCGGCGATCACGCCGAAGACGCGCATGCTGATGATCAATTCCCCGCACAACCCGTCCGGCGCCATGCTCGGCGTCGACGACATGAACACGATCGCGGACCTGCTCCGCGACACCGGCATCTGGCTGCTGTCCGACGAGGTCTACGAGCACATCGTGTTCGACGGCGCCCGCCACGAGTCGGCGCTGCGCTACCCGGAGCTGCGCGAACGCGCCTTCGTGATCTCCAGCTTCGGCAAGACCTACCACTGCACCGGCTGGAAGGTGGGTTACTGCATCGCGCCGCCGGCCCTCAGCGCCGAGTTCCGCAAGGTCCACCAGTACAACGTGTTCTGCACCTTCCATCCGGCGCAGCACGCGTTCGCGGCGATGATCGACGCCGAGCCCGAGCACTACGAGCAGCTCGGCGCCTTCTACGAGGCCAAGCGCGACCGCTTCCGCGAGCAACTGCTGCAGACCAAGCTCAAGCCGCTGCCGGTGCCGGGCGGCTATTTCCAGCTCGTCGACTATTCGGCGGTGAGCGACCTGGACGACGTCGAATTCTGCCGCTGGCTGACCATCGAGAAGGGCGTCACCGCGATCCCGCTGTCGCCGTTCTACGAAACGCCGCCGGCCGGGCAGCGCCTGGCGCGGCTGTGCTTCGCCAAGAACGACGCCACCATGGACGCTGCGATCGAACGCCTGATGAGGCTCTGACATGAACGACTTGCGCATCACCCTCGTGCAGGGCGACACCCGCTGGCACGACCCGGCCGGCAACCGCGACTACTACGGCGAGCTGATCGCCGGCCTGCGCGGCCAGACCGATCTGGTCGTGCTGCCCGAAACCTTCACCAGCGGCTTCTCCAACGAGGCCATCGCCCAGGCCGAGACCATGGACGGCCCGACCGTGGCGTGGCTGCGCGAACAGGCGACGGCGCTCGATGCGGCCGTCTGCGGCAGCGTGCAGTTGCGCGACGGCGATGCGGTCTTCAATCGCATGCTGTTCGCCACGCCCGACGGCGCGCTGCAGACCTACGACAAGCGCCACCTGTTCCGTTTCGGCGGCGAGCACGAGCGCTACACCGCAGGCCGGGACCGCCTCACCGTGGAATGGCGCGGCTGGCGCATCTGCCCGCTGGTCTGCTACGACCTGCGCTTCCCGGTGTTCGCGCGCAACCGCTACGACGTGGAGCGCCCCGGCCAGCTCGATTACGACCTGCTGCTGTTCGTCGCCAACTGGCCATCGGCGCGCGCCTATCCGTGGAAGACGCTGCTGCGCGCCCGCGCGATCGAGAACCTGTGCTACGTCGCCGGCCTCAACCGCGTCGGCATCGACGGCAACAAGCTGCATTATTCCGGCGACAGCGCGGTGATCGATTTCCTCGGCCAGCCGATCAGCGAATGCACCGACGAGCCCGTGGTCGTCACCACCACGCTGCAGTCCAGGGAACTCGCCGCGCACCGAGAGCGCTTCCCGGCGATGCTGGACGGCGACGTGTTCGAGCTGCGCTGAGGCTCAGACGGTGCGCGCTCGACGACGAGCGCGTGCCGGTCGCATGCGCATCGCGACGAATGCCAGCAGGCAGGCGCAGAACACCGGGAACGATGGGAGGGCGGTGATCGGCGTGTCGACATAGGCATGCACATCGCTGCCGTCGAAATCGCAGAGCCAGCGCGCGTAGTCGAACGCACCGCCGTTGCCCAGGCAGGCATCCGGCGCCGTCAGGTCGGCATGGAACCACCATGCCGCCGTGGTGAGCGCGGCGACGGTGGCGTAGCGCAGGCAGGGCTGGATCAGGGTCTTGTTCATCTCGCTTCTCCCGAAGCGCGGTGTGGTGGATCGTTGCCGAGGCATCGGGACATCGCGATCTCCGCGCCATGCCAGGCGCCTGCGGGCTCGAAGCGCAGCGAGCGATAACTCCAGAGTTCGGCTTTTCCGCTGCGAATCCGCCAGGCATGCGGTCGCATCGGCCGTTCCGGTTTCAGGTGCGATTCGAGGGATTCGAAAGCGCTGGTCGTCCCGCTGCATCCGGAAGGAACCGTCGATAGCGCCTGCTGCATCAGCAGCATGCGCAGCATTTCCGCGCAGAGCATCGGCGTCCACAGGATCGCGACGATCGCCAGCAGGCGGCGCGGCCACTGCCCCAGCGATCTGAGCAGCGGCTTCGAGACCATATACGCCGACACTACGAGGAATGTCGCGGCAACAAGGCATAGCGAGGCGAAGACCGGCGCGCGCACCGCCATCCGCACGGCATTGAGCGGAAACCAGGGCGGGAAGAACAGGTGCACGATCCCGGAGACCGGGTCGATGAGCATCCAGAGGTTCCATGCCGTGAAGGCATGCAGCGCAAGCAGGCCTTTGAGCCCGATTCGCAGGTCGTGGACAGCGGTCGAGTCGCTCATCGCGGCGACCGCCCGCCGAAATACACCCGCTCCGCCGCCCAGCGCATCGGTGCGCTGCCGAGCAGCAGGTCGAAGGGCCAGTCGTACTGCGCGTGGTCGAAGATCCAGCGCAACGCGCGCTTGAAGCGGTAGCGCGGCGCGGCGTCGGTGGCCACGCGTTCGGGCGAAGGGCCGCCGTCGCGCAGATGCCGGGCCAGGCCTTCGCCGACCGCCCAGCCGTGCTGCCAGGCCGAGTGGATGCCGCCGGCGGTGACCGGCGAGACGATGCCGGCCGCGTCGCCGGTGAGGATCACGCCGGGCTTGGCGATCGGCGACACCGGACCGCCGCAGGGGATGAGACCGGCGCGGATGGCCGAGGGCGGCAACTCCTTCGGAATGCCGAGTTGCGTGCCGACGCGTTCGCGCAGCGCAGCCACGTCCGGTGTGCCGGCGCGGGCGACATCGTGGCGGAACGCCAGGCCGAACTGCACGCCCGCCGGATTCTGCGTGGCCCAGCCGATGTAACCCGGCGCGAGGTGCTTGTCGATGAAGCAGTGCAGGGCGTCGGGCTCGTGCAGTTCGAGACCGGCGAATTCGTATTCGACGCCGTAGAGGAAATCGCGTACGGCGCCGAGGTCGAAGCGCTGCGCGACCCGCGACTTCGCGCCGTCGGCGCCGACCAGCCAGTGCGCGTGGCCGACGCCCGGCAAGTGCCAGCGCCCGCGATGAGGTTGCACGCTGCGCGTGGCGTCGGTGAACGAATGCGCGAGGCGCAGGTCGACGCCCTGGTCGCGCATTTCGTCGGCGAGCCAGCGCATCAGGTTCGGCGTGTCGGTGGTGAGGAAGTAGTAGTCGGGCACCTGCAGCGCGACGTTGCGCAGGTTCGGCGCGTACAGGCGCACCTTGTCGACGCGACGCACCAGGTCGGCCGGCATGCGGTTCAGCCAGGTGCGCTCGGCCGCCTCCTTCACGATGATGCCGGTGGTGTGCAGCTTCAGGCCCGGGTCGCGCTTGCGCTCCAGCACGCAGACGCGCAGGCCGTACTGCGCGGCGGCGAGCGCGCAGGCGGCGCCGGCGAAACTGGCACCGACGATGACGAGGTCGTAGTCGCGTTCGGGAGCGGCAGCCATGGGAGTTCCGTCGATGGAGACGGTCGCACTGTCGCCGGCCCGCGCGGGCAGGATGTGGCGCGTGTGTGAAGTCCGGCTTCACCGACATCGCTGCGCTGGAATTGTGTAACCGCATGCGCCGCGCTTACCCTTGCCCACCGTGACCAGACCTGTCCGCCGCCGCAGACCTGCCTCCCGACGCATCGCCCTCGTGCTGATGCTCGTGCTGGGCTTCGTCCTGCAGCCGCTGATGGTCGCCTACGGCCAGCTGCACGAAATCCTGGCGCATGTCGGCGACGGCGTGGCGCACGTCGAAGGCGATGTCCACGACGGCGAACCCGCATCGTCGGATGACGACGAGCGCGATCACGAGCCCGATGTCGTGCACGCCCTTTCGCATCACGCCCACTGCTGCGCGCAGCCGCAATCGCTGCCGCCGTCCAGCCTCGCGGCGCTGCCGCCGGCCCTGGATGGAACGCGTCCGCCCGGTGTCGATCCCGACGCTGCGCCGGATTCGCGTTTCGATACGCCATTCCGACCTCCGATCGTCGCGTGACGCCTGCCGGCACGACGCCGGCATTCGACTTCATATCGACATCGGAGCAATGGCATGTACATGCGACTCGCGGCCCTGGCCGCATGGGTCGTGGCATCTGCGTTGGCGTGGCCAGTCCACGCCAACGAGCGCCCGACCCCGAACGAACGACCCCTGAATGATCTGAGCCTGGACGATGCGTTCGCGCGCGTCGCAGCCCATCGAAACAAGACCCACCCCGACCTGCGGCTGTTCGACGCGCGCCGCGACGTCCTGCGCGCAGAACAGGAGCGCGCGATCCAGCGCCCGGCATTCGTCGCCGGCGCCACCCTGGAGAACGCGCTGGGCAGCGGCGAATCCGCCGGCCTGGGGGGCGCGGAACTCACCCTGAGCCTGGCCTCCGTGCTGGAGCGCGGCGGCAAGCTGGATGCGCGGCGCACGCTGGCGCAGAGCCGCATCGATGCGCTGGCCATCGAACGCGAAACCACGCGGCTGGACCTGCTGGCCGAGGTGGCGCGGCGCTACCTGATGGCGATCGCTGCGGAACGCCAGCAGGCGATCGCCGAGCAGGACATCGCGCAGCGCCGGCGCACGGTCGCTGCCGCGCGACAGCGGCTGCAGGCCGGTGCATCGCCGGAATCGGTGGTGTTCACCGCGCAGGCCGCGCTGGCGCGGGCCGAACTCGAACGTGAGCGTGCTGTGCAGCGCGGATCTGCTGCGCGCCAGCACCTGGCTGCGCTGTGGGGCGAACGCGATCCCGGGTTCGCGGTCGTGCCGGGCGAGCCGGCATTGCCCGAGATCGCATCGCCGGATGCGCTGGCGGCGCTGCTCGATGGCATGCCGGAACTGTCGCGCTTCGCCGACGAACGCCGCATCCGCGAAGCGCGGCTGCAGCTGGCGCGCAGCGAAGCCACGCCGGACCTCGACTGGCAGGTCGGCGTGCGCCGCC
Source organism: Lysobacteraceae bacterium (assembly GCA_036404915.1). Taxonomy (GTDB): domain Bacteria; phylum Pseudomonadota; class Gammaproteobacteria; order Xanthomonadales; family Xanthomonadaceae; genus Lysobacter_I. Next base: position 36,975 of record DASWYO010000039.1, read on the forward strand.
TGCAGGCCGAGGGCGATGTCGCCCTGATCGGTGGCGTGTCGATGGCGCTGGGGGCGCGAGGTCGCGCCGAGCCCGGCATCCGCGCCGCCGAAGCGGAGCTGGCGTCGCTCGACATCGAACGCGAAGCGCGCGGCATGGCGCTGTATTCGACGCTGGTCGATGCGCACGGCCGCTACCGCGTGGCCCGCGTCGAAGCGCGCCGCCTGCGCGACGAGGTGCTGCCGAAGCTGGCGCAGGCCGAATCCGCCGCCGAGCGCGCCTATCGCGCCGGCGCGATCAGCTACCTCGAATGGGCGCAACTGCAGTCCGAACGCACCGCCGCCCGCAGACAGCAGCTCGACGCCGCGCTCGAAGCGCAGCGCGCGCTGATCGAACTCCAGCGCCTGACCGGGCAACCCCTGATCCATGCCCCGGTCGCCGACGAACAAGGATTTTCCCGATGACATTCCGAACACTGACGGTTGCGTGCCTGCTCTCGCTGATGCTGGCCGCCTGTGGCGGCGAATCCGGCGGGCCTGCCGATGACGAACATGGTCATGAAGAAGGAGGCCATGAAGAAGGGGGCCACGAAGCCGGCGAAGAGGCGAAGCAGGGCGCGCACGGCGGCCGGCTGCTCGAAGCCGATGGCCATGCGGTCGAGCTGGTCATCGCCGAGACCGGTCGCCCGCCGACGTACCAGGCCTGGCTGTATCGCGACGGCAAGCCGCTGCCCGGCGATGCCGGCAGCGTCGAAGTCCGCCTGAAGCGCCTGGGCAATCTGTCCGAACGCCATGTCCTCAGGCCGCAGGCGGACGGCAGCCTGATGGCCGATACCGTGGTCGGTGAACCGCATTCGTTCGACGTCGAGGTCGTCGCGAAGATCGGCGGCAGGTCGCTGCGCTGGACCTACGAGAGCTACGAAGGTCGCACCGTGATCCCGGAGAAGATCGCGGCGGACTCGGGCATCCGGGTCGTAGCAGCCGGGCCGGGCGAGATCGCCGACCAGCACGAACTGCAGGGTCTGCTGACGCCGGTCGAAGGCCGCACTGCGAACGTGATGGCGCGCTTCCCCGGGCCGATCCGCGCGCTGCGCGCCAACGTCGGCGACCACGTGCGCGCCGGGCAGCCGCTGGCGACGGTGGAAAGCAATCTCAGCCTGACCGATTACACGGTAGCGTCACCGATCGCCGGTGTGGTCATGGCGCGCAACGCCACCGTGGGCGGCGTGGCCTCTGAAGGCACGCCCTTGTTCGAGATCGCCGACCTGTCGTCGCTGTGGGTGGACGTGCACGTGTTCGGCGCCGATGCGCAGCACATCCAGCCGGGCGTGCCGATCGAGGTCACCCGCCTGAGCGACGGCGCGCGGATCGGGGCGACGCTGGAACGCGTGCTGCCGGGGACCGCGACCGCCAGCCAGAGCACCGTGGCGCGCGCGACGATTCCGAACGCCGACGCCCAGTGGCGGCCGGGTTCGGCGGTGAAGGTCAGGATCACCGTGGCGCGCAAGCCGGCCGCGCTGGTCGTCCCGCTGTCGGCGCTGCAGACCTTCCGCGACGGGGACGCGGTGTTCGTCCGCGTTGGCGACATCTACGAAGCGCGTCCGGTCGAACTGGGCGAGCGCGACGCCGAACGCGTGGAGGTGCGCTCGGGCCTCAAGCCGGGCGACCAGGTGGTGGTGGCGCAGAGCTACCTGGTGAAGGCCGACATCGAGAAATCGGGGGCGAGCCATGAGCACTGACCGACAGGCGCCGGCTGTGCCCGGCGCGCTCGAACGCGTCATCCGCTTCGCGATCGCGCATCGCTGGCTGATGCTGGCCTTGACCCTGCTGCTGGTCGGCATCGGCACATGGAGCACGCTGCGCCTGCCGATCGACGCCGTGCCCGACATCACCAACGTCCAGGTGCAGGTCAACACCCGTGCCGACGGCTATTCGCCGCTGGAAGCCGAACAGCGCGTGACCTTTCCCATCGAGACGGCGATGGCCGGCCTGCCCGGACTGGACTACACCCGTTCGATCTCGCGCTATGGCCTGTCGCAGGTCACGGTGGTGTTCAAGGACGGTACCGACCTGTACTTCGCGCGGCAGCAGGTGGCCGAGCGGGTGCAGCAGGTCGCGTCGCAGATCCCGGAAGGACTCGATCCGGAGCTGGGGCCGATCGCCACCGGCATGGGCGAGATCTTCATGTACACGGTCGATGCCGACCCGAAGGCGCGCAAGCCCGACGGCACGCCGTGGACCGCGACCGACCTGCGCACGCTGCAGGACTGGGTGATCCGTCCGCAGCTGCGCGGCGCGCCCGGTGCGACCGAGGTCAACACGATCGGCGGCTTCGCGCGCCAGATCCACATCACGCCGGATCCGGCGCGGATGGTCGCGCTGGGGTTCACGCTGCACGACGTGGTGAGCGCGGTCGCCGCGAACAACCGCAACATCGGCGCTGGCTACATCGAGCGCAACGGCCAGCAGTTCCTGGTGCGCGCGCCGGGGCAGGTGGCCGATCCGGACGCGATCCGCGACATCGTGCTCGACCGGCGCGAAGGCGTGCCGATCCGCGTGCGCGATGTCGCCCAGGTCGGCGAAGGCCCGGAGCTGCGCAGCGGTGCGGCCACGCACGACGGCCGCGAGGCGGTGCTGGGCACGGTGTTCATGCTGATCGGCGCGAACAGCCGCGAAGTGTCGAAGGCGGCCGCAGAAACGCTCGAACAGGCGAACCGCAGCCTGCCCGCGGGCGTGCGCGCGACCCCGGTGTACGACCGCATCTCACTGGTCGACCGCACCATCGCCACGGTGACGAAGAACCTGGTCGAAGGCGCGTTGCTGGTCGTCGCGGTGCTGTTCCTGCTGCTCGGCAACTTCCGTGCGGCCCTGATCACGGCCATGGTCATTCCGCTGTCGATGCTGTTCACCGTCACCGGCATGGTGCGCGGTGGTGTGTCGGGCAACCTGATGAGCCTGGGCGCGCTGGATTTCGGGCTGATCGTCGATGGCGCGGTCATCATCATCGAGAACTGCCTGCGCCGCTTCGGCGAATTGCAGCACGCGCTGGGCCGTGTGCTCGACGAGGACGAACGTCTGGACACCGCCGCCAGCGCGACGGCCGAAGTGATCCGTCCCAGCCTGTTCGGCCTGGGCATCATCACCGCCGTCTACCTGCCGATCTTCGCGCTCACCGGCGTGGAAGGCAGGATGTTCCACCCGATGGCAATCACGGTGGTGCTGGCGCTCTGCGGTGCGATGCTGCTGTCGCTGACGTTCGTGCCGGCATCGGTGGCCTTGTTCCTGCGCGGCCGGGTGGAAGAGAAGGACACTTGGCTGATGCGCGTGGCGCGCAAGGCCTATGCGCCGCTGCTGTCGCGCGCGCTGTCGTGGCGACGGGCGGTGATCGCGGGCGCGCTCGCGCTGCTGGTGTGCAGCGGGCTGCTCGCCACGCGACTGGGGTCGGAGTTCATTCCGAGCCTCGATGAAGGCGACATCGCGATGCATGCGATGCGCATCCCGGGCACCAGCCTCGAACAGGCGATCCGCATGCAGGTCTCCCTGGAGGCGAGGATCGCGGCATTCCCGGAGGTGAAGGAAGTCTTCAGCAAGCTCGGCACAGCGGAAGTGGCCACCGATCCGATGCCGCCGTCGGTCGCCGACACCTTCATCATGCTCAAGCCGCGCGACCAATGGCCGGATCCGCGCAAGTCGAAGGCGCAGCTCGTCGCCGAGATAGAGACGGCGGTGAAGCAATTGCCCGGCAACAACTACGAGTTCACCCAGCCGATCCAGATGCGCATGAACGAGCTGATCTCGGGCGTGCGCGCCGATGTCGCGATCAAGCTCTACGGCGACGATCTGGACACGCTCGCCGACGTCGGCAAGCGCATCGAAGCGGTGGCGAAGACCGTGCCGGGCGCGGCCGATGTGAAGGTGGAACAGACGACCGGCCTGCCGCTGCTGACCATCGTGCCGGACCGCCAGGCGCTGGTGCGCTACGGCCTGAACCCGGGCGTGGTGCAGGACACCGTCGCGACGGCGGTCGGCGGTGAACTGGCCGGGCAGTTGTTCGAAGGCGATCGTCGTTTCGACATCGTCGTGCGCCTGCCCGAGACGCTGCGGCAGGATCCGGCGGCGCTGGCCGACCTGCCGATCCCGCTGATCACGGGCTCGGCCGGTGGCGACGACAACCGAGACGAGTCCAGCCGTGCGGCCGCATGGGGCGGCGGCGCGCCACGGACGGTGCCGCTGCGTGAAGTGGCGAAGATCGAGACCACGCTCGGCCCGAACCAGATCAACCGCGAGGACGGCAAGCGTCGCGTGGTGGTCACCGCCAACGTGCGCGGTCGCGACCTTGGCGGTTTCGTCGGCGAACTGCGCGGGAAGATCGAGACGCAGGTCGAACTGCCCACCGGCTACTGGATCGATTACGGTGGCACGTTCGAACAATTGATCTCGGCGAGCCAGCGGCTGTCGATCGTCGTGCCGGTCACGTTGATGCTGATCTTTGCGCTGCTGTTCTGGGCGTTCGGATCGGCGAAGGACGCGGCGATCGTGTTCAGCGGCGTGCCGCTGGCGCTGACCGGCGGCGTGGTCGCGCTGGCGCTGCGCGGCCTGCCGTTCTCGATCTCGGCAGCGGTCGGTTTCATCGCGCTGTCGGGTGTCGCGGTGCTCAACGGGCTGGTGATGATTTCGTTCATCCGCAAGCTGCGCGAAGAGGGCATGCGTCTCGACGACGCGGTGGCCGACGGCGCGCTCGGACGCCTGCGCCCAGTGCTGATGACCGCCCTGGTGGCATCGCTGGGCTTCCTGCCGATGGCGCTCAACGTCGGTGCCGGTTCGGAAGTGCAGCGGCCGCTGGCGACCGTGGTGATCGGCGGCATCGTCTCGTCGACGCTGCTCACGCTGTTCGTGCTGCCGGTGCTGTATCGCTGGATGCATCGGGCGCAGGCGTAACGCGAGTCCGCGTTGCGTGCGACGCGAAACAGGCCCGGTTCCCGCAATGGAACCGGGCCGGCCCTCTCGGTGCCTGGCCTCCTCTGTCGTGCCTCAGGGCGATTGCCTGCACACGACCTCGTAGGTGTTGTAGCCGCAGCGGTTGCCGCCGATGGTATGGGTGCGCACGAGGGTGAAGGGCAGTGCCTTCGGCCCGGGACCGCCCTGCAGCATGCAGTAACTGCGCGCATGGGCGACCGGATCCGTGCCGCACGGCGCGTCGGCGTTGATTTCGCCGATCCTGAAGGTCACGCGCCTGGTACGGAAGGGTTTCGGCAGGCCGTGGCAGTCCACGCGGAAGGTGTTGTAGCCGCAGCGGTGCCCGCTCCACTGGCGCACGAATTCCAGCGTGTAGTGCGCTTTCAGCAGGCTGCCGTCGGGCATCCGCGTCGAGCAGATGTCCTGTGCGATCTGCTCGCGGTCGCTGCCGCATCCGTGCCAGCCGTCGGGCGCTTCCTCGTATTTCTCGCCGATGGTGAAGAGGTGGGTTTCCTGGGCTGCGGCGGTCCATGCCATGGGCATGGACAAGAGCGCGAGGATCAGTGAGGCCAGTGTTTTCATGGGCGCGTGCTCCGTCGAGTTCGGTAGGCACACGCTATGCCGCCGAATCAGGCGTGACGGGCCGAAATCGGCATCACTGTGGCGGCGCACTGAGGCCGTAGCGGTGTCCGTCGGGGATCCAGGATTTCACGTCTCGGCGCGGTGCCGATGGATGCTCTCGATCCACAACACGTCGCCGCCGTACTCGATGAGGCAGCCGGTGTAGCGGTTGGCATGGGGATGCGACAGCTCGACCCGCCACAGCGTGCCGGGTTCCATGCGCGGCGCGAGAAACATGACGAGGTCGGAGACCCGGAATGCCAGCACCCTCCGGGCATCGATGAGTGCATCGCCGAAATCCTGCGCAGGTTTCGACAACGGCGTCTGCAGGAATTCCTCGCGCAGGTAGTGCTCGACATCGGTCCAGCAAGTGGGGACCGAGATCGAGACGATGCGAGTCCCCTCCCGCTTTGCGAGTGCCGTGCGCAAGGTTCGTTCGGGCGTTCGGCCGCGCTTCTGCAGCAGGCATGCATTCATGACGTGGTCGCGATAGCGGCCTTGCATGGATGCGATGGCGTCGAGATATCCCTCGATCGATGCCAGAAGGGTGTGGCGTTGCTGCCTGCCGGGGTGCCAGCGTTTCATGGAAGGCCGGATGCGTGCCCGGCGATGGCCCGATGGGCCTCAAGACTTGTTCAATGGGCCGGATCACGAGACCCGGCCCGAACATCGATCAGCGGTTGAAACCGCCGCCGCCGCGCGGCCCACGATTGCCGCCGGGGCGCGGGCCTGCAGGACGCGGACCACCGGGGCGGGCGCCGCCGGGCTTGCCACCCGCAGGGCGCGGGCC
>DASWYO010000040.1:0-1920 GCA_036404915.1 Lysobacteraceae bacterium
CCACTCGTGCTGCAGCACGAAGGCCCGCAACAGGTTCGGGTCGGTCCCATAGGTGTAGATCGGGAACACGCCGGGGAACGGCGTCTGGTGCCCAAGACACTGCCGGAACGTGATCTTCCGCTCCCAGTTGTCCGGATTGTATTGCCTGAAATCCGGGATCACCGAGATCAGCGGCGCACCGAGATCGATCGTCCCCGCCTCGGCCAACGCCAGGATGCGCGGCGTCGTGAAGATCACCTTGGTCAGCGACGCCAGGTCGAACCACGTGTCCTCCGTCATCGGCCGGCTGGTCGGCACCGTTTGCGCCTGCCCGATGGCACGGGTGGAGCGGCTGCCATCGGCGTCGACCACGCCGAGGACGCCGCCCGGAATGCGACCCGACTCGACTGCCGACCTCAGCGGTCCGAAGGCCCGTTCGAGAACATCATCAACGCCCATCATTCCTCCAGCCGCACGCGATGGTCAGCACCCGCCTCGCGCCAGCGCGCCGCCGGCGGCTCATATCCGCGCGGCCGCACCAGCGAGGGCACGTTGGTCGTATCCACCTTGAAAGTCTGCCGCCGCCGTTCGATCGCGGGCACGGCGCTGATCAACCGCTTGGTATAGCTGTGCTGCGGGTCCGCGAGCACGGCACGCGCCTCGCCGATTTCCACCAGCTGCCCCGCATACATCACCGCGATCCGATGCGCGATCCGCTCCACCACCGCCATGTCGTGCGAGATGAAGAGATAGGCGAGCCCGAACTCCTGCTGCAGGTCCACAAGCAGGTCCAGCACCCGCGCCTGCACCGACACATCGAGCGCCGACACGGCTTCATCGAGGACCACCACGTGCGGGTTCAGCATCAGCGCCCGCGCAATGCAGAGCCGCTGCCGCTGCCCGCCGGAGAACTGGTGCGGATAGCGCGTCAGCGCATCCTCCGTCAGTCCGACCCGCTTGAGGAGAAACAGCATCCGCTCGCGCAGCTTGGCGTCCACCCGCTGGCCCGCCGCGATGGCCGGTTCCGCAAGCAGGCTCTCCACATTGAGCCTGGGATTGAGCGAACCGAAGGGATCCTGGAACACCATCTGCACCGGACGCGGCCCACCGCCCTTGGCCATGTCGATCCGGCCCCGCGTCGCGCGCACCAGCCCGAGGATCGCACGCGCCGTCGTCGACTTGCCGGAACCGCTCTCGCCGACGACGGCCAGCGTTTCACCGGGCATCAGGTCGAAATCGACACCATCCACCGCATGCACGGCGCCGGCGGATCGCGCGAAGAGCCCCCGCGCTGCCGGGAACCGGATGACAAGGTTGTCCACCGTCACCAGCGGAACTTTGCCCGCCGCCCGCGTTCCGTCCACCCGCACCGACTTTCCGCCCGAAAAGTGCGGCACGGCGTTGAGCAGGTGCTTGGTGTAGTCGTGCTGCGGCCCGTCCAGCACCGCGTCGAGCGGCCCCTGCTCCACCGCAACGCCGTTCTGCATTACCATGATCTGGTCCGCGATGCCGGCGACGAGGCCGATATCGTGGGTGATGAAGATCATCGACATGCCGGTCTCGGCGCGCAGCTCGGCGAGCAGCGCCATGATCTGCGCCTGCACGGTGACGTCGAGTGCCGTGGTCGGTTCGTCGGCGATCAGCAGCCGCGGGTTCCCGGCAATCACCATGGCGATCATCACCCGCTGCCGCATGCCGCCCGACATCTGGTGCGGATAGTAACCGAGCCGTTGCGCAGCATCGGGAATGCGCACCCGTTCGAGAGCCTCCTTTGCCGCCAGTGTTGCGGCGCGGCCCTCCAGCCCCTTCGAGAGGCGGAACGCCTCCTCGATCTGTGCGCCGACCGTATGCACCGGGTTGAGCGAGGTCATCGGCTCCTGGAAGATCATGCCGATCTCGCGGCCGCGAATGCGTTGCAGCGCCTTCTCGTCCATGCCGGTG
>DASWYO010000041.1:0-177459 GCA_036404915.1 Lysobacteraceae bacterium
CAGGATCGGCTGGAAATGCGGTTCGAAGGCGTCGTGCATGATCGCGCGGCGCAGGTCTGCTTCGAGGTCGAGCAGGCGCATGGCCTCGGCGCGCATTTCCTCGCCGAAGACCTCGCTGCGGTTGCGGCCCAGTCGTTTGGCGCGGTACATCGCGGCGTCGGCGTCGCGGAGCAGTTCCTCGCTCTTGCGGTAGCGGCTGTGCCACAGGGCGATGCCGATGCTGGCGGAGGGGAAGATCTCGCGGCCTTCGATCCACAGCGGCTGTCCGAGTGCGCGGAGGATGTTGCTGGCGTACTGCCTGGCGAATTCGGCGGTCTCGACGTTCTCGACGAGGACGGCGAACTCGTCGCCGCCCAGGCGTGCGACGAGGTCGTCGCCGCGGATGACCTGGGAGATGCGCCGGCTGGACTCCACCAATAATTCGTCGCCGGCGACGTGCCCGACGGAATCGTTGATGAGCTTGAAGCGGTCGATGTCGAGGAAGAGGACAGCGAAGGGCCGGGCGTCGGCGGAGGTGACGCGCATGATGGCGTCGTCGAGGCGTTCCTGCAGCTGGGCGCGGTTGGGCAGGCCGGTGAGGGAATCGTGGCGTGCCTGGTGGCGCAGGCGCTGTTCGGCGCGGAGTCGTTCGGCGATCTGCTCACGCAGTTCGCGATTGGCGTCCGCGAGTTCGCGCGTGCGGGTCTGGACGCGTGTCTCGAGTTCGGCGTGCGCAGCGACGAGGGTGTCCTGTGCGCGCTTGCGGGCGAGAGCGGCGTCGATGTGATGGGCGACGAAGGTGAGCAGTTCCTGGTCGCGATCGACGAAGCCGATGCTCTCGGTGTAGCTCTGCACGCCGATCACGCCGCCGACCACGCCATCACGTGTCAGCGGCACGCCCAGCCAGCAGCAGGCCATCGGGCCCGGGCCGAGGTTGTGCACCAGCCCCCTGGCTTCGAGCACGAGGATGTCCTCGCGCCGGGCCAGCAGCGGCTTGCCGGTATCGATGACGTATTCGGTCAGGCCCTTGCCGCGTGGCCGGTCGTGGGCGGTGCTGGTGTCGATCTCGTCGGCGACGTAAGGGAACTCGATCCGCTTGCCGTCCGCGCTCTGCAGCGCGATGTACAGGTTCTTCGCATAAAGCAGTTCGCCGATGACGCCGTGCAGCGCGGCATAGAAATGTTCGAGGCTGGTCGCGCTAACCGACAGTTCGGTGATGCGGAACAGGGCCTGCTGCAGTTTCTCGGCGCGCTCGCGCTCGAGGACTTCGGTCTGCAGTTCGAGGTTGGCCAGTTCCAGTGCCTGGGTGCGTTCGCGCACGCGGCGTTCGAGCTCGACCTGCGCGGTCTTGCGGTCCAGCGCGGTGAGGATGTGCTGGCCCACGTACTCCAGCAGCGCCTGCTCCTCGCTGGCGTAGCAGTGGGGACGCAGGTAGTCCTGCACGACGATCGCACCGCACACGCTGCCGTCGCGCAGCAGCGGCACGCCCAGCCAGTCCTCGCTGACAGGCCCGCCGGTGCCTTCGCGATAGGGAATGCCGAGCGATGCGAGGATGTCCAGCGGGCAACCAATAAGGGGCCGGCCGTGGCGGATCAGCACCGAGGTCAGCGGTGTGTCGGACAGCGGGAATTCGGCTTCCGGATCCGGGAAGAATTCGTGTCGGTCGTCGGCGAAATACAGGAAGCGGATGCGGTCGTGCGCGGCTTCGTAATGCACGATGAAGAAATTGTCCGCCGGCATCAGTTCGCCGACGACATGGTGGATCCGCGCGAGCATCTCGCGCATCTCCAGCCCGGAGCCGGCGAGATCGGATATCTCGTACAGCGCATGCTGCAGGCGCTTGGATTTCTCCAGGCGCACGACGCGGGTTTCCGCATCGGCCAGTCGAAGGCAGGCGGACACCATCTGGGCGGCAAGCGGGGTCCAGTGGCGGTCGATCCAGTCGGCATCCGTGCCGGCACGCGCGTGCACACCGATGCAGACGACTGCTTCGCCATGCTCGAAACGCTGGATCCGGATGCCGTCTTCCGCGCCGGGCGCGCCATCCAGCGCAACGCGCGTGCGATCGCGCAACCGGTCGTCGCCGCTGCCTTCCAGCATTCCGGCGCCCAGGACGGCGTGGCGCCAGGCGATCGCCACGCGGGCGTCCGGCGGCGCTGCGCGCAGCAGCGGGGCGAGGGTGGCCTGCAGGTTGCCGCCATCGCTGCCGGCGATCATCGAATGGTCGCCGACCGCGGCGGTCGCGGTCTCATCCAGTTCGTCTCTGCTCAGGATCATCGTGAGGTGCCCTTACCCGTGGGTGTGCCAAGTCAACCTGCGAACGCGGAACGTCTGCGGGAAACACGGCGTGCACAGCGCGGAATCTGGTGGGAGTCCAAAGCATCATCCATGCCATCGCCCGGCGGAACGGGCGCGGCCAGGGCGGCCGCATCGCGCTCCGCGATGGGTGTCCGATGTCCGTATGCGGGGGAGTCCGTCGTGCGTGACGCGGGTGAAGCCTGATGCCGGTCGCCAGAGAAGGGTCTGCGTTGCCGGCATGTCCCATGGGCCTGCTCCCTGAGTGGCGTCTCAGTGAAGGCCCGGGCGGTGGCGGAAGGCCGATGGATTGCGATCGAGCATCCTCGGTGCGCCGAAAAGAAAGCCCTGTCCGAACTGGCAGCCCTGCTCGAGCAGGATGTCGCGCTGTGCTTCGGTCTCGATGCCCTCGGCGATCGTGTCGATCCCCAGGGTGATCGCCATGGCGAGGATCGCGCGGACCAGGGCCAGGCTCTCGGTCCGGGTCTCGCCTTCCAGCCCCGAGACGAAGCTGCGGTCGATCTTCAGGCCCTGGATCGGGAAACGATGCAGGTACGACAGCGCCGAGAAGCCAGTGCCGAAGTCATCGAGCAGGGCCTCGATACCATGCCCGCGCAGGTCGCGCAGCACCTTCAACGCACGGCTCGCATCCTCGATCAGCGCGACCTCGGTGATCTCGATCCGCAGCCGGCGCGGATCCTGCCCGGCTTCGTCGAGCATGCGCAGCAGGCGGTCGGAGAAGTTGTCCGACAGGAAATGGCGCGGGGAGACGTTGATCGAGACGTAGTTCTTCGGGTATTCGCCCATCGAGGACACGACATGGCCGTACATCAGCCAGTCGACCTGTTCGATCAGGGCGCTGTCCTCGCCGACGCCGATGAACTCGGCCGGGGTCAGCAGGCCGCGCTGCTCGTGGTTCCAGCGGACCAGGGCTTCGTAGCCGACCTGCTGGCGGTCGGCCAGGCGCAGGATCGGCTGGAAATGCGGTTCGAAGGCGTCGTGCATGATCGCGCGGCGCAGGTCGGCTTCCAGATCGAGCAGGCGCATGGCCTCGGCGCGCATCTCCTCGCCGAAGACCTCGCTGCGATTGCGGCCCAGCCGCTTGGCGCGATACATCGCGGCATCGGCGTCGCGGAGCAGTTCCTCGCTCTTGCGGTAGCGGCTGTGCCACAGGGCGATGCCGATGCTGGCGGACGGGAAGATCTCGCGACCTTCGATCCACAGCGGCTGGCCGAGGGCGCGGAGGATGTTGCTGGCGTACTGCCTGGCGAATTCGGCGGTCTCGACGTTCTCGACGAGGATGGCGAACTCGTCGCCGCCGAGTCTTGCGACGAGGTCGTCGCCACGGATGACCTGGGAGATGCGCCGGCTGGACTCCACCAATAATTCGTCGCCGGCGACGTGCCCGACGGAATCGTTGATGAGCTTGAAGCGGTCGATGTCGAGGAAGAGGACGGCGAAGGGCCGGGCATCGGCGGAGGTGACGCGCATGATGGCGTCGTCGAGGCGTTCCTGCAGCTGCGCGCGGTTGGGCAGCCCGGTGAGGGAATCGTGGCGTGCCTGGTGGCGCAGGCGCTGTTCGGCGCGGAGTCGTTCGGCGATCTGTTCGCGCAGTTCGCGATTGGCGTCGGCGAGTTCGCGCGTGCGGGTCTGGACGCGGGTCTCGAGTTCGGCGTGCGCGGCGACGAGGGTGTCCTGCGCGCGCTTGCGGGCGAGGGCGGCATCGATGTGATGGGCGACGAAGGTGAGCAGTTCCTGGTCGCGATCGGTGAAGGCGATGCCTTCGTTGTAGCTCTGCACGCCGATCAGGCCTTCGACCACGCCGTCGCGGGTGAGCGGGATGCCCAGCCAGCACCATGCCAGTGGTCCGATGCTGCTCACCAGCCCGCGCGCTTCGAGATCGCGGATGCCCTCGCGCATCGCCAGCAGCGGCTTGCCGGTGCTGATGACGTATTCGCTGAGCCCGCGCGCACGCTTGCGGCGCGTGAGCGTCTTGGTCTCGATTTCGTCGGCGGCGTAGGGGAATTCGACGTACTCGCCGTCGGTGGAGAGCAGGGCGACGTAGAAGTTCTTGGCGTAGAGCAGCTTGCCGATGATCGAATGCAGGTCGGCGTAGAAATGTTCGAGGCTGGTGGCGCTGACCGACAGTTCGGTGATGCGGAACAGGGCCTGCTGCAGTTTCTCTGCGCGCTCGCGCTCGAGGACTTCGGTCTGCAGTTCGAGGTTGGCCATCTCCAGCGCCAGCGTCCGCTCGCGCACGCGGCGTTCGAGCTCGACCTGCGCGGTCTTGCGGTCCAGTGCGGTGAGGATGTGCTGGCCGACGTATTCCAGCAGCGCCTGCTCCTCGCTGCCGTAGCAATGGATGCGGTTGTAGTCCTGGACCACGATCGCGCCGCAGATGCGGCCGTCGCGCAGCAGCGGCACGCCCAGCCAGTCTTCGCTCAGCGGGCCACCGGCGTATTCCTCATGCGGAATGCCGAGCGATTCGATGATGCCTCGCGCCGATCCCACCAGCGGGCGCCCGTGGCGGAGCAGGGCGGCGGTCATGCTGTGCAGGCCTTCGCCGAGCGGATAGACCGTATCGGGATCGGGATCGAACCTGTCTCGGCTGTCGGCGAAATACAGGTAGCGGATGCTGTCCTGTTCGTCGTCGTAATGGACGATGTAGAAGTTCTCCGCCGGCATCAGGTGGCCGACCACGCGATGGATGCGCGCGAGCATCTCGCGCATTTCCAGGCCCCGGCCGGCGAGGTCGGAAATCTCGTACAGCGCCTGCTGCAGGCGCTTGGACTTCTCCAGCGCTTCGATCCGCGTGTCGGCATCGGCCAGGCGCAGCATCGCCCAGACCAGGTCGCCTGCCAGAGCGAACCATGCGTGCTCGGTCCAGCCTTGGGGCGGCGCGTCGTCGAAGGCCAGGCCGACCGCGATGCGTTCGGCGCCGCGTTCGGCGCGGCCGAGGTAGGCGCCTTCGTGCCTGGCCGCGCTGTCGCCAGTGCGATCGAGGTGATCGACCACCGCACGTTGCAACGCATCGTCGGCGCACTGGCAGCGCAGGCTGCCGAGGCCGAGATGGGCGTGTTGCCAGGCGATGGCGATCCGGGTCCCAACCGGGAGTGCGCGCTGCAGCGCATCGACCGCCGTGCGTGCGGCGGCTTCGGCTGTCAGAGTCCCCCCGACCCTTCCCCCCGTCCCTGCATCCACATCGTGTTTGCCAAGGATCATGACCCGAGCATATACCCAAATCCGGGCGTTGGAAGCGGTTCAGCCCCGACGGCGATCACTTTTTTTCGGGGCCGCTGTCCCTGGCCGGGTGGGGCTGCGGATCGCGTGTGCCGAGGGATAGCCTTGTCCCGCGCGGACAGCCCTGAGGCACGCGCTGCGCTCTCATTCCTCCGCGACGAGATCCACCCATACCGCGTGGTGATCGGACGCGTGCGCGATCGCGGCGTCTTCGCTGCCCGGTGCGGGCCAGAACACGCCGCCCTGGCGCAAGCGCAGCCCGATCGACGGCAGCACGTAGTCCAGACGCAGGTTGCCGACCTTCGGACCGAAGTCGCCGGTGTCTTCGGCCGGGTCGCCGACGTGGCTGGCGTTGATGCCCCCCGTGTTGCGCGCGGAGATGACCGCACCTTCGCTGCGTGGCGGGGCATGGCGCAGCACGCGCGGGTGGTCGATCAGCGCACGGATCGCGTCATGACGGCCATCGCCGTCGTTCGGATCGTTGTTGAGGTCGCCGGCGATCACGAAGCGTTCGCCTTCGGGCAGTCCGCCGCAGCGGCCGTCGTCATCGCACAGCCAGGCGTGGTCGGCGGGATCGTTGTCGAGATATTCGCGCCACAGCCGCAGTTCGTCGGCGTTGCGCGCGCCGTTGCGGTCTTCCGGGCCATCGAACACCGGTGGCGTGGGATGCGAGACCAGGAAGTGCACGCGCCCCAGCGGCGTGCGCACCGGCACGTCCCAGTGCGATTTCGACGACAGCCGCAGCTGCTGCCAGACCTCGTCGCGGTGGAAGTAGCCACGCTGCGTCGGATGGTAGGGCCGCAGCGCATCCGGCATCGCGCTCCAGCGCAGCAGGCGGAAGCTGCGCACGGCGTCGCGCTCGATCGGATGGCGCGACAGCACCAGCATGCCGTACTGACCGGGGTGCAGGCCGTAGCCCCAGGCATCGTTGCCGCGGTCCCGGCCGGTACCGCCGACGATGCCGTTGTTGTCCAGGTCCATGCCGCTGGGTTCGCCGGTGTTGACCGGTGCGAAGTAGCGATGCGGGTAGTGCAGGGCCTCGCCGCCGCCGGCCTGCGGCACTTCGAGATAGCGCTGCTGGAACAGGTCGGCGGCGCGGCCTTCGGCGTCGTAGTCGAATTCGTTGAGCAGCACCAGGTCGGGGCGCAGGCGCTGCAGCACCGCCGCGACCTTGCGCGCGCCCTCGTCACCGGCGTCCAGCCGGCGGATCACGCCGCCGCCCGCGTCGTCGTACAGGGACACGTTGTAGGTCGCCACGCGCAACGGCGCATCGGCTGCGTGGGGCTGTGTGCGTTCCGGTGCGGCGCAGGCGGTGGCGAGCATGGCGATGGCGAGCAGGGAGGCGATTGCGGCGTGGCGTGGCGTCATGGTGCGGTCGGTCGGGTGCGTGCAGCGATTGCGGTGGAAGGCCGGATCACGCCGGGCTGCCCTTGCCGTCGAGCAGCCAGCGCTGGCCGTCGAAGGCTTCCAGCGGCTTGTAGCGGCGCTTGTAGGCCATCTTGTCGTGGCCATCGATCCAGTATCCGAGATACAGATGACGCTTGCCCTCGCGCCGCGCCCAGACGATCTGCTGCAGGATCGCGAAGGTACCCAGGCCGCGATCGGCCGCATCGGGGTCGTAGAAGGTGTAGACCGCGGACAGGCCGTCTTCCACGACGTCGGTCACCGCGACGGCGACGAGGGGCCCCTGGTCATGGTCGCGGTGCTCGCGGATTTCGAGGAAGCGCGATTCGGCCCAGGTGCTGACCAGGAACTGGTCGAACTCGGCCTCGCCGTGGCCGTCCATGCCGCCCTGGGGATGGCGTGCGGACAGATAGCGCTGGTAGAGCCGGAAATGTTCGTCGCCGCGTTCCGCAGGCAGCACGCGCACATCCAGGTCGGCGTTGCGCTCCAGGCAGCGACGCTGGCTGCGGCTGGGCAGGAAATCGGCCACCGGGATGCGCACGGCCACGCAGGCCTGGCAGGCGCGGCAGTGCGGCCGGTAGATCAGGTTGCCCGAGCGGCGGAAACCCCACTGCAGCGCCATCGCGTACTTGCGCGCCAGCCGGGGGTCGCCGGGATCGAACACCAGGTCGCGGGCCTTGCGGTCCGGCCAGTAGCCGCAGGGATGCTCCGAGGTGTGGAACAGCCGCATCGGTTCGTGCAGATCGGTGCTGGCGCTCATGTCAGGCCCCCACGCGCGGCACGAGGATCCACACCGCCGCAGCGGCCAGCGCGCCGGCCGCTGCACCCGCGGCCAGATCGATCGGCGCATGGCGCGACAGGCGCAGGCGCGACCATGCGATGCCCACGGCCAGCACGGCCGCGACGAGCACCGCCACCCGCCCCAGCGGCCACAGCAGGCCGGTGGCGAACACGGCGAAGGCGACATGCAGCGACAGCTTGCACCAGCGCGCGGCGAGCATCGCGACCAGAACGATGCCGGCGGCGGCCGCCAGTGCCACGACCATGCGGGGCGGCGACGACAGCAGCCAGGCCAGGGCCGTGCCGGTGAGGATCGCGGGCAGCAGGAAGCGGTTCAGGGCGCGTCGTTCGTCGATGCGTGATGCATCGATGTGCGCCCATCGCCCGCGCCGGACCTGGTAGGCAGGCCACAGCATGATCGCCAGCGCAAAGGCGGCGAAACCGATGACGATCGCCAGGGTGTCGACCTGCGTGGCGCCACGCAGCGTCGGCAGCAGGATGCCGATGGGCAGCGCCACCAAGGGGTGGCCGAGGATCGAAAGCGTGCGTGCGGTGGCATGGGGCATGCACGCAGGATACCCGCGAAGCCGCGCCGCACGAATCGTCATGTCCCTGATCGTGGTGCCGTCGATCGCGATGTTCAGATGCGCCCGGATGCCGCCAGGCCGGCGATCAGCCCACCGAGTCCGCAGACCAGGCCGATGCCGGCGCCGAGCCAGCACTGGATGCGCTCCTTGCGGCGTTGCCGGGCCGCACCGACGGGATCGCGCTGCGCTTCGAGCGCATGCCGGCGGGCGAGCACGCGCGGTTGGACCACGATCGTCTGGTGGAACACCACGCCCATGAAGGCCAGCGTGGCCAGCACCGGCGCCAGCCAGCCATCGTCGAGGCGGGTGAGCACGAGGATCGCGAGGAGGAAGCCGACCGTCGCCAGCGAGTTGACGATGGCGCTGCGGATCAGGCCGCGCCGCTCCTCGTCGTCGATCGCGCCCTTGAGCTGCTTGCGCGTGCCCAGCCAGATGCCGGCGAACGCCGCCAACATCGCGAAACCGATGCTGCCGGCGGCGCCGAGCGCGATCTTCGACAGGCTCTTGGCGCCGCTGACCGCGCCGGCGGTGAGGATGGCCTTGGCGGCGACCGGTGGTGCCGCGGTGACCAGCGCCGTCGCCACCACGGCGGTGAAGGCCGCGCCGGGCGCGCTGGTGGCGGCGAAGTCGCCGAAGCGACGCAGCAGGTCCTCGCGCAGGCTCTGCCTCGCACGCGACAGGCGCTTGCGTACTGCGGCGTCGGACAGGCCGAGCAGCATCGCCACCTGCTGCGAGCTCTGGCCCTCGCGGTAGTACAGCAGCAGCACTTCGCGGCTGTCCTCGGGCAGGCTGGAAATCAGTTCGGCCGCCGCGCGCTCGCGCTCGTCCTCTTCCAGCCATTCCGACGGCGTCGGTGCGGTATCGGCGGCCAGTTCGATCGCGATCTCGGCGCCTTCGCCGTCGAGCGGACGATGGCGGCCGGCGCGCAGGTGGTCGCGGGCGAGGTTGCGGGTGATCTGGCGCAGCCAGGGCAGGAAGCTGGCGGGATTCTGCAGGCGCCTGATGTGCTGCCAGGCGCTGAGGAAAGCGTCCTGGGCGATGTCCTCGCTGGCCGGCACGTCGCGGGTGATCGCCAGCGCGACGGCGGTGACGGTGTTCTGGCAGGCAGCGACGATGCGGCCGTAGGCGGCGCGGTCGCCGGCGCGCGCGGCCGGCAGTTCGCGGTCGATGAGGGTCTCGATGGCGATGCTTGCGTCGGTCTGCATGGGGGCCTCAGGAGAGCAGGCGCCACATCGCCTGCAGGCCGATGGCGAAGCCCTCGCTGCCGTAGTGGACGGCGATGTGGAACAGCGGCATCGACAGCACGTACAACAGGCCGCTCCAGAAGATCGCCACCGGGCCGTAGCTGTAGTTGTAGGCCTTGTAGCGCGCCGCGGCGCCCTCGGGGTCGCGTGCCCGGTCGCGGGCGATCAGCGGCAGCAGCGTGCGCCGGATCGCCAGCAGGGTGCGCAGCGAAATGGCTTCGGCGACTACGGTCACCAGCGTGGTCAGCAGCAGGCTGTAGCCCGACAGGGCCACTGCGAAAGCGATGGCCATCCACAGCAGGGTCCAGCGCAGGTAGCGGTGGTAGGCCGCAAGGATGGCGCCGCGTTCTTCCAGGGTTTCGGCATAGGTCAGGATGTAGCGACGGGTCAGGTGCGCCGCCAGCCAGCCGCCGGCGAGGCTGCCACCGATCAGCCCGCCCATGCCGAGCACACCCATCAGGCCCTTGCTGGCGATGCCGCCGCCCACCGCGCCGGCGCCGAGCGTGGTGGCGGCCATCGCGGCGGCCGGTTTGGTCGCCACGCCGAGCCCGGTGATCACCGCAGCGGTGAACGCGGCAGAAGGCGCTGAATTGCGCGCGAATTCGCCGAACCGCGCCAGCAGATCGTCGCGGATCTGCTGCCGTGCGCGCGACAGGCGCTTGCGCACGGCGGCGTCGGTGATGCCCAGCAGGGTCGCGACCTGCTGCGAGCTCTGACCCTCGCGGTAGAACAGCAGCAGGGTTTCGCGGCTGTCCTCGGGCAGGGAGGCGATCAACTCGGCCGCCGCCACCTCGCGTTCGCCATCGAGCACGTGCTCCATCGGCTGCGGGCCGGGATCGGCGGCGACCGCCAGCACGAGTTCGGCATTGGCGCCGTCCAGCGGCTGGTCGCGGTAGCGACGCAGGTGGTCGCGGGCCAGGTTGCGCGCGATCTGGCGCAGCCACGGCAGGAAGCTGTCGGGGCTGTGCAGGCTGTCCAGCCGCTGCCAGGCGTTGAAGAAGGCCTCCTGGGCGATGTCCTCGCTGGCTCCCACGTCGCGGGTGATCGCCAGGGCCACGGCAGTGACGGTGTTCTGGCAGGCCGAGACGATCCGGCCGTAGGCGACGGCATCTCCCCCCCGGGCGGCAGGCAGGTCGCGCTGGATCAGGGCGTCGATGGGGAGGGCGATGGCGGTCATGGGTGGGTATGGTCGCAGGCCCGAAGGGGGCGGGTACAGACCATGACGCGGCGGGGTGGCGGATGTGACCGGAATGGAATCGCGGTAGCCCATTGACCGGGTATGAATCCAGGAAAAGCACGCCGCGCAGGGCGGGGCGTGCTTGTGTCCCAGTGTCGCCGGACAGGCCTACTTCGTGCTGAAGAGGATGAGGCTGGGTGCGAGCTTCGTCATTTCACCGGCCCCAAAGCCGACCTTGGGCGTGAATTCGACGCTGCCATTGGGATTGAGCTTGACCTCCGCGCCGATGAAGATGCCGGCACCCGCCTCGGCCCCGCCTTTCATCGACATGGCCGAACCGTCGGTGTCTTCCGGACCGAATGTGAAGCTATCGCGCGGCTGCAGGGTCAATGCGATATCTGCGCCATATCCGGTCACGAGCGCGGCTTCGAAGTCGCCGGTGAGCAGGCTGAACTCGAATTCGATGCCAGTGCCCATTGCCGCGCCCCCTTCCACTTTGACGTCCACCTTGCTGATGCCTTCCTCGAGTTGTCGCTCCACACCTTCGACCGTCTTGTCCACCTCGACTTCCAGTGAGCAGAAGAACAGGATTTCGCAGGGAGATTCTTCCAGGGCAAGCCGTCCATCCGGATCGGTGAAACGATACGGGTTGTTGTTCGCGTACCAGTAGCGGTTGAAGTTGTTGCCGGTGTTGCTGTCCGCCGTCACGGGGTCGACGCTCAGGAAGCGTCCGATCGAAGGGTCGTAGTAGCGCTGCTGCATGTAGGTCAGCCCCGTGGCGCCATCCTGGACATGGCCGGTGTAGCTCACGGTCTGGCGCGTGGCCAGCGTGAGCGCGCCGCCGTAGGGGTCGTGGAGCCTGCGTTCGGCGATCTTGCCGTTCTCGGTGCTCGTCGCCACCGGCGTGCCCAGCGCATCCGTGTGCTGGTAGCGGATGGCGTAGGCGCCGGTGTCATGGTTGCGTTCGCGCACCGCGAGCAGGCTGCCGGCCAGGTGCACGAAATCCTCGGTCCTGCGTGCGTCCGGGCGGGGGTTGTCCTGCTGGATGAGCTGCCCCGCCTGGTTGTAGAACGAATGGATCGATTCCCGGTTGATGCCGATGGACGCAACGCGGCGGCCGTGGGCGTCATAGCGATAACGTTCGATGCCGGCGACCTGGCGCAGGCGGTTGCCATGGTCGAATTCGTAGAGCTGACCGTTCTTGTTCGACAGATTGCCCTGTGCGTCGTAACCCAGTCCGATGACGGTCGCGCCGGCCGTGTTGCGGATGCTGGTCAGGCGGCGGCTGTTCGGGTCGTAGGCGTACTGGGCGTAGTCCTTGAGGCCGTTCGCCTTCCAGGACGTGAGGTCGTCGAGGGCATTGTAGGTGAATGAATGCACGCCATCGAGCGACTGGAACGAAGGCGAATGCGCCCAGGTCAAGCGATCGGCCTGGTCGTACTGCATCGTGCGGGTCGTATCGACCTTGTCGTTCGGGAGAAGGCTGAGGATGCCGGTGACGTTGCCGTTGCCGTCGTAGGCGTATTCGTTGTCCTGCACGTTTCCGTCGGTGACGCGCAGCGGCATCTGCCGTGCGTTCTGGGTCATCGTGTGCGCGATGCCGTTGCCGTAGAGGAAGCTGCGGATCGAGCCGTTCGGATGGTAGAGAACGTTCGTGGCGTAGTTCTGCCCGGACTGGTCGTACACGCGCGTGCTCTGTCCCAGGCCATTGAGTGCGTGGTTGATGCTCAGCCCGGTCGGCAGTGTCTGGTTCGACATCACGCCATTGGCATCGTATTGATAGCCGACGGACTGGATCGCACGGCCGGGCTGCGACATCGATTCGCCGGTCAGCAGGCGACGCTTGTTGTACGTGTAGGTGTTGACCACGGCCTCGCCCAGGGACGCGGCGTTGTAGGTCGTGACTGTCGAGGGCAGGCCGTCCCGCGTGTAGGTCCAGTCCTGGTCGCCGATGTCGCCGCTGTGGAAGTTGAGCCGGGTCAGCCGATTGCGGGCGTCGTATTCACGATAGACCGCACGGCCGCTGTTCGCGGCGGTGAACAGTTCGCACCCGGTCGAGTTCACGGCGATGCCGCTTGCTGTCCATGTGATGTTGCCGGCCTCGTCGTAGTTCATCATCGTCGATCCCGATTCGGGGTCCTTGACGCGGCACAGCAACTGATTGGCGTTGTAGTAGTACGCACGCTCCGAGCGCAGCGTGTTGTCCAGGCTGCGACGGATCAGGCGAGTGGTTTTTCCGAAGATGTCACGCTGGATCTCGGTGACCTTGTTCTCCGGTTCGTAGGCAATCATCGGCGTGTCGTAGTTCGGCACGTCCCAGGCGGCGTACTCGGTGGTGGTCTGGAACTGACGGGGATTGGTGACGCGCTTCTTCAGGCCGGCCAGGTATTCCGTGCGCGTGGTCAGCACGCCGAGCTCGCTGTCGGAACGCAGATAGGTCACGCGGTTCAGTGCGTCGTATTCCGTTCGCACGCCGGTCGCCAGCGGCTGATCCGCCGAGGAAGGGTAGGACTGAAAGCTGGTCTGGCCATCAGCGGTGTAGTCGGTTTTCGTGGTGCGCAGGGTGCCGGCACGATTGGTCGTGTCGTACTCCTGCACCAGCACGGGGCGCCACAGGGCATCGTAGTAGGTGAACTTCGCGTAGTTGGCCTTGCCTGTAAAGTGGCGCCACTGTCCTGCTGCTACACCCGGCGGCAGGTAATCACCGGCGATCAGTGGTCGGAACTCGAACTGCTCGGGCGCCCAGTTCACGCTGTCGTTGCCCGGGTACACCACGCTGGCGAGGCGCCCCATTGCATCGTAGCCATAACCGGTGGTGTATCCGTTCTCGTCCGTGACGGACGTGACCTGGCCGATGTCGTCGACACCGATGGACTTCCCGGCGTTGCTGCCGGCGGGGGTGTCCGGAAACGTGATCGATCGTGGCACGCCGCGTTTCCAGTTCGCGAGCGAGGTGGTGTTGCTACGGCCGTCGGTGATCGTGGCGATGGTGCCGTCCGGGTGATATCCGAGCGTGTTCTGCAGTTTTCCGTAACTGTGGTGCTTCCAGAGCAACGCCCGCGCATCGTATTCGACCTCCGACATCAGGATCGGGGTTGTATTGATGTTGTATTGCCTGCGCATCAGGCCGAGCACCCACAGGTTCGTGAAGTCCTGGTATTCGGTCTGCTCGCGACGGATGTAGCCCAGGCTGCTGGCCTTGCGCACCACGAGCGGGCGGGCGTAGCTGTCGAAGGTCTCGGTTTCGTTGGTGAACGTCGCGCCGTCGCGCGCGATGGTCCTGGCCTTCGTCGGTTCGACGCGGCCGGTCTTCATGTCGGCACCGCGATAATGGCCGGAATAGCCGATGAAGCGGACGAATGCCGCCGGCGCGGCCGGATCGTCATCGTAGGTGGTCGATTCGGTCGAGAGGATCGCAAGCGCATTGGCGCCGCGCTCGACCTGCTGGAGCTTGCCTTCCGAACGGCCGTACCGCGTGCCGAAGGTGTAGCGGGCGAACTTGCCCGAGGAATCGGTGACCGAGACCGTCTTGGTGGGGGTCGGGCAGGACGTGCAGGTCTCGCGACTGCCCACCGGCGCGCTGTAGCTGACGAGCCATTCGCGGGGCAGGGCGCCGACGCCTTCGATCCGCTTCTTCACCAGCGACATCACGTGGTAGTACATCGAAGGCGCTTCGTTGACGTCCATGTGGGATTCGTTGTCCCACTGGCAGGCCGGCGCGTACGTACGCCCGTGTTCGATCGCCTTGAGGTCGAACGTCGCGCGTGCGCCCGAAGGATGGCGCATCACGTAGCTGTAGGTCTGGTCGACCGCGACCGGACGCGGATTGCAGTTGCTGACGGACGCGTAATAGTTCACCTGGTAGTTCACGATCGCGCTGCTGCTGCCCAGCTCCCATGCCGATCCGTCGGGCAGGGTGACGCGATCGAGGTAGCCGTACTGCGTATAGCGGTATTGCCAGGTGCGGGTGCCGTCGCTGACGCTCTGGATCTTCCAGCTCGCGTTGTCGTTGGTGCCCGCCTGCACGTAGCCGAGCGACAGCGTGCGCCCGTCGCTGGCGACGATGCCGGTGAGGCGATCACCGTTCCAGTCGTAGCGCACCCAGTTGCCGAAACGGTCTTCCACGCGCGTCGGATAGAGGAAGACCTTCTGGCGTGCGAGGTTGAAGACCAGCGTCTGGCTGCCGACACGCTCGGAACGATTGAGTGGCGCGTACTTGCGGGCGCTCATCCAGTTGAAGTGGTAGCGGGTGCCGTCGGGCGAGAGCGCGACGAAGCCTTCGCCGGGCTGGCCGCTGGCCAGCGATGGCAGGCAGGAGAAGAACCAGTTGCCGGTGGTGGTCCAGCGGTAGGTGTTGCCGTCCTGCGGACGACGGCTGTAGCCGGCATCGGGCAGCAGGATCGCCTGATCGCCCTGTCCCGGGATGTGCAGGCTGTTGCCGCTCCAGTATTCGCGGCCCTCGAACAAGCCAGGCCGCCAGAAGGGGACGCTGGGATCGGTGTTCTGCACGGTCGGTGGGCGATACCAGCCGGTAGGCGAGACGCCCGAGCAGCGGTTGTGCGGATTCGGTCCTTCGACCTGCCAGGCGTAACCGGTGGCGTAGATGCCGGTCATGTAGGGGATGTCGAGGTCCCATTCGCCGAAGAGGCCGGCGCCGTCGGGGCGCTGTTCCCCCACGACATGCGTGCGGCCGATCGCCACGGGCAGCTTCGAATTGCCGGGGATGCTGACGTCGGTGACCTTGAACGAGGTGGTGCCGTTGAAGTAGTTGATCTCGTCGCCGAACATGTCCTCGCCCAGGGCGGTGATGTTGCGGGCACTGTCGACGCGGCGCGAATACTCTTCGAGCGCCTCGATGGCGAGCGTGGCGGGGGCTGCCGTGGCGACGGACAGGCCGAGGACCAAACGGCACAGGCGTTGACGCCAGGCGTGATGGACGTGGCGCCTGACCGGCGTGGCGGGGGGCGGTTGGGGAATCATCGGTGAGATCCTGCGAAAGGGGGGCGTCCCGGCAAAGGCCGGACTCGACAGGACGAAGCGAATTTTCCCGGCGGACAGGATCAGGCCGGAGCGATACGTCCCCCAGCACGGCATCGCGGGCGGTCAACCGGGCGCGGCCGGCTGCGTTCCCCATGACATGCGGCAACGGCCGCATGTCCACTTTCCGGAGATATCCGCATGAAACCCATCGTACTGCTCACCACCGCGCTGATCGTCGCGGCGGCCGGGGTGCCTGTCCTCGCGCAGGGTGGCCCGGACGGCAAGGGCGGCGGCCGCATGGCCCAGCTCGACGTCAACAAGGACGGCGCGATCGACCGCAGCGAAGCGGCGAAGGCGCCGAAGCTGCTGGAACACTTCGATCGGATGGATGCAAACAAGGACGGCCGCATCTCGGGCGAGGAGCGGCCGCAGCGTGGCCGCCACGGCGGCAAGGGCGGCGACCGCATGGCCCAGTTCGACGCCAACAAGGACGGTGCCATCGACCGCAGCGAAGCGGCGAAGGCGCCGAAGCTGCTGGAACATTTTGATCGGATGGATGCGAACAAGGATGGCCGCATTTCCGCCGAGGAACGCCCTCAGCGCGGTCGCCGCGGCGGCAAGGATGGCCGGGCGAAGCTCGATACCGACGGCGACCAGCGCGTGAGCCGGCAGGAAGCGGCACAGCGGCCGCAGCTGACGGAGAAGTTCGCCGCCATCGATGGCGACAGGGATGGCTATCTCAGCCGCGAGGAACTGCAGGCGTATCGACGCGAGCACGGCAAGCGCCCGCAGGCACCGGCCAAGCCGTAGTCATGTGTGCCGGGCCCCGGCGTCGCGCCGGGCCTGTCCCGCTGAATAGTCGTCGGACGCGCCCTCAGAGGACGATCCGCTTCACCCGCCATACCGTGTCGTCGCGCTGCACTTCCAGCGTGCGCACGTCTTCGCGGCGCTTGCCGTCGGGCCCCTGGTCGCCGATGACCAGGCGCACAGTGCCGGTGCCCCAGCCGTCCGTGCGGTATTCGGCCACGTCGATCGACAGCAGGGTCATGGCGTCGGCGCCACCGCAGGCCGAGGCCGGGCGCAGGCGCTTGCGGTCGGCCTTCAGCTGTTCGAACACGCGTGCCGACGGGTCCTTGCCGTCCACGGCCAGGCACGCTTCCGTGCCCTCGTGGGCCCGCATTTCGACATCGATCAGCATCGCCGCCAGTGCGCTCGGGGTTTCCACGATGTGGGTGTTCGCCTTCGCCACGGGAGCGGCGGCTGCTGTCTGTGCGACGGCGGGTGTCGATGGCTTCCTCGACGCGAGGAAGCCGATGCCCATCGCGATGGCGATGGCGAACAGCAGCCCGCTCTTGATGCGGAAGGCCCGTCGCTTGCGCGCCGCGATCTCGTCTTCGCCGCGCGCGTCGTGCGGCGTCGGCAGGTAGCTGGTCGGCGAGCGGCCGGAATCGAGCAGGCCCATCTCGCGCAGGATCTCGCGCGCCTTGGGCTGGTCGTCCGAGGTGACCACCCACACCGCCGGGCGCACGTCGCCCTCGGGGCTCTCGCGGTAGCTGAAGCTGCCGCGGCGGGTGCCGCGGTACGAGCGGCCGTTGGTCACGCGGGTTTCGATGCCGTGCTCGCTGAGCAGTGCGGCGACGCGCTCGACGTTTTCGAGGCGGGGACTGGTGAATACCTGACGCATGGGCTCAGCCTCCGGCCTTGTCGTGATCGTTGTCGAGGACGCGGATCATGCCTTCCTGCGACGTGCTGGCGACGAGATGCCCGGCGCGGTCGAAGATCTGGCCGCGCGCCAGGCCGCGCGCGTTCTGCGCGCTGGGGCTGTCGATCGAATACAGCAGCCAGTCGTCGGCGCGGAACGGGCGGTGGAACCACATCGTGTGGTCCAGCGACGCCATCTGCACGTTCGGCTGGTAGTAGCTGATGCCGTGCGGGAAGGTGGTGGTGCCCAGCAGGTGGAAATCCGAAGCGTAGGCGAGCAGGGCGCGGTGCAGTTCCGGCGCGTCGCCGACCGGTTCGGACAGCTTGAACCAGACCTGCTGGAAGGGCGGGCGCTTGGGCGGGTTGAGTTCGTCGCGCGGATAGATCGGGCGGAATTCGAACGGCCCCATCCGGTTCAGCCAGCGCTGGATCTTGGTCGGCAACTGCGCCAGCTTTTCCGGCGACAGGGTCGGCGTGGGGTCCACGTCCTCGGGCATCGGCACCTGCGGCATCGGCAACTGGTGCTCGGCGCCTTCCTCGTGGACCTGGAACGAGGCCGCGCAGACGAAGATCGGCTGGCCGTGCTGGATCGCGGTCACGCGGCGCACCGAGAAGCTGCCGCCATCGCGGGTGCGGTCCACGTCGTAGACGATCGGGTGTTCGATGTCGCCGGCGCGCAGGAAGTAGGCGTGCAGCGAGTGTGCGGCGCGCTCGCCCTTGGCCGAGTCGAGCGTGGCCTGCGCGGCCGACAGCGCCTGACCGAGCACCTGGCCGCCGAAGACATATTTCGTGCCGATGTCGCGGCTCTGTCCGCGGAACAGATTGTTTTCCAGCCGCTCCAGCGACAGCAGTTCGATGAGTTCGGAGACGGGCGAGGTCATGGCGGGGCCGGTGGGGACGTGGCCGCGATTATAGGCCGGGCGTGCTCGGGCCGCCCGTGGACGCGGCTGGCGGGGCGGCAAGACGCATCGTTGCTGGGGTGCGGTCACCGGCGGCCGCCGGTGCGTGCGACGCTGGCCCCGTTCCCGCGACAGGTTTCCCGCCATGACCACCCTCATCGCTCCGCGCGTCCACGACATCGGCGGTTTCGACGTCCGCCGCGCCGTGCCCTCGATCCAGGCCCGCAGCGTCGGCCCCTTCGTGTTCGTCGACCACATCGGCCCGGCCGTGTTCGCGCCGGACACCGGGATGGACGTCCGCCCGCATCCGCATATCGGCCTGGCCACGGTCACGTTCCTGTGGTCGGGACACATCCACCATCGCGACAGCCTCGGTACCCGCCAGGACATCGGCCCGGGCGACGTGAACTGGATGACCGCCGGACGCGGCATCGCCCATTCCGAGCGCACGCCCGCCGCACTGCGTCCGTCGGGGCACGCGCTGCACGGCCTGCAGACCTGGGTGGCGCTGCCGAAGGCCTTCGAGGAGGTCGACCCGGCCTTCCACCACCACGCCGCCGAGACGCTGCCGCGCCTGCAGCGCCCCGATGCGCTGCTGCGCGTGGTCGCCGGCCGCGCCCACGGCGAGGAGTCGCCGGTGAAGGTGTTCGCAGACACGCTGTACGTGGCCATCGACCTGGACCCCGGCGCCGAGGTCGAACTGGACGCTTCGCACCCGGAGCGCGCGCTCTATGTGCTCGAAGGCGACAGCCAACTGGACGGCACCGACATTCCGCCGATGCACCTGCTCGTCCTCGATCGCGGCGCGCGCCATCGCCTGCGCGCGAAGACGCCGGTGAAAGCGATGCTGCTCGGCGGCGAACCGCTCGACGGTCCGCGCCATCTGTGGTGGAACTTCGTCTCCACGTCGAAGGACCGCATCGAACAGGCCAAGCGCGACTGGATCCTCGGCAACTTCGGCCACGTGCCGGGCGAGACGGAGTTCATTCCGCTGCCGGAGCGCTGAGTCGATATCGAAAGCTTGCTGTTGCGGGAGCGACGCAAGTCGCGACGGTCTTCCGGTGCTCCGTCGCGACTTGCGTCGCTCCCACAAAAGATCACGGCGTGAGCCGCTCCCACCGCACCGATTCCATGATCCGCTCCCAGGGAAACAGCGGCCCCGGGTCGCGCTTGCGTGGCACCTGCACGGCGGGATCGTCGAGGGCCGGTTCCATCTCGCGGTCCAGGTCCTCGTGGCCGGCGATGAACTTCACCGAGGAGAACTGCGCCTGCAGGTGGGCCAGCAGCGCGATCAGCGCGGCGACCTGGGCCTCGGGGTAGGGTTCGTCCATCGCCTGGTGTTTCGAATCGCGCCAGTGCGGGTAGCGGCCGGTGTTGACCAGTTCGATGCCGATCGAGCGCGGGTTGTGGCCGCGCACGTGGTGGGCGATGCGGTCCGGGCGCACGTACAGCAGCACGCGGCCGTCGCGATCGATGTAGTAGTGGCCGCTGTTGCCGGTGCCGCTGCCTTCGTAGAGCACGCGTTCGCCGAACTCGCGGGCGGAGGCCAGGGTCGGCGTTTCGGTGCAGTGGACGACCACCAGGTCGATCTGCGAGAGCGGGCGGGCGTCGAGTTTCTGCTCGTAGGGCAGGGGATCGATCTCGACGGGAGGCATCGGCGGCAGGTCGGGCAGCATGGCCCGGATGCTAGCATCTGCGGATGTCGCTCCCACCGCCCGGTTCCGAACTCCACGCCCTGATGACGCAGTTTCCCCGTGTCGGCACCGTGCGCTGGATCGGCCTGCGCCCGGCCCGCGACGTCCCCATGCACGAGGTCGACGCCGCCGAGGCCATTTCCGGCAAGGGCCTGCGCGGCGACCGCTACGGCAGCGGCAGCGGCAAGCGCGGGATCACCCTGATCCAGGCCGAGCACCTGCCGGTGATTGCCGCCCTGGCCGGACTGGATGTCATCTTGCCGGCGACGCTGCGTCGCAACCTGGTCGTCTCGGGCCTGCCGCTGATCGCCTTGAAGGGGCGGCGTTTCCGGATCGGCGAGCTGCTGCTGGAAGGCACGCAGCCCTGCGATCCCTGTTCGCGGATGGAAGCCGCACTCGGCCCCGGGGGCTACAACGCGATGCGCGGTCACGGCGGCCTGTGCGCCCGGATCCTCGAAGGCGGCACGCTGCGCATCGGCGACGCGGTGAGCTGGGTCGACGACTGACCCGACCCCATCGCTTCCACTTCCCACGATCCAACGATCTTTCCCAAGGATTTCCCGCGTGCGCGGACACTGCATTCTTTCCCATGGTTTCGAGAGTGGCCCCGACGCCACGAAGGTGACGGCGCTGGCCGACGTCGCCGAGCGTTTCGGCTGGACCCACGAACGTCCCGATTACACCGATCTGGACGCGAAGCGCGAGATCAGTTCGGTGGGTGACGTCGTCGGTCGACTCGAGCGTTTGCGTGCGCTGGCCACGGCCGCCGCCGCGCGCGGGCCGCTGGTGCTGGCCGGTTCCAGCCTCGGCGCCTACATCTCGGCGCGCATCGCCTTCGAAGTGCCGGTGCGCGCGCTGTTCCTGATGGCGCCGCCGCTGACGATGGGGCCGCTGCCGGCGCTGGATGCGCCCGCCGTGCCGGTGTCGGTGATCCATGGCTGGGACGACGAGCTGATCCCGGCGATGCATGTGGCTGCGTGGGCGCAGGCGCGCCGCGCCCGGATGCTGATGGTCGACGACGGCCACCGCCTGTCCGCGCACGTGCAGGCATCGGCCGATGCGTTCGCCGCGCTGCTGTCGGAGGTGACGGCATGAAGCCGGGCAACATGAAGTCGGATGGCATGAAGTTCTTCGTCAGCTGCGCCAAGGGTCTGGAATACCTGCTGGCCGACGAACTGGTCGCGCTGGGCTGCGCGCATGCCACGGCCGCGCGCGCCGGTGCGAACGCCGAAGGCACGCTGGTCGAT
Source organism: Lysobacteraceae bacterium (assembly GCA_036404915.1). GTDB lineage: Bacteria > Pseudomonadota > Gammaproteobacteria > Xanthomonadales > Xanthomonadaceae > Lysobacter_I. The sequence continues at coordinate 21,228 of DASWYO010000041.1, forward strand.
GCGCAGCGCGCGGTGCTCTGGTCGCGACTGGCCAGCCGCGTGCTGTGGCCGATCGCCGAATACGACTGCCCGGACGAGCGGGCGCTGTACGCCGGCGCCGCCGCGATCGACTGGTCGCAGCACCTGCGGGTCGGCATGAGCCTGGCCGTCGATGCGCACGTGTCCGGCGATGTCATCACCCATGCGCGCTACGCCGCGCAGCGGATCAAGGACGCTGTCGTCGACACCCTGCGCGGCCCGGACGGCGAGCGCCCGAGCGTGGATCTCGAACAGCCGGACCTGCGCCTGAACCTGGTGGTGAAGACCAACAAGGCCGGTGCGTCGAAGGCGATCCTGTCGGTCGATCTCGGCGGTGGGCCGCTGCACCGGCGCGGCTGGCGGCAGACGCAGGGCGAGGCGCCGCTGAAGGAAAACCTGGCCGCGGCGGTGCTGATGCGCGGTGGCTGGCCGGCGCTGTACCACGAAGGCGGCGCCTTGCTCGACCCGATGTGCGGCAGCGGCACCCTGCTGATCGAAGGTGCGCTGATGGCCGCCGACGTGGCGCCGGGCTTGTCGCGCGACGGTGTGCCACTGCAGACACCGTCGCGCTGGCGCCAGTTCGACGTGCTGGCCTGGCGTGCGCTGGTCGAGGACGCCGAGGCGCGCGCGCAGGCGGGCATGGCCGCGCTGCGCGAGGCATTCCATGGCAGCGATCTCGATCCGCATGCGGTCCGCGCCGCGCGCGAGAACGCCGAGCGTGCGGGTGTCGCCGACAAGCTGCGCCTCGACGTGCGCGACGTGGCGCGACTCGAACCCCTGGCGGAGCCGCGCGGCCTCGCCGCGTGCAATCCGCCGTACGACGCCCGCCTGGCCGCCGATCCGATGCTCTATCGCGCGCTCGGTGACGGGCTCAAGCGCGCCGTGCCGGGCTGGAAGGCCAGCCTGCTCTGTGGCGATGCCGAGCTGGCGCGCGCCACCGGCCTGCGCGCGGCGAAGAAGTACCAGGTGTTCAACGGCGCGATCGAATGCGCGCTGATCGTCTGCGACCCGGTGCTGCCGCCGCAGCGCGAGCGCCCGGCCGACGACGTGCCGCAGGCGCTGGGCGACGGCGCGCAGATGGTCGCGAACCGGTTGCGCAAGAATCTCAAGGCGTCGAAGTCGTGGCGCGAGCGCGAGGGCATCCACTGCTGGCGTGCCTACGACGCGGATATCCCCGAATACGCTGCGGCTGTCGATGTCTACGTTGCCGAAGACACCGGCGAACGCTGGCTGCACGTGCAGGAATACGCGGCACCGGCCGAAATTCCGGAAGCGACCACGCGCAAGCGTCTGCAGGATCTGCTCGCCGGTGCGCGCGAGGCCTTCGACGTGCCGCGCGAACGCGTGGCGGTGAAGACCCGTGCCAAGGGCAAGGGCGGCAGCAAGTACGCCGACAGCGGTGCATTCAAGCGCGGCGAGACCCTGGTGGTGCGCGAAGGCGCGGCGAAGCTGAAGGTCAATCTCTTCGACTATCTCGATACCGGCCTGTTCCTCGACCACCGCCCGATGCGCCTGCGCATCGCCGCCGAGGCGAAGGACGCGCGCTTCCTCAACCTGTTCGCCTACACCGGCGCGGCCAGCGTGCATGCGGCGGTGGGTGGTGCGGCGCGCACGACCACGGTCGACCTGTCCGCGACCTACCTGCAGTGGTGTTCGGACAACCTGCGTCTCAACGACCTGGGCGGCGAGCGTCATCGCCTGGTGCAGGCCGACGTGCTGCAATGGCTGCTCGCCGATCGCGGCGAGTACGACCTGGTGTTCTGCGACCCGCCGACGTTCTCGAACTCCGCCCGTGCGGAGGATTTCGACGTGCAGCGCGACCATGTGCGCCTGCTGCAGGCGGCGATGGCGCGGCTGTCGTTCGGGGGCACGCTGTATTTCTCGAACAACTACCGCCGTTTCCGCTTCGACGAGGCCGCGATCTCCGCGTTCGCGGAGGTGGAGGAGATTTCGCCGGAGACCATCCCGCAGGATTTCGCGCGGAATCCGCGGATCCATCGGGCGTGGCGCTTGCGGGGGATTGGCTGAGTCCTGTTTGAGGGCGGTGCGATCCTGTCATCCCGAGCCGGAGGCGAGGGGCCTGTTTGATGAGTGTGAAAAAATCGCCGTCATCCTCGCTAGCGCGAGGATGACTCGTTTTTTTCAGCAGCTGCCTAGTCGCGTCAAGGTGCCACCGCGCGCTGCGGCACCCGGCGCAGCTTCGAGACGTCGTAGCCCAGTTCGCGCAGGCGGGCGACGTGGGCGTCGTAGTCGGCGTCGGAGATCGTGGGCGTGCGCGCCATGACCCAGACGTAGTCGCGCGCGCTGCGGCCGATGATGGTCTGCTGGTAGGCGTCGTCGACGTACACGATCACGTATTCGGCCTTGATCGGCCACACGAACTGCATGCCCCAGATCGCGTTGCCGGTGTCTGGGCGCACGGTGCCGACGGGGTACATGGTCTTCACCGGGGCATCGAAGCTGCCCTTGCGCTGGCGGTAGGTGGTCTGCACCTTGCCGTCCTCGCGCATGGCGTAGGTTTCGATGGCCTCGTAGGCGTCCTTCTCGATGAAGGTCGGGATGTGGGCGATGACGTACCAGTCCCCCATGAAACGCGGCAGGTCGACCTGCGGCACTGGCGGGATGGTGGGTTTATCGCGCCCGCCGAAGGCGTACACCGCACCGACCGCGAACACGCCGGCCACGAGGGCAATCAATCGCTTCTTCATGTGCATGTCCTCAGGCCGGCCGCACGAAACGGTAATGCGCGACCAGCCATTCCTGGCCGTCGGCGTAGCCGAACAGTTCCGCGCAGGCCATCCAGAACATCCGCCAGCGCTGGAACCACAGGCCGGCGTGCTCGCCGTAGGCTTCGCGCAGCACGGCCATGACTGCGTCACGATTGGCGTCCTGGTTCTGCAGCCAGTGGTTCGCGGTCTTCTCGTAGTGCGTGCCGTCGACGTGCCAGCGCTGTTCGATGCGCAGGTCGCGCTGGAACCACAGCAGCGTGTCGGAGGCGGGCATCAGGCCGCCAGTGAAGAAGTGCCGGCCCATCCAGTTGTCCTCGCCTGCGGTTTCGAACGGATACATCAGCGTGCGGTGGGCGAAGATGTGCACCAACAGCTTGCCCTCGGGTTTCAGCCAGCCGGCGATGTTGCCAAGCAGGGTCTCGTAGTTGCGCATGTGCTCGAACATCTCGATCGATACGCAGCGGTCGAATTCGCCCTGCGGCAGCTGCAGGCGATTGACGTCGCAGGTCAGCACCTCGACGTTGCCCAGGCCGCGTTCGCGGCATTGCGCCAGGATGTGCTCACGCTGTGGACGCGAGTTCGAGACGGCGGTGATGCGCGCGTTCGGATAATGCTCGGCCATCCACAGTGTCAGGGATCCCCAGCCGCAGCCCAGTTCGAGGATGCGCTGGCCGTCGGCGAGTTCCGCGCGTTGGCCATACAGCGCGAGCATCGCGTCTTCGGCCTGGTCCAGCGTTTCGTCGCCGCGCGGGTAGTACGCGCCCGAGTACTTGAGGCGCTTGCCCAGGCACAGGCGGAAGAATCCCGGCGGCAGTTCGTAGTGCTGGGCATTCGCGGCATCGGTGTGGATCGCGACCGGGCTGTCGCGCAATTCCTCGATGCGATGCCTGAAGCGCTCGGCCTGCGCCTGCAGGCCGCCGACCTGTTCGGCCTGCAGGCGCGCTTCGCACTGGCGGCGGATGCCCAGGCGCAGCAGTGCATCGGGCAGCAGGCCGCGCTCGGCGAGGCCGATCAGCCCGGGGCCGGGGCGGTCCTGCGGCAGTTCGGCGGCTTCGTTCGAAGGCAGGGCGGTGGTCCGGGTCATGGGGGTGTTCCTTGTGTCGGAAGCGGTGCGGAGAGTGGCTGCAGTCGCGTCGCGAGCAGCACCAGAAGGGGGAGTGCGAGGCTCCAGGCGAGCGCCAGCGTGGCGAGCGCCTGCCAGCGTGGTTCGGCGAAGGCGATCGCCTGCCACCCGCGTGCGGCGCCGAGATAGGCCAGCGGGCCGCCGATCGCGCCCAGCGCCAGCGCGACGAACGGGCGGCCGAGCAGGAAGCGCATCGAGCGGCGCAGGGTCAGCGCGAAGCAGGCCCAGATCGCGAGCAGCCACAGCGGGGCGCCACCGGGCAAGGCCGGTGCGGATGCGGCATAGCGCGCCAGCTCGCTACTCGCCATCGTGCCATCGACCGCCGCACCGCAGGCCAGTGCAGCGACGAGCAGGCGCAGGTCGACATCGCGTTCGCGTGAAACGCCGAGCTGCACGGCGACGAACAGCGTTGCAGCCACGACGCCCGGCCACCATGCGCCCTGTCCTGCGCCGATCACGGCCGCGAACCAGACCGCCTGGTAGGCGATGGCATTCGTCCAGAAGCGCGCGCGGTCGTTCATGGCGGCATGCTCATGACTGCAGCTTACGCCTGAAGTCGAGCCGGACGCGGCAATTCAGGCATCGGCGCGCTGCCGAGATGGCCGGGGCGCGCCATCAGCAACTGCGCCACGCCGATCGAACGTTCGCGGAAACCGCCTTCGCAGTAGGCGAGATAGAACTGCCACATCGCGATGAATCGGTCGTCGAAACCCTGCGCGCGCACTTCGGGCAAGGCCGCGAGGAAGCGATGGCGCCAGGCTTCGAGCGTACGCGCGTACGACAGGCCGAAATCCTCCAGCTGGATCAACGCCAGGTCGCTCGCGCGCGACTTCGCCGAGACCATCGCCGCGATCGACGGAATGAAGCTGCCCGGGAACACGTGGCGCTTGATGAAATCGACCGATCGCAGCGCCTGTTCGTAGCGGTGGTCCTCGATGGTGATCGCCTGCACCAGCGCCAGGCCGTCGGGCTTGAGCAGGCGGCCGAGCGTGGCGAAATAGGTGTCCATGTATTCCGCGCCGATGGCCTCGATCATCTCGATCGACACCAGCTTGTCGTACTGGTCCTGCAAATCGCGGTAGTCCTGCAGCAGCAGGGTCACGCGGTCCTGCAGGCCGGCCTCGGCGACGCGCTGCGTGGCCAGCGCATGCTGTTCCTTCGAGATCGTGGTGGTGGTGACGCGGCACCCGTAGTGCGTGGCTGCGTGCACCGCGAACCCGCCCCAGCCGGTGCCGATCTCGATCACGTGCTCGCCGGGCTTGAGGTCGAGCTTGCGGCAGATGCGGTCGAGCTTGCGCGTGGAGGCATCTTCCAGGCTGTCCTCGTCGCCCGCCCAGATGCCCGAGGAGTACATCAGGTCGGGCGAGAGGAACAGCCGGAAGAAATCGTTGCCGAGGTCGTAGTGCGCCGCGATGTTGCGCCGACTGCCGTCGCGGGTGTTGCGGCGCAGGGCATGCCAGGCGCGCATGGCCCATCCACCGAGGCGTGCGCCACCGGTTTCCATGCCGTCGAGCAGGTCGCGGTTGCGCACCAGCAGGCGCACCAGCGCGACGAGGTCGCTGCAGCGCCAGTGGCCATCCATCCAGGCCTCGCCGGCGCCGACGCTGCCGTTGCCGGCGATGGCGCGATAGAAGCCTGGCGAGTCCACGTCGATGCGGACATCCAGATCGGTCGGGGCCTGTGCAGGCTCGCCGAGGACGACGGTCCCCAGCGCGTCGTGCAGGGTGAGCCGGCCGTGGCGCAGTCCCGCCATGCGATCGATGAGGCGCCGGCGCAGGAAGCGATCGAGGGCACCGTAGTCGGCGTGCATCGCTTCGGTGGCGGAGGCGGTTCGGGCGATCTCGTTCATCACGGGCTCCGGGAAGACAGGGAAGGGTGGTCGTGCACCGGCACGCGCTTGAGCCACAGGCGCAGCGCCTGCCAGTGGATCGCGCCCATGACCTGTGCGGTCATCAGCGGATAGCGCCACAGCACGCGACGCAACGATCTTGCATCGAGTGGGCGGCGCTGCAGGCCGAGGGTGGCGTCGAAGCTGCGTTCGCCATCGCGCATCACCGCCATATGCACGCGCAGGTCGTCGCCCGGCACGGTGAAGCGCCAGTCGTAGTCGTGGTCCATCGCCATGAACGGCGAGACATGGAAGCGCTTGGCGAACGACCAGCACAATGCGCGGCCGCGCGCCTGCGCGGTGTCGGCGGGAAGCACGTAGGCGTGTCGTTCCGCCCAGGGCGTGTTGGTGATTTCCGCGACGATGGTGTCCAGCGTTTCGCCATCGGGGCGGAAGCAGTAGTAGAAGCTCACCGGGTTGAACACGTAGCCGAAGTAGCGCAGGTGCGTGAGCAGGCGGATCGGCCCGGCGGGGATGCGCCCGAGCGTGCGGCCGACGTGCAGGCGTACGGCATCGGCAAGCGGCACGTCGGGATCGCCGAAATAGTCGCTGCGCCGGAATTCGGCCACGTTGCGACGGTCCACCGACCACAGCCGCCGATCCTCGAAAATCTGCGGCAGTTCGTCCAGGTCGAGGTAGAGCTGCGCCATGCGATAGCGGAACGCGTGCTCACGCGGCGCGTGACGGCGATGCCGTACCACGCCTTCGTAGACCGCGCTGCGCAGGGTCTGGCTCATGCGCGCAATGCCGCCGTGGCGAGCTCGCCGTGCTCGGTGGCACGCGGCGTCCAGCCGGCGCCCAGCGCGTTCGCGACGTCGACCGCGCTGCGCATGCCGTCCTCGTGGAAGCCCCAGCCCCAGTAGGCGCCGGCGAACCAAGTGCGGCGCTGGCCCTGGATCTCGGCGCGCCGCGCCTGCGCGGCGACCGAGGCGTGGTTGTACACCGGATGGTGGTAGCGCATGCGCCGCAGGATGCGCGCCGGATCGATGCGGTCGGTGCGGTTGAGCGTGACGATCAGCGGCTCGGGCGCGTCGAGCCCCTGCAGCAGGTTCATGCAGTAGCTGACCGTGCAGGCGTCCCCGGCGTCGCGGGGCACGAAGGCGTTCCACGCGGCCCATGCCTTGGGATGACGCGGCAGCAGGCGGGCATCGGTGTGCAGGACGGTGTCGTTGACCTGGTAGGCGAGGGCGCCCAGCACCGCGCGTTCGGCATCGCTGGCGTCGCCGAGCAGTTGCAGCGCCTGGTCGCTGTGGCAGGCGACGACGACATGGTCGAAGTGCTCGGCATCCTCGTCGGTCATCACCGTCGCGCCCGCACCGGTCCGCAGCAGCATGCGCACCGGCGTGGACAGGCGCTCGCGCACGCGCCAGCGGGCGCGCATTGCATCGATGTAGCGGCTGGAACCGCCGCGCACCACGCGCCACTGCGGGCGGTCTTTGACCTGCAGCATCTGGTGGTTGGCCATGAACCGCACCAGGTACTTCGCGGGGAACGCGAGGATGCGCGACGACGGCGACGACCACAGCGCGGAGGCCATCGGTACCAGGTGATCGTCGCGGAACATCGCGCTGTAGCCGTGGGCATCGAGGTAGTCGCCGAGGGTCGGGCCGTCGCCGGGCAGGTCCAGCAGCGCGGGCGCTTCGCGATAGAAGCGCGATAGATCGCGGAGCATGCGCCAGAAGCGCGGCGAGACCAGGTTGCGGCGCTGGCAGAACAGCGAATCGACGTCGGTCGCGTTGTACTCCAGGCCGCTGGCTTCGTTGCGCACCGAGAAGCTCATCGTGGTCGGCTGCGAGGCCACGCCCAGTTCCTCGAACAGGGCGGTCAGCAAGGGGTAGTGCTGCGGGTTGTGGACGATGAAGCCGGTGTCGACGTCGTGCTTGCGTCCGCCCAGTTCGATGCGATGGGTATGGGTGTGCCCGCCGAGCCGGTCCGCGGCTTCGTACAGGGTCACGTCGTTGCGCTTGGACAGCAGCCAGGCCGAGGCCAGTCCGGCGATGCCCGAGCCGATGACGGCGATGCGCATGCTCAGCTCCTCGCCCGGGCATGGACCCAGGCCGGTATCGGTTTGAGGTCGCGCACGAGGCCGAACAGCGCCAGGGTGCGCAGGCCGTAGTAGGTCAGGTCGATTTCCCACCAGCGGAATCCTTGGCGCGCGCTGCCCGGGAAGAAGTGGTGGTTGTTGTGCCAGCCCTCGCCGAAGGTCAACAGCGCCAGCCAGAGGTTGTTGCGGCTGTCGTCGCGGGTCTCGAAGCGGCGCTTGCCGAAACGGTGCGCCAGCGAATTGATGGTCACGGTCGCGTGGAACAGGACGATGGTGGAGACGAAGAAACCCCAGACGAGCAGTTGCGGACCGTTCGTGCCCAAGCCCGGCGCGGCATGTTCGAGCCAGGCGCCGGTGGCGTACAGGGCGATGGCCAGCAGCACCGGCACGACGATGTCGTAGCGATCGAGCCAGCGCAATTCCGGGAAGCGCGCCAGGTCGGGGATGCGTGTCCAGTCGGTGCGGAAGCCGTGGCGGGTGAGGAACCAGCCCACGTGGCTGCGCCAGAAGCCGTGGACGGTCGGCGAGTGCACGTCGCGTTCGGTATCGGCATGACGGTGGTGGTTGCGATGGTGCGCGGCCCACCACAACGGACCGCGTTGCACGCAGGACGCGCCGATCAGCGCGAAGAAGAACTGCACAGCGCGCGAGGTGCGGAAGGTGCGATGCGAGAAATAGCGGTGGTAGAAGCCGGTGATCGCGAACATGCGCACCGCGTAGAGGGCCACGGCGACGGCCACCGCCGTCCACGACACCCCGACCGCGAACACCGCGAGGCAGGCCAGGTGCATGGCGAGGAAAGGAATCGCGCGCAGCCAGTCGACACCGTCGGAGGCGTCGTCGTCCTGTGCGGTCGCGGCCGCGCCGGTATCGAACCAGCGGGCGAGGGTGACCGCGAGTTTCGCCCTGGGCGGGCGAGGCGTATCGACCGAAGGCGACGATGGAATATCCGACATGCGTATCTCCTGGGAGTCGCCATCGGATACGGGGCTTGTCGCGATGCGGATGCACCAAGGGTGTGGTGCGGCGCACGCCATGCGGCATACGGTGCAGCATGGCGTGCAGCAAGAAGACGCGCCCTTGCGGAACGCGCCTTCTGCCTGTGCCGAGCCGTTCGCGTCAGAGCGTCACGACATCACCCTTCGCCACGATCGGCCCGGTCGGTATGCCCTGCGGGGCACCGCCCTTGGGTTCGAGCGTGATCGCGAGGATCGCGCCCTTCGCGAGATCCGCGCGCAGTGCTTCGGGCACCGCGACGGTATGCGAGCGGTCGATCGACACGATGCCGAGCGACTTCGGCGCCTCGCCTTCCGGGATCAGCCACAGTTCGGGTTCGCGGCCCTGGGCGTCGGCTGAGGCGGGCACCGGCACCATCAGCACCGTACCTTCTTCGGGATCGACCGAGGCCAGCCAGCCCGGTTTGCCATCGTCCCGCAGCAGCGTGCTCACCGGTTTCGGAGCGGAGGGATCTTCCACCGGCGGTGTGGGCGGTGTCGGTGGCGTCGGCGGCTGCACGACCACGCGCTTATCGGGTTCGTCGCGGTCGAGCAGACCGAGCGGGCCCACGGCGACGGCAGCCAGTGCCGCCGCTGCGGCCAGGCCGGTCATGCCGCGCCAGAACCCGGGGTTCTGCCACACGCCGGTGCGGGCAGCGGGCGCCGGCGATGCGGTCGCGTCACCCACCGCCGGCCAGCCCAGGCGTGCGCGGATGCGCGGCCACAGGTGGGCGGGGATCTCGGCGCCTTCGAACTCGGCCAGCAGTGGCGCGAGGCGCTGTTCCCACTCCGCCACCAGCCGGGCGAAGGCAGGGTCCTGAGCGATCCGCGCCTGCGCCTCGCTGCGCTGAGCGGCGTCGAGCACGCCGAGCACGTACTCGCCGGCGAAGATGTCGGCTGACGGGGGTTGTGCGCCCTCGAAATCGCGATCGTCGATCTGTTCGATGTTCATGCTTCCAGGCACCCCCGCAGTTGCAGCAGGCCACGGCGGATCCAGCTTTTCACCGAGCCCAGGGGAGACGAGATGCGCTGGGCCAGTTCCTCGTAGGTGGAACCTTCGAAGAACGCAGCGCGGATCAGGGCCTGTCGACGCGCCTCGAGCTGGCGCATGCAGGCTTCCAGGCGTGTGCGGTCGTCGTCGGACATCGCGCTCTGCAGCGGCGTCGCGCCGGCGTCGGGCACATCGTCGGCCCATTCCATCGGGGCCAGGGTGCCGCGCGCGGGCGCGGCGCGCAGCCGGTCGATGGCGCGGTTGCGCGCGATCATCGACAGCCAGGCCATGGCGCTGGCGCGCTCGGCATCGAACTGGTGCGCCTTGTGCCAGATCGTGGTGTAGACCTCCTGCACCACATCCTCGGCCTCGGCGCGATCGCCTAGCACCCGCAGGCAGATGCCGAACAGCCGTGAAGACGTGGTGCGGTAGAGCGTCTCGAAGGCATTGCGGCTGCCGCCGGCGACGTCGCGCAACAGCGAATCCAGCCTTCGTGTGTCCTGAAGATCGTCCTGGGAAGCATCCTTGGGATCAGGGCTCGGGCGGAGTTCGGGCATCCGGGGTCCTTGGTGGGTGGGAGAGCGGGGCGAATCGGACGTACGTGACGTGATGGTCGCGGAGAATGCGCCGGTCGGCAACCGGGGCGCATGCGTTCCGTGACCAACCCGCGGGTCCTCGCGCCGTGGGGCGTCGGGCTTGTCGTGCCGCAGTCGCGGCAGGTCGATGATGGTGTCCATGGCAGTCCCTACGGCTCCCGCACCCCTGCGGATGCAGGGTCGGGAACGACGAAGGCCCGGGTTTCCCCGGGCCTTCGTACGTACGGACTGTGTTGCGTCCGCGTCGCGCTTACCAGATCGCGATGCGGCTGTCGCCGTCCCGCACCATCGGGTCGCCGGCCTTGCACGAGAAGGCCGCCGCGAAGCCCGGATGGTTGGACGGGGCGCCGATCGCGCGGAAGTTCGCCGGTGCATGCGAATCGGTCACCAGCCGCGTCGCCAGTTCCTTGTCGGTGAAGTTGCGGCGCCACACGGTGCCCCAGTTCAGGAAGAAGCGCTGCTCGCGCGGCAGGCCCTCGACCATCGCGTCCTTCTGGCCTTCGCTCGCGCGCTTGAAGGCATCGTAGGCCACCGCCAGGCCGCCGAGATCGGCGATGTTCTCGCCCAGCGTCAGCTTGCCGTTCACGTTCTTGCCCGGCGCGGCCTCGTAGGCGTTGAACTGCGCGATCAGCTTGCCGGTCAAGCCCATGAAGCCCTTCATGTCGGCCTCGCTCCACCAGTTCTCGAAGTTGCCGGTCGGTCCGAAGCGGCTGCCCTGGTCGTCGTAGCCGTGGATCATTTCATGGCCGATCACCGCGCCGATGCCGCCGTAGTTCAGCGCGTCGTCCGCCTTGGCATCGAAGAACGGCGGCTGCAGGATCGCGGCCGGGAACACGATCTCGTTGAGCTGCGGGTTGTAGTACGCGTTCACCGTCTGCGGGCTCATGCCCCACTCGGTGCGATCGACCGGCTTGCCGATCTTGCCGAGGTTCCACTTGTAGTTGAATTCGTTCGCGGCCAGCACGTTGCCGATGTAGCTGTCACGCGATGTCGACAGGCCGCTCCAGTCGCGCCACTTGTCGGGGTAGCCGATCTTCGGCGTGAACGTGGCCCACTTCTCGAGTGCCTTCTTCTTCGTCTCCGGCGTCATCCACGCGAGGTTCTCGAGGCGCGGCTTCAGCGCTTCGCGCAGGTTCTTCACCAGCTGCTCCATGCGCGCCTTTGATTCCGGCGGGAAGGCCACCTGCACGTACATCTGGCCCAGGGCCTCGCCGCTCTGGCCTTCGATGGTGTCGAGCACGCGCTTCCAGCGCGGCTGCTGCTCCTTCTGGCCGCGCAGGGCCGCGCGGTAGAAGTTGAAGTTCTCGTTGGCGAACGCGTCGCCCAGGTACGGCGAGGCGCCGTCGACCGTGTGGAAGCGCAGGTAGCTCTTCCAGGAGGCGACCGGCGTGTCGACGAGCATCTTGTCGAACTCGGTGTGGAAGGCCGGGATCGCCATCGAGAACATCTTCGGTGCGGCGATGCCCTGCGCCTCGAAGAACTTGCTCCACGGGAAGTTCGGCGTGGCCTTGTCGGCATCCGCGATCGTCACCGGGTTGTAGTACAGCGACACGTCGCGCGACAGTTCCTCGCTCGACTTCGACACCTTGGCCAGGCGGGTCTCGAACGCGATCACGTCCTTCGCCTGCGTCGCGGCGTCCGCAGCGGCGATCCCGGACAGTTCCAGCACCTTGGCGATGTGCTGCTCGTAGGCGGCGAGATCCTTCTTCTTGTCGGCGTCGAAGTAGTAGGCCTTGTCGGGCAGGCCGAGGCCGGACTGCGCGACGTAGGCGATGTTCATCGACGAGTCCTTGAAGTCCGCGCTCGGGCCGAAACCGAACACCGCCTGCTCGCCGCGCGAGAAGCTCTTGCGCAGGTGCTCGGCGACCGAGGCACCGTCGGTCAGCGCGTCGATGGCGTCCAGGCGGTCCTTGATCGGGGCGATGCCCTGAGCATTGATCTTCGCTTCGTCCATGCCGGTCGACCACAGGTCGCCGACGATCTTTTCGACGCCGGTCGCGCCTTGCATCGCTGCGGCCTGTTCGGCCAGCTGGCGCTGCACGCCGGTGGAGCGTTCATCCAGCATCTCGAACGCGCCCCACGAGGTCCGGTCGCCCGGGATCGGGTTGGCGGCCAGCCACTTGCCGTTGACGAACCCGCCGAAGTCGACGCAGGCGTTCTTGCCGGCGTCGAGGTCGCTGGCCTGGAAGCGGTTGACCGGCGGCAGCTTGGCTTCGTCCAGGGTCAGTGCCGGTGCGGCCTTGGGCGCGGTGGTGGCGGCTTCGGGGGCAGCGGCGTCCTTATTGCAGGCGGTGAGGGCTGCGGCGACGGCGAGCGACAGCAGCAGGACCTGCGGCTTGGCGGCGAGTGCCTTGAAGGGCGTGGCGATGGAATTCACGAACGATCTCCGGGGATTTCGGGAAGGGACGGTGGCGATGGGCGCCGGACTGACGACCGCCGACTCTACTCCGGCCCGCTCCGGTCGGCGGGTGTCGAAGGTCACGCCGGGATCGCGACGCTTGTCCTGTCGCGGGAGGCGCCCGCGTTGATTGGGAACAGGAGGCCGCTGCCAGTCGCACGCTCCTCATCCCGATCCATTCCGACCGTACCGAGGGTTCCAAGATGAAGAAGACCGTCCTGTTCGCCGCAAGCCTTGCCATGGCCGCGTCCGCGTTTTCATTCTGCACGGCCGCCGCAGCCGCCGAAGGCAAGCCGCGCAGCGAGCGCGGCCGGCTCGTCCACCAGATCGTCATGAAATGGGGCAGCCACGTTCAGGAAGCCTATCGGGCCGATGTCCGCAACTGGACCGGCGCGATGGCCCCGACCTTCGCCAAGGCGAAGCTCGACACCCTGCAGCGCGCGGCCAATGCCACCAATTTCGACGCGATGAATGACTTGCTGCTCGCCGATGGCAATGCTCCGGCGCCCGTGCAGGCGAATGCCGCCAAGACCCAGATCAGCGCGCGCTCGCTCGGCGATGCCGCCAACGATCTGGTGTTCGTGCCGATCTCGCCCTGCCGCCTGTTCGACACCCGCGTCGCCGGCGGTGCCATTGCCGCCAACACCACCCGTGGCTTCGACGTCACCGCGGTGTCCGACTACACCTTCCAGGGCGGCAGCGCCAGCAACTGCAACGGCGTCGGCGCAGCCGGTTCGTTCGCGGCGGCGGTGATCAACTTCACAGTGGTCACGCCCTCGGGCGCGGGCTACATCACCGCGTTCCCGTTCGGCGGCACCCAGCCGCTGGCAGCCACCGTCAACTACTCGGCTGGCAGCATCGTCGGCAACTTGGCCACCGTGGCGCTCGACCAGGGCGCATCGGCCAACGAGCTGAGCATCTACAGCTTCGCGCAGACCCATGTGGTCGGCGACATCATCGGCTATTTCATCAATCCGCAGGCCACCGCGCTGCAGTGCGTCGACACCGCCGACACCAGCACCCCGGTCGCTGCGGGCGCCACCGCGAACTCGAATGCCCCGGCTTGCCCGGTGGGTTACACGCAGACCGCGACCAACTGCGAGTCGTCGACCTGGCAGATGCCCTTCGTGTTCTTCTCCGGCGGCACCTGCTCGGCGCAGAACAACTCGGGTGCCGCTGCGACCCTGCGTTCCAGCCGGACCTGCTGCCGCGTGCCCGGTCGCTGATCCGCGATTCCGCGATCGACCCGCGTCGCACCCCGGAAGGCCCGCGCAAGCGGGCCTTCCTCTTGTCGGCCACGGGTGCTTCGGCCATTGTGTCCGCAACATCGATGCTGGAGCGTGGTCATGCGCGTGATATTCCACGGCGCCGCCGGCGAGGTCACCGGTTCGCTGCACGAAGTCGAAGCCGCCGGGCAACGCCTGCTGCTTGATTGCGGGATGATCCAGGGTAGTCCCGAGGCCGAGGCGCGCAACGCGGAGGCGTTCCCGTTCGAGCCCGACGCGCTCGACGCGCTGGTGCTCAGCCATGCCCACATCGACCACATCGGTCGCGTGCCGCTGCTCGTGCAGCGCGGCTTCCGCGGCCCGATCTACGCGCAGGCAGCGACCGCCGACCTGATGCCGATCATGCTCCTGGACGCCGCCGGCATCGCGGAGAGCGAGGCCATGCGCGCCAATCGCGACCGCCGCCGCGGTCAGCCGGTGGCCGTGCCGCTGTACACGAAGGACGACGTGCACGACGCGATGCGCCTGGTGAAGCCATTGCCCTACGGCGTGCGCACCGAAGCGCTGCCCGGCGTCGACCTGTGCTTCCACGATGCCGGCCACATCCTGGGCTCGTCGATCGTCGAACTGTGGGCCGACGATCGCAAGCTGGTGTTCTCCGGCGACCTCGGGCCGAAGGGCACGCCGATCCTGCGCGACCCGGTCGAGATCGCCGAGGCCGACCTGGTGCTCATGGAATCGACCTACGGCGACCGCCTGCACCGCGAGCGTGCCGAAACGATCCGCGAGCTGGAAGGCATCCTCGACGATGCGTGGCGGCAGGGCGGCGCGGTGCTGATCCCGGCGTTCGCGGTCGGGCGCACCCAGGAACTGCTGTACTGGTTCGCCAAGCACTGGGACGAATGGAAGATGTCGCGCTGGCAGATCTTCCTCGACAGCCCGATGGCCGCGAAGGTGGTCGACGTCTACGACCGGCACCACGCGCTGTTCGACGAGGATGCGAAGGCGGTCTGGCGCGACCGGCCCAACCCTTTCAAGCTGCCCAACCTGCACGTCACCGAATCGGTCGAGGAGTCGATGGCGATCAACCGCATCGAGCGCGGGCTGATCGTGATCGCCGGCTCGGGCATGGCCAATGCCGGCCGCATCCTCCACCACTTCAAGCACCGCCTGCACCGCAAGCAGACGCATGTGGTCTTCGTCGGCTACCAGGCCGAAGGCACCACCGGCCGACGCATCGTCGACGGTGCCCAGTGGGTGCGCATCCACGGGCACGACGTGCGGGTCGCGGCCAGGCGCCACACGGTCGGCGGCCTGTCCGCGCATACCGACCAGCGCGGCCTGATGGACTGGTACGGCCGCATCGCGGGGCACCCGCCGCTCGTCCTGGTGCATGGCGAGGACAAGGCCCGCGAAGCCCTGGCCGGGGAGATCGGCGAGGCCCACGGGATCAGCGTGGGCCTCGCGCGACCAGGGCTGGAACTCGACGTCTGACCGCGCAGCGCGATGCCGGACGAGGTGCGTCGCGCGAGTCCCGCCGGTCGGAAAATCCCGGCCGGACAATGATTTGCTGTCGCCGGGACGGCTTTTCGGGTATCATCCGCCCCGTTTCGCGCACGGCTGGTCCGTTTTCCCACGACAGCCGCCGCCGCCGGATCCGCCTTCGCGATCCGGCTCGGCTTCTCCGCACGTCTTTCGTCGCGCCGAACACGGTCCGCCAACGGGCGCACCGTCCAAGATCTTGCTCGCAGCGCGGTTGGAAAGCTCCGAGTAACGCTTCGCGCCCGATGCAGCGTCCCGCTGCCGACGCGACAACACCGGAGTTCCACACCATGTCTTTCGAATCCCTCGGGCTTTCGCCCGCGTTGCTGCGCGCGCTCGCCGACAACGCCTACACCACGCCGACGCCGATCCAGGCCGAAGCCATCCCGCTGGTCCTCGCCGGCCACGACGTCCTCGGCGGCGCCCAGACCGGTACCGGCAAGACCGCCGCCTTCGGCCTGCCGCTGCTGCAGCGCCTGTCCGAAGGCAACAAGCCGGCCGCCGGCCCGCGCAAGCCGCGCGCGCTGGTCCTGGTGCCCACCCGCGAGCTTGCGGTGCAGGTCGCCGACAGCCTGCGCAGCTACAGCAAGTACCTCCGCCTCAACGTCACCACCATCTTCGGTGGCGCCGGCATGGGTCCGCAGATCGACAACCTGCGTCGCGGCGTCGACATCCTCGTCGCCACGCCCGGCCGCCTGATCGACCACATGCAGCAGGGCAGCGCCAAGCTCGACGGCATCGAAGTCCTGATCCTCGACGAAGCCGACCGCATGCTCGACATGGGCTTCCTGCCGGCGATCAAGCGCATCCTCGCGCGCGTGCCGGCCGACCGCCAGACGCTGCTGTTCTCGGCGACCTTCGAGGCGCAGATCAAGCAGCTCGCCCTTGAATTCATGCGCGATCCGCGCCAGGTGCAGGTGGCGACGCAGAACACCATCGCCGCGACGATCCAGCATCGCGCGCACCCGGTCGACGGCTCGCGCAAGCGCGACCTGCTGATCGACATCCTGACCGCGCGCCACACCGAACAGGTGCTGATCTTCGGCAAGACCAAGCACGGCTGCAATCGCCTGGCCGAACAGCTCGAAGCCGCCGGCCTGCCGGCACTCGCGATCCACGGCAACAAGAGCCAGGCCGCCCGCCAGAAGGCGCTCAACGCGTTCAAGTCCGGCAAGGCGCGCATCCTCGTCGCCACCGACGTCGCCGCGCGCGGCCTCGACATCCCGAACCTGCCGCTGGTCATCAACCACGACCTGCCGATGGTCGCCGAGGACTACGTGCATCGCATCGGCCGCACCGGCCGCAACGGCGCGCAGGGCGAGGCGCTGTCGCTGGTGTCGCCGGACGAGGCGCCGCTGCTGCGCCAGATCCAGCGCCTGCTGAAGTCGGACATCGCGCTGGAAGCCGTCGAAGGCTTCGAGCCGAGCCGCCCGATCCGTCTCGACGGCAATGCGCCGGGCGCCGCTCGTCCAGGTGGCCAGCGCGCCGGTGGCGAGCGTCCGGGTGGCCAGCGCCCGCCGCGCAAGCCGGGCAACCGCGCCCATGGCCGTCCGGCCGATCGCGGTGCCCATGCCCATGCCCATACCGGGCAGAAGCAGGGCGGCCAGCGCGGGCAGGGTCAGGGTCGCAACGGCGAGCGCCGCGACCTCCGCGCCTGAGTCAGCGCAGGCACCGGATGCGATCGATGCACTCGATCGCATCGATCCAAACAATCGATTGCACGAAGGGCCGGCCATGCCGGCCCTTTGCGTATGCTCGATCATGACACCGACCGTCCCTGCGGCCGGTGTCCAGGCCGCAAGGCATCCGCGCAGGAAGCGTGGGGGTCGCGTCGCAGGGGATTCGACGCGGAACGGCACGGATGCCCGGTTGGCGCCGTGCGTCCCGCGCGGGTGATGCCACCCAACCATCACAAGGAGTGACTCTCATGCGTACCTGCACGATCACTGCGTCGGCGAGCCGACGCTGGTGGACGCCATTGACCGCCTTCATGCTGACCTTCGGCCTTGCCGCGTGCGACCTGCCCGGCGTCCAGAGCGCCAAGGTCACCGACAAGGGGCTGGAAGCGCACATCGGCGCGCTCGACACCGCGTCGCCGACACTCTCCGCCGTGTCCCCGATCGCGCGTCGCGGCGCATTCGCGACGGCAGCGGAAGAACCGCCCGCAACGCGTCTGCCGCCGGTGGAGGACATGCTGCTCACGCCGCTCGAGAATCTCGGCGATCCCGCCGGCAACGCACTGCTCTCGATACGTTTCCTCGACGACGCGACGCTTCCGGACGTCCTGCCGCTGGTGGTCGACAAGGACACCTTCACCTTCAAGCGCGACGCATCGGACAAGGCCGTGTTCAACGGCATGATCCGCTTCGACTTCGACCGCTTCGTCAGCGAGCAGAAGGATCGCCAGAGCCTCATCGCCGAAACCCGTGCGACGGGCGAGGCCACGTTCGCCGCCCGCGAATTCCTGGGCGAAGAGAAATTCCAGTTCATCGATCCGCAGGTCATCCAGCGCGCCCGGCTGACGTCCACGCCGTTCCGCATCCCGCGCCTGTCTTTCGCGATGCCTGCCTCGGCGGTCGATCCGCGCCGCGAGCTGATGATCACCGACGTTTCCGTGGTGAACGACCCGACGCGCACCTTCGACATCTGCAACAACACCGGCAATCCCAACGGTGCCTGGACCTTCAAGACGCTGATGACGAACATGGCCAACCAGCCGTTCACCGGCATCGACCCGGCGGTGTTCACCGAAAACTGGCTGCAGAGCTGGAACGTCAACCACACCATCAATACCTTCCCGGTGCCGGCGCGGCCGAATATCGGCCCGCTGGTACTGAACACCTGGCCGCGGATCGCCGGCAAGCTCGACCTCAACCGCTCGCCGTTCCGCCTGCTGGCGATCGTCAACCGCGTCGACCTGCGCGGCAACACGGTCTACGGCGGCGGTTCGGCGGGCGAGGGGCGCTTCGTGTTCGGCGTGGTCAACCGCAACGCGAATGGCGGGTGTTCGACCACGCCCTTCCTGGTGATCTTCGAATACGGCGTGCCGATCAGCGGCTGCACGAATGTGAAGAACTATGCGCAGCAGTGGGTCAACCTGGGCAACATCGCGCTCGGCAGCGCTGCGTTCAATCCCGCGCTGCAGGCGATCACCGACCAGTTCACCACCGCGAACGCGGCGCCCGGCAAGCCCAACCGCAGCGCGCTCAACCAGCTCCGCACCAACGAGAACGCGCTCAATCCACTCTGGGAACTGCGCGAGTTCATCCTGCCCGGACGCACGCCGGTCGCGACGATGCTGAACATCGTGTCGACCAAGAACGCGCCGCACCATACCCGCAACAACACGGTGCAGCTGGCGAACTACATGAACTCCGGGCTGACCAGCGTGCCGGCCTCGCACCTGGGCTCGCCGTTCCTGACCGGCTCGAACTTCAACTTCTCGCTCGCGGACGGTGCGGTCTGGAACGCGGCCGGCGCCACCAACGCCAACCGCCATCGCGTCTCGCTGGATACCTGCAACGCCTGCCATGGCGGCGAGACCCGCGCCAACGGCAACCCGTTCGTGGCTTTTCCGCCGGCCAACGGCCCGGAGACGAACTTCGTGCACATCGACGTACGCCTGCCCGGTACGCAGAGCCGCCTGTCGAAGTTCCTGATCGGCACGGGCAACCTCGCACTGCCGACCACGTTCCCGAAGAACGATCCGATCAATGGCGTCCCGCAGCGCAACTTCGGCGACCTGCTGCGTCGCCAGCAGGATCTGGCGAACCTGATGAACAGCACGTGCCAGAGCACCGCGCTGCTGCAGGCGATCCAGTTCCAGCCGCTCGACATGGTGCATTGATCCGTCGCATGGCGTCCCCCGGCCGTGCGCCGGTGGGCGCCGGGATTCCCGCGACTCGACGAAGGGCCGGCATCGCCGGCCCTTCGCGCACCTGCCCGTGCAATCACGCCTGTGCAACCCCGGCAGTGAGCGCGATCCGTTATCGTCCCCGAACGCGGCAAGCGCGCCGCCAGACGGGATGGAGTACGCATGAAGGGTCCACGCATGATGGGATGGGGGTTGCTGCTGGCGCTGCCCGTGGTCGGGGCGATCGCCTGGTCGGGCCTCGCGCCCGCGTCGGCATCGCAGGCGGCAGCGCCTGTAGCGAAACAGGCGGCGAAACCGGGCGCCACTTTGCGTGCGTTCGCCAGCGAGGCGGCCCTGAAGGCCGAGTTGGAACGGCTGCGTCGCGAAGAGCGGGAGCGCCTGCGCCGTGAACCGCCGCCGCCGCCCGCCCCGCCGCCTGCGCCCATGGCGTCCGCGCCTGCGGCCGAAGCGGCATCCGCGCCCTCGGCTGGCGCGTCGTCGAAAGAGGAATCGATCACCAACACCCAGGTCGCGGGCGTCGACGAAGGCGGCATCGTCAAGCGGCGTGGCGATCACCTCGTCGTCCTGAGGCGGGGGCGTCTGTTCACGGTCCGCATCGGCGGCGACGCGCTCAAGCCCATCGCCAGTATCGATGCCTTCGGCCCGGACATCGATCCCGCAGGCGCCTGGTACGACGAGATGCTGGTCAGCGGCGACACCATCGTCGTCATCGGCTACAGCTACCAGCGCGGCGGCACCGAGATCGGCCTGTTCGACCTCGATGCCAGCGGTGGCCTGAAATACCGCGCTACCTATCACCTGCGCAGCAACGACTATTACTCCTCGCGCAATTACGCCGGCCGCCTGATCGGCGACAAGCTGATCTTCTACGCGCCCCTGTACCTCAACCTGCATGGGGACTACACCGACAGCTTGCCTGCGCTGCGCCGCTGGCAGCGAGGCGCCGATGCCAAGGGCTTCGCCCGCATCCTGGATGCGAAGCGGATCTATCGCGGATACGGCAAGCTCGACGCGCGTTCCGGCATCGCCCTGCATACCGTGACCGTGTGCGACCTGGCGAAGGCGGACATGCCATGCCGCGCCACCGCGGTGTTCGGCGCACCCGGACAGGTATTCCATGTCTCGGAAGATGCCGCGTTCGTGTGGACCACACCGTGGTCGCGCGATCGCCGCAAGCCGACCTTGTCCGAAGTGTTCCGCATCCCGCTGGATGGCCGTGCGCCGACGGCGATGCGCGCGGAAGGCGCGCCGATCGACCAGCTGTCGTTCCTGCAGCGCGATGGTTTCCTCAATGTGCTCGTCGGCAGTCGTTCGAATGGCCAGTGGATGTGGGCGCCGGAAGGCGGCGCCGGCCAGCTCGCGCTGCTGCGGGTGTCGCTGTCGATGTTCGGCGACGGCAGCCAGGTGGCGCGACGGTCGCACTACCGGCCTGTGACGGGTTTCGACCCGGACAGCGCTGCCGTGCAGAACCGCTTCGTCGGTGACTGGCTGCTGGTCGGTGCCGGGCGCAGCTGGCGAGGCGATGCGGTGAGCGACCACATCCATGCGGTCCGCTATGCCAGCCGCGAGCCCTTCGCTGCGGTCGCCATCGGCCATGCCGCCGAGCGATTCGAAGCGCTCGGCGGGGACGGCATCGTGATCGGCCCATCGGGGCAGGACCTGGTGTTCACCAGTCTGCGACTCGGCCGCACGGCCGAGACCGCCGGGCGTTACGTGCTGCCGCAGGCGAGCCAGGGCGAGCAGCGCACGCATGGCTTTTTCTATCGGCCGACGGGTGAGCAGGTCGGCGTGGTCGGGCTGCCGGTGCTCGGCGGCGGCGAAGGCCCGGGCGCATCCGTGCTCTATCTGCACAACCGCGCGCTGCAACTGAGCGAAGCGGGGCGGTTGCAGGCGAAGTCCCGCGGCGCGCTGGCCGACGACTGCAAGGCCAGCTGCGTCGACTGGTACGGCAATGCGCGGCCGATCTTCATCGGCGAGCGCGTGTTCGCGCTGCTCGGCTACGAGTTGGTGGAGGGTGGTTTCGAGCGCGAGCGCATCCGCGAAAGGCGCCGCGTGGATTTCTCGCCGGGTCAGGTCATCGCCCGCTGAGGCGGGCTGGGCGATGCGGGCATCGGCCCCATCGCCCGGTCCCTGACATCAGTCTTCGAGGGTCACCGTTCGAACATCAGCGCTCGAGCAGGGGCAGCTTGTCGGGCTTGCCTTCCCAGTCCTTGGCGTCCGCCATCGGTTCCTTGCGTACGGTGATCACCGGCCAGGCGGCGGACAGTTCGCGGTTGAGCGCGACGAAGGCTTCCTGGCCGGCCGGCACGTCATCCTCGGGGTAGATCGCGTTGATCGGGCATTCCGGCTCGCACAGGGTGCAGTCGATGCACTCGTCCGGATCGATCACCAGGAAATTCGGCCCCTCGTGGAAGCAGTCGACCGGGCAGACTTCGACACAGTCGGTGTACTTGCACTTGATGCAGTTTTCGGTGACGACGAAAGGCATGGGGTCCGACCCTGGAAGCGATGTCCGGCTAGTGTAAAGGCTGCCGGCCGGCAGGCGAAGCTGGCGGGCCGGGAAGGGGGAATCCGCCGGATGCCTGTTCGAGGACGCCGGGAGGCGGACCTTGTCGCACCCGGGGTTCCAGCCCGGTGTTCGAACCTTCTGGTCGCACAAAACGAAAGGCCCATGCTTGCGCATGGGCCTTTGTGTGGCGCTCCCTACGGGATGGACGCGGCACATCCCTGTGCCGCCGCCCTTCGGGCAGCCTTCGGCTGTCCAGGTTCGCTCCCGGCGAACCTGTCGAACCCGGTGTTCGAACCCTCCGGTCGCACAAAACGAAAGGCCCATGCTTGCGCATGGGCCTTTGTTTGGCGCTCCCTACGGGATTCGAACCCGTGTTTTAGCCTTGAGAGGGCCACGTCCTAGGCCTCTAGACGAAGGGAGCAAAGCTCGACGCGAATCGGCCCGAAGGGACAGCCGAAGCGCTTGATTCCGTCTGCCTGCATCGCGTGGCCCGGTCGCCCGAGGGCGGCGGCGGGCGTTGGATGCCGGCTGGCTGTTAGTATAGCCGGTCCATCGTCTCCCACAAACCATCTCGACCCATTTCGCCTCCGTATCGATGACCTCACCGATTTTCCTGCCAGCCGAGCCGCTGACCATTCCCCGAGATCAGCATGCGATCTCGCGCAAAGACATCAGTCCCAGTGCGTTGCGCGTCCTGTACCGGCTGCACGAGGCGGGATACGGCGCCTACCTGGTGGGCGGCGCGGTCCGCGACCTGCTGCTGGGCGAGCACCCCAAGGATTTCGACGTCGCCACCGATGCCACGCCCGAGCAGGTCAAGCACCTGTTCCGGAACTGCCGGCTGATCGGCCGCCGCTTCCGGCTGGCGCATGTGGTCTACGGCCGCGAGATCATCGAGGTCGCCACCTTCCGTGCCAACATCGACGATGGCAGCGGCGACCGGGAGACCGACGAGGACGGCCGCGTGCTGCGCGACAACGTCTACGGCACCATCGAGGACGATGCCGTCCGCCGCGACTTCACCGCCAACGCGCTGTACTACGCCATCGCTGATTTCTCGGTGCGCGACTACACCGGCGGCTTCGAGGATGTGAACAACCGCACGCTCAAGCTGATCGGCGACCCCGAGACCCGCTATCGCGAGGACCCGGTACGCATGCTGCGGGCGGTCCGGCTTGCGGCCAAGCTGCGTTTCACCATCGATCCGGCCAGCGCGGAGCCCATTTCCCGCCTGGCGCCGCTGCTGCAGGAAGCCGCCGCCGCGCGCCTGTTCGAGGAATGCCTGAAGATGTTCCTGTCAGGCCATGCCGAGGCCAGCTTCCTCGGTCTGGAGGCCCACGGCCTGCTGTCGGGCCTGTTTCCCGAAACCGCGCGCGCCCTGGCTTCGAACCGCAGTGGTGCGCTGCGCCGGATGCTGATCGAGGGCCTGCGCGCCACTGATGCGCGCGTCGCGGCCGATGAGCCGGTCTCGCCGGCATTCCTGTTCGCCCTGCTGCTGTGGCCGGCCTATTGCCGCACGCTGGCGATGCTGCAGGCGCAGGGCGTGCAGGTGGCCGATGCCGAGCGCCGCGCCGCGGACCGCGTCACCCTCCACCAGGTCGACACCGTGGCGCTGCCGCGCCGGTTCTCGCTGCCGATGCAGGAAATCTGGCTGCTGCAGTCGCGGTTCTCGCTGCGGCAGAGGAAGCGTGTGGTGCGCCTGCTCGCCCATCCCCGCTTCCGCGCCGCCTACGATTTCCTGCTGCTGCGCCAGACCGCGTCGGACGGCCATTCCGCCGACATCGCCTTCTGGCTGGAGGCGCAGCACGACCCCGACCACGCCCTAGCCGTGAACGTGGTCCGTGCGGAACTGGATGGCGACGCAGCGGAGGAGGGCGGCGATGCACGCAAGCCGCGTCGCCGCCGTCGCCGCCGGCCGGCGTCCACGGGCCCCTGAGTCGAAGGTCGCCCGATGTCCAGAATCCAGAACGCGCCGGTGTTGGCTTTCATCGGCCTCGGCGGCAACCTTGGCGATCCGCTCGCCACCCTGCGCTCGGCGGTGCATCGGCTGATGACCGTGCCGCGCAGTCGCTTCCTCGGCGCTTCGCGCTTCTATCGCACCCCGGCGTGGGGCGAACGCGACCAGGCCGATTTCGTCAACGCGGTGATCGTGATCGAGACCGCGCTGCCGCCGAATGCGCTGCTCGACGAACTGCTGGGCATCGAGCGCCAGTTCGGTCGCCTGCGCGGTACCGACGGCAATGGCCGCTGGGGGCCGCGCACGCTCGATCTCGACATCCTGCTGTACGGTCCGCTCAGTCTGGACACCGCGAGCCTGACCCTACCGCATCCGCACCTGCACGAACGCGCCTTCGCCCTCGTGCCCTTGCTCGAACTGGTCGACGACATCGACATCCCCGGGCGTGGCAGCGCGCGTGCCGCACTGGCACGGCTGGACCGCAGCGGCATCCAGCCGCTGCCGGAGCGCTGACGGTAGGACGCTGACGGCGCGACCCGGCTCGCCCCGTATCCCAGTACGGTCCGTATACGCCCGCTACTCAATTCCCCGACCTGCTAGGCTATTTGTCTCCGGCCTCTTCCTCCCGGCCCATATTCGGATTCGCATGGCCACCCAAGAAGACAAGCCCTGGACGGTGCCCGCCCTGGCCGATGCCAAGCGCGCGGGACGCAAGCTCGCGATGCTCACTGCCTACGATGCGGTGTTCGCGCGGGTGCTGGACCGCAATGGCGCCGACCTGATCCTCGTCGGCGATTCGCTCGGCATGGTGGTCAAGGGCCACGCCTCGACCCTGCCGGTCACCGTCGACGATATCGCGTATCACACCGCCGCCGTGGCCACGGACCTGCAGCGCGCGCTGCTGATCGCCGACCTGCCTTTCCAGGCCGACGCGACGCCGGAACGGGCGCTCGACGCCGCCACTCGCCTGCTGCAGGCCGGCGCGCAGATGGTCAAGCTCGAAGGCGCCGGTCCGCACAAGCTCGACGCGATCCGCTATCTGGTCGAACGCGAGATCCCGGTCGCCGGCCACCTCGGGTTGACTCCGCAGTCCGTGCTGCGCTTCGGCGGCTTCAAGGTGCAGGGCCGCGAGGAGCGTGCTGCAGCGAAGCTGCGCGAGGACGCGCTGGCCGTGGCCGAGGCAGGCGCCTCGCTGCTGGTGCTGGAATGCGTGCCGTCGCCGTTGGCCCGCGCGGTCACCGAAGCCAGCGCGATCCCCACCATCGGCATCGGTGCCGGCCCGCACTGCGACGGCCAGGTGCTCGTGCTGCACGATTTCCTCGGACTCGACAACGGTCACCGCCGACCGAAGTTCGTGAAGGACTTCCTCGCCGAGGGTGGCTCGATCGCCGGCGCGGTGCGCGCCTACTGCGACGCGGTGCGCGACGGCACGTTCCCCGGTCCGGAACACGCCTACCAATGATCCCGCGCGCGGCCGCCTTCGCCTTCGCGATGTGCCTGCCGCTCGTGGCGGCTTCGGCGCCGGCGCAGCGCGAAACGCCGCCGCCCGACATGCCGGTCATCGTCGGCGAGCAGGAAGACCTCGACGCCTGCGGTGCCTGGGCCGACGTGCATGGACTGAATCCCAAGGGCGACGGTTTCCTTGCGGTACGCACCGGTCCGGGTGTGGATTACGCCATGCGCGATCGCCTGCGCGAGCGCGACGGACTGTTCGTCTGCGGCGGTTCCGTCGACGGTGTCTGGTTGTCCATCGTCTATCCCCGCAAGGGCCAGGATGCCGCCGACTGCGGCGTGTCCAGCGCATTGCCCGCGCCGCGCGCCTATCGCGGTCCCTGCGCCTGGGGCTGGGTGCGCGCGGACTGGATCCGCATCCTCGCCGGTTGACGTGCCGCCGGATCATCGTTTTCCACGCATTCGCAATTCACGCATTCCTTCCGAGACACGATGTCCATGATCGAAACCATCACCGAACTGCAACGACTGCGCGCATGCATCCTGGGCTGGCGCCGCGAGGGCCTGCGCGTGGGCTTCGTGCCGACCATGGGCAACCTGCATGCGGGGCATTACTCGCTGGTGGCGCTGGCGCGCAAGCATGCCGACCGGGTGATTTCGAGCGTGTTCGTCAATCCCACCCAGTTCGGCCCCAGCGAGGATTTCACCCGCTATCCGCGGACGCCGGAAGCCGACACCAGCGGCCTCGAAGCTGCCGGCTGCGACGCACTGTGGCTGCCGACCGTGGAGGGCATGTATCCCTTCGGCGTCGATCTCGCGGTGCGCATGCGCGTGCCGGGTGTCGCGGACGTGCTGGAAGGGGCGCATCGCCCTGGGCATTTCGATGGCGTCTGCACCGTGGTCGCGCGCCTGTTCAACCAGGTGCAGCCCGATGTCGCCGCGTTCGGCAAGAAGGATTACCAGCAGGTCGCGGTGATCCAGCAGATGGTCACCGACCTGGCCTATCCGCTGACCCTGTTGCGCGGCGAGATCGTGCGCGAACCCGACGGGCTGGCGATGAGTTCGCGCAACCAATACCTGTCGCCGGATGATCGCCGCGTGTCTGCCGAAATCCATCGCACGCTGCAGTTCATGCGCGAACGCCTGCAAGCGGGCGTCGCGTGCGGCACGGTCGAGGCCGAAGGCGAGCAGCGCCTGGCGCAGGCTGGCTTCGCGGTCGATTACGCCGCCGTGCGACTGCCGGACCTGTCCGAACCCGTTGACGCGATAGGTCCGCGCGTCGTCCTGATCGCAGCGAGACTCGGACGGACGCGCCTGATCGACAACCTGGAATTCGTGCTCGGCTGACCGGCGGCTGTCCTCGCGCGTCCTCGCGCGTCCTCGCCGGACAGGCGATCGGATGCGCCAAGGCCGCCGTGCGAGACGCATGGACAGCTTGCGCGCCAACCTGCGGGACATCGCGTTCGACGCGCATTCGATCTGGCATGATGGGGCGGTTGCCCACTGTGCCGTTGCCGATCCCCCATGACGTCATCGAGCTACGAAACACTCCGCGCGCATGCGCGGCGCCTCCAGCATCTGCCGCTGTCCGCGCTGATCGCGGACGATCCCCATCGTCCCCGCGACTTCGCACTGCGCAGCGGCGCGCTCTACGCGAGCTTCGCGCGTCAACGCTACGATCGCGAGGCGCTCGACACGCTGTTCGCACTCGCCGAATCGACGGATCTGGCGGCTGCGCTTCGTCGCCTCTTCGACGGCGACGTCGTGAATGTCACCGAAGGTCGTGCCGCCCTGCATACCGCGCTGCGCAGCGATCTCTCGAGCGCGGGCACGGCACGCGATGCCTCCGCCCAGGCGCGCGCGGCACGCATGCGGATGGCGACGCTGGTCGCGCACCTGCGCGATTCCGGGGTCACCGATGTCGTCAGCGTCGGCATCGGCGGATCCGACCTCGGGCCGCGCCTGGTCGCCGATGCATTGTCCGACGATGCCGGCGGCCTGCGCGTCCATTTCGTGTCCAACGTCGACGGCAACGCCATCCGGCGCACGCTGTCGAAACTCGACCCCTCGTGCACGGCTGCGGTGCTGATTTCCAAGACCTTCGGCACGCAGGAGACCCTGCTCAACGGACGCATCGTCCGCGACTGGCTCGGCGCGCATGCCGCGCGGGATGGCGGGCGCGTCTACGCGGTCAGCGCGAATATCGAACGCGCCGCCGCGTTCGGCATCGACGAGGATCGCATCCTGCCGATGTGGGACTGGGTCGGCGGCCGCTATTCGCTGTGGTCGGCGGTGGGTTTCCCGATCGCGCTGGCGATCGGCATGGATGGTTTCGAGCGCCTGCTGGCCGGCGCCGCCGAGATGGATGCGCACACGCTCGCGACGCCGTTGCGCGACAACCTCGCGGTGTGGCACGCGCTCACCGCGATCTGGAATCGCAATGCGCTGGAGGCCGGTTCGCAGGTCGTGCTGCCGTACGACGAACGCCTGCGCCTGCTGCCGAACTACCTGCAGCAACTGGTGATGGAAAGCCTGGGCAAGTCCGTGCGCCTCGACGGCGATGCGCTGTCGCTCGACACCGTGCCGGTGTGGTGGGGCGGGGCGGGCACCGACACCCAGCACAGTTTCTTCCAGGCACTCCACCAAGGCACGCAGGTGGTGCCGGCGGATTTCATCGGCGTGCTGCGCGCCGATCACGCGCATAACGACAACCATGCCGCGCTGCTGGCCAATCTGCTCGCGCAGACCGAAGCTTTCGCCAACGGCCAGTCCAGCGACGATCCGCATCGCCGCTATGTCGGCAACCGCCCCAGCACGTTGCTGTTGCTCGATGCGCTGACCCCGGAATCTCTCGGCGCGCTGATCGCGTTGTACGAGCACAGCGTCTACCTGCAATCGGTGCTGTGGGGTATCAATGCTTTCGACCAGTTCGGCGTGGAACTGGGCAAGCAGGTCGCGAGTCGTTTGCTGCCGGCGCTGCGCGGCGAAGTCGAGGCCGACGATCCGGTGACGCGCGCGCTGCTCGACGAAATGCGTCGCCGATCCTAGCGCGCATCAGCCCTTTGCTGGCGGCGTGGGCTTGTACGCGAGCCACGAGGCTGCGCCGATCACCACGGCGGCGAGCAGCAAGCCGAACACCGTGCGCTGCGATTCGGTGAAATGCGGGAATGCCGCGTCGAACGCGGTCGCGCGCTGCAGCATCGTCCACGCGATGAAGGCAAGCGGCGGAATCGGCGCGCGCGCCCAGTCGGCCGCGCCCATCTGCGCGCGCCAGCTGGTTTTTTGGGCTTTCGCGACGGTCCACGCCGCGTAGAGCCGGGGCACGAGGTACAGGGCCATGCCGATCAGCGCCAATGCCCAGAAGGCGATCGCCAGCGAACCCGGATCGGAGATCAGCGTGATCGTGCTCGGCGTGGCGCCGGCTGCCTCCGGTGTTCCGGTGATCGCGGCTTTGGTGGCGGCGGGGACCGCATTTGGCGGAACGATCCGCGTGGTCGCGCCGAGGATCAGCGCGTGCAGCGTGAGCACTTCGGTCGGCACCAGCGCGGACGTGGCTTCGACGTAGCCATTCACGGTGACGGGCTTGCTGTCGGGCGCATCCGCATCGTGATCCTCGGTGGCCTTGGTGAACAGGCGGATGGCCGTGTCGGATACCGGGGCGGCTGCTGCGGTCTTCCTCTGTTGTGCGATCTGCGCGTACAGGAACGAACTCATGGCGGTCTCCCTTCCGTTGTCGTGCGGCGGGGCGATTGCACAGCAAAACCGCCTTTCGGTCCGATGTGCCTTGCGTCCAGCGGCCCCCGTTGCCCGTGGACACGTCCTGCGTCGTGATCTTTCCTCTGCGGACGAGTAGAAACCAATCCCCGGCCGCCTACAAGCGCCGTCCGGTGATTCCAGACCTATGGCACCGATTCGATACCGATGCCATGCCGGCGCAGGGCCCATTCCACGTGCTCGCGCACCATGCCGTCGTCGATGTCGCACCGCGAGCGCAGTGCCGCCACCACGTCCGGCGTGGTCGGTGCGTTGCCCAGGGCGATGGCGAGGTTGCGCAGCCAGCGCGCGTAGCCGCTGCGCCGGATCGGCGAACCCTCGGTGCGCTGCAGGAACTCGTCCTCGGTCCATCCGAACAGGTCCGCCAGCGTCGCCTTGTCGAGATCGTTGCGTGCACGGAAATCCGTCTCGTCCGTGGTCTTCGCGAACTTGTTCCACGGGCAGACGAGCTGGCAATCGTCGCAGCCGAAGATGCGGTTGCCGATCAGCGGGCGCAGGTCTTCGTCGATCGCGCCTTCATGCTCGATGGTGAGGTAGGCGATGCAGCGCCGTGCATCCAGCCGGTAGGGCGCGACGATGGCCTGCGTCGGGCAGATGTCGATGCAGCGGGTGCAGGTACCGCAATGCGCGCTGGCCGGCGGGTCCGTCGGCAGCGGCAGGTCGACGTAGATTTCGCCGAGGAAGAACCACGAGCCACCGTCCCGGTCGATCAGGCAGGTGTGCTTGCCGATCCAGCCCAGCCCGGCATTGCGCGCCAGGGCCCGCTCCAGCACCGGCGCGGAGTCGACGAACACGCGGAAGCCGAACGGCCCGATCTCCGCCGCCACGCGATCGGCCAGCTTCTGCAGGCGGTTGCGCATCAACTTGTGATAATCGCGACCCAGCGCGTAACGGGCGACGTACGCCCGTTCGCCGTCGTCCAGCGTGGCCCAGGCCTCGTTCGGGTCGCGGCCGTAATCCAGTCCCACTGAGATCACTCGCAGCGTGCCCGGTACCAGGTCCGCCGGGCGGCTGCGCTTGTCGCCATGCTCGGCCATCCATCGCATCGAACCGTGCAGGCCCTTGTCCAGCCAATCGCGAAGGTGGCGTTCGTCTTCTTCCAGCGCGATGTCCGAAATCCCGCAGCGCTGGAATCCGGCCTCGGCCGCGAGCGCGCGGATGCGCGGCGCCAGTGCGGCGAAGTCGGGTGTCTCGTGCGGCGGTCGAGCGTCGGTGTCCACGCCGCAAGTATAGAATCCGGCCATGCGAACCGCTTACCTCCAGAATCTGCAGACGGTCTACCTCGGCGATGCCGTCCGCGCGGCCGAGCGCATCGCGATGTCGCGCTTCGGCCTCGACGAGGACGACCTCATGGCCCGTGCCGGCCTGGCGGCGTGGCGCCTGCTGCTGGAGCGCTGGCCGCAGGCGCAGCGCATCGGCGTGGCCTGCGGGCCCGGCAACAACGGCGGCGATGGCTATGTGCTGGCCGCGCTGGCCCAGGGGTCGGGGCGGCAGGTGTCGGTTCTGCGGCTGGGCGAGGGCGGCAAGGCAGGCGTCGCGCAGCGCGCGGAAGCGGTGTACCGGCAGACGGGCGGGCAGGTGGGTGCCTTCAGCGCCGATGTCGCGCTGCCGCAGGTCGATCTCTGGGTCGATGCGCTGTTCGGCATCGGCCTGCACCGCGCACTCGATGGCCTCGCGGCCGACCTGGTGCATGCCCTCAATCGCGATGCGCGCGAGCGCGGCGTGCCGCTGCTCGCGCTCGACGTACCGTCGGGCGTGGATGCCGATACCGGCAACGACCATGATCTGAGCATTCGCGCCGATGTCACGCTGAGCTTCATCGCCGGCAAACCCGGGTTGTACACCGGGCGAGGGCGCGTGGCGGCGGGCGAGGTCGTCGTCGATGCGTTGGGTCTTGCCGACCATGTCTTCGACGATCTCGAACCTGCTGCGCGCATCGCGCGCGCCGATGCCTTGCCGCACTGCTTCGCGCCGCGCGAACGCGATGCGCACAAGGGGCATTTCGGTCATGCGCTCTGCATCGGTGGCGACCACGGCTACGGCGGCGCGCTCGCGCTGTGCGCCGAAGCCGCGCATCGCGTCGGTGCGGGTCTGGTCAGTGCCGCGACGCGCGCCGAACACGTCCCGATCCTGCTGGGGCGTCGTCCCGAAACGATGGCGCGTGGCGTGGACGATGGCGAGGATCTCTCGTCCCTGCTCGATAGGGCGACGGTCGTCGCGATCGGCCCGGGCCTCGGCAGCAGCGAATGGAGTGCGTCGCTGCTGCTGGCTGCAATGGATGCCGACAAGCCCATCGTGCTCGATGCCGATGCGCTGAACGCTGTCGCGCGTCGTGACGCGCAAGCGCTGCACGATGCCGTTCTGACGCCGCATCCGGGCGAGGCCGCGCGCCTGCTCGGCACGAACACCGATGCCATTGCCAGCGATCGCCTGCGTCATGCGCGACAGCTCGCTGCACGCTTCGATTGTGCGGTCGTGCTGAAGGGCGCCGGCAGCATCGTCGCTGCCCCCGGGCAGGTGCCGATCATCATCGATGCCGGCAATCCCGGCATGGCGACGGGCGGCATGGGCGACGTGCTCACGGGACTGATCGCCGGACTGATGGCGCAGCGCGTTCCGCGTTTCGACGCGGCGGCGTGTGGCGCGTTGCTGCATGCGGTCGCGGGCGATCGCGCTGCGCGCGACGGCGGCGAGCGTGGGCTGCTGCCATCCGACCTGTTCGTGCATGTGCGCGCACTCATCAATTCCGGAGGCATCGCGTGAGCGCGTTCGTCACGCACCTCGCCGACGCCGAAGCCACCGCGCGCTTCGCCGAAACGCTGGCCGACACCGCACCGCTGCCCGCGGTGGTGCATCTGCATGGGGATCTGGGCGCAGGCAAATCCACGCTGGCCCGTGCCTGGCTGCGCGCGCTGGGCGTGCAGGGCGCGATCCGCAGCCCGACCTATACGCTCGTCGAACGCTATGCACTCTCGTCGGGCGAAGCCCTGCATCTGGATCTGTACCGGATCGGCGACGGCGCCGAGCTGGAATTCCTCGGTCTCGACGACGCGGACGCCGCCCTGTGGCTGGTCGAATGGCCGGAACGGGGCGAGGGCAGCCTGCCACCGGCCGACCTCCGGATCACCCTCGCGATCGAAGGGGAGGGGCGCCGGTGTGAACTGCGTCCCGGAACACCGGCGGGGCAGGCATGGTTGGCCCGCCTGGAGGCGATTGCAGGCGTTTGCGGGGCATAGCTGACCCCGGTCGACAGGAAGTCACGGCAGGTCCCGGATTATTAAGGGAAAACTGCTTGAAAATTTCCCCGGCCGGTGGTTCACTTCCTCCATGCGCATGAAGGGGACCACCGTCCAGCAGATCATCCTGGGGCTCGCGCTCCTGGTGGCCCTGTGCTGGAACCTCGCCCAAGCCAACGAAATCAAGGGCTTGCATCTGAGCGACGGCCCCACTGGCACCCGCGTCGAACTGCAACTCCAGTCACAGATCGCCTTCCGCACGATGCGCCTCTCCGCGCCGGAACGTTTCGTCGTCGACCTGCCCGACACGGCCGCGCGCAATCTCCGTCTTCCGGCGCCTGCGGGCATCGTGAAATCGATCCGTACCGGACAGCCCTCGCCGGGCGTGACCCGCGTGGTCTTCGATCTTTCGGCGCCCGTCGCACCGCTCAAGCCCCGGCTCGAAACCGCTACCGACGGCACGCGTCTGGTCCTCGAATGGCCCGGCGATGGTCCGGCGAAGCCTGTGGTTGCCGTCACGCCGGCCACGGCTGTAGCGGTCGCTTCGACGACGGTCCCCACGGCGTCGATGACGCCGGCATCCGCGCCGATGTCGTCGTCTACCCCCACTCCGTCCGGCGCATCGCCGACGGTTGTCGCCACGAATACACCTTCTGGCACGGCGCCTGCTGCCGTGCCCACGCCTGCGGCCATCCTGTCCGGTGCGACTGTAGCGTCCACCACGGTTGCGCCTGCGTCAGTGGCGCCCGCGAATCCCGTCAAGCAAGCCGGCGCATCCACGACCGTGGCGCAGGTGTCGCAGGACGAACCGCCGACGGCTGACATGGAGCCGGTGGCACCCGGCAAAACCCTGCGCGATCTGCGGGCCGGCACGCGACCGCTGATCGTCGCGATCGATGCCGGCCATGGCGGACAGGATCCCGGTGCGATCGGGCCCACCGGCAAGCGCGAGAAGGACATCACCCTCGCCATCGCCCGCGAACTGGCGAGGCAGGTGAATGCCACGCCGGGCCTGAAGGCTTACCTGACCCGCGATGCCGACATGTTCCTGCCGCTGCATCGCCGTGGGCAACTGGCGCGCCAGGCCAAGGCCGACATCTTCATCTCGATCCACGCGGATGCGGCCGAGAATCGCTCTGCGAAGGGCTCGTCGGTCTACGTGCTCTCGACGCGCGGCGCATCGTCGCAGCGCGCCCGCTGGCTGGCCAACAAGGAAAACGCGTCCGATCTGATCGGCGGCGTCAAGCCCAAGAGCGACAACACCCTGACCTCGGTGCTGCTCGACCTGACCCAGAGCGGGCAGATGAAGGCGTCGGAAGATGCGGCCGCGCAGGTGCTGTCCGGCTTGAAGGCAGTCGGCTACAACCACAAGCCGAACATCGAACGCGCCAACTTCGCGGTGCTGCGCACCTCGGACATGCCGGCGATGCTGGTCGAGACCGCCTTCATCTCGAATGCGGACGAAGAGCGTCGTCTCATCGATCCGGCCTACCAGCGCAGCCTCGCGCGTGCCGTGCTGCGCGGCGTGGATACCTATTTCACGCGCCAGCCGCCGCCGGGCACGCTGTATGCCGCCCGCGCCAAGGCGCTGGAAGGCGGCACCGTGGTCGCAAGCGCCTCGGGTGTCGCGGCGAAGCCGGCCACCACAGGCGGCAGCCCCTGAACCGCCGACGCGGCCCTGAGGTCGCGTCGCTTCCGTGCCCATGTCACGGCAGTCCGGTCGGCAGGCGGGCTATCATCGTCGTCTCCTCCCAGCAGGCCGCGCACGCGGCGACCGCGACGACGTGACGATCCGCCAGCTTCCCGACACCCTCATCAACCAGATCGCCGCAGGCGAGGTCATCGAACGTCCGGCGTCGGTGGTGAAGGAACTGGTCGAGAACGCCATCGATGCAGGCGCGAGGCGCATCGACATCGACCTGGAAGACGGCGGCGTCCGCCTGATCCGCATCCGCGACGACGGCGGCGGCATCCCGCCCGAGGAATTGCCCTTGGCGATCCAGCGTCATGCGACCAGCAAGATCGCGTCGCTCGACGACCTCGAAGCCGTGGCCACGCTGGGTTTCCGTGGAGAGGCGCTGCCGTCGATCGCCTCGGTCAGCCGTTTCAGCATCGCTTCGCGCCAGGGCGACGACAACCGGGGTACTGTCCTGCAGGTCGAAGGCGGCCGCATCGGCGAGATCGCGCCCAAGCAGTTGCCGTCGGGCACCACGGTCGAAGTGCGCGACCTGTTCTTCAACGTGCCCGCACGCCGCAAGTTCCTGCGCGCCGAGCGCACGGAGCTGGGACACATCGAGGAATGGTTGCGCCAGCTCGCGCTGGCACGGCCGGACGTGGAACTGCGCGTCACCCACAACGGCAAGCCGCTGCGCCGCTACAAGGGTGGCGACTCCGGTGCGCTGTTCTCGGGTGATCGCCTCGGCGAAACGCTCGGCGACGAGTTCCTCGCCAATGCCTTGCAGGTCGACCATGAAACGCCGGTGTCCACCGACAGCGGCAGCACGATGCGCCTGCGTGGCTGGATCGCGCGGCCGGCGTATTCGCGTGCCAGCGCCGACCAGCAGTACCTCTACGTCAATGGCCGTGCGGTGCGCGACCGCAGCGTCGCCCATGCGGTGAAACAGGCGTATGCCGACGTGCTGTTCCACGGCCGTCAGCCGGCCTACGTGCTGTTCCTCGATGTCGATCCGCGCCGCGTCGACGTCAACGTGCATCCGGCCAAGCACGAGGTGCGCTTCCGGGATTCGCGCGCGATCCACGAATTCGTCTACCGCACGCTCAGCGCGGCGCTCGCGGAAACGCGCGCGGGCGCACCGGCGGGCATC
The DNA here is from genome assembly GCA_036404915.1 of Lysobacteraceae bacterium. GTDB lineage: Bacteria > Pseudomonadota > Gammaproteobacteria > Xanthomonadales > Xanthomonadaceae > Lysobacter_I. The sequence continues at coordinate 56,405 of DASWYO010000041.1, forward strand.
GACCCGACGACCGGCGAGATCGCGCCATCGATGGCGACGATGACGCATGCTGGTCTTGCGCTGCACGCAGATGCACACGCGCACCCGGCCGCACGCCTGGACCATGCTTCCCAGGCGCATGCGCACTGGAACCGCCCCATGCCGCAGACCGGACTGGGTCTGCGCGTCGAGGATGCGAGGGCGGCCTACGGCGCGCTGTACGGCGCATCGACAGCGCCGCAGCAAGCCGTGCGCCCCTTGCCCGAGGCCGTGGAAGGCGAGGTGCCGCCATTGGGCTACGCGGTGGCGCAACTGCACGGCATCTACATCCTCAGCGAGACCGTCGATGGTCTGATCGTGGTCGACATGCATGCCGCGCACGAGCGCATCGGCTACGAGAAACTGAAATCGGCGCACGACAGCATCGGCCTGCGCATGCAGCCGCTGCTGGTGCCGCAGGGCATCGCCGTGTCCGAGCGCGAGGCCGAAACCGCCGAGCGCGAGGCCGAGACACTGGCGTCGCTGGGATTCGAGGTCACGCGCAGCGGGCCGCAGGCGCTCGCGCTGCGCGGCGTGCCGGCGTTGCTGGCCGATGGCGAAATCGAGGCGCTGTTCCGCGATGTCATCGCCGACCTGGTGGAACACGGCGCATCGCGACGGGTCGCGGGCGCGCGCGACGAACTGCTCGCGACCATGGCCTGCCACGGCGCGGTGCGCGCCAACCGCCGGCTCAGCCTCCCGGAAATGAACGCCCTGCTGCGCGAGATGGAGGCCACGGAACGGTCTGGGCAGTGCAATCATGGCCGTCCGACGTGGGCGAAGTTCACCCTGGGCGAAATCGATCGCTGGTTCCTGAGAGGACGCTGACATGCACGTGTTGCGACATCGCACCATCCGGAATGCCCTGCGCCTGGCTTGCGTCGGGTTCGCGCTTGCGCTGCTGTCCGCCTGCGGCGGCGACGAGAAGGCGGCCGATGCACCGATGAGCGAGGAAGAGGCGCGTTATCTGTCCGAAGAGAACCTCTGGCGCGTGCAGCGCGAAGAGGGCCTCGTGCGACCCGATGGCTGGACCAGCCTGATCGCGCTGCATTTCCTCAGCCTGGACTCGCACTACATCGGCAGCAGTGCGCGCAGCGGCATGCGCATCCCGCTGGGTCCGCCGTCGCTGGGCATGGTCCAGCGCAGAGGCGAACGCGTGTTCTTCGTGCCCGAATCCGGCTTGTCGCTGACCGTCGATGGCGAGCCGCTGAAAGGCCGCGTCGAGCTGAAGGACGACAGCGCCGGTCCGCCGACCGTGATCGGTTTCGACGAGGGCAAGGGCCGGCTCAACCTCATCACCCGTGCCGGACGCCAGGCAGTGCGCGTGCGCCACGAGGATGCGCCGACGCGGAAGAACTTCACGCCCATCGAATTCTGGAAGCCCGATCGCGCATGGCGCGTGCAGGCGCGTTTCGTGCCGAATCCGCCCGGCAAGACGCTGGAGATCGGCACGATCATCGGCACCACGGAACCGACGCCGAACCCCGGTGCCTTCGTGTTCGAGCGCAACGGCAAGACCTACCGGATCGAAGCGCTGGACCAGGGCGAATCCACGCTGCAGCTGATCATCGCCGACCGCACCAGCGGTCATGAAAGCTACGGTGCCGGTCGCTATCTCGATGTCGCGAGGCCCGGGCCGGACGGCAAGGCCGTGATCGACTTCAATCGCGCCTACAATCCGCCCTGTGCGTTCACGCAGTTCGCGACGTGCCCCTTGCCGCCGAACGAGAATCGCCTCGACCTGGCGATCACGGCCGGCGAGAAACGCTACCCGCCGAAGAAGAAAGCCTGACCCCGCGTCGCGACCTCACCCGATCCCATCGACCTCATCCGCTCCCATTCCATGCGCCCCAGAAACCTCCTGATCGGCCTGCTCGCCGCCGCCATCGCCACCGTCTCGGCGATCGCCGCCACCAAGTCGGGCCCGCGCAAGGCGACGGCCGCATCGCAGACCCCGCCCGTGCCCCTGCTGTGGAAGGTGTCCGACGGCGACAACGACCTGTACCTGCTCGGTTCCTTCCATCTGCTCAAGCCCGGCGATTACCCGCTCTCGCATGACGTCGACCTGGCGTTCGACGATGCCGAATCGCTTGCGTTCGAACTGGCGCCCGAGGAGATGAATTCGCCTGCGCTCGCACAGGCCATGGCCCAGGCCGCGCTGCGCACCGATGGCAAGCCGCTGAGCCACGAGCTGCCCGAACCGATGCTGCGGCAGTTGCAGGCGTGGTCGAAGGCCAATGCCGGAACGCTGGAGGCAATGGGCCTGCATGGCGACATGCTGCTCGCGTTCGATGCCTGGTTCGTCGGCCTGACGATCTCGATCATCGAGATGCGCAAGCAGGGGCTGGACCCGGAACTGGGCCTCGACAGGCATTTCATGGCGCGCGCGACGAAGGCCGGCAAATCCGCGATCGGCCTGGAGAAGGGGCGCGAGCAGATCGCGGTCTTCGACACCATGGGCAAGGTCGAACAACTGCAGTTCCTCGAGGAAGCGCTGAGCGAAGCGCACAAGGCCGGCACGGAGATCGAACGTCTGCATACGGCCTGGCGACAGGGCGATGCCGCGCAACTGTGGGACGGCATGGCCGTGGAGATGCGCGAGACGTATCCGAAGCTCTATCAGCGCGTCAACGTGGCGCGCAACGACGCCTGGGTGCCGAAACTGCAGGCCATGCTGGACCGTCCCGGCAGCGATGACACGCTGGTGGTGGTCGGGTCCCTGCATCTGCTGGGCGACGACGGCGTGGTCGAGAAGATGCGTGCTAAGGGCTATCGCGTCGAGCGCGTCTGCACCGGCTGTTCGCCGCAGGCGCCGGTCGGCAAGGGCAAGCCGCCCGCGAAGCCGGCGGCCGGCAGCAAGCGTTGAGCGTGCCGTCCGCTGACATCCCAGTCGCGAAACGGATCACTCGCCGCCTTGCCGTCAATGCAACGCGTCTTCGCGTTCGCCCAGCGTGTCGACCAGCACGATCTTCTGCCAGATGTTCGCCGACAGCCCGGTGGTCAGCCCTTGGATGTCGTTCACGGCGCTGAGCACCTGCGGGTCGTCGATGTCCTGCACGTACAGCGCGGCGACCTTGCTGATCAGCGCCAGCATCTCGGTGCAGTAGTCGAGGTAGCGACCGAGTTCGAAACGGTCCAGCGTGCGCTTCGGCGACGAACTGGTGCCGCGTCCGGGCGACAGCAGCTGTTCCGGATCCTTGGTCAGCTGGTGCATGTCGATCACGTGGGCGAGGCTGCGCAACTGGTGCAGCGCATGCAGCGCCTTGTTGCGCTTCAGCCGCGTTTCCACGGACACGAGGAAAAAAACGGCGACGCCGAGGAAGATCACGTCGTTGATCGCCGATTCGACGATCTGCAGCAGCGGGAACAGTTCGATGCGCGAGGTCGGCGCAGGTGCGGTCAGGGCGATGCCGACCACGACCGACAGCATGCTCGCGATCACCACGCCAGTGGCGATGCGGATCGGCCAGTGCGGCTTGCGTGCTTCGGCGATGTGCCGCGAGCTTTCCCGCGCCACGTCGACCAGTTCGCCGGCGACCTTCGACAGGCCGGACTCGGGAAAACGTTCGAGGATGCGCGCCGAAAGGCGCTCGCCGGTGGCGATGATCGCGGCTTCGTCGAGCGCGCGATAGGTCATGCCGCCGCCACCGCTTCGGCCGCCGGCTCCAGTGCGGGCTCCAGCACGATGCAGTCGACGGGACACGCCGGCACGCACAGCTCGCAGCCGGTACACAGTGGTTCGATCACCACGTGCATGTGCTTGGCGGCGCCGATGATGGCGTCCACGGGGCAGGCCTGGATGCACTTGGTGCAGCCGATGCAGTCGGCTTCCACGATCACAGCGACCGGCGGTGCCTTGTGCGTGCCGCGCGCACGGTCGTACGGGCGTGCAGGTACGCCGAGGATACGCGCCAGCGCGCGTGCACCGGCATCGCCACCGGGCGGGCAGTGATCGATGCCGGCATCGCCGCGTGACATGGCTTCGGCATAAGGCCGGCAGCCGGCGTAGCCGCACTGCCCGCACTGGGTCTGCGGGAGGATGCGATCGAGGCGTTCGACGAGATCGGGCGGCATCACCTGCGACGCTTCGTTTCGGTCAGGGCTTGGCGGGCACGGCGCAGTACGCCGCGAAGGCGTCCGCATCGTTCGCGAAGCCCTTGGCCTTGGCCAGTTCCCACGGCCGCACGCAGCTGTTCTCGCGGGCGCACCAGCTGTAGCCCGCCGCGGGCAGGCAGCCATGCGCGTCGCGATCGCCACCGATGGGCCGCGCTTCGGGCTGCGGTTGTACCGGGGTGTTGCGGACCTCTGGTGGCACGCTGTAACACGCGGCCAGCGAAGCGGTCAGGCAGAGCAGGGGCAGCATGCGCAGTGCGGACATCGCGGAACCTCCCGTGTGGTGTGGAGCGTGATGCGGGGCGACGTGACTTCTCAGCGGACCGGCATCCCAGGCAGCGCGCCGCTGTCGGCATTGAGCAACGCCAGCGCGCCGCCGTCGAAGCCGGCGGACAGGATCATGCCCTCGCTGAGGCCGAAACGCATCTTGCGCGGCGCGAGGTTGGCGATGAACACCACGTTGCGGCCCACGAGTGTTTCCGGCTCGCCGTAGCTGGCGCGGATGCCCGAGAAGATCTGGCGTTCGCCCAGTTCGCCGGCATCCAGCTTGAAGCGCAGCAGCTTGTCGGACCCGTCCACGAAACCGCATTCGAGCACCTTGCCGATGCGCAGGTCGAGCTTCGCGAAGTCCTCGATACCGATGTATTCGCTTTTCGGTGCTTCGGCCTTCGCCGGTTCGGCAGCCTTCGGCGCGGTGGTGTCGGTCTTGGCCGGCGTCGCCGGAGCGGCAGGCTGCAGGGAATCCTTGGAAGCTTCGGTCATGGCGTCGATCTGTTTCGGGTCGATTCGGGTGAAGAGGGCTTGATATGGTGCGATTCGGGTCGGATAGCTGGAAGGAGATATGTCCGTGAAATCCAGCGGATTCGTCCTGAGGAAAAAGGCTTCAATCTTCTCGGCGATGGTCGGCAGTATGGGTTTCAGGTACACGCTGCAGATGAAGAAGGTCCAGAGAGCATCCGTGCAAGCCCAGTGAAGTTGCGCTCGCTTTTCCTGGTCTTCGATTTCCTTGGCGAGCAGCCAAGGTTTGCGTTGATCCCACTGTTGATTGGCGTAGTCGATGACGCTCATTACGTCACGCGCAATTCCTGCGAAATCACCTGACTCGTAGTCGTTCTTCACCGAACCATCCAGTTCCCAGGCGGAATAGCTGGACGGCGGCGAGATGTCTGATTGCGAACCTTCACTGAAATGCTTGTGACCTGATGGGTCGAGTTGCCCATCGAAGTGTTTGGTGATGAACCCAGCTGCTCGACTCGCAAGATTGACGAACTTGCCAACGAGATCGCTGTTCACGCGCGCAACGAAATCGCCAAGGCTCAGGTCGATGTCGTCGACGCCGCCGTTGCTCTTCGTTGCGAAGTAATAACGCAGGGCCTCGGGAGCAAGGCCGGAATCCACATACGTCTTCGCCATCACGAACGTGCCACGCGACTTCGACATCTTCGCGCCGTCGACGGTCAGATAGCCGTTCACGTGCAGCTTCGTTGGCGTGCGGAAGCCGGATCCCTTCAGTACGGCAGGCCAGAACAACCCGTGGAAGTTCACGATGTCCTTGCCGATGAAGTGGTGCATCTCGGTTTCGACGTTCTCGTTGCGTGATGCCGCAGTGAAACCGTCGAAGTCGTAGCCTTTCGCCTCGCACAGCGCCTTGAAGCTGCTGAGGTAGCCGATCGGCGCGTCCAGCCAGACGTAGAAATACTTGCCCGGCTGGCCGGGGATCTCGAAACCGAAGTAGGGCGCGTCGCGGGAGATGTCCCACGGGCGCAGTCCGCCTTCGGCATCCAGCCATTCCTGCAGCTTGGCCTTCACGCCGGACACGGCGACATCGCCGGACAGCCAGTCCCGCAGGAAGCCGTCGAACTGGCCCAGTTCGAAGAAGAAGTGCTCGGATTCGCGCAGTTCCGGCGTCTCGCCGCTCAGCACCGAGCGCGGATCCTTCAGTTCGGTCGGGGCATAGGTGGCACCGCAGACCTCGCAGTTGTCGCCGTACTGGTCGGCGCTGCCGCAGTTCGGGCAGATGCCCTTGATGTAGCGGTCGGGCAGGAACATGCCCTTGGCCGGGTCGTAGAACTGCTGCACGGTCTTGCGGCCGATGTGGCCCTTGGCGTCGAGGCGGGTGTAGATGGCCTCGGTCAGCGCGCGGTTGCCGGCGGAGTTCGTCGAGTCGTAGTGATCGAACGCGACACCGAAGGCGGCGAAATCGCGCTCGTGCGCGGCCTGCACATCGGCAATGAAGGCTTCGGGGGTGACGCCGGCTTTCTCGGCCGCCAGCATGATCGGCGTGCCGTGAGTGTCATCCGCGCAGACGAAGTGCACCGTGTCCCCGGACATTCGCCGCGCGCGCACCCAGATGTCGGCCTGGATGTAGCCCACCAGGTGGCCGAGGTGGATCTGGCCGTTGGCATAGGGCAGGGCGTTGGTGACGAGGACGGAACGGGACATGGGCGCGGACGGCTCCGGACAGGGCGGCCGGCGATTATCGCATGGGCGTCGCAGCCCCCGGCCCAGCCCAAGACTTGAGCGGGCTCACTCCCTCACCCAGACCTGCGTGCGACCGAGCAGGGCCATGCCGATGAAACCCCGCACCTCCAGCTTCCTGCCGGCCGCGATCGGCGTCATCTTCACCGAATATTCCTTGCCGTTCTCGGGGTCGAGGATGCGGCCGCCGCCCCAGGCCTTGCCCTGTTGCTTCAGGCCCCAGGCGATGGTCATCCCGACGATGGGCTGGTTGTGGCGCTTGCCTTCGCAGGCCGTGCACAGCGGATTGGGCCCATCCTTGGTATCCAGCACCTGCACGATCCGCGCCGTGAGCGTGCCGTTGCCGGCCTCCTGGATCTCGATCACCGCCTTGGGCTTGCCGGTGGCATCGTCGATGCTGCGCCAGCGGCCCACCGGCGAGGCCTGCTGGGCCCAGGCGGCGAGCGGCAGCAGGCAGGACAGCATCAGGGCGGCGAGCGTGATGCGCATGGCGTGCGATCTCCGGAGCGTGGAAACGAAGACGGCCCGATGCCGGGCCGTCTGGTGTCGCAAGGAAGGAATGCGCGATCAGTTCTCGCGTGTCCAGGTCTGGTGCTTGCAGATCGGGCCCATGCAGCCGGAGACCTCGAACTTGCTGCCGCCCGCCTGCAGCGCGGCCTTGGACTTGTAGGTCTTGCCATTGGCCAGCTTCAGCACCGTGCCGCCTTCGAAGGTGCCGTCGCCTTTCGGTTTCTGGCCCCACATGATGATCATGCCCTTCATCGGCTTGCCTTTCTGGTCTCCCTTGCAATCGGGGCAGGTGGCGTTCGGCGCGAACAGGGTGTCGACGACCTTGGCGGCATAGGTGCCGCCCTTCGCTTCGTACACCTCGACGATGAGGCGGGGCTTGCCGGTGTCCTCGTCATAGGTCTTCCAGCGGCCGACCGGCGAGTTGTTCTGAGCCGAGACGGCGAACGCAGCCACCAGCGCAGGCAGCGCGAGCAGCGAAATGAAGGATTGGATGCGCATCGTGACCCCTCCCAGGGCAATGGATTCTGGATATGTCGTGACCCCGTCGGAGACCCGCCCGGGGATGCGTCTTTTATACCGCATCCGGGGGGGTATGGAAGTGGCGTCCGTGCCTTCCCGGGCGAAAAAAAGAGCCCGGCTTTTCGCCGGGCTCCTTCATGTCACGCGTACGTGAGTTCGATCAGTTGAACTTGTACGTGTACTGCGCCGAGATGCTGCGGCCCATCGGGCTGTAGCCGCGCCAGAAGTACGGATAGCTGTTGAAGGTGCTGTCGTCCGGGTGGAAGTTGTTGAAGATGTTGTTCACGTAGAAGCTGATGGTCGCTTTGTCGGTGATCTTCTTGGACACATTCGCGTTCCACAGATAGTACGGAGCAACGCGCGCCGTTTCAGCCCAGTTCGGCAGGCTGCCGTAGCGGGTCATGAAGACATTCGTCGCCCAGTCACCCTTCGCCCAGCCCACGGATCCGCGGATACGGCTGCGGAAGTCGAAGTTGGTGGGGTCGTCGCGGTAATCCTTGTCGATGGCGTCGGTGGCGAAGATCTGCCGCTGGTTCTGCAGTACGTGCGACCACTCGAGCGAGAAGCGGAAGTCGCCGAACCGGTCGGTGTCGAGACGATACTTCACCGAGGCATCGATGCCGTCGATGCGGCGGAACGACTGGTTCACCGGGCCGCTGCGAATGTCGACGACGCGATCCGTCGGCTCGGTCGGCGCGGGCGTACGCGTCACGCGGCTGATGATTTCCTGGCAGAAAGCGCTGTTGATGTCGAACTGGTACGTCGTGCGCGTACGGGTCAGGCCCGTGCGGCAGCCCGCTTCGTTGTCGATGATGTAGGTCGAACTGAAGTTGGCGATGGCGCCCTCGAGCTTGACCGAGTAGTAGTCGGCCTGCACCGACAGGGCGTCGGTGATGTCCCACACCACGCCGGCGGTGAACGACTTGCCGGTTTCTTCTTCCAGCTTGGGCTCACCCTTGCTCGTTGCGAACATCGAGTAGATGTTGGTCGCGCCCGAGCAGAGGACGGCACCTGCCGGTGGCGGCTGCGGCAGGGTAGCGTAGCCGCCGGTGGACAGGCAGCGGAAGGTGTCCAGCACGTTGGAGAAGCTGCCGCTGCCTTCGTTGTAGACGAAGTGCATGTCCGGCGCCTTGAAGCTGGTGGAGTAGTTGGCGCGGAGCAGCAGGGAGTCGGCCGGGCGGAATTCCAGGCCGGCGGCCCAGGTCTTGGCATCGTTGACATCGGTGATGTCGTTGTACTTGTCGAAGCGACCGGCCAGGCTGGCCTTCAGCATGCTGAAGATCGGGATGCTGACTTCCGCACCGACGGCGTAACGGTCGCGCTCGCCGCCGCCATTGGTACCGGTCAGGTTGTAGACCGTGCGGTTGGTCGGCAGGATGCCGTCCGGCGACTTCAGGTCATAGCCCTGCTTGGTGTACTCGAGAACGCCGGCGATGCCGAGCGGACCGGCAGGCATCTCGAACAGGTCGCCGCTGACGACGAAGCTGCCCTGCGTGACGTAGGAGTCGGCTTCATACTTCAGGACCGACGACATCGAGCGGTATTCCTGAGGTGTGAGCGGACGGTACCAGCGGTCCAGATTGATCAGGTAGCGGGGCGCAGTCGCCGTGCCCAGATTCTGGCCGAGGAAGTACTCGGTCACCGCCGAGCCGTCGAGTCGCGGACGGGTACGGGTGGCAACATAGTCCGCGCGGCCGACGGTCAGATCCCAGTCGAACTTTTCGCCGAAGCTGCCACGAAGACCGACCGCGAAATCAAGCGACTTCTCGGTGAACTTCTGGTTCGTGCCCTCCACGCCGCCGTATTCCTGCGGCGTGAAGATGCGCTGCACGGTCACGTTGCCGTTGATGGAGGGATTGGTGGCGAAGAATGCCGCCGTCCGCGTGCCAACGCCGTCGGTGTGCGGGCCGCCGAAGAACTCCAGACCACCGCTGAGTTCGGATTTCGAGTAGTAGCCCATGAGGCTCGACCACAGTTCCATGCCGTTGTCGAACTGCATGGTGCCGTAGAGGTACCCGGAGAAATCGTTGTTTCCGTTGTTGATCGTCTGGTAGCCGACATCCTTCCAGTAGCCGCAGGTGCTACCTGTGTTGTAGGGCGTGCCGCGCAGGGCGACGACGGGATGGGTGTTCGGGTAGACAGCGCGGAAGTTGTAATCGACGTATTCGCCGCCGAAGCGGGCGCAGGTGCCGGCCGGGGGCGTGATGCGGTTCGGCGAACCCACCGGTACGCCGGCGCGCAGGATCAGCAGGCCGCTTGCGGGCTGATTGCCGACGACTGCGGGCGGCAGGGGGTTGTCCTCGCGCGAATCCATGAAGTCGCGCTGGTAGCCGTATACCGGCTCGTCGTAGTAGTACTGCGCCGCGTAGGTCAGGCTCCAGTTGTCACCTGTGACGCCGCCGACCCACTGCAGGTCGGTATAGTCGCCACCGCCGGTGGTGGTCGTGCCGGCACGCACGGAAAGAATGTTGCCCTCGTAATTCTTCTTGAGGACGATGTTGACCACGCCGGCAACGGCGTCGGAGCCGTAGATCGCCGAGGCGCCGCCACTGAGGATTTCGATGCGCTCGACCGCGGCGGTCGGAATGTTGCCGAAGTTCTGGAAGTTGCTCTGGCCGTTGTACGGGAACGGGTAGTCGGCGGCGCGACGGCCGTTGATCAGCAGCAGGGTGCGGCCTTCACCGAGGCCGCGCAGGTTGATCGGCGTGCCGTTGGGCGTGAAGCCACCGGCCGAGTTCAGTTCGTTCTGGCTGGAACCTGCGTTCTGCGTGATGGTCTGGAGCGTTTCTGCGACGGTGACGAAGCCTTCGCGCTGAAGTTGTTCGGTCGAGATCACCGTGACCGGCGACGGGCCTTCGACTTCGGAGCGCTTGATGCGGCTGCCGGTGACCACGATGCGGTCGAGGCTGCCGGACTCTTCGTCCTTCTGCTCCTGGCCCTGCTGCGAGCCACTGTTGCTGGTGTTGTCCTGTGCGAAAGCCATGCCCGAGATCAGCATCGTCGAAAGGATGGCTGTCGTGAGCTGGCAGCGCCGCAAGGCGCGCGAGTTGCGTGAAGTCATTTGTTTCCCCGGTTGCAAGTCGTTATTCGATATCGGAACGGCATGTGATCCCCTGCCATCCTCAGCGAACTTAACATGCGATTAACGGACTTGTCATGCGGCTTTCATGTTGCTGTGCAGCGTTTTCTGCGTGACTTTCGTCTCAATTTTAGAATTCGTCTAGGTACGGAATGGCTGTCCATGTCAACGGGGCTGGAATGTGGTCCGATTGGCGCCCGGCAGCGACAATAGGCGGATGAACCCGACCATGCCTTCCAGACTTCCGCCGCACGCCGTCCAGCCCGACCTCGTGCCCCTGCCGCGCATCCGCAACATCCTGGTCGTGGGATCCGGCAAGGGGGGCGTGGGCAAATCGACGACCGCGGCGAACCTGGCGGTGGCGCTGGCCGCGACCGGGCTCAGAGTGGGTTTGCTCGATGCCGACATCTACGGCCCCAGCATCCCGACCATGCTCGGGTTGTCGGGACGGCCGGACAGCCCGGACGGCAAGTCCATCGTCCCCATGCAGGCCCATGGCGTCGAGACGATGTCCATCGGCTTCCTCGTGGAGCAGGACACCCCGATGATCTGGCGCGGCCCCATGGCGACCTCGGCCCTGACCCAATTGCTCAACGACACCCGCTGGGGCGGGGAGGACGGGGAGGCCTTGGACATCCTGGTCGTGGACCTGCCGCCGGGCACCGGCGACATCCAGCTGACCCTCGCCCAGAAGATCCCGGTCGCCGGGGCGCTGATCGTGACCACGCCGCAGGAAGTGGCCACGCTGGATGCACGCAAGGCCCTGAAGATGTTCGAGAAAGTGAATGTTCCCGTGCTCGGACTGATCGAGAACATGGCGCAGCACGTGTGCTCGAACTGCGGTCACGTCGAGCACCTGTTCGGTGCCGGTGGCGGCGAACGCATGGCCGCGCAGTATGGCGTGCCGCTGCTGGGCGCCCTGCCGCTGGACATCGCGATCCGGGAGCAGGGCGATCTGGGCGTCCCGGTGGTCGCGGCGGCGCCGGAATCGCCAGTGGCCGCCGCCTACCGCGCCCTGGCGCAGCGGGTGGTGGAGGCCCTGCGCGCGCGTCCACGGGTGAAGGCCGAGATCGGCGCGACCCTCCTCTGAGTCGCCTGGCGGGCAGCTCGTCGTCTTCCATCCCGTAGAATGACCGGCCCTGACCGAGACGACGGGCTGTCAGCCCGCTACACACGCATGAGCATCAAGAGCGACCGCTGGATCCGCCGCATGTCCGAACAGCACGGCATGATCGAACCCTTCGAGCCGGGCCAGGTCAAGCAGGACGCCAGCGGCCAGCGCATCGTCAGCCACGGCACGTCCAGTTACGGTTACGACGTGCGCTGCTCGCGCGAGTTCAAGATATTCACCAACATCAACTCGACGATCGTCGATCCCAAGCATTTCGACCCGAAGAGTTTCGTCGACGTGGTCGCCGACGAATGCATCATTCCGCCGAATTCCTTCGCCCTGGCGCGCACCGTCGAGTATTTCCGTATCCCGCGCGACGTGCTGGTGGTGTGCCTGGGCAAAAGCACCTATGCGCGCTGCGGCATCATCGTGAACGTCACGCCGCTGGAGCCGGAATGGGAAGGGCACGTGACCCTGGAATTCAGCAACACCACGCCGCTGCCCGCGCGCATCTACGCCAACGAAGGCGTGGCACAGATGCTGTTCTTCCAGTCCGATGAAGTCTGCGAAACCTCCTACAAGGATCGCGGCGGCAAGTACCAGGGCCAGACCGGCGTGACGCTGCCGCGGACCTGAGCAAGCAAGGACATTTCCGGTGATGAGCGCCTTGCAGGCCAGCCTGGCGACGCTCTACGCGGATCTCACCGGCGGTCGCTTGCAGCAGGCCGGGCAGCAGGTCGACGCGCTGATGCGCGCGTATCCGGACCTGCCCGAGGTCCGGCGCGCGCAGGCGGCATGGCTGCAGATGTCGGGTCGAGCCGACGAGGCCATCGACGCCATGCGCGCAGCCGTCGCGCTGGCGCCGGACGATGCGAGCCTTCGCATCGCGCTGGGCCAGGTACAGGCATCGGCCGGCCGGACCGACGACGCGATCGCCTCCTTCCGCGTGGCCTGCGAACGTCAGCCCGGCTCCGCTGAAGCGTGGTATCTGCTCGGCGCGACCCTTTACGGCAGCGGTCGCACTGTCGAGTCGCTTCCCGCGCTCCAGCGCGCGCATGCAATCGTTCCGACCCAGACCATGGTCACCGCGGTCCTGGCTGATGCCCTGTTCCTGACCGGTCGTGCCGAGGAGGCATTGGCGCACTTCGAGGTACTCGCGCGCGACGCATCGCGCCGGGGCCTGCCATCGGATCCCATGCGTACGCTGCGCCTTGCGCAATGCCATCGCGCCCTGGGAAATCCCGAGCAGGCATTGCGCGCGGCGACGACCGCTGCAGTGGATGCCTTCGCCCCCCTGTGGCTCGAGATCGGCGGTCTGCATGAGGATATCGGCGATGCCGACGCCGCACATGCGGCCTACGTGCGCGCCAGCGAGCTGCAGCCCGGATGGGCGGAACCGGTCTCCGCGCTCATCGGCCTGCGCCGGGACGCCACGCCGCAGGCGAGCATCGACATCGCCCGCACCTTGCTCAACCAGCCGGCGGTGCCCGCGCGATCCCGTGCCTTGCTCCATCACGCGCTCGGCAAGCGGGCGGACCGGCTCGGCGCCTGCGAAGAAGCGGCCGGCCACTGGCGCGAAGCCAATCGCCTGCGCCGCATCGACGACGGCGCGCTCGACCGCGACGCGCACCGGGCGCGTATCGATACGCTGATCGCGCGCACCACTAGCGGAGTTTCCGCAAGGGCGCATGCCGCCGGTGCATCGTCCGGGACAGTCGTGCCCCGGCCGCTGTTCGTGGTCGGCATGACACGCAGCGGGACCACGCTGGTGGAGCAGATCCTCGCCGCGCATCCCATGGCGCACGGCTGCGGCGAACTGCCCGTGTTCACGGCCTTCGGCAATGCCTTGCCCGATGCCTCGTTCACCGACGATCCGGAGCAACTTGCCGAGCTCGCGCGGAAGTGGCATGCCGCCGTGCGGCGCACCGTGCCGGAAAACGCACGGCTGGCGATCGACAAGCACCCGTTCAATCTCGAACAGCTCGCCTTGATCGCGGCCGCGCTGCCCGATGCGCGCGTGGTCTGGTGCCGTCGCGACCCGCGCGACGTGGCCCTGTCGATCTATGCCGAAAGCTTCGCGCCGGAGGCTACCTATGCAACCGACCTGGACGACATCCGCTTCCTCATCGCGGAGCAGGCCCGCCTCATGCGGCACTGGCGCGAGGTGCTGGCCTTGCCGGTGATCGAGGTGCGCTACGAGACGCTGGTGGACCAGCCCGAGGCCCAGGCGCGGCGTCTGGTCGAGTTCGCCGGCTTGTCGTGGCACGACGGTTGCCTGGACTTCCATGCGCGAGCACGGCCGGTGCAGACGCACAGCCGCTGGCAGGTGCGGCAGCCGATCCATCGCGGGGCCATCGGCCGCTGGCGACGCTACGCCGGCTGGTTCGAGGGCTGGCCCGATGGCGAGGATGATCACGCCTGAGCCATGCAGGCAAAGGCAGGGCGGCAGGGCAGGCGGCAAGGCGCGTGGCCTGTGGCATCATCCGGCGCGATGGCCCACACCACGAGGGAAGAGGGAATGTCCGCCAATCGCATCCACATCCATCGTCCGCGTCCCTTGGCGCGCGGACTGCTCTTCGGCGCCTTCGCGCTGTTCAGCCTGCAGGCGCTGGCCGCAGAAACCATCCGCTACGTCGCGCTCGTCGACGGCGGCAAGACGGCAGGGCACCAGATCGTCGAGCATGGCGACGACGGCGTCACCCGCGTCGATTACATGTTCAAGGACAACGGCCGCGGCCCGGAGCTGAAGGAAACCTACACCCTCGCCAGCGACGGCACCTACGCCAGCTACACTGCCAAGGGCACGTCCACCTTCGGCGCGCCGGTAGACGAGAGTTACCAGGTCGATGGCAGCGTCGCGCGCTGGAAATCCACCGCCGATGCCGGCGAGCAGCCGTTCCAGGCCGGCGCCGCCTATTTCCCGCTCGCTGGCTCGCCGCAGGCGTATGCCGCGCCGCTCACCGCGCTGGCCGCGCGCGCGGACGGCAAGCTGCCCCTGGTCCCCAGTGGCACTCTGACCATGCAGCAGGTCGATGAAGCCGATGTCTCCGACGGCACGCGCACCCGCAAGGTCCGCTTGCAGAAGGTCACCGGCGTCGGCTTCACGCCCACGTTCGTCTGGATGACCGACGACGCCAAGCCGCGCCTGTTCGCGCTGATCTACCCGGGTTTCCTGCAGTTGGTGGAAGAGGGCTGGCAGGGCGCGACGGCCAACCTCGAAGCCCGCCAGAAGGAAGCCGAGGCGCGCGCGCTGGTCGATTTGCAGAAGCGCCTGTCGCATCCGCTGCGCGGCACCACCCTGATCCGCAACGCGCGCATCTTCGACAGTGTCGGTGCGCGCATGGGCGAGCCGTCCGACCTCCTGCTCAGGGACGGCCGCATCGTATCGATCTCCGGCGCGAACCAGGAGCGCGCCTCCGCCGACCAGATCGTCGATGCCGGTGGTCGCGTGCTGCTGCCCGGCCTGTACGACATGCATGGCCACATCAGCGACTGGCAGGGCGGGCTGCACATCGCCGCGGGCGTTACCACCGTGCGCGACATGGGTAACGACAACAAGACCCTGCAGGCGCTGATCGCCGACGAACGCGCCGGTCGCGTGCTGTCGCCCAGCATCGTCGCCGCCGGCTTCATCGAAGGCGAAAGCCCGATGTCCGCGCGCAACGGTTTCGTCATCAAGGACCTGCCCGAGGCGAAGAAGGCCGTCGACTGGTACGCCGCCAACGGCTATCCGCAGATCAAGATCTACAACTCCTTCCCCAAGGAGATCCTGCGCGACACCGTCGCCTACGCCCACAGCCGCGACCTGCGCGTGAGCGGCCACGTGCCGGTGTTCCTGCGCGCGCAGGATGCGATCGACGCCGGCTACGACGAGATCCAGCACATCAACCAGGTGCTGCTGAACTTCCTGGTCGACGACAAGACCGACACGCGCACGCTGGAACGCTTCTACCTGCCGGCCAGGCGCATCGCCGACCTCGATTTCAATTCGAAGCCGGTGCAGGACTTCATCGCCGCGCTCGCCGCGAACCGCATCGCCGTCGACCCGACCCTGGCCACCTTCGACTTCATCCGCCAGCGTCCCGGCGAACTGTCGCAGACCTTCGCAGCCGTCGCCGACCATATGCCGCCGGACGTCAAGCGCGGCCTGTACGCCGCCGAGTTCGACATCCCTGACGACGCTACTGCGGCGCGCTACAACCGTTCCTACGAGAAGATGGTCGAATTCGTCGGTCGCATGTATCGCGCCGGCGTGCCGATCCTCGCCGGCACCGACAGCCTGCCGGGCTTCGCCCTGCAGCGCGAACTGGAACTGTACGTGCAGGCCGGCATGACACCGGCGCAGGCGCTGCAGGTGGCCACCTGGACCGCCGCGCAGCACAGCCGCACCGATCGCGACCGCGGCGCGATCGCGATCGGCAAACGCGCCGACCTGATCCTGGTCGACGGCGATCCCGTGCGCACTATCGCCGACATCCGCAAGGTTGCGCTGGTCATCAAGAACGGCACGGCCTACTACCCGGCCGAGGTGCACGAAGCGCTCGGCATCAAGCGCTTCGCCGAGCCGGTGCGTGTGCAGCCTGCTGCTGCGGCAGCCCAGGCGCCCTGAGCCTGATCATCCGGCAGGAGCGGCCCAGGCCGCTCCTGCCGGATGTTCCGTCGCCGGCATTCCCGTGCCGGCGCTTTGTCCTACACTGCAGCCACCCCACCCCCGGAGCGCCGCCTTGACCACCGCCTACGACTTTTCCGCGATCGACATCGACGGCCACGACAAGGCGCTCTCCGACTACGAAGGCAAGGTGCTGCTGATCGTCAACGTGGCCTCGAAGTGCGGATTCACCCCGCAATACACCGGCCTGCAGTCGCTCTGGGAGACCTACCGCGATCGCGGCCTGGTGGTGATGGGTTTCCCGTGCGACCAGTTCGGTCACCAGGAGCCCGGCAACGAAGCCGAGATCATGAGCTTCTGCTCGCTGACCTACGACGTCGATTTCCCGATGTTCTCCAAGGTCGATGTCAACGGCGCCAAGGCCCATCCGCTGTGGAAATGGCTGAAGGACGAGAAGGGCGGCCTGCTGGGCATCGGCGCGATCAAGTGGAACTTCAGCAAGTTCCTGGTCGGCCGCGATGGCAAGGTCATCAAGCGCTACGCCCCGACCGACAAGCCTGAGTCGCTCGCCAGCGACATCGAAGCCGCACTGGGTTGAGGGCCACGCACGTGACCGCACCGGCCGATGGGGATGCACCCGGCTTCCATCTCGTGCTGGAGACCGAAAGTTCCGGCCTGGTGGCCGTGGTCACCGGCCGGATCGAGACGGTCGATGCGCTGATCGAGATGTTCACGCGCATCGCCGGTGAATTGCGCCGCACCGGCCTCGATCAGGTGCTGGTGCTGGACCACACCCACGGCATCGTTCCGCCCGAGGCGCAGATGCGCAAGCTGTTCTCGGCGATGGAAGGCCAGGGTTTCGCGTCCGTGCGCGTGGCCTATGTCGATGCGCGCGGCACCGCAGTCAGCCGCATGGAAGTCGGCGAGATCCTCGGCCGCGAACACGGCTACGAATGCCGGGTGTTCGACAACGAATCCCGCGCCCGCATCTGGCTGCATTACGGCGAGAGTTGATCGCCTTCCGCTTGATTCTGCGGCTCAAGCCGTTGCGGGTCAGGCCTCAACGGCCGTCGAGCTTGAATTCGAACGGGACTTCGACCGATCCGGCCTGACCGGGGCGGAAGCGCCACCGCCGCGCCGCCTGTGTCGCAGCGCGGTCCAGCGCCCGTGAGCGGCTGCTCCGCACTACTTCGACATCGTCCGGCTTGCCCTCGCTGTCGACCGTGATGCGCACCACCACGGTGCCCGATTCGTTGCGGCGCATGGCGTCGGAGGGATAGGCCGGCTGCACGCGCGACAGCGGCATCGGGGTGCCCGGCGAGACGTCCGGGGCGGTGCGTGGTGCAGGGTCCGTATTCGTGGCCGGGGCCTGTCCGTCGGTCGGGCCGGCGACCTGTGCCGGCGGCGGTGCCGGCTTCGGACGACGCGCGGCCTCCTCGGCGGCTTCGGACAGTCCGCTGGCGCTGCGTTCGCCCGGGGCCATCGGTACCGGCAGCGGCTCGAACACCTGGCCGTCCACGGCTTCGGGCTTGTCGGTGGCCCGATAGAAATTGCCGTTGTCGCGCATGTCCAGCCACAGCAGCAGGAACAGCGCCAGCCCCAGTCCGAAACCACCGGCGATCAGGAGCAGGGCGCGGCGCGACAGGCCGAAGCGTGGCGCCGGTGAAGACGGAGTCTGTGTGGTCGACATGCGGACTGCAGGCACGGAAGTGCCCCGATTGTGGCACAGCCCTTCCTGCGTCAATCCGCCGTTCCGCGGCTCGCGGCACGGGATTCGGGCGCAATTCAGGCGATAATCGGCGTCCCGTCACGTTACGCGCCCCCTTCCTCATGCTCGATCCTGTCCTGCTGCGCACCCAGCCCGCCGACCTGGCCGCCCGCCTCAAGGAGACCCGTGGCTACGAGGGTCTCGATGTCGCCAATCTGATGATGCTTGAAGGTGAGCGGAAAGAAATCCAGGTTCGCACGCAGGAATTGCAGAATCTGCGGAACGTGAAGAGCAAGCAGATCGGCATGCTCAAGGCGAAGGGCGAGGATGTATCCGCGGTCATGGCCGAGGTGGCCGACTTCGCGGTCGAGCTCAAGGTCAATGAGGCCCGGCTTGATGCGATCAAAGCCGATATCGATGCCATTGCCGCCGGTATCCCGAACCTGCCGCACGAATCAGTGCCGCACGGCGGCGACGAAACCCAGAACCTCGAGCAGCACCGCTGGGGCACGCCGCGCAGCTTCGATTTCGAGGTCAAGGATCACGTCGCCCTCGGCGAGCGCAACGGCTGGCTCGATGGCGAAACGGCCGCCAAGCTCAGCGGCGCGCGCTTCACCGTGCTGCGTGGTCAGCTCGCGCGCCTGCATCGCGCGCTGGCGCAGTTCATGCTCGATCTGCACACGGATACCCACGGCTACGAGGAAACGAATGTGCCGCTGCTGGTGAATGCGGATTCGATGCGAGGGACCGGACAGCTACCGAAGTTTGAGGAGGATCTGTTCTCGACGGCGGTGGGCGAGGCTGAAGCTGCGAGCAAGCGCTACCTCATCCCCACCAGCGAAGTCCCCCTCACCAACATCGTCCGCGACGAGATCCTCGACGCCGAGCGCCTCCCGTTGCGCATGACCGCGCATTCGATGTGCTTCCGCGCCGAGGCCGGCAGCGCCGGGCGCGACACGCGCGGCATGATCCGCCAGCACCAGTTCGAGAAGGTGGAGCTGGTGTCGATCGCCAAGCCCGAGGAGAGCGACGCCGAGCACGAGCGCATGACGCGCTGCGCGGAAGTCGTGCTCGAAAAACTCGGCCTGCCGTACCGCAAGGTGCTGCTGTGCACCGGCGACATGGGCTTCTCGGCGCGCAAGACCTACGACCTCGAAGTTTGGTTGCCTTCGCAGAACACTTATCGCGAAATCTCCTCGTGCTCGAACTGCGGCGATTTCCAGGCGCGTCGCATGCAGGCGCGCTGGCGCAATCCGGCGACCGGCAAGCCGGAGCTGGTGCACACGCTCAATGGTTCCGGCGTGGCCGTCGGCCGCGCGCTGATCGCGGTGATGGAGAACTACCAGAACGCCGACGGCTCGATCACCGTGCCTGAGGCGCTGCGCGGTTACATGGGCGGGCTCGAGCGCATCGCTTGATGCTGCCTTTGTGCAGCGCGTTGTTGCGGCGACCGTGCCATCGATGTCTGCGATGCTGACTGAATAAAGAGCCGTCATCCTCGCGCAAGCGAGGACCCATGCATGATCGCTGCTGATGATTGCGTCCTCGCTTGCGCGAGGATGACGATGTTTTTTGCCTTCACGCGAAGTGGCATCATCTTTTCATCCGATCACGAAAAACACGGGCCGCTTTCGCGGCCCGTGTTCTTTGCGTTCCAGCAGTGTCGATCAGAACAGATTGATCGTCGGCCAGGCCGATACGCCGCTGTCGATGGCCTGCAGCATGGCGTCCATGTCGTCCGGCTTGCCGTTGTCGCCGTTGCCGGCGCCGACCAGGCCGTTGCCGCTCGGGCCGACCCGGAACACCGCGGAGGTGCCGCTCATCTCGCCGTAGTGCGCGTAGCCGTTGTTCAGCGCGGTCTGGAATTTCATGAAGCGCAGCAGGTCCAGCGGGCGCGCGATCCAGCCGCCATGCGAATCGAAGCGCTTCGGCTTGACGCTCGAATACGCACCGCCGCCGTAGTACACCACTTCCTCGGACTTGCGGTCGGCTTCCTTGTCGCCGCCGATCACCACGTCCGGTGCGCCTGCGGGCTTCATGAAGTTGTCGCGCACGTAGGCTTCATAGGTCTTGCCGGTCTTCTTCTCGATCACGCGACCGAGCAGGCAGTAGCCGAAGTTCGAATACATGTCCGAACCGGTGAGGTCGGCCGGCGAGGTGCCGGGCGTGTAGCCGAGCGGATAGTTCTCCAGCGCCCAGGTGATCAGTCCGGCATGGTCGGTGCCGCTGTAGTCGAACATCGGGTCGCTGCCGTTGCCGTCCTTGTTGATGCGACGGAAGCCTGCGCGATGACGGATGAGGTGATCGATGGTGATGTCCTCGATGTCGGGATTGCCCGACGGCGTGGACCAGGTGTTGCCGAGGATCGTGTTGCTGCCGAACACCTTGCTGGTGCTGTCGAGGTTGGTGTCGGCGAGCAGCTTGAGAATGGCGACATGCGTGACCGGCTTGGACACGCTGGCCACGCGCAGGCGATGACGTGGTGACATCGGCAGGCCGCTGTCCTTGTCGGCGACGCCGAAACCGGCGGCGTACACTAGGCGCTTGTCGCGCATCACCGCGATCGACACGCCCGGCATGCCGGTGTCGCGCAGGTAATCGCGGGCCTTGCGGTCGATCAGTTCCAGATCGCTGCCCTTGAAGACGGTGTTGGTCCAGATCGCGTTGAAGCGCACGCCGCCGCCGGCATTGAACGCCTGCAGGTAGCCCGGTTCGTAGCTCTGGTAGAGGTGGTTGTCGAACACCGACTGGTAGTGCCCCGCAGGAATGCCGTGGCGTGCCGAGTAGTACGGGCCGGCCTGCTTCGTCCACAGCGCGGCGTAGCGGTCGCTGTTGCCGTCGCGGTAGCCGCTGACCATCTTCAGGCGCCAACCCTGGCGGCCGAAGGTGTCGAACGCGGTCTGGTATTCCGCCGCGCTGAGGCCGTGACGCGCGACCCAAGCGCCGCTGTTCTTCTCGAAGATCGCGGCGAAGCGCGGCGAGCCGCCGACGCTGAAGGCGCTGACGTGCGTCAGGCCGAAGCCGTCACGCTCGGCTTCGGTCACGGCCGCCTGGTACTGCTGTGCGGTCAGGCCGTGGCGGGCGCGCATCGCGGCACCGCCGCGCTTTTCCCAGATGCCCGCGTAACGGGCCTGGCCGCCGACCGAATAACCGTTGATGTAGGTCAGGCGGTAGCCCTGGCCGCCGAGCGCATTGAACTCGGCCTGGTACTGATCGGGATTCAGGCCGTGGCGCGCGGCCCAGGCCGGACCCGCCTGCTTCTTCCAGATGGCGGCGTAGCGCGCACCATTCGAGTCATAGCCGCTGATCGAGGTCAGGCGGAATCCCTTGTTGCTGAAATCGTTGAAGGCGGCCTGGTATTCGGCGGAACTCAGGCCGTGGCGGGCGGCCCATTCGGCCGCATTCGCGGCGGTGGAAACGAGCGCTGCGGCGGCCAGCAGCAAGCCGGTACCGACGCCGCGCCAGGCGCGACGGGACTGGATATCGAACGACATGTGGCATCTCCTTGTGCGATCCCCGTCCGCTCGGGACGGGTGCCCCCTGCAGTGATGGGCAATGCAGGGATGGGGCAATGGACGCCGGCCGGTGGCCGGCGTTGGCGTAGACGGATGGGCGAGGGCCCCCGGAGGCCCTGCGCCTCACGTCTCCGTTCCGTGGAGTCGTGCGATGTCCGGCAGCCAAGGGTTACGCGAGTTCGGCGTGGCAGCGGACACGTGGCGCGCCGGTTGCTTCGGGGCTGGGGCGAAATCCCCCCGAACAATGACCTTTTTCCGTTGCGAATGAGGGATAAAGGTGCTTCAATTTCGGCCAGTGTTCCGAATATGGAAAGGCCGCCATGAACGACCTCAATGACCTCTATTACTTCGCGATGGTGGTCGAACACTCCGGGTTCGCCGCCGCCGAGCGCGCACTGGGCATTCCCAAATCGCGCCTGAGCCGACGCATCAGCCAGCTCGAAACCGACCTCGGCGCGCGCCTGCTGCAGCGTTCGACCCGTCGCTTCGCGGTCACCGATGTCGGCCAGAGCGTCTATCGCCACGCGCAGTCGATGATGGCCGAAGCCGCCGCCGCGCGCGAAGTGGTCGACCGCCTCAGCGCCGAGCCGCGCGGCCTGGTCCGGGTCAGCGTGCCGGTGGGCATCGCCCAGGAACTGATCCCCAAGCTGCTGCCGGATTTCCTCGCGCGTTATCCGCTGGTGCGCGTGCAGTTGCAGGTCAGCAACCGCCGTGTCGATGTCATCAACGAAGGCTTCGACGTCGCGATCCGCGTGCGTTCGCGTCTCGACGACGACGGCAGCCTGGTGATGCGCAGCTTCGGCCAGATCCAGGAACTGCTGGTCGCCAGTCCGAAATATCTCGACCGCGCCGGTCGCCCGCGCGACCCCGAGGATCTGGCCAACCACACCACGCTGAGCATGAGCGAGGACGAAGCCCGCCAGCGCTGGGAGCTGCAGGGCGAGAACGGCGAGATCCGCCGCGTCGAACTCAAGCCCCGCGTCGCCGGCTTCGACTTCCCCATGCTCATGGCCCTGGCCAAGCAGGGTCTCGGCGTCACGCTGCTGCCCGAAACCATCTGTGCCGAAGCGGTCCGTGCCAAGGAACTGGAAGTCGTGCTGCCGCAGTGGCGCCTGCCGATGGGCATCTGCCACGCCGTCTTCGCCTCACGCCGCGGCCTGCTCCCCGCCGTGCGCATGTTCATCGACCACCTCGCGGAATACATGCCCCCGCTGCTGGAGGTCTCCCGCCTGCAGTGCAGCAACTGCCCCCAGGCCGTGGAAAGCGCGAAACAGGTTAAAATACCGGCCACGGCGTGAGCCGGCAGCGTAGCGACAAACAAAGGGCAGATGGCCGAGTGGTCTAAGGCAGCCGTCTTGACTGCGCAGGCCAAAGGCCGGAGCGACCATCGACCGCAGGTCGATGGTCAAATCGCCGAACATTGTGATAACGCGACAGACAAAGGAGAGATGGCCGAGTGGTTTAAGGCAGCGGTCTTGAAAACCGCCGAAGGGTCAAACCTTCCGTGGGTTCGAATCCCACTCTCTCCGCCATTGTGTCAATAAATTCAATAACTTAAGTCAAGTTATTGAATTTGTACCACATAGAGGCCCACATTTCGATGTGGGCTTTTTGTTTACGCATCTTGCGTCGCAGCCATCCAGAATTTCCAGAGCCTTATCGCTGCAGGCGCATCGTGCTTATGGTTGTCTTCGCGTTGTACGAACTATCAGATCAGTAATAGCCATCATCGCGGACCAGCGCAGTCACGCCAGTTGCACGGCTTCCCCACTGCGGCACAGGTGGCGCGGCTGATGATTCAGAGAGAGGTGGAGGCATCGGCATCTGTTGCTTCCGATGCACGCAAGAACCTAGTGGCCACGGAACTTGGACCACATCTGCCGTCGATTGAGAATCGGAAAGTCGCGCGAAAGTCGCTCATCCGAGGCAGTTTAAATACGTGTCGCCTTGTCCCAAGGCCGCCGTTGCAATCCAGCAGCGACGCACCCGGCCAGTGCCGGAAAGACGATACGACATGCAGAACGCTCATCTCCCCATCACCGGCTTCCTGCGCCTGCCGCAAGTGCTGGCGCTTTACCCCGTGTCCAAGTCCACCTGGTGGAAAGGCATCGCCGAAGGCCGTTACCCCGCGCCTGTAAAGATCGGCGAACGCGCCACCGCCTGGCGGGCTGAAGACATCCGTGCCCTCATCGAAGCCGCCTCCGGAAAGGAGGCGGCGTAATGGCGGGCAACGTTTTCACCATCGGCAACGGCTGGGCACGAGAGCGGTGCCCAGCCCACGACGATCGCACCGGGTCGCTGTCGACGCGTCTGGACGGCGCGCGCGGTCACTGGTGCTGTTTCGTCGGTCGCGGCCACGGCGAGTTGGTGTCGCTTCACATGCGACTGTCGGGTCTGTGTTTCATGGATGCCGTGCGCGAGCTGGTCGCCGGTCTGCTGGCGCATCCGTTGTCCATGACGATCACTGCGACGACGCATGCCCCGCGCACGCCCTGTCCGGCCGACAGGTAAGCGAGGTCCGCGATGGCACACCCGGCGAGCCGACGACGCAAGCAGACCGGCCGCAGCACCGCGACGTTCCTGGGCATCCCGCACTACGTCTTCCGCTCGCCCGAGTTCGGCGCGCTGAACGGCTGGGAGGCGAAGCTGTTGATCGAAGTCGCCGGGCAGTACAACGGGCACAACAACGGCGATCTGAGTTGTACCTGGTCCCAGCTTGCCCTGCGCGGCTGGCGCAGCAACGGCACGGTTCGCCAAGCCTTGAAAGCGTTGCTCCACGACGAATGGCTGATCTGCACCCGGCACGGTGGGCGGAACCGCTGCGCGCTCTACGCGGTGTCCTGGTGGCCGATCGACGACTGCGAAGGCAAGTGGCTGGAGGTTGGTCCGGAGAAGACGGCGAGCAACCGCTGGCAAAAAACGAAATCTGTAGGCGCTATCCGAACCAATGTGGGCGCCATGCGAACCAATGGCTTCGCTGAAGGGGTCGAAAATGGTCAAAAGATCGCCATGTAGGCGCGATGTGAACCAGTCATGCGGTGAAATGTTCGCCAACGTGGGCGCTATGCGGACACCTTTATAAGTTACCAGGGGGTTGCTCTTGTTCTGGCTCTTCTTCCATCGCTTCAAGAGGCTTTCCAGCAGTGAGAGGTTCCTGTGAGTCGGATGACCGAAAAGCGGCTTCTCACGCTTTGGAACCGAAGCGCGCAGCGAAACCAAGAAACCAGCCGGAGAAACCAGGCAATCGCTTTGCAATCAGTGTCATGCCTCATGGTTTCGGGTTTTTCACTGATTGCTGGGGGCATGTAATTACGAAGGAACTCCGCTGCGCCCACAACGCTTTGCGGTCGTACGACGTGGGGCAATGCATCGGATCGTGAGCATGCGGGCCTCCCACGATTGCTGGCATTGTCCAAGCGACTCAAAGTGCAGGACGATGCGTCGGCAGCCTTTCGGCAGTCTATCGACAACCCTTCGCCATCCCGCTCCGGCTGCGTCCACAATGGCGGGATGACCGACAAGAAACCCCGCAAGCGCGCCAAGGCGCTTCCCATCCTTGATATCCCTTCCAATCCCGGTGCGTTGTGGAACTACGGCCCCGGCGTGGTGTACGACCCCGAGCTTCCCGAGTCCGTCCGTGCCGCGATTCCGCCGGGGTGGGTCGCCATGCTGGACATGCCCGCGTTCACGACCGCACTGGGCGTGGCGCTGGGCCACTACCGCTACTACACCGCATTGACCGGTGGTGCGTTGTCGCCGACTCAAGCGCTGAAAGATACCAAGCAGGCGGCGCGCATGCTGGAGGAGGCCATCACGCATCTCCACCACCTACCGCCGCTTGCCAAATCCCTGCTCGATCTGCGGACGCAGACGGAACCGGACCATGCGCGGACCATGCTCGACCGTGCGCTCGCCTTGGATGCGGTCTTCACGGATCTGCGCTGGGCGATAGCGGAGATCGAACGGCAATTCGCCCGCCGTGGCCGCAAGTCGTCCGGGCTGCGCGATGCGCTGTTCACGGACGTGCGCGACCTGATACTCGCGCACGCCACCGGAGACCCCACCAAGCAGGCGGCGGCGGAACTGCTGTGCCGGTTGATGCGCGCCGCTCGCATCCCGATTCCGGCCAAGCTGGAAGACGTGCAGCGACGGATTCGCGATGTCGAACATGCGCGGGAACAGGAGGTGGAAGCGTTTTTCGCCACGCCCCCAGCCCCGGCGTCAAGGGGGAACAATTCGGCGTAGTTACGCGCGGATGTTTCATCGTTACAGGAACATCCCCGTGTGAACAATAGGTCGCCGCTGCCACGCGCAGCGGCCTGCACCGACCGGCGCAGGCTCCTTCAGAGACCTGCACATGAACCGCAAATCCTCGACGCCGGCTCCCGGCCCGCTCGCCCTCGAACGCCTCCCGCACATTCGTAGTCGCACGGGGCTGTCGCGCTCCGAGATTTACCGTCGCATTAGCCTGGGCGAGTTTCCCGCACCCGTGAAACTCGGCCCGCGTGCCAGCGCGTGGCACACGGCCGAAATCGATGCCTGGATCGCACAGCGCATCGCCGAGCGTGACGCGAAGGGGGCGGCATGACGTGCGCCCCCCACGACGACGCAACCCACCCGCGCCCATCCCGCGTGGTCGCCCTGCGAATGCCGCCCAAGCGTTTGCCGGGACGCTGGCGGCAGCGCCTGCCCGAACCCGACGCCTACTACCGACAGCACGTCCCCAACCTGGGGCGTGCCGGTGATGACGGCTGGACGCAGGGCCTGTGTCCCTTCCACGACGATCACACGCCGTCCCTGTCGGTGAACCTCAACGGCCGGCGCGGTGGCTGGATCTGCTTTGCCGGCTGCGGCCAGGGCGATCTGGTCGGTTTCCATATGCGACTGAAGGGATTGGACTTCCGCGAGGCCGTCCGCGATCTGGTGGAGGGCGCACGATGACGACCGCAATCCAAACCGCTTCCCGCTGCGAGACGCTGGAACAAGCCGTGCAACGCTTCAGCGCCAGCGCGTTGCGCCAAAGCTATGCGCTGGAAGGTGTCTTCCCCTACGCCACGAGCGATGGCGACATCCTGTTCTGGCGCGTCAGGCTCAAGCACCCTGACGGCAAGAAGAAGTTCCCGGCCTTTCACTGGGACGGCCAGCGTTATGCAGCAGGTGAACAGTCCGCACCCACTGAAGGCAAACCGCTGTATCGGTTGCCCGAACTGCTGGCCAGCCGTAGTCCCGTCGTGGTCGTCGTCGAGGGCGAGAGCAAAGCCGATGCGCTGATCGCACTCGGCGGCACGGCCACGACCAGCGGCAGCGCGACATCTGCCGATGGTGCGGATTGGAGCGCATGCGAGGGCCGCATGGCGCTGTGCTTTCGCGACAACGATGCCGCGGGCCTGAAGTACTCACGCGACCTGACCCGCCGTTTGCACGCCCGGCACGTCCATGTGGACTGGATCGATGTTGCCGCACTCGGCTTGCCCGATGGTGGCGACGTGATCGATTGGCTTGCGATGCAGCCGGAGGCGACATGGGCAGACGTGCTGCAATTGCCCAGGCTGGTTGCTCCAGACATGGGTGAGGCATCGCAGGCACGCACTGCGGCGCTTGCCGCGCGCGAACCTGCGCGGCCCGCTCGCCGTGAACCCGCACAGCCCAGGCCACGCCCCGTGCCGGAGTTGTTGCGGCGCCCCGTCAGTCGCGCCCAGTCATACCCGCTTGAAGCGTTGGGCGGCGTACTGGGTGGCGCTGCCACGCGCATCCGCGAGGTCGTGCAGTCGCCGGCAGGGCTGTGCGGCCAGTCCGTACTCTCGGCCGCCAGCCTGGCTGTGCAGGCACTGGCCGATGTGACCATCGATGGTCGCCGCATACCGTTGAGCCTGTGGCACCTGTCGATCGGCGAGTCGGGCGAGCGCAAGAGCGCGACAGATGCCCTTGCGCTGCGGGCGCATCGGGAGCGGGAGCGCGCCTTGGCGGACGACTTCGTGCAGGAACTGGCGGCATATGAAGGCGAGGCCAGTGCCCACAAGGCGGCCTTGCGCCGGATTGAAAGCAAGGGCGAGCCCGACGAAGTGCGTGGCGCACGCAAGGCCCTGGGACCGACACCGCAACGTCCGCTGGAACCTTGGATGCTGTTGAACGAACCCACGCTGGAAGGCTTGCAACGGCTCTGTCAGCGCGGGCGGCCCAACATGGGCCTGTTCAACGACGACGCGGGCGACTTCATTTACGGCCATGCGATGTCCAGCGACAACCGTGTCCGGTCGGGCGCGGTCATGTCCAGGATATGGGACGCCGGAGAGATGGCCCGCTCGCGGGGTGGTGACGGCACGTCGAAGTGGTACGGGCGTCGGCTGGCGATGCACCTGATGATCCAGCCGGTGATCGCCGAGCAACTGCTGTCGGATCGGGCGCTGCTGGAGCAGGGCTTTCTCGCGCGCTATCTGGTGTGCTGGCCGGAATCGACCATCGGCACCCGGGAATATGTGGCCGAAGACCTGACCGTCGATCCTGTGATGTTGAGCTATTGGCAGCGCATACACGGGCTGCTGGCCACGCCCGCTGCCATGAAGCCCGGGACGAGGAACGAGCTTGACCCGCGCACGCTCACGCTCGCACCGAATGCGAAGGCGCTCTGGGTCGAAGTCATCAACCATATCGAACGCGACCTGCGTGATGTGTTCCAGAGCGTGAGAGGTACGGCCGGCAAGGCTGACGCGCAGATCCTGCGCATCGCAGGCGTGCTGACGCTGGTCGATGATGCGCATGCCGGCACGATCCCGCTCGACATGATCGAACGGGCAACCCGCTTGGTGCAGTACCACCTGGACGAGGCGGTGCGCATCATCGGCACCAGCAGTCCGGGACAACCCATCGAGCATGCCGAGGCCATGATCCAGTGGTGCCGCCGGACGAAGCGGGAATGGCTGTACTCGACGGACGTCCTGCGGAATGGACCGAGTACGATCCGGACCCGCGATGCGTTCCTGGCCGCGACGAAGCAACTGCAGGATGCAGGCTGGATCGAGCCGGAACAGCATCAAGTCCTGCTCGACGGCAAGCTTCGGGGACGGGCTTGGCCGATTCGATCGGAGGTTTTGGCCTGATGGGGTCGCTCGCCGACTTCCTGAAGCAACGCGAACGGTATGCGACACATCGCAGCGATTCGCAGCCCGGGACGACCACCCCGCATGGTCGTCCCAGGTCCACGGTCGACGCACTGGGATACGAAAAAGGGCGCGACGTGCCCGAATCGCGCGATTCGCAGGGGGTATGCCGTTCCTCGTACATGGGTCTGCCGGAAGTCTCTTCCGGCGGCCCCTCTCACTCGCATCGATTCGCGGCGCATTGTGACGAATCGCAGGCCAATATGGAGGCACGGAGTCACGCACCTGGGCCGTCATGCCACGTCCCGGCACATGCGGATCACGCGCCATCGGCCGAATCGCGCGATTCGCATGGATGCGAGGGTGTGCGCGTCACGCTGAAGGTCATCGCTCGGGCCGAAGGAATTCCGCAGGCCGTCGTCGACGCGATCGATCCTCGCGACCTGACCACATGTGCGGGACTGCCAGCACCAACGCTCGGCGCCTACCTGCGCGTCCTGCACAGGTCACGGCAGATGGCCGCAGGTGAGGTGCCGACCGGCTGGACGCATCTCGCGCAATGCATCGGCTGTGGCCCTGTGTGGCTGCCACCCGCGATGCCGGCGGCCGTACGTGCATGCCCGTGGTGCCGGCATCGACGCCATGGTCGCTGGGTGCCGGTAGCCAGCGCCTGATCCGTCGCTTCGCGCACGTTACGGCGTTTGCTCCGCATTCTCCTCTTCGCTCGGGATCATCCAGGACGCGTCCGGACTTCATGCCGTGGTGCGTTTGCGTGTGCGTGACGAACGCAGCAAGCTGTGACCTGTGAAGCACTCCGTCTCGGCGATGCGTCGATGCAGGCCATCGTGTTCTTTGCAACCTCAACTGTCTGTATCTCTTGGAGAGAGGGATATAGGGGAGAGGCCGTTCTATTCGCTACGCGAATAGCTCTTGATGGCCTGGCACCGACTGTCGCGTCGATCGTGTCCGTCATCGTTTCTTCCCGGATGTAACGGATCGGCAGACGGCACTTCATTGCCGTCGCCGTTCAACCGCCCGCATGGACGCTGCGCGCAGGCAAGACAAAACACGGAGAAGCGCCAGAGCGAAGCCGCGAACGTGGGTCACGCATCAGGCCGACGACTACAAGAAAACTGCAAGTCGTTGAATCGAAAGGCGTAGGCCGAGAAGGTAACCGGGCGTGCGTCCATGGATCTGAACGCAATGGCCAGAATGGGCCAGAGGGTTTTCGGTGGCAGGAACGACAGACCGGTCGGTTGGCCACGTCAACGTGGTCGGCGACATCCCAGGGCCTCCAAGATGCATTTGTCGCATGAGCTGTGCATGTCTACGCAATGCAAGAGGTCGTGACGCTATCTACTGCAAGAGGCAAGGGGCAGGCACGAGACCGTGCAGAATTCCCGAACAACTGTGCGCAACATGGCCACAATCCGCACATTGGCACACCAACTTCGCGTCGGGCCTCAGCTCATGGTTCAGTAATTCATTGTTTTTCATGAAAAAACAGTTCTTAGGTCGCGCCGCTCACCTGATGCCGCCCACCTTGAGCATTCCACCAAGAGTCCAGTATCCTGTTTGAGATGCGTTCTCATCTTTCCCAAGCCAAACGACTCCTGCGCGCCAGTCTGCTGGCGCTGCTGGTGCTTGGGCTGATGATCCGACCGGTGCTCTCCGGTCTCTCCGAAACGCATGCCGCCGAGCATGCGATGGCCATCGGGGAACATGCGGATGACCATGGGCATCCGCACGATCACGCGCCGAATTCTCATGCGGATGACGACGCTGCGGACGAGGATCACACTTCCGGAACCCATGGGCTGATGCACCAGCCGGGCGGCCATACCACGCTGGAACTAGCTGTCGAGATCAGTGTGCCGCCAGCTCCACGCCATGCTCTTCTCCTGCCGGACTTGGCCCGAACCGGGCTTCCGCAGCAACCACCGTCGACCCCCTTCCGACCTCCCATCGCCTGACGACGCCCTGACCGCTCCCTTGCGGTCCGCTCGCTCTCGTCTGTCGATCCTCGGAGGTTGTCGTGAAATCCCGTTGTCTGCTCGCCCTGGCATTGGCCGGGGCCTGCGGCGTTGTCCCATTGGGGCACGCCGCCGAACCCTTGCGTCTTGAGAAGGCCATTGCGCGTGCGCTGGCCTCAAACCCCACCGTGACTGCCGAGTCCGCGCAGCTACAGGCCGTGCAAGCCCGCGCACAGCGCGAAGGTCTGCCCACGCCTTACACGCTTGGCGGCGACCTGGAAAATGTCGGTGGCACAGGTGCGCTGAGCGGCTTGCATGCAGCCGAGACGACCTTGCGCGTCAGCCGGGTCATTGAGTTGGGGGGCAAACGCGCCGCACGTCAGTCGCTGGGTAGTGCCGAGGTCGCCCAGCAACAGCATCACGCTGAAGTCGCCCGCATCGAGATCGCCAGCCGCGCGACCACGCGCTTCATCGAAGTTGTCGCAGACCAGCGGCGTCTGGCCGATGCCATCGAACGGGTGAAGTTGGCCGAACGCACTCGGCGCGAGGTCGCCGCTTGGGTCGCCGCCGCCCGCAATCCCGAATCCGACCTGCGCGCCGCGGAAATCGCGGTCGCTGAGGCGGAACTCGAACGCGAACATGCCGAGCACGAGTTGGCCAGCGCAAGGGTGACCTTGGCGGCCTCGTGGGGCGCACTGACTCCGGATTTCGAGCGCGTCGCTGGCGACCTGGACACTCTGCCGCCCGTCGAAGCCTTTGATGTCATGGCCACTCGTCTCCCGATAGGCATCGAGCAACGCACTGCTGCGCTCGAAGCCGAAACCATCGCAGCCCGGCGCCGCACCGCCGAGGCCAGCGCCAGGCCGGACCTCAACGTCAGCCTCGGAGTGCGACGGCTGGAAGGTCTGGATGACCAAGGGTTGGTGATGTCGGTGTCGGTACCGTTGGGTAGCCGGCCGCGTGCAGCGTTTTCGATCAGCGAAGCCGACGCGCAACTGGCCGCGTTGGAGGCGCGACGAGACGCACAGCGGATCGAGCGGCATCAGGCGCTGTTCGAGAAATATCAGGAACTCAACCACGCGCGTACGGAGTTCGAGATGCTCCGCACCCGGATGCTGCCGAAGGCCGAGCAGGCGCTGGCGTTCACACGTCGCGGCTTCGAGGCGGGCCGCTTCTCCTTTTATCAAGTGGCGCAGGCGCAAAACACGCTGTTCTCACTGCGCGAGCGGTCCGTCGAAGCCGCCGTCCGCTATCACACCCTGCTGGTCGAGGTTGAAAGCCTCACCGCCGTTGCCCCGGAATCCGCGCCATGACCCGTCTGCTCATCCTGATTGCTCTGACCACAGCTCTGGTTGCCTGTGGTGGCGACAAAAACACGTCCACCGAAGGCGAGGCCGGGCATGGCGCAGCCGCGGCTACCGGCGAATACGAACGCGGCCCACACCGCGGCCGGATGCTCCGCAACGGCGACTTCGCCTTGGAGGTCACGATTTTCGAGACCAACGTGCCGCCGCAGTATCGGCTGTACGCCTACCGTGGCGATCAGCCCATACCGCCGGTCGAACTCGATGCGACGGTCGAACTCAAACGCCTCGACGGCGAGGTCAACCGCTTCAGCTTCAAGCCGGAGAACGACTATCTCACCGGTAGCGGCACCGTCACCGAGCCGCATTCGTTCGACGTGAAGGTCTCCGCGACGCATGGCGGCAAGACGCATACGTGGTCGTACGACTCCTACGAGGGCCGCACCACGATCCCGGCGACCGTGGCCAAGGACGCCGGCGTGGTCATCGAGAAGGCGGGGCCGGCGGTGATCCGCGAGACGGTACAACTCATGGGCACGGTTGCACTGAACCAGAACCGCCAGGCGCAGATCAAAGCCCGTTTTCCAGGCATCGTGCGCGCCGTGCCGGTGCAGCAGGGTCAGCGCGTGCGGCGCGGGCAGACGCTGGTGATGGTTGAGGGTAACGACAGCATGCGTACGTATCCCCTCACAGCGCCATTCGACGGTGTGGTGCTAACGCGCAGCACCAACGTCGGCGATGTCGCCAACGACAACACCTTGATCGAGATGGCTGACATGGGTGAGGTCTGGATCGAACTGCACGCCATCGGCACCGATGCGTCGAAACTGGCCGTGGGCCAAGAGATCCGGATCAAGTCGGCCAGCGGCGATACCGAAGCCTTCGCGAAGATCGAAACCCTGCTCCCGCTCGCCACGCGCGGCCAGAGTGTGGTCGCGCGCGCCAGTATCCCGAACGCCTCGGGCCAATGGCGTCCCGGCATGACGGTATCGGCGGATGTCACGGTCGCCTCGCGCGAGGTCGCGCTGGCGGTGAAGGAATCCGGGCTGCAACGCTTCCGCGATTTCACGGTGGTGTTCGCCCAGGTTGGCGACATCTTTGAAGTGCGCATGCTGGAGCTGGGTGATCGCGATGGCGAGTGGGTGGAGGTACTCGGCGGGTTGAAGCCCGGCACACCGTATGCGGCCGAACAGAGCTATCTGATCCGTGCGGACATCGAAAAATCCGGCGCCAGCCATGACCACTGAGGACGCCAACATGCTCGAACGCATCATTCGTGCGTCCATCGCGCACCGATGGCTGGTGCTGCTGCTGGCGCTGGGGCTCGCCGCCCTGGGCTTCTGGAATTACAGCCGGCTGCCCATCGACGCCGTGCCGGATATCACCAATGTCCAGGTGCAGATCAACACGGAAGCGCCCGGCTATTCCCCACTCGAAGCCGAGCAGCGCGTGACGTTTCCCGTGGAAACTGCGCTGGCGGGACTGGCACGGCTGCAGTACACGCGCTCGATCTCGCGCTATGGCTTGTCGCAGGTGACGGTGGTCTTCGAGGACGGCACCGATATCTACTTCGCGCGCCAACAGGTCGCCGAACGGCTGCAGCAGGCCGCAGCGCAGTTGCCTAATGGTATTGAGCCGACACTCGGACCCGTCGCGACCGGGCTGGGTGAGATCTTCATGTATACGGTCGAAGCCGAGCCCGGCGCGAAGAATGCAGACGGCGAGGCATGGACACCCACTGAGCTGCGCACCCTGCAGGACTGGGTGGTGCGTCCGCAGTTGCGGCATCTGAAGGGTGTCACCGAGGTCAACACCGTCGGCGGCTACGTGCGGCAATTCCACATCACGCCCGATCCGGCCAAATTGCTCGCTTACGGCCTGACGATGCGCGACGTGCTCGACGCCGTTGCGCGCAACAACGCCAATGTCGGCGCGGGCTACATCGAGCGTTCCGGTGAGCAGTATCTGATCCGCGTGCCGGGCCAAGTCGCCGACGCGGATGCCCTGCGCGAAGTGATGGTTGCCACGCGCGATGGCCTGCCACTGCGCATCCGCGACGTGGCGACCGTCGGCGAAGGCAGCGAACTGCGCACCGGCGCCGCGACCAAGAATGGACAGGAAGTGGTCCTCGGCACCGTGTTCATGCTGGTCGGCGAGAACAGTCGGGCCGTGGCGCAGCGTTCGGCGGACAAACTCAAGGCCATCGATGCGACGCTGCCCGAAGGCGTTCGCGCGCATGCTATCTACGACCGCACCGAACTGGTCGATCGCACCATCGAAACCGTGCGCAAGAATCTGCTCGAAGGCGCGTTGTTGGTGATCGTCGTCTTGTTCCTGCTGCTGGGCAACCTGCGTGCTGCGCTGATCACCGCAGCAGTAATCCCGCTGACGATGCTGCTGACCATCAGCGGCATGGTGCAGAACCGGGTGTCGGCGAATCTGATGAGCCTGGGTGCGCTCGACTTCGGCCTGATCGTTGACGGCGCCGTGATCATCGTCGAGAACTGCCTGCGCAGATTCGGCGAACAGCAGCATCGGCTCGGGCGCCTGCTGAGCCGCGACGAGCGCTTCGAGCTGGCCGCCAGCGCGAGCGCCGAGGTCATCAAGCCCAGCCTGTTCGGCCTGTTCATCATCGCGGCCGTGTATCTGCCGATCTTCGCGCTCTCCGGTGTGGAAGGAAAAATGTTCCACCCCATGGCGATCACCGTCGTGATCGCGCTGACCGGCGCGATGGCACTGTCGCTGACGTTCGTGCCGGCCGCCGTGGCCCAGTTCGTCACCGGCAAGGTCTCCGAGCAGGAAACCAAACTGATGCGTGGCGTGAGCCGGTTCTACGCGCCACTGCTGCAGCGCGCACTCACGATGCGCAAAGCGGTGGTCGCAGCCGCAGCGTTGCTGACGGTGCTGGCCGGGCTACTGGCGACGCGGCTGGGCACCGAGTTCATCCCGATTCTGGATGAAGGCGACATCGCGCTGCACGCCTTGCGTATTCCTGGAACAAGTCTGACCCAAGCGGTTGGCATGCAGCGACAGTTGGAAGCACGGATCAAGCAGTTTCCCGAGGTGGATGAAGTCGTAGCCAAGCTCGGTACGGCGGAGGTTGCCACCGATCCGATGCCGCCCTCGGTCGCGGATACCTTCATCATGCTCAAGGACCGCAAGGACTGGCCGAATCCGCGCAAACCCAAGGCCGAACTGATCCGCGAGATGGACGCCGCGGTGCGCGCCATTCCCGGCAACAACTATGAGTTCACCCAGCCGGTGCAGATGCGGATGAACGAACTGATCGCCGGCGTGCGCGCCGAAGTGGCGATCAAGCTCTACGGCGATGATCTCGACCAGCTCGCCGAAGTCGGCGGCCGGATCGAGAGCGTGGCTGAGTCGATCGACGGCGCGGCCGACGTGAAACTGGAGCAGGTGACAGGACTGCCGCTGATGACCATCACACCCGACCGCGCCGCCCTCGCACGCTACGGCCTGTCGGTCGCCGACGTGCAGGACACGGTGTCCGTTGCCTTGGGCGGCGCGACCGCCGGACAGGTGTTCGAGGGTGATCGCAGGTTCGACATCGTGGTGCGTCTGCCCGAGGGGCGCAGGCAGGACATCAAGGCCTTGGCCGCACTGCCCATCGCTGCACCGGCGCTGGCGTCGGAGAGCGAAAGCGACGTTTCCGCACCCCGTCATGTGCCGCTCGGCCAGGTCGCACAGATCGAAATCGCACCCGGCCCGAACCAGGTCAGCCGCGAGAACGGCAAGCGCAGAGTGGTCATCACCAGCAACGTGCGCGGGCGCGACCTTGGCTCGTTCGTCAAGGAACTGCAGGCGCGAATCGGCGAGGAAGTTGAACTTCCGGAAGGCTACTGGATCGAATACGGCGGCACGTTCGAGCAGTTGATTTCGGCCAGCAAGCGTCTATCGGTGGTGGTGCCGGTGGTGCTGGTGATGATCTTCGGCCTGCTGTTCATGGCCTTCGGCTCAGCCAAGGATGCCGCCATCGTGTTCAGCGGCGTGCCGTTGGCACTGACGGGCGGTGTGCTGGCGCTGTGGATGCGCGGGATTCCGCTGTCGATCTCCGCTGGCGTCGGTTTCATCGCGCTGTCGGGCGTGGCAGTGTTGAACGGGCTGGTGATGATCAGCTTCATCCGCAAGCTCCGCGAAGAAGGCGACCCGCTGCAGAATGCGGTCGTGGACGGTGCACTGACGCGCCTGCGACCGGTATTGATGACCGCGCTGGTCGCGAGTCTCGGCTTCCTGCCGATGGCCTTGAACGTCGGCACCGGCGCAGAGGTACAGCGTCCACTGGCCACAGTCGTCATCGGCGGCATTGTCTCCTCGACGTTACTGACCCTGCTGGTCTTGCCCGCGTTGTACCGGCTTCTGCATCGCGACGACGAAGACAGCGTGGAGGTGGCGTCATGAACATGGTTGTCCATTCGATCCATTCGCCTACGGAGAGAAAATTGCGTTCACATATCCGATTCGATTCCCGAACTGTTCTGGTGCGCACAGCGCTCGTAGCACTCGCATTGATGTTGCTGCCCGCCGCGGCGTTTGCCCATGGCGTCACGGGCAGCGATCAAACATTCCTCGAACAAAGCACTGGCCGTCAGATCCTCGTATTCGCCTATCTCGGGGCCAAGCACATGGTGACCGGCTACGACCATCTGCTGTTTCTGTTCGGCGTGGTGTTCTTCCTGTATCGCATGCGCGATGTCAGCCTCTACGTCACGCTGTTCGCTATCGGCCACAGCATCACGCTGCTGGCCGGGGTGCTGGATGGCTGGCATGTGAACGTCCATCTGGTCGACGCCATCATCGGGCTATCGGTGGTCTACAAGGCGCTCGACAATCTCGGAGCATTCAAGCGCTGGTTTGGCGTTCAGCCCGATACCAAAGCGGCCGTGCTGATCTTCGGTCTGTTCCACGGGATGGGTCTGGCGACCAAGCTGCAAGACTTTTCGCTTTCCGAAGACGGGTTGGTGCCGAACATGATCGCCTTCAACGTGGGCGTCGAAATCGGCCAGTTGCTGGCGCTGACCGGCATCCTGATCGTCATGGGCTTCTGGCGACGTTTACCGTCTTTCCCTCGCCATGCCTTCGCCGCAAACACCATGCTCATGATCGCCGGCTTCGTGCTGATCGGTTACCAGCTCACCGGCTATTACGTTGTTTAATCAAAGCTCGCAGAGGTCTACATGTTCATCACCGCAACGCATTCGCATCCGTCTGCACGACAACTGGTGAAGGCCACACTGGGGGCCAGTGTCGTCGCAGCGATCATCCTTGTCACGACCGTACTGCCGGCGGAGTACGGCATTGATCCGACTGGCATTGGCACTCGTCTGGGACTCGACGTGCTCGGAGCGACCGCCGAGGCAGCCGAGCCACCAGCGCCGCAGCCGCCAGCGAGTACGCCATCAACACCGGACACCACTACGGCGAATACCGCGCTCAGCGCCAAGGCAAACACAGCTTTCGGCGTGAACGCAGGCCAGAGCTTCGACACCGCTGCCGTTTCGCTTCGCACGGCGCCTTACCGGAACGACACCTTGAGCCTCACCCTGGAACCAGGCAAGGGCGCTGAGGTCAAAGCCATGCTCAAGGCCGGCGACGGGATCGTCTTCCACTGGACAGCGACAGGCGATGTCGCCCTGGACATGCACGGCGAGCGTCCCGATGCGAAGGGCGCCTGGACGAGCTAC
The DNA here is from genome assembly GCA_036404915.1 of Lysobacteraceae bacterium. Taxonomy (GTDB): domain Bacteria; phylum Pseudomonadota; class Gammaproteobacteria; order Xanthomonadales; family Xanthomonadaceae; genus Lysobacter_I. Next base: position 94,141 of record DASWYO010000041.1, read on the forward strand.
GCCGTCGAACGTTCGCAGCGCGAGGCGTCCGGCACCTTCATCGCACCGTTCGACGGCAGCCATGGCTGGTATTGGCAGAACCGTGGCACCCAGCCCGTGACGATCAATATCCAGGTCGCTGGCTATCAGGAAAAGCTCTACCGCCCCTGATGCTTCCACTCATTTTTATCCTGACACCCTCACCCCGGCACTTCTGCCACCCAACCATGGAGATTTCCCATGTTCAATCGTCCCTCGCTCCAACTCGGCTTCGCGCTTTCGATCGCACTCATCGCGGCCTCCGCAGCCGCACATGACCCGCGCTTCCACGAACCGGCGACTCAGGCGCCGCCGGCCAAGGCCAAGCCCACGACCTGCGCGCAGCTCGCCGACACCCAGCGTTACTCCAGCGATCTGACCGACCCGGATATCAAGGCGCTGAAAACGAAGTGCGATGCTGCAGCGAAAGCGGACAAAGCACAGGCCAAGAAATCCAGGTAAGGCGCACATCGCAGCGGAGAGGCCCCCATGATCGAAATCCTCCGCCATCGCAACTTCCGTCGTCTCTTTCTCGCCCAGATCGTGGCCTTGGTGGGAACGGGCCTAGCGACGGTTGCCCTGGCGCTGTTGGCTTACGATATCGCCGGTGCGCAGGCAGGCGCGGTGCTCGGCACCGCGCTGGCCATCAAGATGACCGTTTACGTGACACTGGCACCACTTGCGGGTGCCTTTGTTCCGTCGCATTTGCGCAAGCGTGTGTTGATCGGTCTGGATCTCGTTCGCGCCGCCGCCGCCATGATGCTGCCGTTCGTGACCGAAATCTGGCAGGTCTATGCGCTGATCGCGCTTTTACAGTCGGCGTCCGCGTGCTTCACGCCGCTGTTCCAGTCGCTGATCCCGCAAATCCTGCCTGAGGAACGCGACTACACCCGGGCATTGTCGTTGTCTCGCCTGGCCTACGACCTGGAGAGTCTCTTGAGCCCCGCGCTGGCGGCCGCACTGCTCACGCTCATCAGCTTCCATGGCTTGTTCGCCGGCACATCGGTCGGCTTCTTCGTCTCTGCATTGTTCGTGCTGTCCACGACATTCCCCGTTGTGGCGATGTGCGTAGCGCCGATGGTCCTTATGCGCGCGCCTTCCGTGGCATGCGCATCTACCTGCACACACCGCGCCTGCGCGGGCTACTGGCGCTCAACCTGTGCGCCGCGGCCGGTGGCGCGATGGTGTTCGTCAATACAGTGGTGATCGTGCGCAGCGTGTTGCATGGCGGCGATCGCGAAGTCGCCTGGGCTCTGGCCGCGTTCGGCGCCGGCTCGATGGTAATGGCGTTGCTGCTACCGAAGTTACTGGACCGCCTGCTTGACCGTCGCGTGATGCTAACGTCGGCGCTGGTCATGGCCAGCAGCCTCCTCGCCGCCGCTACGCTGTGGCAAGGTAACAACGGCCGGATCGGATGGAGCGTATTGCTTCCTTTATGGTCGGTGTTGGGGATGGCCTATGCCGGATTGGTCACGCCTGGCGGCCGTCTCCTGCGCAGGTCCGCGCAATCGGACGACCTGCCATTCCTGTTCGCCGCGCAATTCTCGCTGTCGCACGTCTGCTGGCTGCTTGCGTATCCGTTGGCCGGGTGGGTGGGGGCGCGCTTCGGACTTGGCGTGGCGTTGCTCTCACTCAGTGGAGTGGCTGTCGTCGGGTTGTTGATCGCCTGGCGGACCTGGCCCCGCCGTGATCCAGACGCGGTCGAGCATGCGCATCCGGAACTGCCGGATGAGCACCCTCACTTGGTCGAGCATCAGTCCAGCGAGAAGAAGCATGTCCACTCGTACAGGATCGATGACCTGCACGGACGTTGGCCCCGATGATCGTCGTGTCATGCTCGTGAATTGATGTCGGACATCATTGCCTATCTCACGTTGTTCGCAGTAGCCTTTGGTGCGGCGACGATCCTGCCCCTGCAGTCCGAAGGCATACTCGCTGGCCTGTTGTTGATGGACTATCCACCAACTCTACTGGTCGTCACCGCTAGCGCAGGCAACGTGCTTGGTTCAATCATCAACTGGATGATCGGGCGACAGGTCGAAACCTTCAGGAATCGGCGCTGGTTTCCAGTGAGCGATGCCCAATTCCAACGTGCGCAACGCTGGTATCAGCGTCACGGCAAGTGGTCATTGCTGTTGAGCTGGGTTCCGATAGTCGGCGATCCGCTCACGGTCATTGCCGGCGTGATGCGAGAGCCACTCCCGACTTTCGTCCTGTTAGTTGCGATCGCCAAGGTCGGGCGCTATGTCGCGCTGACTGCCATCGATCTCCGGGCCACATGAAGTTCCTCGACTTCTAATTCGCCTGGTTCCTTGCAATGCTATTCTTGATTTGCATGAAGCCGAGAGCAATGCAGCCGCGCCTACCCGCAGATTGGCTGTGGCTGAAGCCTTGTTACCGCTATCCTCAGTGGGCGTATCTTCAGCCGTGACTTCGCTCCCGATGTATCGACGAAAGTCGGGGGCGTGGCCATCATCTGCGTTGCGTCTGCAAAGCAGTTCGTTTCCGACGGCTGTGATGAACTGCAATTGTGACAAACCGTCAATTGGACCGTGCAACCCGTGCGACTCGCTGCAGACGTTGCGGGGAGGACGGGTGTCGCAATGCCGACGTAACGCAAGATTTACAATTCGCCACTCCGATCCGTTAGGATGAGGGCATGGCTGTGCTGCCCACATTGCTGCGCGTATTGCTCATTTTCATCCTGGTACTCAATGGCACCGGAAGCGTTTATGCGTCTGCAGGGATGGAACTAGAGGCAGGGCAACACCATTCTCCCATGGCGAGCGCGGGCAAAGAGCAAGCGGTCTCCACTTCGCCATGCGTCGACCATCATCGTGCGATGGCGACCGAGTCAGAAACGCCGGAGCGTGAAAGTCCTGCAGACGCGCCTCAGCCTGACGATCAGCATGGCGCTCCCGACTGCTGCGATCCGTCGCACTGCAAGTGTCCCTGCATGCATGCCTGTGCCGCCCTGCCTGTCTTGGCGGTGAGAATGCCCGCTCCCTTGGGCAATGATGTGGGGGTGCGTCGTCTCTCGCTTGGGCATCCCGCCCCGGCGCTTCCTCATCTGATCCGACCTCCGATCGGCTAAGCGTCTTCTCGGCGCCAACGGCGCTGTTTGGTGTTTGCGCTCGTCCGCGATTCGCGGGCTGGGTGTTGCACCTCGTCACGTCCGCGCACTGCGGATCTGTTCAGACGTTTGGAGATTCTCATGTCATTCGATTCAGACGCTGGCTCTGCCGGCGGCCCGCGGCATGTGTCGCGGCGCCGCTTCGTGCAGGGACTGGCCGCCGGCGGCGCGATCGCCGGTCTTGGCCTTTGGGCCAAACCCTCCTGGGCATTGAAATCGCCGGGTCAGACTGAAGTGCTGGCCGGCACCGATTTCCAGCTCAGCATCGGCGAAACGCCAGTCAACTTCACCGGACGGACACGACCGGCGATCACCGTCAACGGCAGCCTGCCGGCGCCGATCCTGCGCTGGCGGGAAGGCACCACGGTCAACCTGCGGGTTGGCAATGCGCTGCCGGTCGGGTCGATCCACGGCGACATCACGTCGATCCATTGGCACGGGATTTTGCTGCCGTCCAACATGGACGGCGCCCCGGGTTTCAGCTTCGACGGCATCCGTCGCGGCGAGGCTTATCAGTATCGGTTCGACGTTCGGCAGAACGGCACCTACTGGTATCACAGCCACTCCGCGATGCAGGAGCAAGCCGGGCTTTACGGGGCGATCATCATCGACGCCGCTGAGCCGGAGCCGTTCGCCTACGACCGCGACTACGTCGTGCTGCTTTCGGACTGGACTGACCTCTCGCCGAAAGCGCTGATGAATCGACTGAAGAAGATGTCGATGCACGACAACTATTATCAGCGCACCGTCGGCGACTTCTTCCGCGATGTGCGCGAAGACGGTCTGAAGGCAACTTTGGCCGGCCGCCGGATGTGGGGCCAGATGCGGATGACGCCGACCGATCTGTCGGACGTGAACGCCAACACCTACACGTATCTGATGAACGGCACCACGTCGTTGGGCAACTGGACCGCGCTGTTCCGCAGTGGCGAGAAGGTGCGTCTGCGCTTCATCAACGGCTCGGCGATGACCTACTTCGACGTGCGCATTCCCGGCTTGAAGATGACGGTGGTCGCCGCCGATGGCCAGTTCGTGCATCCGGTGTCGGTGGATGAGTTCCGGATCGCCGTCGCCGAAACCTACGACATCATCGTCGAGCCCAGCGGCCAGGATGCCTTCACCATCTTCGCCCAGGACATAGGGCGAACCGGCTACATCAGTGGCACTCTCGCAGTGCGCGAAGGTCTGCGCGCGCCGGTACCGGCAGTCGATCCGCGCCCCATTCTCACCATAGCCGACATGGGGCACGGTGGGATGGGCGAGCACGGCGGACACGATATGACCAAGATGCCGCCGAGCGGCGCTGCTCCCATGGCCGGCATGGACCACAGCCAGCACGGTGCGGCCTCGATGTCCGGCATGGACCATGGTAGCGGGCAGGCAATGGCCGGCATGCCGGGGATGGACCACGGCGGAGGCATGCAAACGCACCCTGCGTCCGAGCAGGCAAATCCGCTTGTGGACATGCAGACCATGTCGCCGATGTCCAAGCTCGACGATCCGGGCATTGGTCTTCGCGACAACGGCCGCAAGGTGCTGACATACGCCGCGATGCGGACACTGTTCGAGGATCCGGATGGGCGCGAACCCGGGCGCACGCTGGAGCTGCACCTGACCGGACACATGGAGAAGTTCGCCTGGTCCTTCAACGGCATTCCATTCGCGAGCGCGGAGCCGCTGCGCCTGAACTACGGCGAGCGGATGCGGATCGTGCTGGTCAACGACACGATGATGACCCATCCGATTCACCTCCATGGCATGTGGAGCGACATCGAGGACGACTCGGGCGCGTTCCACCTTCGCAAGCACGTCGTGGACATGCCGCCGGGCAGCAAGCGCGGCTTCCGTGTCCGTGCCGATGCGCTCGGCCGCTGGCCATTCCACTGCCATCTGCTCTACCACATGGAGTCCGGAATGATGCGCGAAGTCCGGGTGGAGGAATGACGCCATGAACGCATCCCATCGAAACCATGGAGCCGCAATGCTGGTCGTTGCCATTGGGCTGGCACTGACGGCGACATCCGCCGCAGCCCAGCAGATGGATCACAGCCAGCATCAGATGCCGCCCAAGCGCACGGAGCCGGTGAAACCGAAGCCGAAGCCGAAACCCGCAATCGCTCGCGACGACAAGACGAACGCTGAAACATCGGCTTCAAGCGGTGATCACGCGAACATGCAACACGATCCCGCCGTTCCAACAGACACCGGGCAAGATGCCGACGACATGTCGGGCATGGACCACGGCGCGATGCAAGGCATGGACCACAGCGCCATGGGCCATACACAACCCGCGCCAACCGAACCGCGGCAACCGATTCCCGCTTTGACAGATGCCGAACGCGCTGCCGCCTTTCCCGACCTCGCCGCGCACGAACACGGGCAAACCATTCATTCGTTCTTCTTGCTCGACAAACTCGAAGCATTCGACGCGGACCCCGGGACCGGTTTGACGTGGGAGGGGTTGGGTTGGGTCGGCAGCGACACGAGCCGACTCTGGCTGCGAAGCGAAGGCGAGCGTGCCGATGGCAAGACCGAGTCCGTCGATCTCGAAGTGCTTTATGGCCGCAGCATCTCGCCCTGGTGGGATGTCGTCGCCGGTGTGCGCCACGATTTCAAACCGGGCGCATCGCAAAGCTTCGCTGCCTTCGGTGTGCAGGGGCTGGCACCGCAGAAGTTCGAGGTCGAGGCCACGGGCTATGTCGGAGAACGCGGGCAGACGGCCGCGCGCTTTGCGGTCGAATACGATCTGCCTTTTTCCGGCCGCCTCATTCTTCAGCCGACCATCGAAGCCAACCTGTATGGCAAGACCGACCCGCTGCGCGGAATCGGCTCGGGGCTGAGCACTGCAGAAGTCGGACTACGTCTCCGCTACGAGTTCACGCGCAAATTCGCACCCTACATCGGGGTGGTGTACGAGCGTGCCTTCGGCATCACCGCCGATCTGCGTCGGGACGATGTCGAGCGAGTCGACGACACGCGCATCGTCATCGGTCTTCGCACCTGGTTCTGAGGATCAAGAACATGAAAACGAGCAAAAAGACATATCTGGCGGCAGGCGTTCTGATCGGATCGGGCCTCATCGCTGGTACGGCCGTCATGTACGCTGGCATCTACAACGTGGCTGCGGACGACCCGCATACCCGCCCGGTTTACGCGTTGCTGGAAACGGCTCGGGAGCGTTCCATCGCCGTGCGTGCCGCCCGGCTGCAGGTTCCAGCAGACCTCAACGATCCCGCCCGTATCCGCCAGGGTGCCGGCAACTACAACGCGATGTGTACTGGCTGCCATCTCGCCCCGGGCATGGCGCCCACCGAGATGAGCAAGGGACTGTATCCCGCGCCTCCAGACCTCACACGTGAGCGGGTGTCCGCTGCCGAAGCGTTCTGGGTCATCAAGCACGGCATCAAGGCCAGCGGCATGCCTGCCTGGGGCAAAAGCATGGGCGACGACTACATCTGGAACATGGCCGCGTTTCTGCAAGCACTGCCGAAGCTCGACAAGGCGCAATACACCGTGCTGGTCGCGAGCAGCGGCGGCCACTCGCACGGTGGCGGCGAAACCGAGCCGCATGGGCATGGTGACGGCGAGACGGACGATCAGGGCGGTGTCGTGCCGTCCAACTCTGCATCGCACCCGCATCCGCCGGGCACGCCTCCGCATGACGACACTCCCGGCAGCGGTAGCCACGCCGGGATGGACATGGGGAGCGGTCAAGCCGCCGAAAACAAGCCACACGCGCACGGTCCGAACACGCCGGCCGACCATCACGCCCCGAAGCCGTCGGACAAGGCGACATCCGCCAAGACAGCGGCAAAGCCCGCTGCGGCCACCGTCGAGCACCGGCATGCCGACGGCACGGTCGAATCCCATCCCGCGCCCGCGCCTGCGCCCAACCCGCCGTCCAACGATGGCCACGACGATCACCACCACTAACCGAGGAACCCACCCATGAACACCAAAACGATGACCCGTTCCCTGCTGCTCGCTGTCCTTGTTGCCCCGTTCTCGTTGCACGTTTCCGCACAAAGCAAGCCCGATGCGCACGCACACCACGCCAAGCCGGGCGCGGAAGCATCTGCCATGGATGTCCCGCAGGCCGCGCAGCCTGCCATGGAGATCGTCGATCAGTTCGGCAAGGCGCTCGCCTCCGGCGATCTGAAAACCGTCGGCGACTTGCTCGATCCGGCGGTGCTGATCCTGGAGAGCGGTGGTGCCGAACGCTCGCGCGAGGAATACCTCGGCCATCACGCGATCGCCGACGCCGCCTTCCTCAAAGGCGCGCACCAGCAGATCAAGCGCCGCATCGCGCGCATCAGCGGGGAAACGGTGTGGGTGGGTTCCGAAAGCGAATTGCATGCGACCAAGGACGGCAAGGCGACGACGACGCTGAGCACCGAAACGATGGTGCTCAACCGCACTCCGCAGGGCTGGCGGATCGTCCACATTCACTGGTCTTCGCGAACGAAACGTTGAGGAAACGATGGGAGCACGCGCCCTTTTTTGCCGGCATGGCAGGACGGGTTCCTGAAAGGAAAAAGCGTCGGGACTTGACTCTGGACCATGGTCCAGGGTCGAGACTGCAGCCCGGTCACGAGGAGCAGACGGTCATGATGAAAATCGGCGATCTGGCGAAGCGCGCGGGCGTGGGCATCGATACGGTGCGCTACTACGAGCGCGCGGGTCTGTTGCCCCAGGCACAACGGCGCTCGTCCGGCTATCGAATGTATGACGCGGACGATATCCAGCGACTGCGCTTCATTCGCCGCGCCAAGGCGCTGGGATTCACGTTGCCGGAAGTCCGCGACCTGCTCGCGCTGTCGAGCCGAGAAGACGGCGACATGGCGGCGATGAAGGCGGCGGCTCGGCAAAAACTCGCCGATGTCGACGCGAAGATCGCCGAATTGACCCGCATCCGCGACGGACTCGGTGCCTTGATCGGCGCCTGTCCCGGTCAAGGTGCCCTGGCCGGCTGTCCGATCCTGAACGCCATCGCAGAGGAACCCGCATGAAACCGCACGATCACACCGATCATCCTCCTGCAGCAGCGCATGCCTGCTGTGCGAAGCCTTCTCCTGCCGCTACTGGCATGATTACCGACCCGGTGTGCGGCATGCAGGTCGACGCTGCCGTCACGCCGCATCATGCCGAGCTTGAGGGCAGGGCATACCACTTCTGCTCGGCCCGTTGCCGCGAGAAGTTCGTAGCCGATCCGGAGCGGTATCGGTCGCATGCAGCCGTTGCGGTCGCCGAGACGTCTCCTCCTGTCGAAGGTGCGATCTACACCTGTCCGATGCATCCGGAGATTCGCCAACCCGGGCCCGGCATCTGCCCGATCTGCGGCATGGCGCTTGAGCCGGAGATACCGAGCCTGGAAGAAGACGAGAATCCGGAGCTTCGGGATTTTTCGCACCGGTTCTGGTGGACGCTGCCGTTGACCCTCATCGTGTTGGGTCTGGCCATGCTTGGGCATCGCATCGAAGCGCTGGCGACCGGGACGCGCACGTGGCTGGAACTCCTTCTCAGCGCGCCTGTGGTGCTGTGGGCAGGGTGGCCTTTCTTTGAACGCTGCGTGCAATCGATCCGAAACCGCAGCCCCAACATGTGGACCTTGATCGGCATCGGCGTGGCTGCGGCGTTCGGCTACAGCGTCGTGGCCACCATCGTGCCTGGCGTCTTTCCTGAGTCGTTCCGCGAACACGGCCGCGTCGGCGTGTATTTTGAGGCTGCGGCGGCCATCGTGTCGTTGACCTTGCTGGGCCAGTTGCTCGAACTGCGGGCCCGGTCGAAAACCTCGGCTGCGATCAAGGCCCTGCTGGGGCTGGCGCCGAAAACCGCGCGCAGGGTCCGCGAGGACGGGGCCGAAGAGGATATCCCGCTGGAGCACGTCCACGTCGGCGACCGCCTGCGGGTGCGGCCGGGCGAAAAAGTGCCGGTCGACGGCACGGTGCTGGAGGGGCGCACGAGCATCGACGAGTCGATGCTGACAGGCGAACCAATTCCGGTGGAAAAGGTGCCGGGCGAGCGTGTCATCGGAGCGACCCTCAACGGAACCGGCAGCTTGATCGTACGCGCCGAGAAGATCGGATCGGGCACCGTGCTGGCGCAGATCGTGCAACTCGTCGCGCAGGCGCAACGCTCGCGGGCACCGATGCAGCGGATGGCCGATCGCGTGGCTTACTGGTTCGTTCTCGCCGTGTTCGGCATCGCCCTCGCGACGTTCTTCGGCTGGGGCCTGTTCGGTCCGGAGCCGTCGTGGACATATGCCGTACTCAACGCGGTCTCGGTGCTGATCATCGCCTGCCCCTGTGCGCTGGGGTTGGCGACGCCCATGTCGATCATGGTGGCCACCGGCCGCGCCGCCCAGGCGGGCGTGCTGTTCCGCGATGCGCAGGCGATCGAACAACTGCGCACCATCGACACGCTCATCGTCGACAAAACCGGCACGCTGACCGAGGGCAAGCCCGCCTTCCGCGACACTATTTCGGCGGAGGGCTTCGAGTCCGACGAACTGCTGCGTCTCGCCGGGAGTCTGGAACAGGGCAGCGAACATCCCTTGGCGGAAGCGATCCTCGCCGAGGCCAGGCGTCGGGAACTGCCACTCTCAACCGCTGCGGACTTCGACTCGATCACGGGCCAAGGCGTCAGCGGGCGTATCGACGGTCGGGATGTCGCGCTGGGCAATCAAGCGCTCATGGCGTCGATCGGTGCGGACATCGCAGCCGTGCGAGGCAGCGCCGAACGCCTGCGCGAACAGGGCACCAGCGTGATGTATCTCTCGGTCGATGGCCGATTGGCGGGCGCGATCGCCGTGGCCGATCCGATCAAGCCGACGACCCTGGAGGCTTTGAATGCCCTGCGCGCCGACGGCCTGCGCTTGGTGATGGCGTCCGGCGATGCGCAGGCCACCGCAGAAGCCGTCGGGCGCGAACTCGGCATCGAGGACGTCCGTGGCGGTGTGCGCCCGCAGGACAAGGCTGAGCTGGTCCAGCAACTGCGCGCCCAAGGCCGTCGCGTGGCGATGGCGGGTGACGGCATCAACGACGCCCCGGCACTCGCGGCGGCCGATGTCGGCATTGCGATGGGCACGGGCACCGATGTGGCGATGTCCAGTGCGCAGATCACGCTCGTCAAAGGCGACCTGCGCCGGATCGTGCAGGCGCGGGCGATTTCCAGATCGACCGTGGCCAACATGAAACAGAACCTCGCTTTTGCCTTCGTCTACAACGCCATAGGCGTTCCGATCGCGGCCGGCGTGCTCTATCCGATCTTCGGTTTGCTGCTCAGTCCGATGGTCGCCGCGCTCGCCATGAGCTTGAGTTCAGTCTCTGTGGTCACCAATGCGCTGCGGCTTGCGCGATCAGCAGTGCCCGGCCTGCATCTTCCTGACGCCCGCCATGCCGAGCCGGTGCGCGGCGCGTCCTGTCATTGACGGCTCATTACCCCTCGGGAGATCCCCCATGAAATATCTCGCAACCGTTTCCCTGTTCGCGTTTTGTCTGCTCGCTGGCACTGCCTTGGCTTCCGGCCAGACCAATCCACCTTCGGCCGCAAAAACCGCAACCGGCCACGCTCAGCAAGGCCATTCAGACCACGGCAAGACGGACAACAATACCGGCGAGTTCGCAACGCTGGATGTCAACAAGGACGGCAAGCTGTCGAGGGCGGAGCTGGCCAAGCACAAGCTCGGGCCGCATTTCGGCATGCTCGACGTTGACAAGAATGGTGCTCTGAGTCCGACCGAATTCGCAGCCGGTAAAGCGATGTGAGCCTCGATGACGAAGGGGCGCTGCAAGCGTCCCTTCGTTCATTTCGGCGTGCTCGCTCCACTACTTCGCGTAGCCTCGAAGTAGCCGGATGAGTACTTCAGCTTCCTGGATGCGATTGGCTTCTTGCTTCTCGCCCGCGACGTGCTCGATCAGGTGGCCGGCCAGGACTTCCATCATCAATCCGTGAATGGCCCCTTTGGCCGCCGCGATCTGGATGAGCACTTCGGAACAGTCAGCATCCGCCTCTAGGGCGGCTTCCAAGGCGGAGACCTGCCCGGCGACTCGCCGAACACGGGCCAACAGCTTCTTCTTGTCATGATTCACATGCGCCATGGTGTCGGATGATATACCCTGCGGGGGTATTTTTCTCAGCCAGCCGTCATGACACTCGAAGCCTTCACCGAATCCCGCCGTCACTCGCATGCGTTCGATCAGGGAAACCCCTTGGCCGAGCGCAACACTCGCCGCGCGATGTGGTTGACCTTGGTAATGATGGTCGTGGAGATCGCGGGCGGTTGGTGGTTCAACTCCATGGCGGTACTGGCCGACGGCTGGCACATGAGTTCGCATGCTTTGGCCCTGGGGCTTTCGGCGTTTGCGTACGTCTATGCCCGCCATCTGGCCAACGACCACCGCTTCGCCTTCGGCACGTGGAAGATCGAGATTCTTGGAGGCTTCACGAGCGCCATCCTGCTGATGGGCGTTGCGGCCCTGATGGTTTTCCAGTCCCTGAATAGACTCCTGCATCCGAGCGCCATCCATTACGAGCAGGCCATCGGGATCGCCATTGTGGGCTTGGCCGTCAACCTGCTATGCGCCTGGTGGCTGCGGGATCATCATGATCATGGCCACCATCACCACAGCCATCCTGATGCCGGCCATGGACATGCCCCTCATCACGAACATGGTCACGATCTCAATCAGCGGTCTGCCTACCTGCATGTAATGGCGGACGCTGCAACCTCGGTGCTCGCCATCGTCGCGCTGCTAGGTGGCCTGTACTTTGGGGCTGCTTGGCTTGATCCCGTGATGGGCATCGTGGGTGCCGCATTGGTGAGCACATGGGCCTTGGGATTGCTTCGTGACTCCGGACGCATCCTGCTCGATGCGCAGATGGATCTGCCGGTGGTCGCCGAGATTCGCGAGGCGATCGAGGAAGGCGATGTGTCCGCCAGAATCAGCGATCTGCATGTGTGGCAGGTGGGACGGGGCAAGTTTGCCTGCGTGGCGGAAGTGATCACGTCCGCCAACGTGAATGCGGACCACTTTCGCAGGGCGCTCTCTATCCACGAAGAAATCGTGCATGTGACTGTCGAGGTCAGACTAGCGCAGTAATGGGCGACCACGCTGCCGGGTGATCGCGCTAGACTTGCTCCGTATGCCCCTGTCATCGGCGACCTCACCGCTGTATGGACTCCCGGCGCGTCCACGCGGCGGAGCGAGGCAACCGCGCCGGAGGGGCCGATGAACGGTCTGCGCCGACTGCGACGTCGCCGATACGGCCTGCGAATGGCTTGGCTGGGCCTGCTGGCGCTGCTGTTCCAGCAGGTTGCCCTGGCGGCTTACCTCTGCCCGACTGAGGCCCCGGTCGAGCCAACGAGCGTCATGGCCGGCTGCGAGGACATGCAGATGCCCGACCCGGAAGCACCGGCGCTGTGCCAGCAGCACTGCCAGCGCGATCAGGTGACCAGTCCGGACCTCAAGTCCCCCCAGGTGCCGCCGTTGGCCCTGCCGCCGGTGCATTTCGCCCTGACCGGAGCTCTGCTGCCTCCGGTCCGGTCCCAGCATTACGAAGACGTTCCCCTTTGCCGGTCCGATCCTCCACCGGCGCAGCGTTTCTGTAGCCTGCAGCTCTAGACCCCGACCACGACCCGCTCCCGTGCTGCCGATGCCAATGGCATGTCCGGCGGCGCGTTCGTCGTTGCGTGCTCGGAGGTCTCATGTCCTTTTTCCTTTCGCTGCGCCGCTGGTGCGGCTTCCGCCGTTGGGCGATGCTGATGCTCGCCCTGACTTTTGTTGCTGCGCCTGCCTGGTCGGCGCCGCCCGTCGCGTTCGATGAGGCCGTACGACTGGCGGTGGCGCGCGCGCCCACGCTTCAGGCGCGACGGTCGCAGATCGAAGCCGCCCGGGAAGAGGCGGCGCGCGCCGATGCGCTGCCCGATCCCAGACTGACGCTGGGGCTCGCCAATGTTCCGGTCGCCGGTACCGATGCGTTCGACCTGCGTGCCGACGACATGACCATGCGACAGGTCGGTGTCATGCAGGAATTTCCGGCGCGGGCCAAGCGCCAGTCGCGCCGGGCGATGGCCGATCGCATGGTCGAACAGACGCAGGCACTGAGCCTGGCCGAACAGGCCGCCGTGCGTCAGGCTGTCGCCGAAGCCTGGATCGCGCTGTGGGCCGCCCAGCGCGAGATCGAGGCGCTGCAGGCACAACGGGCGCAGTCGACCCTGGCGATTAATATCGCCAAGGCACGGCTGGCGGGGGGGAGCGGCACGGCGGCCGATGCGCTGGCGACTCAGTCGGCGGCACTGGAACTGGACCATCGCATCGATGCGGCCGAGGCCGAGGTCGCGGCGGGTCGTGCCGCGTTGGCGCGCTGGCTGGGCATCGAACCCGATGACCTGACAATCGCCGGTTCACCGCCGGACCTGAGCGTCTTGCCCGTCGATGAGGCCCGCTTGCTGATGTCGGTGGATCGGCAGGGGCCGCTGCTGGCATGGCGGTCGCGCGAATCGGTGGCCGATGCCGCAGTGACCGCTGCCCTGGCCGAAACGCGCCCCGACTGGAGCGTGAGCGCCATGTATGGCCAGCGCACGCGCGCGCCGGGAGGCATGCCGCGCAGCGACATGCTGACGGTCGAGTTCTCCATCGGCCTGCCGCTTTTGGCGCGCAATCGTCAGGATCGCGGCGTCGCGGCGCGACGCGCGGAACGGGATGCGGTCGCGGCCGAACACGAGGATGCACGTCGCATGCAGGTCGAAGTCGTGCGCCGTGCCCTCGCCGAATGGCATGGGCTCAAGCGTCAGGTCCAACGCAAGGAACAACAGGCGTTGCCGCTGGCGCACGACCGTGTCCAGGTTGCACTGGCGGCCTACCGCGGTGGCGGCCCGTTGCAGCCGTGGCTCGATGCCCGCCGCGATGCACTCGAACTGCACATCGAACACGCTCGCCACCTGGGCGAATTTGGGCGCGTCTGGTCCGCGCTCGCCTATCTGCTTGTTGACGAGGAGACGCAGCCATGACCCGCAAGCAAACGGTTGTGATCGCGATGTGCGCGGCGGTCGGTCTGCTGGCCGCCGGTCTGTTCGCAGGCCGCTGGTGGGCGCGGCACGAGGCCGGCCACGGCACACGGATGGTCGCCGAAACCGCACCGGCCGCAGGCGAGCGCAAGGCCCTGTACTGGTACGACCCGATGGTGCCGGACCAGCATTTCGACAAGCCGGGCAAGTCGCCGTTCATGGACATGGCGCTGGTCCCGAAATACGCCGACGAGACGGTCGGCGGCGGCGTGCGCATCGATGCGGCCCTGCAGCAGAACGTCGGCATCCGCACGGCGCAAGTCGAGGTGGGGCGTTTGGCGGCGGGCGTCCGCGTGCCGGGCACATTGACCTGGGATCTGCGGCTGGAGTCGGTCGTGAGTGCGCGCGTCGAAGGCATCGTGACGCGGGTCGAGGTGAAGGCACCGTTCGAGCCGGTCCATCGTGGTCAGGCATTGGCTACCTTGCTGGCCCCAGAGTGGAACAGCGCACTGGCCGAAGCGCAGGCGCTGGGCGATGCGCGCTCGGCATCCGCCCGCGAGTTGCGCGGCGCGGCGCAGCAGCGATTGCGCGTGTTAGGGGTCTCCGGTCGCAGCGGCCGTGGTGGTGTGGCGTTGACGGCGCCGGGCGATGGCGTGCTGAGCGAGGTGCTGGTCCGCGAAGGCCAGACCGTCATGCCGGGCATGCCGTTGTTCCGGATCAACGGCACGACCACGCTGTGGATGGAGGCGGCGATTCCGCAAGCCGGCGTGGTCGGCATCCGGCCTGGCACGCCGGTGGAGGCGACGATCGGTGCGCTGCCGGGACAGACGTTCAAAGGCGAAGTCGAGCGGCTGTTGCCGGTGGTCGATGCGATCAGCCGGACGCAACGTGCGCGGATCGTGCTGCGCAATCCCGATGGCGCGCTCGCACCGGGCATGTTCGCCGAGGTGACCCTGCAACCGACGACGGGTGCGGCGGTGCCGCTGATCCCGAACGAGGCGTTGATCGCGACCGGCGACGACAGCCGGGTGATCGTGCAGACGGCACAGGGCGAGTTTCGCCCTGTCCGCGTGCGCACCGGACGCAGCGGCGGTGGGCGCACCGAGATTCTCGCCGGGCTCGATGGCGGTGAACGCGTGGTCATCTCCGGCCAGTTCCTGATCGACTCGGAGGCCAGCCTGTCCGGTGCGCTGGCGCGCATGGGCGAAGCGCCGGCACCACCACAGGCCGCGATGCCGAAGCGAGAAGTGGCGCCTCCTAAATCGCAACCGGTGTCAGAACCCATGCCCATGCGCACGCAGCCGGATGCGCACATGCCGCCGCCGAAGCCTCGCGCTGCTCAACACGCGCCAAGCCCACCACCGGCACGCACCTGCGCGGTGGCGTACTGGTACGACCCGATGGTGCCGGATCAGCATTTCGACAAGCCCGGCAAATCGCCGTTCATGGACATGCAACTGGTCCCGAAATTCGCGCCCGGGGCCGCAGCGGATTGCACCATCCGCGACGTGAAAGCAGACACCGGCGAGGTGCAGCCATGATCGCCCGCCTCATTCACGCCTGCATCGCCAACCGCGTGCTGGTGTTGGTCGCCGCCGCGTTGCTCGCCATTGCCGGCGTGTGGTCCGTCAGCAGGACGCCCCTGGATGCGCTGCCGGACCTGTCCGATACGCAGGTGATCATTCGCACCCAATGGCCCGGGCAGACGCCGCGCATCGTCGAGGATCAGGTCACCTATCCGCTGGCGACGACCATGCTGTCGGTGCCGGGTGTGAAGGTGGTGCGCGGGTTTTCGTTCTTCGGTGATTCCTTCGTCTACATCCTGTTCGACGACGACACCGATCCGTACTGGGCGCGTTCGCGGGTGCTGGAATATCTCAGCCAGGTCCGCGAGCGGCTGCCGCAGGGCGTCAACCCCGCACTGGGGCCGGATGCGACCGGCCTGGGTTGGATCTACCAGTACGCGCTGGTGGATCGCACCGGGCAACACGACATCGGCGAACTGCGGGCACTGCAGGACTGGTTCCTGCGCTACGAACTGAAGACGATCCCCGATGTCGCCGAAGTCGCCAGCGTCGGCGGTGCGGTGCGCGCGTGGCAGATCGTGCCGGACCCGCAATCGCTCGCGGCGCGTGGCCTGACCGTGGCGCAATTGATCGAAGCCGTCGATGCCGCCAACGGCGCCACTGGCGGCTCGGTGATCGAACAGGGTGAAGCCGAGCTGATGGTGCGTAGCGAAGGCTATCTGCGCAGTGCGGAGGACTTCGAGCGGGTGCCGATCACGGCCGCCGATGGCGTGCCGGTATTGCTGGGCGACGTCGCGATCATCTCGCGTGGACCCAGCTTCCGTCGTGGTATCGCCGAACTGGACGGCGAGGGCGAGGTCGTCGGTGGCGTGATCGTGCTGCGCACGGGCAAAGATGCGCTCAGCGCCATCGAGAACGTCAAGGCGCGACTGAAAGATCTGCAGGCCAGTCTTCCCGAAGGCGTGGAAGTCGTGCCGGTCTACGACCGTTCCGAACTGATCTTTGATGCGGTACGCAATCTGACCCACAAGCTTGGCGAGGAATTCCTGGTCGTGGCGCTGGTCTGCGTCGTGTTTCTGTGGCATCTGCGCTCGGCGCTGGTCGCGGTGATCACGCTGCCGCTCGGCGTGCTGATCGCGTTCATCGTGATGTACGCACAGGGCATCACCGCCAACCTGCTGTCGCTGGGCGGCATCGCCATCGCCATCGGCGCGATGGTCGACGCGGCCATCGTCATGATCGAGAACGCGCACAAGCATCTGGAGCACTGGCGCGAGACGCACGGGGTAGAGCCGCAGGGCGAAGCGCGCTGGCAGTTGATGGCGCAATCCGCCGCTGAGGTCGGCCCGGCGCTGTTCGCCAGTCTGCTGGTGATCACCCTGTCGTTCGTGCCGGTGTTCGCGCTGCAGGCGCAGGAAGGGAAGCTGTTCTCGCCGCTGGCCTACACCAAGACCTATGCGATGGCAGCGGCGGCTGGCCTCTCGGTGACGCTGATCCCGGTGCTGATGGGCTACCTGATCCGGGGGCGCATCCGGCCGGAGCGGGAGAACCCGATCAATCGCATGCTGATCGCCGTCTACCGTCCGGTGCTCGATGCGGTGTTGCGTCATCCGCGTCTGACGCTGGCATCGAGTGCCGTGCTGCTGGCGTTGACCGCCATCCCCTATGCCCGCATCGGCAGCGAGTTCATGCCGCCCATGGAAGAAGGCACGCTGCTGTACATGCCCACCGCGTTGCCGGGGCTGTCGGCGGACAAGGCCCGACAATTGCTGCAGCTCTCCGATCGCATGATCAAGACCGTGCCCGAGGTGGCGCACGTGTTCGGCAAGGCGGGCCGCGCTGAAACCGCGACCGATCCTGCGCCGGTGGAGATGTTCGAGACGACCGTGACCTTCAAGCCGCGCGATCAATGGCGGCCGGGCATGACGCCGGAAAAGCTGCGCGCCGAACTCGATGCTGCGGTGAAGGTGCCGGGTCTGACCAACCTGTGGGTGCCGCCGATCCGCAATCGCATCGACATGCTCGCCACCGGGATCAAGAGTCCGATCGGCATCAAGGTGTCGGGCCCGGAGATCGAGGAGATCGCGCGATTGAGCGCCGAGGTCGAGCTTGTCGCGAAAACCGTGCCCGGCGTCGGCTCCGCACTGGCCGAACGCGTGAGCGGCGGTCGCTACGTCAACGTGCGGATTCGGCCGGATGTCGCAGCACGCTATGGCGTGACTCAGGCCGAGTTGCAGACGTTGATCGCGACCGTGGTCGGCGGCGATCCGATCGGCGAGACCATCGAGGGACGTGAGCGTTATCCCATCGTCCTGCGCTACCCACGCGGCGCTCGCGACTCGTTGTCCGCGCTGATGCAGTTGCCGGTCGTCGCCTCCGGTGGAGCGCAACTGACCCTGGGACAGGTCGCCGATCTCTCGCTCAGCCCGGGGCCGCCGATGCTCAGGAGCGACAACGGCCGGCTTGTCGGCTATGTCTACGTCGATGTCGCCGGTCGCGACCTGGGCGCGGTGGTCGAAGATCTGCAGCACGCAGTGGCCGCGCAGGTGAAACTGACGCCTGGCTACGGGATCGCCTGGTCTGGACAGTACGAGTATCTGCAGCGCGCCTTGGCGCGACTGCGGTGGGTGGTGCCGGCGGCGCTGGCGATCATCGTCCTGCTGATCTGGGGTGTGTTCCGCAGCGCAGGCGAGGCCACCATCATCCTGCTCAGCCTGCCGCTGGCGCTGGTCGGCGGGCTGTGGCTGATCTGGATGCTGGGGCACGCGGTCTCGATCGCGACGCTGATCGGCTTCATCGCCTTGGCCGGCGTGGCGGCCGAGTTCGGCGTGATCATGCTGCTCTACCTGCGCCACGCATGGGAGCGCAGTCTGGCCGAGGGCGAGCCAGCCACGATCGCCACGCTGGAGGCTGCGATCCGCGAAGGCGCGGTGCAGCGCGTGCGACCGAAAGCGATGACTGTCGCCGTCATCCTCGCCGGCCTGTTCCCGTTGTTCATCGGCACGGGCGCCGGCTCGGAAGTGATGCAACGCATCGCCGCGCCGATGCTCGGCGGCATGCTCACCGCACCGCTGCTGTCGATGCTGGTGATTCCCGCCGCGTATCGCCTGCTGCGGGAGCGAGCGTTATCCTGAACTTCGCCTGCCATCTCGCCGGTAGGCACCGCGACATGAGCGGCGCGTTGGTCCGCTGTCCGACACTGGACTTGCTCTCACATATGGGCGAGCTGTCCACAAAATCAAAAAATCTAGCAAACTGATGCGGAGCGTCGGAAAATCACGGGTCATTTGAGATAACCCAGCCCACCAGAATCCGATGGGATAGCATTCCAGTTTTACTGCTTGCTACTTAGCCCTCCAGCTCTCCGAGGACTCATGCTCGCCGCAGCAGCGCATAAGCGAACGATTGCGCATTACCGCCAGGTGTGAGGTGCCGTTCAGCGGCAGTCGTGACCAAATGAAACGCCGGGCCGAGCACCGCAGCGATGTCTTCGGCGGATCGTCTGACCACGGGGAGACCCGAGCAGCGCTCCGGGCCGTCGGGCGCGAAACCACCAATCACGGCATGGCCGCCAGGGGCGACGGCATGGGCTACCTGTGTCGCATAAGCACGGATTTCTTGCTCATCGGTCAGGAAGTGCAGAACAGCGCGATCATGCCAATGGGTAAATGCCGCTTCAGGTAAAGAATGTCGCGTCGCGTCGCCGGTCAGCCATGCCACAAGCTCTGCCCGTGCGCCAAGGCGTGCCTGAGCAACCTGCAACGATGCCGCGGACAGATCCAGTACCGTCATCGCGCCGACACCGAGTTCGAGTAGATCATCGACCAGGGTGGATGCGCCACCACCCACATCGATCACTCGGCTGGCTGCATCAAGGCCACTCTCCATCAGCAGGCGCAACGACACATCGAGATGGTCGCGATACCAACTGACAGTGGTCGAGGATTTCTGCAGATAGACTTCCTCCCAATGCGTCGCGCGATCGCTAGATTTTGTCGTATTCATCAGGCAATGGTCTCCATCGGCGGGATATGGATTCTCAGGTGGTACGCGGAGCGAATGCGATGACCGCCATGCCGGCCAGCGCCAGCGCGCCGCCTAGCGCGTCCCAACGGTCTGGACGGATGCCATCGACCGCCCACAATCACAGCAAGGCGGTCGTGACATAGACGCAGCCGTAGGCGGCATAGGTCCGACCGGCAGCGGAAGGGTGCAGGCTCAGCAACCAGACAAAAGCCACCAGCGATAACGCTGCCGGCAATAGCACCCACACGCCAACGCGTCCTTTCAACCAAAGATAAGGCAGATAGCAGCCGACGATCTCGGCCACGGCGGTGACGCCGAACAGCGCGATGGTCCTGATTGCGTTTTCCATGCGTCATCCTACCCAAACAGCCGATGATCGAGGCTCTTGTTCACGAGATCCATCGCCCCACCGTACCGACACTTTTGGCCACGACATCGGCCACCTGCTGGTTGTCGCCCGACAACATCACCATCTGGCGCATTCTCAGCACCCGCAATTGCGCGATCCCGGCAAACATCGCTAGTTTTGTTGGCGATCGGCGACTATGCACCCGAATATGCGTTGAAAATGCCCCTGCATGCCAACGCTGCCCACCAGAACAGGGGAGCGATCCGCTCCGGGGCGGCTGAGGATCATGTCTGGCACGGTGAAGGACGGCACAGTCCAGGACGTGAATGGGGGCGCTACCGTCCAGACGCCCGCAGGAAACACGCGATGCGGGCTACCCATCGTTAACAGTGGTGCATGGGAGTCGCGCCGTTGTTAGCACCAAAATCAGGGATCAGCACTCAAGGAGTTTCACCATGTCGATTCACCTTTCTCGTTCCGCTTCGCGTGGGCTCAGCGAGTTCTTCCCCACTGCCGTCGATCTGGCCGCCGATACGGCATGGCAGGTACACGAGTTCGAGCGCGACGGCGTGTGCTGCGCACGCCTTCGGCACTGATTGAAGTGTGAAGCGCAGTGCTACCGTCAGATAGCCCCAAGGCAACAACTGCGCGGGCACATTTTTGTTAGCGACTGTCACATTTCAGGGTGCGTGCGCTAACGCCCACATCACGGATCATATCAAGGAGTTCGACATGGCCATTCAGGCTTTCCGTTTCGCGGTCGCGACTACGTTGCTTCTGCTTGCGACGTTGCTTATAAGTCCTTTCGCTCATGCACAAGTGAGTGACGGGCGGGACAAACCTAGTGCGGTTACCGGGCTGGGGGAATCCCAGCCGGAAACCTCTGATTTGTCGAGCGATCCCCAATGGCAGGTCTATGCATTCGAGCGTGACGGAATTCGTTACCTGCAAATCAATGATGGCGCGAACACCGCGCGCGCCGCGATCGGACATATTGGTGCAACCGTATGGGTGCTTCCCATTGGCCGGGACGCGGATCGTGTCGCGATCCAGACTCTCACGCCATCGACAGCGACAGGGAAGCGTGTTGTGTATCGGGATGACGAAGTGGAAGTGGTCCACTACCTGGAGTCGAACCAGGATCGGTGGATCGTTCGCCCTATTGACTCCTCGCGCTAGTCGGGTTGTTGGATGTTGGCTTCCGAGAGGAGGACGCTGACGCGATGCGCATGGCGGCGCACGATGCCGCCATGCGCGCTAGCCCTGGCATTCAATAACAGGGAAGCTGCAGCGCCGGCTTGGCTGACCTCCGCTTCTCCGGGATTGAAAGCGGATACAGTGAAATAAACCCCGCGATGGGAAAGCGTTCTCCAGACGCGCACACGGATGTGAAATTCCTCTGGCTTCCAGTCGCCCATCAGTACGATCGCACTACATAGGGCGTGATAAGCGGAGAATTGCAGATCGTTCGACAGCATCTTGGGGTCGCCATCATCGAATCGGATGATCAAAGGAACACCTTCTGACCAGCGATCCTCGAATGCCTGCGAATGCACCACAGCGAACAGTCCTTTCTCTTCGATTCCTACCGGGTACAAACCGAGCGCATGCTTGTTGAACAATTCGCGGTGCCTTACGACTCTTGTGTTGACGGCTTGAGCTTCGGTGTATTTTCCCTGTGCTTTCAACCAAGGAACGAGTTCGCGCATTTCTTCGTCGATCAGGACGTGTAGCTGCGCCATATAGAGGACTTGGTTTCGCGACTCGCCTGCATTAGAAAGCAACGTGAGCCGCGAGATTCTTCGGGCTTCTTCTTCGGCTGCGCCCGCATCAATCGCTTTCTCATAATGCGATGTAATGCGTGTTCCGAGAATCAGGAATGCGGATGCAGCAATCGATAGCCCGATCTGCGCCAGGAAAACCGTCTCGTCATAAGGAACAGGGGCGCCTGGTATGCGCACATAGGTCATTGTCTGTGCGATGCCAAGATTAACGAGGACCACGCCGATGGCTGCGCCAAGCCAGCCGTGGTAGTAGGTCAAGAACAGGGCTGGACAGATCATCAGCATGAGAACTGACGTTCGGACCACGTTGTCCTCGCTATGCAGAAACTTGAGGTAGGCAAACATTGCGGCAACGGCTGAAAGCGCGAGTGCGGCGTCGCGCAATGTCTTATTCAATGAGTCTGTGTATTGATGCCTTCTCATCCAGATCAGGGCTGGCAGCACAACCATGAAAATGCCGAGGTAGTTCCCGAATACGTTGTTCGCAAAAAACATCATCGAAAAGTCGTTTGGCCCACCCAATGCTACGTTGAAGCTGATCGTGCAGATCGCGCTCCATGCCGCAGTACAAGCGGCGGCAATGGGAAGTCGGCGAACAATCATTTCTGTGTTCCGCAGCTTCTTCCTCAGTAGGTATGGCGCGATCGAACCACTTGCAATCAGAAGCAGCGGCCCGGCATACACCCAGAGTGGATCGTACTTGTGCGCTTTGGGGATGCGCCCGTACATGACGGCGGCGGCATCACCGATGAAGATGAATGGCCAGTATCGGATGGGCAGAAAGAACAGGCAGGCTGCCCGCAGTCCTGCGGGGAGAAACCACTGATCGAAAGAGAAGTGGCGGAGTACGAGATAGGAGAAACCATATGCAACGCTGATCACCAGCCCCTTTGCGATCATCGCCATCAATCCCTTGGCATCATCCACGCACAACTCCCTGTTCCTTCGTATCGGCCGGCGACGCAGCCCCTGAATTTTCGGACGCTGCAACCCCGCAGCGAGCGCCTATCGCATTCTAGGCACACTCGGTCCCTTCAAAGCCAGCCGATGACCATCCCCAGTAGTTGCAGTTCTGCTAACTCGGCGATGGACACTGGTGTCCTCGCGCGTTCTTCGTTGTCGCCGACAAGTACCCATCCGTCTCGTCGGATCGTCACCCGGCGGATATCAGAACGACCCCATAGCGTATAGGCATAGAGCGCGCCATCGTTGACCTCTTCATGGCTTGTGGCGCTGATGTCCACCAGCACTACCGCATGGCGTTTGATCTCGGGTTCCAACATCCTTGATTGCTGTGTGACCCAGCGGACATTCTCGATCGGCGTAGCGCCCAATTCGCGACGTAACATGCGCTCCGGCAGCCAGATGCGCTCTTGCTCGTCGGCGCGCTCAAATCCTGGAAGACGTTCAATAACGACATGCCTTGCCGGGGGGTTCGCCCATGCCTCCGGACCGGCTGCAGCAGAAATGATGGCGCCAGACTGCAGAAGTCGGTCGTAGGGTTGGCTGATGGACTCAGGGGGCACGCCAAGTATCCGCGCGATCTTGACTGCGTACTCGGCCGGAATCGGTCGACGTCCGCTTCTCCATTGCGCAACGCTGTTCTCGCTGATCGTGCCGACTTGCACCGCGATGGTCCTGCTGCGGATCCGGGTTTGATCCATCGCTGCGACGAAGGCTTCGGTGTACTTGTTCATGATCGCGATCCTACTTGACCCGGGAGATGGCCGGCTGCAAATAAATATTGACACTGACAACATTCGTTGGCAATCATTCTCCAGCCCAGCGGCCATGGGATCGCGAGCGGGCGAATCAGGAGGCAAGGGATGCTGGTCATGACATGCCGGGTCGGCAGTTCGGTCCGAATCGGCGAGGACATTCGGATGGCAGTGCAGGGACGGGTTGGCCCGCGTGTGGCGGTTGATCTGCGTGTCGCTCCCAAGAACCAGGTCTTTCTGGAGGGCGCCTGCCTGGAGCCTGCCGTACTCCCCTGCGGGTCTCACTCGCACCTCCTTTCGTTGGGCGGCATGCGCCGGTTCCAGGTGGGCGCCTTCGAGGTCGGCATCTGGCTGCCCAACGACGCCGCGTCGGACGCTTCGCCGTGCGACGACTTCATCCACATCGGCGTCACGGGGCCAGGGCCACTGCGCGTGGGCTACCAGCAGGACGGTGCCGATGTGCCATGGGTGTACTGCCTGCCGCCGGCCATCGCTGGCATCGTCCATTGAGGAACCCGACCCCATGCTCACTCTGACACGTCGCGTCGGCGAGACGATCTATCTCGGCGACGACACCTGCCTCACCGTCTACGACCGCCTGCGCTACCACGTCCTGATCGGCGTGCTGGCTCCAGAAAGGACTGAGGTCGCGTGCAATGCGCAAGCCGTCCGCCCGGCGACTCTACCGGGCGGCGAGCGGTTTTACCTGCTCACCCTGCTCAGCGGTGATGACTTCACGGTCGGTGATGCGCACGTTCTGGTGCGGTTCCGGCCCACCTTCCTCAGTGCGCAGTCGATGCAGCGCCGGCAGATGAAGGTCTGCATCGATGCACCGCCTGCGCTCCATGTACTGCGTGAGGAGATCTACCTGGAACGTCTGGCGGAAAGCGGCCGACGGTTGCCGCCAGCACCTTTCTCGGCCTGGCTGCATCGCGCCAATCGGGCGGTGTCGATGCGGATGGTCGCTTGAAGTGGGAAGAGGACACGGAAGAAAGCGGACCATGGTGGGTCGAACTGATAGACAAGATCGCGAGAACGCTGCTGTTCCTGCTCCTGCTGTTGCACTGCTGACATCCTGATCGTCATCCGATCAACCGTGCTGGGCAGTCTCACGCCACGAGGCGGCGACATGCGTCAATGATCCAGCGTGGATTGCCGCACCCGGATTCGGTCGTGAGCCGAAATCAGGAATCCCCACGTTACAAAAACAGGGAAAAACACAATGATCGAAGACATCTCCCGTCCCCCGGAGACTCCGGGGGCTGGCACCGTCTTGCCGAAATTCCGCTTCGCTAAACGCACACTTGCCGGCATCGCCATGCTGGCCGGCATCGCTGCATTCGCGCAGGTCGTCTCTCCGCCCGGCGAGGGGCCATTCAATTTCACGGCCTCACAGACGACCGGTGCATATGACCCCACCAGGTTCTGCTACCTGGTCTCCGGCTCGAATTCGCAGTATGTCTGCCACGACACGCGCGAAGATGCCGAGATCGGGATGCGGGCAGACCCTCAGTTCGGTGGCATCGGACAGTATCTGGAACGCTTGGGCGGTCTGTTGCCTTCCGTCGCCAGCGACGAAGGCGCCGTCATGCAGGACATCTACCGCATCCAGTACCGTCAGCCCGTCAAATCCGACCTGATGTACCGGCTCAAGTTCGGCAGTGGCACCAATGCCGTCTACCGGAACACCGCCTGTCAGACCGCTTCGGGCGACTCGCACCCCGACTATGCCGGCTGGTGCGGCAGCGAGGCTGAACTGAAGGAAGGCGCGCGCCAGTACCTTGCGTCGACCAAGCCGGCGGGCTGCACCATCGGCACTCCCCGGATCAATATCGACTATTCGACGCAGCCTCCCCACGAGATCGTCACGACCGATCCCGGCAACCCACAGCGCGGCATCATCGCGAACGATCGGGGATACGGCGACGTGTACCGCTCCTACGCAACGGACATCACCTGTCCGAATCCGCAGGGTGGCAATCCGATCACCGAGACAGCGCTGTGGACCATGCAGCGCCACAAGACATTCCTCTGCCAGAGCGGCTTCGTGTCGGAAGGCATGGCGCCTGCACTCGATGGCAACTACTGCGCGCCGAGCGACAAGCGCTTCGTCTCGCTCCTCAGCCCGGTGACACAGACGTGCGGACTTGTGCCGGGCGACGGCTCCGGCCCAAGGCCACGCTGCGACCCCGCGACCGGCGACAAGGTCGAAACCGAGTCCGACTTCGAGTTCGCAGGGCGGCCGTTCACGCGCTACTACCACTCCACGCGCCAGTTCCGCACCAATCCGCAGTTCGCCGAAGCCTGGACGCATTCGTACACGGATCGCCTGTCCGGCCTCCCGTCTTCGACCTTCGTATCGGTGGTCGGCGAGAACGGATACTTCGAACTGTTCAAGTCAGCCGGCTCGAACCGCTTCCGTGCCGGTCCCTCGGGGTCGCGGCAGCTGGACTACCTGACGCAGCCGGCCGGGGCCGTGCGCTGGCGACTGCGCGAACCCGATGGCGAAGTCCGCGAGTTCGACGGTGCGGGCAAGCTGGTGGCGATCCGTGATCCGGCCATGCCCTTGAACGATGTCACGATCACCTATACAGGCACCGACCCCCAGGCCAGCACCGTCTCGACCGTGACCGACCGCCAGGGCCGCGTCCTGCGCTTCCAGTACGCCAACCGACTGCTGGCACGCATCGTCAAGCCCGACGGCACGTCCGTTGCCTACGGCTACGACGCCTACGACAACCTCGAAACCGTCGACTACGGCCAGGAGCAGGTGAAGCGGTACCACTACGCCGAGTTCGGCCAGGCGATGAACAAGTACATCCACCACCTGACCGGGGTCACGTCAGAGACGGGGCAGCGCATCTCCAGATTCACCTACAACGCGCAGGGCAAGCTGATCCGCAACGAGATCCTCGGTATCCCGAACGAAGTGACGGAGATCACCTACGACAGCGACACGCAATCCACGGTGACGACGGCGGAAGGCGCGGTGCAGACCTATACCATCGCACCGGGACTACAGCGTCGCGTGACCAGTGTCGCCACGGCAGGCATGGGCACGAGCGCGCACGCCTACGACACGACGAGCGGCTTGCTGACAACCGTCACGGACCGCAACAACGTGAAGACGCGCTACGAGTACGACCCGACCCACCGGGACGTGGTCGCGATCGTCGAGGCCGACACCACCCTCCAGCAGCGCCGGATCGAGTACAGCCGCGATCCGCAGACCCGTCTCGTCACGGAGCAGCGCATTCGCGACAGAGCTGGGGCGTTGGTGGCCAAGGTCGGCGCGACCTACAACGATCGCCAGCAGGTCACCGTCGCCACGCGCAGCGCGCCGGATGGCAGTTCGTCCCGCGCCTCGACCACGACCTATTGCGAGACGGACGACGTGAACGCCGTGGACAGCACCTGTCCGGTCCTCGGCCTGATCAAGCAGATCGATGGTCCCTTGCCCAATACGGGTCAGCAGGACGACATCACCCGGTTCCAGTACAGGTCCGCCGATGCGCCCGGCTGCGCCGAAGTCCCGGCGACCTGTGCATGGCGCAAGGGCGACCTCTGGAAGACGATCAACCCCAAGGGTCAGGTCACCGAAATCCTTGCCTACGACGGCACGGGTCGCGTGCGCTCCGTGAAAGACGCCAACGGCGTCGTGACCGATGTCGAGTACAACCACCGTGGCTGGGTCACGGCCCGCAAGATTCGGGGCCTGGATGACGGTACCGAGACCGATGACCGGACTCTGCGCATCGACTACTTCGCCAATGGCGCGGTGAAGAAGACGCTGCAGCCCGATGGCAGCTACCTGGTCTTCAGCTACGACCCGGGCCAGCGGCTCAGGGGCATCGCCGACCCTAGCGGTAACACGATCACCTATCACCTCAATGCCGTCGGGCAGCGCGAGCGGGAAGACACCCACGACGCGAGCGGCAATCTCGCCCGGACCTTGTCGCGGGTCTACAACGATCTGGGTCAGTTGGAATCGCTGGTCGATGCCGACAACCACGCCACCGGGTTCGAGTACGACAATGAGGGCCGGCCGACGAAGACGAAGGACGCCCTGCTGCGCGAGACGCATCGCGAGTACGACAAGCTCGGCCGCCTCGTGCGCGTGCTGCAGAACGCCACACACGCGACGGAATCCGCGCAGACCACCTACGTCTTCGATGCGCTGGACCGGGTGACCGAGGTCGTCGACCCCAACGACAAGCGGACCTTCTACGAACACAATGCCTACGGCGATGTGTTGACGCTGACCAGCCCGGACACCGGCATCACCCGGTCGACCTACGACGACGCCGGCCGGATCAGGACCCGCACCGACGCGCGCGGCATCACCGCGACCTATACCCACGACGTGCTCAATCGCCTGGTGTCGGTGACCTACCCCGACAGCAGCCGGAATGTCGGCTACACCTACGACATCGCCTCCGAGAACTGCCTGTGGGGCGAGAGGTTCGCCAAGGGGCGGCTGTCGCGCATGACCGATGCCAGCGGATCTACCGAATACTGCTACGACCGCTACGGCAACATCACGCGCAAGCTGCAGGTCACCCAGGGACGGACCCATGTCCTGCGGTACGCGCACACCGATCCCCGGGGGCAAGTGCCTGGTCAGGACTATCTCCTCGTGAACCCGCCGCCGGGCAACCAGATGATCGGGATGACCTACCCGGACGGTAGCGGCGTGCGGATCGTGCGCGATGCGCAGATGCGTCCGAAGGAACTGCGTGTCACGCTGGCGACCGGCGCGACGCAGACCCTGCTGCACTCCGGCCAGTACGCGCCGTTCGGCCCGGTCAAGGGCTGGACCTACGGCAACGGTCGGCAGATGGTGCGGACGTTCGACCAGGACTACCAGCCCGAGTCCATTCGCGATGCCGGCGCCGGCGGCATCGACCTGGGCTACCGCTTCGATGCGGTCGGCAACCTGGAATCGCTGCACACGGCCGCCCGGACGGAGCCGGCACGGCGCCGCTACGGCTACGACGGCCAGAACCGGTTGAGGCAGGTCCGCGATGGCAGCAGCAATGCGCTGCTGCATGCCTACGATCTGGATGCGACCGGCAACCGCACACGCCGCGCCGATGGTGCGGCGGCATGGGACTACAGCTACGTCACCGGCAAGCACTGGCTGGCCAGCGTGGGCAGCGTCGCCCGCCTGTACGACCCCGCGGGCAACACCACCCGGATCGGCGCCGGTCCGCAGGGTGGACCGCCAGGTGACTGCGGCTGCGACGAGAACCCCGGTCCCGGCGACCCGGGTCCGGGCGACCCGCTGCCGCCGATCGAAACGGAGAGCACGGGGTTCAACGCCACCACCTATAGCGCCACATCAGCCGCGACGGTTGTCCGCGAGTTCGACTACGACGACACCAACCGCATGCGCGCGGTGAAGCACGACGGCGTGGTCGTGATGAGCTATCTCTACAACGGCAAGGGCGAGCGGGTCTACAAGACCGGCGGCGGCAACGCCGTGACCACGCTGCACGACGAAGCCGGCAAGTGGATCGGCGACTACGACGGCAACGGCCAGCCGATCCAGCAGGTCATCTGGCTGGACGATCTGCCGGTCGGCCTGCTGGTCGGCGCGGGCGCGAACCAGAAGCTGTACTACATTGAGGCCGACATGCTCGGCACGCCACGCGTAGTGATCGACCCGGCACGCAACGTCGCGGTGTGGCGCTGGGATCTGGCCGGCGAAGCGTTTGGCGACAGCGCGCCGGAGCAGGACGTGGACGGCGACGGCATCCCGCTCGTGTTCGACATGCGCTTCCCGGGGCAGCGGTACGACGCCGCGAGCGGCTTGAACTACAACTACTTCCGTGACTATGATCCCAACACTGGGCGATACCTGCAAAGTGATCCGATTGGTTTGGATGGAGGAATTAGTACCTACGGATATGTGGGCGCGAACTCTCTTGGATTTGTTGATCCGCTTGGCCTACAACGGGTAGTGCGGCCGCCTGCGACCGCCCCCTATCCGGGACATCCAGGCGATAGGGATAGATTAGGCAATGGCTTTGAACTCCTACCATTAGGCGAAGCACTAAGGCAGTTCTATGCCCAGAATCAGTTTCATGAGGAACAACGGATTCATGTCACATATACCTTAGAAAGAACAGACGGCATCCATACTTACTACTACGTTGGACGGACAAGTGGATTCGGAACGCCGTGTGACGTGGTGAAGAAGAGATTTCAAGGACACACTTTTCGCAGATCACAAGGGTACGGAAATCCAAAAGTGGACAAGTGGGCGTACGGGGATGCAGGATACTTGGCGATCAGAGGCAGAGAACAGCAATTGATAGACTTCCTCGGAGAGCCGCTGGGAGTTGATAGCCCATATATTGGGAATTACATTAGAGCAGTTGCAGAGCGGAATCCAAACGGTTGGACTTACCACCTTGCGTCGAATGCAATGTTTGGCCAACTCCATTCATTCACAGGAAAAAGGAACTGGTATGGCCCGCCAGGTATCGACACTGCCCCCTAGCGAAATTCCGCTGGATAAACTGGCTGCTTGGTGCCAAGACGGAATTACGATTCTCTCCGAAGGCTCGCCGTACCCTGACATCGTCGAAGTACAGCGCGAAACGGTGCGCGAACTATCTGCCAGCAAGCAGCTGCTTAAAGTAGCAGAAGACATCGCTTTTCGGCTTGGTCAGCAACCTGAGGGACTCCGAAGCTTTGCGCACGAACAGCTGATAGACAGGCACGGGTTCTCATTTGACTCATTCAATGATGAGACGATGAAAAAGCTATCGTCCATCTTGCATAGTAGGAAAATTAGGAATGAGGATGAGCTTCGCCTGCTCATAGAATTCGCAGGCAACCAAGCCAATGCCCATGAAAGCCGGATAAAGGCGGACCGGCTTATTTCGGAATGGGAAAAAAAACAATCCAAAGATCCATCTTCGAAATCGTAACGCGTCATCATTCAGACGCAGATTTTGATATCAAAACAATGCCGGGGTTCAGCCCGGCATTGTACTTCTTGACCCATGCCTGTTTCAGTGAATCGTGCAAGGACCGTTAAATCGATGAACAAGCGTTTGCTATCTCGATTGATGTGTGAGCGTGTGAAGGGACTTCGCAACTCGGGCGTGTACTTCTTCCATGGCGACTTTGAGCACATTCTGCAAGGAGCCGTTCTGGAGTATGTGCCTAGAGGGCTATACGTCTGGGTATTTAAATTTCCTCTATTTGATTTTTTTGGCCCTCATCTTTCACACAGTCATCGATTGACTGAGCATCCTTTTATCGAAAAAGGAGAAATGTCGGACCAGGAAATTGTCGATTACGTGATGAACTCACCAGATACGCAACGGACTTTGAATGCTGATAAGCCGATGAGTCTCATCGACTTTTATAACGAGCATCTTTTGAAATTTGATGCCCGTCGAAATCCGCACTTCTGCCTTGTTCAAGCTGGGGCTTTAGTGCTACTTGGCGAAGAATCGCGGGCTGCGGATGTGTTGAGCAACCCTCCGCCTACGCTTCATAGAACGGACATTCCGCACTGGAGTCAACTGGAATCTAGCCTCAAGCAAGGTTCTGAAGCAGCGCGCGCACTACTGGATGACGTTAGGAAATCCAATATGAAAAAGCTCGGTATGGCCTGATGGCAAACCACTTTGATCGCTGAATGATTTTTGGGCTGCGACTGAAAGCGAATTGATGACGAACGCCTGGCAGCAGGCGTTCGTTTATCATCTTGGGCTTGCAATCACCGGGATTTTGGCAATGCAGATGAGCAAGGAGCTTTTTGAAGGCGATAATTGGGGTCTAATTGAGGCGGCTTTTGACAATTTGACCACGAACCTTACCACGCTGAGTGAAGCTCAGAAGCCTGTTGTCTACCTGGTAACTGCGCAAGGAATTATCGAGAACGGCGGACTACGATACTTCTTGGAAAGCGATTTCCCTGATGGAGTCCCGCACGCCGAAGTCGCAGCATGTTTTCTGAAGATTGGCATGACAAAAGCTCACGAGATCATCTTGTCGAGCTTGGAAATTTTCCCAGATTTCAAGCCGCAAGCGGATCTTGCCATGCGCTCTGAGCTATTGGAGAGCGACAATTCGGCTGCAAGCCTTGAAAGGCTTGACGCACAGATTTTTTCCGAGATGGCCTCGTTCGAAAAAATTCTTGCAAACTACATAAGGTCCAACCTAGATCAGCTATAGCAATCGAATTGACCGTTGGAGATGACTGTTTGGCAACTCCAGCCGTTCATAGAAAAAAGGAACTGGTATGGCTCGCCAGGCATGGACGACTCAGAGGCCGCCAATGCCAGGATATCCTTGATGCTGGCTTGATAAGAAACGGAGCATTGTTGTGAATGATGAAAAAATGGACCCCATCGTGTCTTTGTGCTTCGACGTGCTGCGGCAAAAGAGCGGTCGAAAGATGGATTCAGCATTCATCGAAGCTGGCTTCGTTGGCGTTCAAGCAGAGATAGATCTATTTTCCATTACATTCGGCAGGGACTCCTATGAGTCCCTGCTTAAATTTTATTCGTCAGAAGATTGCCGAAGGGAAGTGATCAAAAGAACCGAATTTATCCAAGATACGTTTTCTGAGTATGAAGGTACCGACAAGATTGATTCACTGGTATCTCAGTTAGTTGCTGAACGTGGAATTCCCGGCGGATCAAAATATAGCATTCTGCGGCGCTATGCCCCCGGCATCCTTGACGAGATGTTCTCGCCGCATATGCATGAGTACCGGCAAAAATTGCAAAAGCAGGCACAATTGGTCTGCAAGAACTTCCCGCCACCATCCGAAAATTTGCGTCCGCAGTCCGCGTCTTCCAGGCGCAAGGAAATTTTTAATAGAGTGTCATTTGAAGTCTTTTCTGACCTCGGCTTCAGCTTGGCAAAAAAGAAGAGAGGATTGAACTCATACACCAAAAGACTCAGCGAAAGGTTTACGTTAGAATTCAAGATCGATCATGGGTCATTTGAAAGAGATTATTCGTCTAGCCGTGATTTTCCGTCGCGCTATTGGGGCGCAATCGCACTTGATCGTCATCTGAATGTCATATGCCATGATGACGGTGTGGATTCTGAACTGATGGGCCTTGGGATGGCAGATGGATCCGTTGCGGAGCATCGTAGTGTCCACTACGACGGATCATGCTCGCTTGAGGTTGCGATTCGCGCATATGGGCTTTGGTATGAAATAGCTGTCAAGCCTATTGAAAATCTGCTGCTTGAAGCAGACTAGGTCCGTAGCGCAGCTACTCTTGCAGTCAATTCATTGGGTCGATTAAATGCAGGCAACTCTTGTGCTTGATGACTCGTATAGGAAAGACAAATTGCTCTTTGTCACATATGTCGAAGAGGTTCTTCAGCAAGGACCGGTTTCGGCATTGAGCGCCTTGGAAGCGCTGGACAGAATGGAATCTGAGTCTGCGTCTAAAGCTAGAAAGGGACTCGACATGGCCCTGAATGACATAGTTGAAGCAACCGAAAAATGGCCGTATCAGGCTGTTGCAGAGTTCGACAGAACCTTACAGAGCAAAGGTGGAACAACATTGTCAGAAATGCGTGTTCGACGGTCTCGTGCATATAAGGCTCTAGTTAGAAAAGGCCGAATTGATCGGGAGTCCGACTACTATCTTGTCAAGGGCGTTTTAGAGGGCGCATCTGACTCACTCGTCCCCGAGTTGTTGATTACCTTGCGATCAATGCTCGTTCAGTATGAAAGCAAAGTGTCGGAAGCATAGAAAAATGTGAGAATCGAGAGAATGCCGGGGAAATTTCGGCATTCTTATTTAAACTCGCGATCACTTTTTGTGGAACGATCAGCGGGCGATTTTTGGAGCGACGCCTGCGCCCTTCGGCGAGGAAGGCAGGTTGAAAGGCGGGGGCACCGTATTGCTATCGATGAAACGGAACGACGATAATGGTTATGTCTCACGCACTGGATTCTCGGGATGTTTCTTCAGCGAAATCAACCCCTGATCTATTCTCCATTTCTCCAGCTTCTTGAGTGCAAGTGGGGGATAGTAGATCAAGGGTGGTGCTGGCGGAGACTTTAAGACGGAATAAAACCACGGTGCACCAACGAGCAATGCCATGGCGCCACCTACAGGCCATGACGCAGTTCCAGCAAGCTCCTTTAATGCTGTGCCAGTGAGACCGAACTCAAATACGACAAGCAATAGGCAGGAGAATGAAATTCCAACGAGCGTGCGCGTTGAACTTTCACCCTCACTCCGTTGAGATTCATGCTTTTCGTAGAGATCTAGCATGAACTTGTTTTGTTCAAAAATTGCTGCATCTCTAAGAGAACTGGCGGTTACATGTGTTGGCGAAGGCTGAGCCAATACTTTTGAGTGACGTGACGTGAAAAACTGATATTCAAACCAGTCGATTCCTCTTCGTATCCAATACGCGACATCGCTGAAAACTGCTTGTGCCAGGGGCGCGCATGTTGACATATAGAGCAGATAGCATGCAGCGAAAATTAATGCAGTACCGGGGTTAAGTTGTTCGTTTGGAAGTTTCCAGTTGAGGCTCAGCAGGTTGGCGCTACCAAAAGTCGCCGCTGCCAAGTCGATAGCTAACACAAAGGACAGAACAAGCAGGCAGATTTTTAGTTCCGTGGCTCGCTCCAGCACGGATATCCATGACCGCGAATCGCGCGCGCTTGCTTTCTGGCCGGCTTCCTCACTCATTCCGATCTCCATGTCCCGATGGGGTGCCACATCATCACTAAGGCTACTACAGTCTGAAAGTGCACACATGCACGAAGCGACGTCTCTAGATGAAGCCACGGGCAGCGATATCGCAATCGAGGCAGCCTGCGGCGAGCATGTCGGCGTGATGGACGGTTGAAGGCCTGGATGCCAACTAACGAACAGGCGCGGATCCGCTTCAACACCGCTGCAATCGATGCTATTCCTAGTTGCGGACGCCGGGTGCGTCTCGTCGCCTCGCGAGATTTGGGCGCGCGACGGCGCTGGCGATTGCCATGGCACTTGGCACCTCAGCTTGAATTTGCTGGAATTCGGACAACATCGCCGCAATCCTGAAAGACGCTCGCCTAATGGGCTGGGGCGCGGCACAGCGTGCTCTTCGCTGATCATCGGGGGACGATCAGCGACGCCTCGTGGCATGATTCCTGAGCCTCGTCGGACGAGGGATGTCGACTGGGGTCCGGTCTGGCATGGGCGCTTGGTTGTCGCTGGCGGAGTGCGTTGAAGCCCAGGAGTGCCATTTTTCTCAGGCAAGTCCAAGGACTGAGTGATATCGTGGGTTAGTGAATGCAAGTCACATATTTTACAAGGAGTTGACTGTAGCCATGAGGGACAATTTTCTCGAACGTACTAAAAAATTGCTTGCCCGACGGGCGGCTTACTTTTGCTCAAATCCACGTTGTCTCAAGCTTACCGTCGGTCCGTCTTCTGCTCCGACCGAGGCCCTGACTACTGGGCATGCGGCGCATATATATGCAGCTTCCAAGGGAGGCCCCCGCTACAACGACTTGCAAACTCCTGATGAGCGAAAGTCTGTTGAAAACGGTATTTGGCTATGCAGAGAATGTGGTGTCATCGTCGACAGTGATCGGTCCTTGCACACCGGCGATCAGCTTAAAAAATGGAAGATAGACCATGAAGCAATGATTTCTGAGGTTCGAACCGAAGGATATTCGCGCAGTCTTGTCCTGCTCCAGTCCGGTCGTATGGATCCACAGATCGCGAAGAAAATCGTCTCTTCGATGGAGGATCGCCGCTCGCTGTGGGTGACCTTCGATGCGGAGTTTCCTGACCGTGTCCGTCAGTCGCTGGATGAATTGCGCTCGCGATTCACTGCCATTCGAGGTGATCTTCTAGATGGGACGCCCCTTGATGGAATTTTGCTTTCGCTGACCAAAACGATCCTGATTTTCTATAATTCTGTCGAGTCATCTGACCTGAAAGCATTGCGCTGTGATGCTGGCGATCCTGCGTGGCAGCATTTCAGCGATGCCTTGGCAATACTTAGGAAGAGTGTCGGACTGCAGATTGCCAACCTTGCTGATGCCTATGGAATTGCCTTGAGCGAGGATTTGCAATCTATTGTTCCAGATACGGCCGCTCGTCGTGCTGCTGAAGTTCATGCAAGCATCAAGATTTAGGGCGCTCGGGTTGAGCGATATGCCACGCAATTTGCTAAATTTCTCGGCTAGTGAAGTCCTTGCGGGCAAACCGTGTGTTGCAGGTCTGGCTAAAGCCGGTCGCGGTCACGTTGACGGAGTAGCTGCCCGGGATGTTCGTCCGCGCGTAGCGGTCCATGAGCACGCCGGCCTGCTTCGCACGCAGCAGCTTGTCTCGCAGAAGCACGAGCTGCGCAAGATAGGTGCGAGCCTGGTCAGGCTTCCCATCGGAGAGGAAGTTCCGCGGCAGCTCTATGCGGGCAAGACCGTCACGGTGCCTGTCGATGAGAACAGCGCTCGATACGATCGGAGCCGCGACGGTGGCCCTTGCCTTAAAACCGTCGAAATTTCCGCGGCGGTCGCCGACCGACGACTTTGCGCGTACGAGGGCGGGCGCTTCGAGCCGTAGCGCGAGTGGCGAGCGGACAATGCCGCCAACGGTATACGGTGTGTGTCGCCGGCCGACGGTTAGTCGCGACTTTGATGGTCCACATGCTAGGCTGAAGGTCGTGGATGGTGAAGCTCACGTAGCCGTCACCGGGATTGCACAGAACTCAGTCGCTGAGCGTGGCAACCAGCGGCTGCCTGGCAAGCGCAGACGTACCGAGATATCACCTTCGCTTTTCGGATCCCGTGGTACGTACCGGAGCGACCCATCGTGCTAGGCAACAGCACAGAATCGGCGCATCCGTCGACCCAGCCCGACACGTGTGCTCAGCCGCAGCGCACTCAAAGTGAACGGAGTGCGGTGGAGTGCCGGTCGACCGCTGCAAGAATCGCAGCATTGATGGCTTTCCTGGCCTTCGACTGTTGTTCCGACTTGCGCGCACCGGCTACAGATACGCTTTCAATGCCAAACGAAAATGGTGCGTTGGCAAAGTCCTCGCTTCCTCGGGCTATCTGAAAATAGTATGCGACCGAGCATTTTCCCCTGATAGCGTCGAGGTCGAATCGATGGTCGACTAGTACACGTGTCATTAGGAATGAGCCGTGGTATTGCTCGTTTGCAAGGAGGCTAATTTCATTGAGCTTGTCGCCATCCATCCGCATGTTGCGAATATGTCCTTCGAGAAATTTGAGTTCGGGAGGCAGGGCGGCACCTGCACGCGCGCTGGTGGGCTTGATGGTCAGGTCCACAATCTCTCCTGGTTCATTACCGACTGTGTTGGGGCCGGCTAGTCGCAGCAGAAAGGTGACGTGATTGTTTCCATCGAAGGATCCTAGACGGATCTTCGTAGGCGTATCGTCCTTGGAAATGCCTGCGGCTTTCAGTTCGCGCATGACATGGTTAATGATCTGGTCATTGATACGATCAGTTTCCTTGGCTGTGTGCGTGGAAATGATATCGAGCACCAATGCGCCCTCATTCTGGCATATGGACATGTCAGCCTTAAACGACAGTTCCCGGTGAAGAAGGTCTCGACTGTAGTCTTCCCGACTGATTTCGTAGGAGATAACAAGACGGTTGCGGCTTAGTCGCTGGATGGATGGGTCCCGCGTAAAGGAAACCCCTGATATCCGCGTCATGTCCACGGCGGTGGCCAGATCAGCTTCAGCGCGCTCAACAACTGCCTGCCAACCAGCGTCCTTTGTGGTGAGGGTGACCATCTGGGGCTGGGCTTTGGGTTTGGCTTCTCGGGAGGCGCTGTCATCGAGTAGCTTTCCAATCTCGAATGGCTGGAGAAGTGTCGTCGAGAGGAACTGGATGAGTCGGGCTCGATCGAGGTCTACGACAAAAAGGCCCTTGCTCCGGGCGAGGGCGACGAGGTCACCCGTGGAGATGTGATCTCCAGATAGAAGAGTACGGAGTTGCTCGCCAAAGGGGAGCCAAGTCGAGACATCGATCTTATCGGCAACGTCAAGCATCAGGAGGTCTCCAGCGCGTTGAGGTTAGATCGGATGTAACAGAATGCCGAGATGTCAGGTGCTCGTTTGTCAAAAGGCAGTTTTGCCTTTGCAGCAATGTGGGCATGCTGTGATGCGTTGTAGTCTGGGAATCCGATACGAACTGCGCGGCCCCACCCACCGGTCAGCGTCAACGCGAGCGCGATTGCGCGGGTGTATGCTTCTTCGTCGAAAGGCTGCCTGACATAGAGGTGAAGCCGTTCACTGTCAATGGTGTCGATCTTTAAAGGCAGTATGTCGGCGACCACGAGTTCCAATGGCAGAAACTTGCCATGCCGTTCATCACCCTTGTTGACTAGGCCCGTATCAGGGAAAAAGAAACTATAGGTTGCACCCAGTTCGCGATCTGCATGATCAAGAGCAGCTAGGATGAATTCGATACGCGCGCCGTCGACGAGGTAGACGTTGTGCGTGCACGCGCTGTCGAGTCCTCGGATGGCGACGCATGCGCCAAGCACATCTCGGTTGAAGGATTCGTTGTGCGAACTCGTCCATATGAGCAGGCCACTGTGCTCAATGCGCTTGCGGCTATGGAAGTTCTTAGTGAGCTCGTGGATGGTGGTGTCGTATCGGGCGCAGGCGATGATCTCGTTGGCCTCTAGAACAAAACCCTTGAGGGTGGTTCTAATTTCGCTTTCTTTCTCGGGATAACCGCCACTATTGTTCTTTACGGAGACGTGGACGATGTCCGTGCGACTCTCGTAAAACGGATTGTTGTAGATAAAAATACGGTCATCGCCGTGGGTCTTCCTTGGATTGCCGCCAGATCCAACGTGGTCGTTGTTCGTGCACGGAATCGGCAGGGCATTGAGATCTTGGTGCCACCCGATGGCTTTCAGGAATGCCTCGGCCAGCCTCTCCCCATGCTCGCCTGACTTTTTGGATTGCTCGCCGCTCATCGTGACCCCTGAAGTCTGATAACGATATGGATTTCGTTTGCGTCATCCGGATTGCTGACTTCAACAGCAGAAGGAGTAAATCCTTTCGAGAACACAAGATCGACGCCTGATGTTACCCGCGTAATGCGTAGCATCGTGTTCAAGGAACGCCTTATCTGACCGACATCCACCACTGTGCTACGGTCGAGCCTGTATCCAAGGTCGGCCTCGATGTCATCGGCAATAGCCTCGATGGCATCGTTCCCGATGAACTCCGCCCCCACGTTCAGGAGTTCGGAGACACTGGGCGTCACGCCAGGTGCAAGGTGTGCAGAAACGCTTGCCTTGAAGGCAGTCTGGATTGAAGGATCCATGAGCTCGGCATTCGCACGTTTGGTCAGGGCACTTACGAACTTGGTCACGCCCTGGTCGCTCTGGATAGGGGCGAGCTTCAAGAAGTCTTCTAGCCAGTAGCGGGTTCGCGATTTGCCGCGTTCTACGGCGAGGACGGCCGTATCGTGGCCGAAAACAAGTGCAGCCTTCTGCAGGTGTCTTGGGTCTATACCGGAGAGGCCGGCAATGGACAGATTCGGGGTCGCATCATCGACCACGAGGAATCGCTCGGTTACTTCGGTCTTGAACAAGCCAAGCACGCGAACGCCATCATGGGAGCCGCCCTGCAATTCGAAAAGGACAATGAAGAGATCGCCGCCTGCTACACCGGGATGCGTCGACTTGCTGTAAAGGTGGCGTGCGATTGCCCTGGAGGCTTCGGTGAATGTGTTTTCATCTGCGAGAGCCTCCATTGCAAAACGCCTCACGTCGTTGAGGTCGAGAGTGGACTCATGCGTGAACGCGTAGCGTTCGCCCCCATCCAAGGTGCCCCTGAGATAGTTGTCGACGAGAATGGCGTCAACATCTGTACTAGCGTCAGCAGCATGGGTCGACAACCGTATCCCTTCTTCCCGAATGCGGTTACCGACCCTATGGACGATGAGTTTCACCACGCGTGCACTGTCGATGTTCATCTCGCCCCCTGCGGCACGCCCCCTGTGGATGCTTACTAGAAAGAGCGTATCCGCTCTTCTTGATGCAGTGCAAGGCGCCTTGGGTAGTTGCCAATGCATGTCCCGCCAAATGCCATCGCCCGCGAGTGGGGAGGACTCCATACTTCTGGTGACTAATGATCGCCTTTCGCGGGAGATGCCCCTGTCAGATGTTACAGGCACGGGCGCTGGGCCTGGTCGAAGAGTGCGCATGGTCATTGGTGCTGGGCCGCGTTTGGCGGCTGGGCGATGTCGGGCTGGCAGGGCGACGCCATCGGGTGTTGTTCGGGCAGCGACTGGGTGAAGTCGCGGTCTAGCGCGCGCTGCTGGCGCTGTGGCCAGCGCACATCGGCAACATTCCGACGATTCTGGTGACTACGACCCCGGCAGGAGAGGGCGTTCCTGCCTAGCGTCCGGGTGCGGTCCATCCCGCTGGCGGCAGCGTTCCGGGTGCGCGGAGAGGGGCTGGTGGCCGATGATGGGGTGTGGGTCAGCGTGCAGTCCCACGCGCCGTTGACCGCCGGTTTGTCGCGCCACGGCCCTTTCTCGCGGGATTACAGCGATATCCTGCTTCCGGGGGAGGCCGAGCCGATTCCACTGACCCGGTCTCAGGCGGCGATTCTGCGGCTGCTCTGGGAGCAGGAGGGCGTGCCGATCGGTGGGCCGCTCCTCATCCGCAAGGCAGACCTGGAGATTGAGAGGCCGATCGACGCGTTTCCGCGTAACAAATATCCGGAGGCGAATCGAGCTTATCGGACCCTCGTTACGTCAGATCGGAGGAGGCGCTATTGGATTTCTCGTGGCGATCATGAACTATTGGGCTGACTGGCTATGCATTACGAATGTACCAAAGGGGGACGTCAGTGGGTCAAGCAAAACTGAAGGGAAGTACGCGAGAGGAACGTGTCGCCAAGCTGTTGGAGG
The DNA here is from genome assembly GCA_036404915.1 of Lysobacteraceae bacterium. Lineage (GTDB taxonomy): Bacteria > Pseudomonadota > Gammaproteobacteria > Xanthomonadales > Xanthomonadaceae > Lysobacter_I. Next base: position 134,610 of record DASWYO010000041.1, read on the forward strand.
CGCATTCGGCAAAGATGCTCTCTTACGAGCGATTCAACGCGTTCGTTGCGTGGACGCGTTCTCCAATTCTTGCTTTATTGGGCGAGGAAACGGAGTACTTCTCGTCTCTCAACGAGGGTGTCCTTGGTGTCATTGTGCGAGATCACGCTGACGATGACTACGGATACGCCGTGCTTGGGCGCGACAAGAAGCTGCGATTTCGCGCGATCGAGATGCAGTGCAGCATGTCGCGCACCGAGGCGCGAGCTGCACTGCTAGCGCACCTCAAGTCGTTCCATGATGCGGGCACCACAATCTTCCCGCAGGATGACGAGGACGAGGACGCTGCCGGCATCGACCTGTTCTCGCTCGTGGTTCCTTCAGAAAATCTTCATCCCTCTTTCGACTCCGTTTGCCACGGTGATCACTGGTTGCCCGCAAGGTCAATCATGAGTGAAATGATGCGTCACTTTATCGATGTCGACGGAAATTTCGTCGAGCAATTCCAGACAACGGGCTTCGACGCGCGCGTCTGGGAGCTTTACTTGTATGCTGCGCTTCTGGAGCTTGGTCTCTTCGTCAGAAAACCCGATCCGGCGCCTGACTTTCTGGTGACAGATGGGAAGAGAAAGATCTTCATTGAAGCGGTCACCGTCAATTCCACGAGCGGGGAACCGTTGCCTCGTCCCGAGGACCAGCCGACCATGCGGCTGCCCGAGGATATCCTCGAACTCAACAAGAGCAAGATTCCGATCAAGTACAGGAATGCACTTTGGAAGAAGCTTAAACGTAAGACGCCATACTGGACCTTGCCGGATGTTCAAGGGTGTCCGTTGGTGTTCGCGATCGCCGATTTCCACGAGAAACAGTCGATGGCATGGACATCGACTGGGTTGTTCCATTACCTCTACGGTCAATCGCATGAGTTTTGGCGCGATGATGACGGAAAACTCATCATCTCGTCGAACCCAATTGAGGTGCATGAGTATGAGGGCAAGCGAGTGCCTTCAGGGTTCTTTCTGCAACCAGACGCTCAGAACATTAGTGCCGTGATTTTCTCTGCCTCCGGTACAATCTCAAAATTCAACCGGATGGGGCGATTTGCGGGCTTCGGACACCCAGATCAGTTGATGATGCGAGTGGGGGTCAAGCATAGGCATGATGAGAATGCGGCTGTTCCAGATCGCTTTATCATTGAGGTTGAGCCAGGGAAGGCAACGGAAACATGGGCCGAGGGCATGTCGATGTTCCACAATCCGAATGCCTTGCATCCCGTCGATCCAGAGATGTTTCCCGGCATCGCGCATCACTTCTTGAAGGACGGAGAGATCGTGAGCATACTGCCAGAGTTTCATCCGTATTGGTCGCAAACTTTCAACATCCTTCCAAGCAAGAAGGAAGCGGGGACAACTGGCAGCGCTGATGAAGACATGGCTGCGGCTTCGCCCATTGATCGAGAGAAAAAGTCTGGTACGTAGCGCAGCGGTGCTGACGACGCGCAGATCGTGCCGGCTGGATGACAGTATTTTACATTGGGCGGCTTGCGGTTCCCGTCAGGGGGCTTGATTCGCCTATAAGACGGATGACGGGAGTTGCGAGGCATGATGCTTTCCATCGAACATCCGGAGCTTTGCAAGACGATTTTGCGGTACCCCGGCGGCATTCACTGCGTTCGTCTGAGTGCCGAAACTGTGTCACGCATCATCCTGAAGCTGCCAGTCAGCTTTCTCCTTCCGGCGAAGCTTCACCAAGGTTTCAAGGTCTATGTCGTCCCCTTGAGCGTTGGCGGACAGGCCACGGCAGGCTTGATGTGTGCATTCTTCGACGATGCCGATAGCCCCTTGGTGTCGTGGCGTCTTTTAGACGACAGTGAGCAGACGTTGGATCTGACATATGCTTTGACCAAGCAGGACGTGCTTGTACATCTTTTTGACGAACAGGGTAGAGAGTACCTTGGATATCGAGCGAGTATCGATACTCCTTTGATGGCTCGAATCCGCCTGGAACATGCGAGCTTCATCGATATGACGCATGACAGTGTGAATGAAGCCCACGAGCAGGCGATGTTTTGGTTTAGCATCAGAAATCAGGAAGATGACGGCGACGCCATCCGCATCAGCTTTGTCGAGCCCTTGTTTCCCGAAGATCTGGTGTTCATTGACGCGCGCCCGGACCTCTACCAATTCCCCGGCTCGAAAGGAATTGGCTTCACGTCGTTGGAGAGGTCGGAGCCGGGTCTCTATCAAGAAATCGACATTGTTCTCTTGCTCCAAAGAGTCTTCCGTCCGGATCAGATCTTTCATGGGCCACTTCGTTACTACGACGGAGAAGAGATTGCAGATGTCATCGTCATTACGGACGTCACCTGCCTGATCATCCAAGCCAAGGATTCGCCCAACACGGAGCAGACTCTGAGTCGTACGCTCGATCGAAAGCAACGCGCATCGGCGCACATGCTTAGAGCAGCGCTGAAGCAGATCAAGGGGGCGGTGAATTACATTGATCGGAACCGCCCGCTGCGGATGCAGGTCGATGGAAGGGAATTCACGGTCGATATCGGTGATCGCAACGTCATTTCGTTGGCGGTAGTGCGTGAGCTATTCGTCAACATGTATGCTGAGTACAGCGAAGCGCTTTTTGGGTTTTTTGATGAGATTCAACTGCCTTGTATCGGGCTGGACTACGGGGAACTACATCAGTACACAACCTTTTGCAGGGACGAGGCAGGCTTTCTCGGCGCATATTTTCAAGTGTTCGAAACGGCGCGAGAGATTGGTTCTTTTCCGAGGCTTCGCTTTGGGTTGCGCGATGCGGAAGAGTTGCGGCGACTCCAAGAGTAGTGTGCTCAGATCGAGGCGGTTGCACGCGCGCATCATAGTCACAAGTGGCATCTCTACAATCTTCAGGCCATTCGCGGCCCTTTTAGCCGGGATCATCCTGCGTCGGATTGTTCTGCGCCTGTACCAACATCTGCGCCTGCTGCTGGGCTAATGTATCGACCTTCTGCAGTGAGTGCTCGACCGGTCGATCAACCGCCTGGGCCACATCGGTCATCGAACGGCGTGCCGCCGGGTCGGAAGGGTTTTGCCGCCGGTGTTCGGTCCAAATTGGATGAGTGGTTCCAGCGCGAGTACGCACACTGCCGAATTTCCTGCTGAAGAGTTCTTATGCGTGGTACTGCGGGACATCGGAAGGCAAAGACGTGCCGACGGAGGTGCTCATCGACCAACTTAAGTCGTTGGTGAAAGCGCATTACCCTGAGTGTGCCCCGAGGCGCTCGCTCTTTCGGATGATGGCCTCGATTCGCAAGGCCATCATTGAAGATTAGCGGGGCGGTTCACCGAAGAATGCCTGATGTTCGCAAAGCTCGTTTGCACAGGCGTCTGACCACGCCTGCATCAGCTCTGCACGCTTCTTCAACAGATCGCCACGCTGATAAGCCGCCTCGGCCTTGTCGCGTAGCTGGTGCGCCAGAGCGTGTTCGATCACTTCGCGGGGGAATGCTGTAGTTTCCCCCGCCCAATCGCGAAAAGTTGAACGAAACCCGTGTTGGGTCAAATCTTCTCGGCCCATTCGCCGCAGGACTGCGGTCAGGGACATGTCGGACAGCATCCCGCCACGCGGCGCGGTAAATACGATGGCACTGCCGGCGATGCGAGGCAGTGATTGGAGAATGGCGACCGCACCGGAAGAGAGCGGGACGCGATGCTCCTTGCCGGCCTTCATTCGATCCGCCGGAATCGTCCAGGTGCGTGCTTGGAGATCGATCTCGTCCCACTTCGCGCCACGCACCTCGCCACTCCGCGCTGAGGAGAGAATGCTGAACTCCAGTGCGCGCGCTGCGATACCCTCACGTGCAGCAAGATCGGCCATGAAGCCAGCGATGTCCCGATATGGCAGAGCTGGATGATGCTCGACTTTTTGCACTTTCGAACGAGCGGGCAGCAGCTTGTCCAGATGCCCTTTCCACCGAGCCGGATTCTCACCTTGGCGATAGCCCCGGACTGTTGCCCAGTCTAGGATGGACTCGACACGTCCCCGTACCCGGCTGGCAGTCTCGGTCTTCGTCAACCAGATGGGTTCGAGGATGCCCAGGATGGCAGCGGTATCGATGTCGGCGATGGGTTGCCGGCCGATCATCGGGTTTGCATACGTTTCGAGCGTCGATGCCCATTGCTGTCCATGCTTGGCGTTCTTCCAGCTTGCGCGGTGGCTGGCGAGGTAAGCCTGGGCACACTCGGCAAAGGTCTTGGCCTGTTCCGCACGTCGGACGTGCTGGGCTTTGATCCGTCGCCGTTCCGCCACGGGGTCGATGCCTTCCCGCGCCTTGCGCCTCATTTCGCGCGCCCGGTCTCTCGCCTCGGCCAGTGAGACCTCCGGGTATCCGCCAAGGCCGATATCAGCCCGGCGCGGCACAAGGCCTGAACCCGATGATTCGCCCGGAGCAATGACAAGGCGCAGTACCCAGGAGCGGGAGACGCCGCTGATACGCAGGTGCAAGCCATCGACGCCACCGACAGCATGTCGTCCTTCTGCTTTAAGCTTGGCGACGGACAATGCCGTCAGTTCCTTGGCCTTGCGTGGCATGCAGTGAAAACCCACATTCGTTCCCACATAGAGTGTCGGATTTTGTGAGCTTCGACAAGACCGCAGTGGACAAAGACTTATCGTAAATAGTTGATTAGAAGATGCTTTTAGGATGAAACAGGACGCCATCGGCTCTTTTGATGGCGGACACTCTCTCCGCCATCACGCTTGTTGTCCCGGCCGCCATCGTGCCCGGGTGGCGATCACTCCACACCCGCATCCCAAGCCCGGATCGCAGCCTCCACCGCATCGATGCCTTTCGCGACCGCGTCCGCATCGACATGCTCGATGGTGTCGGCGGGGCTGTGGATCACCTGCATCACTTTCGGCATCGATTCGGGCTTCCTGCCGCTGAACACCGCGAGGATGTCCGGAATCTCGGCCGCGCCGACCAGCGAGTAGGACACGGCGGGCCATTCGGCCTTGAGGAAGGCGAGGTGGTCGGTGGGCGGATACTGCTTGCCGGCGGTGATCTGCAGGCCATGCGCCTGCGCGGCGTCGCGGCTGCGCGCGACCAGCGGATGCGCGTCGTCCGGGGTCATCATCCACAGGCTGTCGCCCCAGCCGAACACGTCGAAATTCACGTACAGCGCGGGCTTCTCGCGCTTGTCGGCAATGTAGGCGGCCGCGCCGCGCAGGCCTTCTTCTTCCAGGTCCCAGAAGGCGACCTGCACCCGATGGCGCTGCAGGGGCTTCGCGCGGAAACGCTCGGCCAGGGCCAGTGCGACCGCGCTGCCGGAGGCATTGTCGGTGGCGCCGTGGCCTTCGCTGACGCGATCCGAATGCGCGCCGATCAGCATCAGGGGCTGTGCGGCATCGCCGCTGACGTCGGCGATGAGGTTCTCACCCATGCCGTCGCGATACGCGAACTGCTGCGTGTTCACGGTCATGCCGGCCGCGTCCAGGCGCTTGCGCAGGTGCGCGCGACGTCCCGCGTTGTCGGTGGTGCTTGCCATGTCGGCCACATCGGCGCGCCATGCGGAGGCAGGCGTTGCGGATGCGGAGGCAGGCGAGGCGTCCTGCGCGAACGCGGCGCCGGCAAGGAGCAGGACGGCGAAGGCCAGGGGCGCGCGGCGGGCGGACACGGACAGGGACATGAGGGAACTCCGGAGACGAAGTGCCGATGGTGCCAGAGCCTTGGCCGGGCCGTCCCTGTCGGAAGTCATCGGGGTCGGGGTTTTCCTACACGCCGATGCGGGGCTTTCCGCTTGTCCGCCGACGGGGCGGCGCCTAGTCTGTGCGCCGGACGAACCGATGGAAGCCAAGGGAATGACGATCCGCGTATTTCTGCTCGACGATCACGCGCTGGTGCGCGCCGGACTGCGCATGATGCTGTCCAGCGAAACCGACATCGAGGTGGTCGGCGAGGCCGACAACGGCGAAACCGCGCTGCCGATGATCCGCAAGCTCAAGCCCGACGTGGTGCTGTGCGATCTGCATCTGCCCGGCATCAGCGGGCTGGAGGTGACCGAGCGCATCGTGAAGGGCGACTACGGCTGTCGCGTGGTCGTGGTGTCAGTGCTGGAAGACGGGCCGATGCCCAAGCGGCTGATCGAAGCCGGTGCGTCCGGTTATGTCGGCAAGGCGGGGGACGCGGCCGAACTGCTGCGCGCGGTGCGCGATGTCTCGCGCGGCAAGCGTTACCTCGCCAACGGCATCGCGCAGCACCTCGCGCTGTCGGGCCTCGGCGGCGATGCGTCGCCGTTCGATGCGCTGTCGCCGCGCGAGCTGGAAGTGGCGATGCTGATGGTGCAGGGCATCCGCCAGGAAGACATCGCGCGACGCCTGAGCCTCAGCGCGAAGACGGTGAACACGCACAAGGCGCGCTTGTTCGAGAAACTCGGGATCCAGGACAGCATCGCACTGGCGCGCCTGTCCACGCAGTACGGCTTGAGCGACCCCGCGCGCGCCGTGTGACGCGCGCGGGGCGATGCATCGGCCGGCCGATCAGGCCTTCGGCGCGTCGTCGTTGTCGGCGCGCGTCGACTCGACCGAGAGCGGTTGGGCATCGAACAGCGGCAGACCGACGCCGTACTGCGGTGCAGCGATTTCGCTGGCCAGTTCGGCAGCCACTTCCGGCGCGGCCACGATCACGTCCGGCGTGACCGCGACCGGTTCGGCTGCGGACAGGTCGACGGTGGTCGATTCGACCGGGGTCGGTGCCACCACGGCGTCTTCGGAGACCGCGGGTTCCGCCGTCACGGCTTCGACCACCGGCGCGGCAACCACGGGCTGCTCGACAACGGGCTGCTCGACTACGGATTGTTCGACAACCGACTGTTCGACCACTGCAGGCTCGATCACGATAGGTTCCGGCACCGCGGGCGTTTCGACCACGGCATCGACCACGGGCGCGACGGTCTCGGTCGCAGCGGTTTCGACGACCGGACGCGCATCGGTTGCCGCTTCGATCTCGACCGCGGATTCGACCGGCGATGATGCGGCCGGAGCGACGGATGCCGCGGCCTCGAAGGCGGCCGTCACCGGCTGTTCCGGCGTCGAATCGACGGACGCGGTGTTCGCGGTCGAAGCGTCGGCTGCGTTGGCGACCGCGACGGCGGCCATGGCGATCGGCGCGGCGACAGCGGGCGCAAAGGCGGCGACCGGCGCTGCGGCGGCGGCCTTGACCGGCGCTTCGGGCAGATCGTCGAAGTCGAACTCCGGCTGGCTGCGGTCGACCGTGACCTGCGCGACGTCGTCGCCGGCGATCACGTCGTCGGTCAGCGTCTCGGCAGCGCCGTTTTCGCCATTGCCGCGACGACGACGACGACCACCGCGACGACCGCGACGACGACGGCCATTGCCATCCGCGCTGCCGTCCTCGGCGCCGTCGGTATCACCGGCTTCCATCGCGTTGTCATCGCCAGTGGTGAGCGCATCTTCGGACGCCGCGATGCTTTCGGTCTTCGGCACGAACGGCGCCACCACGGCGGCGACCGGCGCGGCCATCAGCACGGCGTCATCCGATGCTGCAGCCTGGGTTGCGGCCTGCGGCTTCTGCGTTTCGGCCTGCGGCTGCGGGCGCTCTTCGCGACGCGGCTGCTGCGCCTGAGCCTGGCGCGGCTCATTGCCCTGTGCCTTCTGCGCCTGCGATTCGCCCTGGCGGTCCTGCTGCTGTCCGCGCGGCTTCTGCTGCTGACCCTGCTGCTGTCCGCCCTGCGGCTGCCCGCCTTGCTGCTGGCCGTTCTGCTTCTGCTGCTTCTGGTGGCCGTTGTTCTGGGGCTGCTTCTGAGGACCGCCCTGTGCCTGGCCCTGCTGCGCGTTGCGACCCTGCTCGTTGCGCGGCTGCTCGTTGCGGCGCTCGTCACGGCGGTCTTCACGACGATCCGGGCGCGACTGCTGGCCCTTCGGCCCGCGCTGGTCACGACGCTGGTCGCGATCGCGGCGCTGGTCGCCGCCGCGCTCCTGGCGGCCCTGACCCTGCGAACCTGGCTGCTGCCTGGACGGTGCGGCCGGCGGCGTGGCATCACCACCGAACAGTCCCTTCAGCCAGCCCATGAGACCGCCGGACTTGGCGACCGGTGCCGCCTGCACAGGGGCTGCGACCGGGGCGGGTGCAGGTGCCGGCGCGGGTGTCGGTGCAGGCTGCGCGCGCGGCTGCTCCTCGCGCTCTTCGCGCAGCGGAGCAGGACGATCGGGCTTGACGTTGGTCACCGCGAACGGCGGCGGGATATTCAGATTCGCCTTGGTCAGCGCGATCGTCGCCAGCTTGCGCGGCGTTCCGCGCTGGTAGCTCGGCTTCGAGGTTTCCTCGCCCAGCTCGTTCTCGCGGATGCGCGTGACTTCGTAATGCGGCGTGTGCAGCGATTCGTCGGCGACGATCACGATCGGCGCGTCGTGGCGCTTCTCGATCTCGCTCAGCGCGCGGCGCTTCTCGTTGAGCAGGTAGTTGGCGATTTCCACCGGCGCCTGCACCAGCACCTGGCCGGTGTTGTCCTTCATCGCGTGCTCTTCGGCGAGGCGGATGATCGACAGCGACAGGGATTCGATGCTGCGCATGCGGCCATGGCCATCGCAGCGCGGGCAGACCAGCTGGCTCGATTCGCCGAGGCTGGGGCGCAGGCGCTGGCGCGACATTTCCATCAGGCCGAACTTGGAGATGCGGCCGAGCTGGACGCGGGCGCGGTCGTGCTTCAGCGCCTGGGCCAGGCGGTTCTCGACCTCGCGCTGGTGCTTGTTGGAGGTCATGTCGATGAAATCGATCACGACCAGGCCGCCGAGATCGCGCAGGCGCATCTGGCGCGCCACTTCCTCGGCCGCTTCCAGGTTGGTGTTGAACGCGGTTTCCTCGATGTCGCCGCCCTTGGTGGCCCGCGAGGATTTCACGTCGACCGCAGTCAGCGCTTCGGTCTGGTCGATCACCAGCGAACCGCCGGACGGCAGGCGCACCGAGCGCTCGTAGGCGTTCTCGATCTGCGATTCGATCTGGAAGCGGTTGAACAGCGGGGTATCGTCGGTGTAGTGCTTGAGCTTGCGCAGGTTGTGCGGCATCACCTGCTCGACGAAATCGCGGGCCTCGGCGTACATCTCCGGGGTGTCGACCAGGATCTCGCCGATGTCGGCGCGCATGTAGTCGCGCAGGGCGCGGATGATGAGACGCGATTCCTGGTAGATCGGCAGCGGCGAGGTCTTCTTCAGCGCGGCATCGGTGATCGCCTTCCAGACGCTGAGCAGGTAGTCGAGGTCCCACTGCAGCTCTTCGGCGTCGCGGCCGACGCCGGCGGTGCGGATGATCACGCCCATGTCGTCGGGGATCGCCAGCACGTCCATCGCCGCCTTCAGCGCGGCACGGTCGTCGCCTTCGATGCGGCGCGAGACGCCGCCGGCGGTGGGCGAGTTCGGCATCAGCACCATGTAGCGGCCGGCCAGCGAGATGAACGTGGTCAGGGCCGCGCCCTTGTTGCCGCGTTCTTCCTTGTCGACCTGGACCACGATCTCCTGGCCTTCGCGCAGGAGTTCCTTGATGCTCGCCTTGTGGTGATCCACGCCGCTCTGGAAATAGTCGCGGGAGATTTCCTTCAGCGGCAGGAAGCCGTGACGCTCGCCGCCGTATTCGACGAAGGCGGCTTCAAGGGACGGTTCGAGCCGGGTGATGCGGCCCTTGTAGATGTTGGATTTCTTCTGTTCCTTCGACGGCCGTTCGATGTCGATGTCGTAAAGGTTCTGGCCGTCGACGATCGCGACGCGGAGTTCTTCCGCCTGCGTCGCATTGATGAGCATGCGTTTCATGGTCTTGCGTTCCTCGCGCGCTCGCCCCGGGCGCATCGCGTGGATGCGGAAACCGGATGCGCGGAACGCCGGCGGCGCGTCGCCTGGAGCAGACCTTTGGCCGGATGCCTCGTGCGGGCGCCGTTCGGGTGTTGTCGCGCGCTGCGGACCGGATCCCGTCGAAACGGAACTGCGGTTCGGCCCACCATGCGCGATGGCGCAGGGTGCCGGCGACAACCTCCTTGTCGGTTCGCCCGGGTCGTCCTGCCGGCTTTCGCCCGGACGGCCCGTCGTTGCAAATGGCGTGGGGTACTTCCAGCGCTACGACGCCACGGCGGACCGCGGGAGCGCTTGTTGTGCATGGAGCTAGTGTTGCCGGGCCGGCGGCCGGCTCCGTTCGCGCCTTTGGCGCGAGGGGGCGGCCACACGGGACGTGTTCAGCCCAGGTGCGCATTCGCACCCGGCGATAACCGGGACTGCCGACGAGCCGCTAACATGGCCGCCCCGAGGACGGTGGTCGCGCACTGCATTCGGAGATCGCGGAGGAGGTGGGCTTTCGGCCCGCTGGCACCACCGGCCGACGTTGTGGCTGGTGACCAACTCCCTAGCGAAATCAACCCCTTATATCGCGCACCGAGTGTAGCAGATCACGACCCCCATGACCGCATCGAATCCACCCGCGTCCAGCGGCGCCGAGCCCTCGGGCAAGGTCCGTCTCATCCGCATCCACGAAGACCGGGACGGTCAGCGATTGGATAACTTCCTGTTCGGTGTCTTGAAAGGCGCGCCCAAGTCGCTGATTTACAAGATCATCAGAAGTGGCCAGGTGCGCGTGAACGGGGGCCGCGCCAAGGCCGAGACACGCCTGGAAGGGGGCGACGAAGTGCGCATTCCCCCGGTCCGTCTGTCGGAAGCCGGCGAGAAGACCCCGCCGCCGAAGGGCCTGCTGGCGGCGATGGAGGCCAGCATCGTCTTCGAGGACGCGCGCCTGCTGGTCATCAACAAATCGTCCGGGCTGGCCAGCCACGGCGGCAGCGGCATCAGCCACGGCGCGATCGAGACCCTGCGGGCACTGCGCCCGAGGGAGTCGCTGGAGCTGGTCCACCGGCTCGACCGCGACACCTCCGGCCTGCTGATCGTGGCCAAGAAGCGCTCGGCGCTGACCGAACTGCAGGCGCTCATGCGCGAGAACGACGCCGACGAGGGGCGGGGGATCGCCAAGCGCTATCTGGCGCTGCTGGTCGGGCGCATGCCCGACGGGGTCATGACCGTGGACGCGCCGCTGCATATCGGCCTGCGCCAGGGCGGCGAGCGCCACGTGCAGGTCCATGCGAACGGCAAGCCCTCGCTGAGCCATTTCCGCGTACTTGAACGGCGCGGCGGACATTCCTATTGCGAGGTGCGGATCGAGACCGGCCGCACGCACCAGATCCGTGTCCACGCCCAGCACATCGGCCACGCCGTCGCCGGCGACGACAAGTACGGCGATCCGGACGTCAACAAGCGCCTGCGCGAGCAGATCGGCCTCAAGCGCCTGTTCCTCCATGCCGCCTCGCTCGAATTCGCCCTCGACGACGGCCGCGCGCCGTACCTGCTGGACGCGCCGCTGGCCCCCGAACTGGTGGATGTGCTGGATCGGCTGGGCTGAGGACTGGATGCCGGGGATCACTTGGCGCCGGTTCCGCTATCGGGGATGATTCGGACAGGCGCGCGCGATGGGGATCGCCGCGCGTCCTGCAATCCAATCAACAGGGGCTTTCCTCACATGTTCAAGCGTTTTCTCTTGTCCGTCGCGCTGGTCGCGACGTCCTTCGCTGCGTCTGCGGCCAAGCCGCAGGCGCTGCCGATGCCGCTGGGCGAACAGTATCCGGTCGAGCTTGTTCTGCATCAGCAGGAACTGGCGGTCGACGTGCAGAGCACCGCCGGCATCGGCATGCAGTTCGGTCTGATCGGTGCCTTGATTTCTTCCGCCGTGGACAACGCCAATGCCAAGAAGGCCGAAGCCCGCGTGGCGCCGTTGCGCGATGCGTTGATCGCCTACCGCTTCAATGAGCGTTTCGAGGCCGAGTTGCGCTCGAAACTCGCATCGGAAGGCATTTCTCCCGATCCGAAACTGATGGTGATGCCGAGTGTGTGGGACGCGCCCAGCGCCCAGGGCGGCAGCGACGTTCCGGCATCGGCGATGGTGATCATTCCGCGCTATGCCATGGATTTCGATTTCGGGCGCATGTACGTGCAGATGATCGTGCAGATCGTCGACCGGGAGCGCAAAAGCAACGGCAAGCTGAAGACCCGCTACCGCGCGACGCGCGTCTACAACTTCAGCCATCGCCTGGAAGGCGGCAAGGCCGATGACTATCCCGCGATCTGGCAGAACCTTCCGCCGAATGCGCTGGCGAACATGGTGGACCAGAGCGTTCGCCACATCATCGACATGATGGTCTACGACTTCGGTGCCCAGGGGCGTTCCGAGTGGAGCGCCAACGCGAAGAAGGGCAGGGCGAAGCTCGGCAACTACGAGTACGGCGGCCTGGAAGTGCGTCGTGGCGATGACTGGATCTGGCTGCGCGGAGGTGCGCCGGGTCGCAAGCTGCAGACGCGCACCATCGTGAAGGCCGCATTCAACCAGGGCATCAATGGATTCAACGTGGTCGATCCGGTTGCACTGGCGGCTGCCGCACCGGTTGCCATGCCTGTCGTCGCGGCCGCGAAGGCGGAAGAAGTCGTGCCCACGCCTGCGAGCGATGCCGCCCCAGCGCAAGGTGCGAACCCGCCAGCGGCCGCGCCTGCCGAAGCTGTCGCTGCACCAGTTGCACCCGAAGCGCAGCAATCGCCTTCTGCGGATCCGAAACCGACGGCGGCAACGCCGTGAGGTCGGCGGCATTCGCGTTCGCTGCGTGGGTCGTGCTCATGTCTTCGGCGTGTACGCCAAAGGTCGTGAAGGTCGAAATGGACACCGCCCGCCTTGCCACCATCGGCGCCACCGAAGCGCGCCTGCGTTGCGGGTATCGCCTCGGCGACGTGATCGACATGCGGCCAGCGGGTGATCGCGCCGGTGGCCTCGGGTTCCGCTTGTTCGAATTCGAAAACGCACCCGGCGTCATCCGCAACAGCCTGTCCAATGTCGGTTTCATCGACGATGCGGCGTCGCGCCGTGTTGACGTGCACCTCATGCGTCTGTACATGAACCAGGTGAATGTCACGAAGATCCCGGTCGTGGTTTACGAGGCCCATGTGGACGGCCGTTCACCCGTGCTGATCCGGTCGCAGATCCCGGGCATGAACTGGAACGGCAGCGAGAACGAGGCCTATCGCGGCTATGGCGCAGCGCTGGAAGGCGCCAACCGTCAGTTGGTGGAAACACTGAATGCTGGCTGCGGCTGACGTCGGTCTTGGGATCGAGCGGTCGAATCGATAAAGGAAGCCGACATGCCATCGAAAGCGCCTTGGTGGAGCGTGATCCTTTGTGGATTCCTCTTGTCCGGTACGAGTTCGGCGGCCAAGCCGCCGGACTTGCCGATGCCGCTGGGCGAGCGTTTCGCCGTGGAGATCATGCCGGCTCCCGAGGAGATATCGGTGATTTCACCGATCCCGATGCAAGGCAACCTGCTCGGAATGATCGCCAGCAACATGGCGGTCAAGCGCGATGAGGCGCTCGTGGCGCCATTCCGCGATCGATTGCTGAACTACAGTTTCAATTCACGCATGCGCGAAGCGCTGGAGTCGACCTTGCCTTCGGAGGGGATTTCCCGAGCGCCCTGGTTCATCGTTGCAGACAGCCCGAGGGAGAGTTTGCCGCCAGAGGAGATGCCTCGCGTTCCCCACGATGCATTGATAGTGGTTCCGGCGTATTCATTCGACCCCTGGTTCAGGGGCCTGGGTGTGCAGATCGACGCCTATGTCGTGAAGCGTTACCTCAAGAACAAGGGCTCGCGCCTCGAAACGCAGGTGAAGTTTCACCGTCGCTATGGTTTCAGCTACAGCCTTGCAATCAAGGGCAAGGACGAACGAATCGTATACTGGCAGTCTGCGCCAAGGCCTGCACTTGAGAAGATGCTGGATACCGCGATCCAGCAGACGGTCGACATGCTGGCATTCGACTTCTCCACTGAAGGTCGCGGCCACTGGGGGCGAAGTTTGCGCATGATGCGGTTCGAGGTCGACGGACGGGAGTATGCCGGCCGATTGTTGCGTCGCGGCAAGCACTGGGTCTGGGCGCTGGGCGCGACGCAATATTCGTCGCAGGGTGGAATTCACTACTACAACTTCGGAATCACTGGATCCTGGATGCTGCCCGATCAGGCTGCTTGGGATGCGTTTCTTCTGCAGCCAGCACAATCATTGCCTGCGCCGGACGCGCTCTGACCGCGTCCGAAGATGAAATGCAACCTCTGCTGCAAATTTCAGTTGCGGCGCAGGATCTTCCCGCTGTCGGTGACCACCCACGGCTGACCCGCCGCGTCGATGGCGACGCGCTTGCCGGCGATGCGTGCGTCCGACCAGCCACCCGCGGTCCAGCGGTAGATCGCGTTGCCATCGTCATTGCCACGGCGGCAGGCGACGGCGTAGACGACATGGCCATTCGCGGCGACATCGCGGAAGCAGCCCGGGCGCTTCTGCCAGAAACCGCCGGCGCGATCCTGCCACTCGAAGATCTGTCCCTGCGCGTTGACCACCCAGGCGGTCTCGCCGACCGAGATGCGCACCGCTGCACCGGGCACCTCTTCCCAGCCGCAGAAATCCTTCTCGATGAGTTGACCGCCGCCGGTGCAGGGCATGGCGCGCGAGATCGCATTGCCGCCTTCGCCGTTGGGTTGCGAGGTCACCACCCACAGTCCGCCCTTGCCTGCGCCGACATCGGTGATCTGATGTCCGTTCGGCGTGCCGCGTTTTTCCCAGGCGCCTTCGCCCGCCCGGGAATACAGCAGGGCGTCGCCGCCGACGGTGTAGCTGTAGAAGGCGTGCGTCGCGATGGCGCTGCCATGGCCCGCGACGGGCAGCGGATCGAAGGCGCTGCCGTTCCAGCGATAGAACTGCGAAGAGCCCCGGCTGTCCGGCACGACATCGCAACCCGTCACGTAGATCACGTCCTTCGCGCCGCCGGCGATGTCGCGTGCACAGCCGTTGACCGCTGTCCACGTGCTTTCCGGGTCGGTGTAGGGCGCGAACATCGGCGTGCTGTTGTTGTTCGAGGGTGTGCCGCCTGCCCGCCTGGTGACCGGCGTTCCCCAATCGGGCGGTGCGGCGAACGCGTTGGACGAGAGCATGGCGATGAGGATGGCGAAGAGAGGGAGCGGTGCGTGCATGGTGGTGTCCTTGAAGAGAGGCGGGCGAGGGACCGCCGCAGGGGAAGGCGATCCGGCCTGGATCAGCCGAGGGTGAGGAACAGCACGATCACGACCGGCGTGAGCCACAGCGCCGGGCGTCGCGCGGGCATGAGCGCGGCGAACAGCAGCAACAAGGCGATGACGGCGGTACGGATGGGCCCGAGCAGCCAGTTCACGGGCGTGTAGACGGCGGCGAAATACATGCGGTCATGCGGGTAGATGCGCATCTCGACCGTTTCGCCGACGGTGTAGAAGCGGCCGCCGGGAATCTTGCTCACATTGAGCTTGTGCGCATCCATGCGCGGATTCACGATCGCGCGGCCGAGGAAGCAGTTCGCGCGATGCCGGGTACGGCAACTGTCGGCAGCGACGGTGACTTCGCCGACGACGGGCGTGCCCGCGCTCATCAGCCAGAAGCGCCAGCCGGTCTGGAGCGCGCAGAACACCAGCGCGACAAGCACCAGCCACAGCAGGATCACGCGATGCACGGGGCGGCCGCGATACGTCCACGGCGCGGGCGTTGCTGCGGATGGCGGCGCTGCGATGTCTGGTGACGGGACGGGCGCGTTCATGATCCGCTGCCCATCCGCGCGAGCGCGGCGCGGCCCGCGATTTCCATGCGTGCGTCGAATCCGTCGACGGCGCCGTCCTTGCGCATGCCGGTCACGTTGAGCACGAGGATGGCCAGGCCCTTGCGGACGATCAGCTGTCGCGCGCCGATCATGTCGGCATTGCTGCGCGAACGCCACGCGGCGTCGCCGAAGTTGGCGATGGCCTCGCCCGATGCCTGTGTCTGCGCACCGATGCGATCGTTGACCATGGCGTTGAGGTCGCTGGTCGCACCGGTGAGCGAGTCGAACAGCGTGCGGGTTTCGGCGGCGCTTTCGCCGCGCACGACCTGCACCATGAAGATGGTGAACTGGCCGGGGTTGCCCGCGCTGGCCCACATGCAGTTTTCGGGTTCGTCGGCCATCGCCGCGACGGGTTGTCCGATCACGGCCTGTGCTTCGGCGCCGGTCACCAGCGTGCAGGCACGCGGCAGTGCGGTCGGTGTGCCGCCTTCCGCGATAGACGCGCTTTCCGATGCGATGCCTGCCGCCGATGCGGTCTCGGAAGCGGGATCGCAGCCCGCAAGGAAGAGGGTCGAGATCGCGAGCGCGGCGATGTGGCCTGGGTTGATCCGGCGCATGTCCGACTCCTCAGCGCGACGGCGCGACGACGCCGTGATAGCGATGGCGGGTATGCGCATCGCTGGTGCGTTGTGCGTAGACCAGGCCATCTGCGCCGATCGATGCACGTGTCTCGCCTGAAGACAGACCCGAGATCTTGAGCGTATAGGCGTAGACCGTGGTCGGAATGCCGTCGACGATTTCGTTGCCGACCTTGCGGCATCCGGTGAGCGGATAGGTGCCGGCGCGGATCTGCGCGGTGAGCTTGCGTTCCGCGGCGAGCAGGTCCATTTTCTGTGCTTTCCAAGGGCCGCCGACGCGCGTGTACGAGCGCCCGTTGGCGACGATGACTTCCATGCGCAGGCCGTCGGTCTCGGTGATGCTGTGCCGCGCAGTCTGCGCGGCGGATTTTTCGGCGGCGCGCAGATAGGTTTCGCAGGTCGGTTCGAGCGACCAGGCGGTACCGGACATGGCGAAAAGCAACGGCAGCAGTCGGAATGCGGAAGACGGGTTCATGACGGGTTTCCCTTGGAAGGTTGTGCGGAAAGGCTGGTGCCTGCGCGGGTGGGCGCGATGGACGTGACGACAGGCAGGCGATGGGAGTGTGTTCATCGCGGGCGCCACGTCTGCCAATGGCTGCGCCGCCACCACCATTCCGCGGGAATCTGCGGCGCGTAGTACGGTTCGAAGGGCGGCACGGCGTGCCAGTCGATGACCTGCCTGCTCATGCCATCGATCGATGCATCGTCCATCGCGCATCGGGCGATGCAGTCCTGTGTCGACTCGGCCTCGTCGACACGGGGCTCGTTCGGACCTTCGATGACGCAATACCGGGGAGCGATCTGTCGATCCGAATCGCAGCGCAGCGGCGAAGGCGCGTCGGTTTGTGGGGCGGTCGGTCCCGGTGGATGGGCTTCAGCATCTGCGCCGACGAATGCGAGCGCCATCAGCAGGCATGCGCACGGGGCGTTCATGACGCCACCACGCCGACGGGTGTCCATACATCGCAGGTCAGGTCGTAGATCAGGAATGCTTCGCTGTCGGCCGTTGCGGTGAACGTCCAGTCCACGATCGCGCTCTTGCCTTCGAAACGTGTCGTGGCACTGCCATCCTTCGTGTCGCCGGTGCTGCTTGAACTGAAGCTGATGCTGCAACTGGCGGGCCGCATCCAGTCGGGCATCCGGAGGTCGTAGCGGTCGGTGCCGGCGCGCAGTGGATGCAGATCGGTGTCGCCCCGCCAGTGCGTGCTCTTCATGACGAGGCGCGAGCTTTCGTTCTTTATGGTGCATTGATGGAACGTGGATGGCGTGTTCGGCAGCCTGCATGTGCCGACGCTGCCTTCCACGCCGTTCACCGGTGTCTTTTCCCACCGGGGTTCGAACGCCATGTCCTTGCCCGGGCCACGCGCCCCCGCTGCGGCCACGACTTCGATCGAAGCCGCGCCGGGAATCGCCTTGACGATGCCGTCCGGCAGTTGCGCGAGGATCTTCTCGCCCTGCCAGTCCAGCACCGTGGCGTCGAGGCCCTGGATGCGGCCGTATTGCGTCGGCAGGGTCACACGCACCGTGCCGGCGCCACTGCCGAAGCACAGTCCCTGCACGATGAAGGCCTGGCCCGGTTGCAGGGAGGCCTCGTTCGCGGGACGCACGCTGGTGATCTTCGGCGTATTGCCGTTTTTCGCGCAGGCCAGTGCGGCGGATGTCGCGACGGCCGCCCCGGTGGTCGCGGTGCCGCCCTGGATCGGCGCGGCACCGCCGTTGCGGATGATCGCGCCGCTGCTGCCGAGCCCGCGATAGGCGCTGGTCAGGCGATCGTTCGCGCCGGCTTGCGGCTGAGAAGGTGGCGGCGTGCTCGCGCCGGGCGTGACCGAGGGCTTCGCACCGTTGCCGCCACCGTTCTGTGCGACGGGTGGTTGCGACGACGTGGGCGGTGTCGCGGGCTTGTTCGGCGCCTGCGTACCCGCCGTGCCGCCCCAGGGCGATGTCGGTGCATTCGGTTTGCGCGGCTTGGGCTGCACGGACGGCGCGGGGCGTACGTCGGGCACCCGGGCATTGCTGTCGCCGCGACCGGGAATGGTGGAAGGTGCGGCTGGACCGGATCCGGACTGGCCCGGATAGCCGTAAGTGCGGTTTTCGTCCTGGCTCCGCGCGTTCGCGCACAACGCGCAAAGCGAGAGCAAAATCGAGAGAAGTGTGCGAGTCATGATCGCGGCTCCGTTCAACGGCTGTCGGCGACGCTGGCGTCGAAACGCTTCGCCAGTTCGTGCACGGCGTCTTCGATGGCTTCGCGCAGCACGGCGTCGAAGTTGTCCTTGCGGGTCGACTGGTGCTGCACCTCGGGGCTGTAGGCGACGCCGCCCTTGCCTTTTTCGGCGCGCACGCGGTTGATCAATGCGCCGAGCCCGCCGACGCTGCGCGCCGAGCCCTTGAGACGCTTGCGCACGGTGATCGCATCGACCACGTCGCCGGTGTTGGCGTCGACGATGCTCACGTCCAGTCCCAGTTCGTCGTGGTTGCTCGCACCGCCGATCTGCAAGCCACCGACGTTCACGCCGTTGCTGCTGGTGCGGGTGCCGCTGCCCAGTTCGGTGATCTCGGCTTCGAAGATGTATTCCGCGCCGCGCAACTGCTGCTGCGCGGTGTTGCCGGTGGTCTGGCCGGCGGCGTTCATCTGTTTTTCCTGCGTCACGCCGCGGCTCAGGCGTGCGCGCTCCACCACGCGGAACTGCCCGCTCTGCACCAGCGCGGTCTTGAACTGCTCGGTGGCGCCACGCGGCGAGATTTCAGGCAGGTTGCTGGTGAATTCGTAGATCGCGACGGCGACGCGCGCGTCGGCGCTCTTCCTCGGCAGGGTCGGGCGCTGCTTGCCACCGGCTTGGGCGTTGCCGATGCCGGTCGCCAGGCTGAGCACGCCGACGAGCAGCGACGCGAGCACCATGCGGGCTGCAGGGGAGGATGTGAAGGTCTGGCTGGGCATGTCGGCGATCCGCAGGTTGGGGACGATTGCCGAACGGGGGCTCGCCCTGCGAACCGGACATGGCCGGCGAAATTATTTTTCAGCCCTGCGATGGAGGTGCGCAGGAAAGACGGTCGCGACTTGCGTCGCTCCTACAGGACGCATCGCTCTTGCAGGCGCGACGCAAGTCGCGACGAATCACCGATCTTGTGGGAGCGACGCAAGTCGCGACCGAGCGCGGTCGGCGTTTCTGCCGAGTGTCCTGTCGATCAGTAGACTCAGCGCGATGCCGCGCCGGTCGTGCGCGGTACGACGACCGGCAGCTTCAGTTCGTCCATGCGCCGGCGGACCCGGGTCGGGCTGTCCGGATGGTCGTAGCGCGCGCTGGCTGCTGCGGCGGCGTCCTCCAGCGTCTGCGCCTCGGTGATCCTGCCATCGGCGACCAGCGCGTCGGCGCGGATGCGTTGCAGATACGGGCCCATCCGTACATCGCGGAATCCGGTCACCGTGCCCCAGATCTTGAGGGCTGCCGCACTCTCGCGCAGCGCCACGTCGCGCTGGCCGCGCAGCAGCGCGACGCGGGCCCGTCCCCCGTGCGCCAGCGCGACATGCGCCAGCGTCCGGCCTTCGGCAACGGCGACCACGGCATCGAATTGCGCCTGGGCCTCCTCGATGGCGCCGCCATCGAGCAGCCAGCGTCCCCAGCTTTCGCGGATCGCCATGACCGGTTGTTCGTTCGGCGCCTGGTTCGCCAGGTAGTCGTCGAACGACGCCTTCAGCATCCGGCCCGCCTCGGCACGGCGTCCGGCGCGGGCATAGGCTTCGCCGAGGAAACGCCGGCACAGACGCCACTGGAACTTGTAGGCGGACTGCGTCGCGAAGCCGCGCTCGGCGATTTCGAGCGAAGCAATTCCCAGCGCAGGCCGGCCCTCGCTGGACAGGCGCTCGCCGTAGTGCATCCGGACCGCAGTCGCTTCGAGCAGGTTGTCGCCGTCATGCGGCAATCGCGGCACCAGACGTTCGAACTCGCGTGCAGCGGCTTCGCGTTGTCCTGCCAGATGCAGCGTGCGTGCGGCGTTCGCGCGAGGCACCCAGGCCGTGGGCGATTCGGCGCCGGTGGTGCGTTCGGCGATGTCGGCCGAACGCTTGAAGGCGGCCGCGGCTTCGGCGAACTGGCCGAGCTGCTGGTGGATCAGGCCGAGATTGCCGTACAGGGTCTGCAACTCGGCATCGTTGCGATCCGGCAGCGACTCGGCCAGCGCCAGCGCCGCGCGGTAGCCCGCGATGCTGCGTGCGTAGTCGAGCTTCATCGTGTTGTGGAAGCCGGCCAGCTCGTGGAGTGCGGTGACATGCCCGCGCGAGCGCGGATCGTGCGCGCGGTACAGCGCGATGGCGTTGAGATGGGCGCGTTCGGCGTCGTCGACGCGATGCTCCTCGGTCTGCAACTGCCAGGCGCGCGCGAGCCACCACTGCGCGCGCAGGTGCGGGTCGGGGTCGCCAGCCTTGTCCAGCGCGCGTCCGGCGGCGGCGACTTCGCGTGCGCACCGCTCGCGCTCGCCGCGGCTGCAGGCGCGCTGCGCGGCTTCGACCGCGCCATCGAGCAGATTGGGGTGGTCCGCGCCGTAGTATTGCCGCGTCTTGCGCAGTTGCAGCGCCTGCAGGGTTTCGTAGCGTTCGTCGTCGCCCAGTTCGGCATAGAGCGTGGCGACCGTGCGCAGCAGTTCGATCTGCACCGGCGGGTCGTCGGCGAAGCGGGCCTCGATCTTCGGGGCGCTGGCGTCGAGCATCGCCTTCGCCGTGATCGTGCCGCGTGGCTGGTCGGAGGCGATGCGCGGATCGTTGGCGGAATACACCTCGACCAGGAAGTCCTTGATCGCACCCGCGCGACGCGCTTCCTCGGCGGCGCGCTTGGCCTGCCACAGCACGCCGCCGATGCCGCCCGCCAGCATCAGCAGCAGCGCGGCGGCCACCGCGACGCCCTGGCGGTGGCGGCGCATGAACTTGCCGGCGCGTTGCCAGCGACCGATATGCCTGGCGGCGATCGGGCGGTGTTCCAGATGGCGCTGCAGGTCGTCGGCGAAGGCGGCGACCGATGCGTAGCGACGCGACGGATCGGGGTCGAGGGCCTTGGCGAGGATGGCGTCGACATCACCGCGCAGTGCGGCGCGCGCGCGTCCGGTCGCGCGGGTCGACGCCAGCGGCGCCTCGCCGCGCGTGTCGACCATGCGTCCCAGCCGTGACGCGGTCGGGAACGGGCGCTGTCCGGTGTGCAGTTCGTAGAGCAGCACGCCGAGTGCGTACACGTCGGTCGCCACGGTCACGACCCCGCCTTCGAGTTGCTCCGGCGCGGCGTAATCGGGCGTCGCCACGCGGCCGCCCACTTGGGTCAGGTCGCCGGCTGCCTCGTCGTCGCCGAGCAGCTTGGCGATGCCGAAGTCGAGCAGGCGCACCTCGCCCGATGCCGTCACCAGCACGTTCGCCGGCTTGAGGTCGCGATGCACGATCAGGCGCGCGTGCGCGGCCTGCACGGCAGAAGCCACCTGCAGCAGCAGGCCGATGCGTTCGCGCAGCGACGACGCATGCGTGTCGCAGTATTCGGTGATCGGTACGCCCTCGATGTACTCCAGGGCCAGCCAGGGCTGGTCGCCGTCGGCCACGCCGGCGTCGTAGAAACGCGCGATCGACGGATGCGACAGCGCGGCCAGGATGTCGCGTTCGCGCCGGAAGCGGTCGCGCAGTGCGCCGGCCAGCAAGTGCGCATGCGGCAGCTTCAGCGCGACATGGCGTTCGTAGGCGCCGTCGGCGCGCGCGGCCAGCCAGACTTCGCCCATGCCGCCGCGTCCCAGCGGTTCGATCAATCGCCACGGGCCCAGCGCCTGCCCGGCGGAGAAGGGCGACGAGACATCCTGCAAGGTTGCCGGATGGTCCAGCCAGTCGGCGCTGCAGCGCGCTTCACCGCTTGCGGCGACCGCCAGCAGCGACGTGCGATAGCGGGCGTCGTTCTCCGGCAGCGCGTCGAGCCAGGCACGGCGCTCACCGGGTTCGAGATCCAGCCAGACGTCGAGCAGGGCCGAGAAGCGGGGCCAGTCGGAAGCGGGGAGCGGGAGCGGTTTCATGGGGCACCTGGGGTCTGGGCGCACGCCCGAACGGCGCGGGGCGACGGAACCGGACAGCCGCCCGATCTACTCCAGCATGCTGGCCAGGAGCAGGCGTGCCTTTTCCCAGTCGCGGCGCACGGTGCGTTCGGTCACGCCGAGCGCTTCGCCGATCTCCACTTCGGTCATGCCGCCGAAATAGCGCATCTCGACGACCTGGGCCAGCCGTGGTTCCAGCTGAGCCAGCGATTCCAGCGCCTCATGGACCTGCAGCGCCTCGTCGTCGCCGGCGAGGCCGTCGCCGAGCGCGGTGTTGAGGGTGAGATGCCGTTCGCCGCCGCCGCGACGCAGGGCATGGCGTTCGCGGATCTGGTCGACGATGACGTTGCGCATCACCTCGGCAGCGTAGGCGAAGAACCGCCGGCGGGTATCGACCTGCAGCGTCCGCTGGTTCGCCAGCTTCAGCCAGATCTCGTTGACCAGCGCGGTGCTGTCGAGCAGGGTCATCGGCCCGCTGCGCGACAGGCGCGCACGGGCGAGTTTCTTCAATTCGTCGTACGCAGCGCCGAACAAGGCGGCATTGTCGACGCCGCCGTCCCGGCCCTGGTCGATGAGTTCGGTGATCTGACCCATGGTGCCTCCTTGCCGGTTCCGGGATCGGTCAACGCGTCGTGCGCGGGCATGCGGCCATGCGTCGCGGTCAGCCCGCCAGTGCCTCTGCCCTGGCCGCGCAGATGAAGTCGTTCTCGCTCAGGCCGCCGACGTCGTGGGTCGAGAAGCGGACCACGCAGCGATCGTAGTGCACGCCGAGGTCGGGGTGATGGTCTTCGCGGTGGGCGATGTGGGCAAGGGCGTTCACGAAGGCCATCGTCCGGTAGTAGTCCGGAAAGGCGAAGGTCTTGACCAGCGCATGACCGTTCTCGGCCAGTTCCCAGCCCGGGAGTTGCGGCATCAGCTCGGCGACCTGGGCCGGGGGCAGGCGGTGTTCGTGCCCGCGGCGGGGGATGCAATGGGCTTGGGCGAGGGGAACGAGGTCGGTCATGGGGGCGGTCCTGTGCGAGGGGCGGTCAAGCTGAACAGTGTTCCGCGACGGCAACGAAATTGTTACCAGCACGGCTGAATCCGGCCGCTAGAATAGCCCGATGATCCAGATTTCCGAATCCGCGCAGAGCCATTTCCGCCGCTTGATCGAACGCGAAGCCCTGCCGGGCCTCGGCGTGCGCCTGAGTGCCCTCCACCCCGGCACGCCGCGCGCCGACGTCCGACTGGAGTTCGCCGAACCGGGCGATCTGCAGGGCGACGAATGGGCGGTCGACTGCGAAGGATTCACACTGTGGCTCGATGCCGGCAGCGTGCAGTTCCTCGATGGCGCCGAGATCGATTACACCGCGCAGGCCACCGGCGGCCAGTTGCAGATCCGCGCACCGAAGATCAAGGGCGCGGCTCCCGAAGGCGATGCCTCGCTGGTCGAGCGCGTCCACTGGGTGGTGGAGCACGAGATCAATCCGCAGCTCGCGCAGCACAAGGGCCACGTCTCGGTGCGCGAAGTGACCGCCGATGGCGTGGTCGTGCTGAGTTTCGGCGGCGGCTGCCACGGCTGCGGCATGGCCGACGTGACGCTCAAACAGGGGATCGAGAAAACCTTGCTGGAGAAAGTGCCCGGCGTGACCGCCGTGCGCGATGCGACCGATCACGCGACGGGATCGGCGCCCTACATCGCTCGCGGCGCGCACTGACGGGCCGCGCCGCGCGTGTTCACCGCCGCGGACATCATCGAAGCGCTGTCGGCCCGGTTCCGGCGGCGCTTCCCGCTTCTGGCCGAACGTGCGTTCGGCGAATTCCCGCCGACCTGGCGCGCCTGGTTCCTGGCCATCGCCGAAAAACCCGGAGCGGTGAGCGGCGTGCCGGCGGACGACTATCTGTCGATCCTCTCCGCGCGCACGCCACGCAAGCCGCCCAGGGCCAGCACCGAACTCGGACGTTGGCAGTCGTACCGCCATCTGCTGCGCCAGCAGTGGGGCCCCGCACCCGAGGACCAGCGCCGGACCCGTCGCATCGCCGCCGGTGCTTCCGCGCTGCTGCACCTGTGTTTTGCCCTGTTGCTGCTGTGGGTCGGTTTCGTGCGCGTGGGCGACGCGCCGCCGGAGGCGCAGCAGGCGGGCGAGGCGATCCAGGTCGAATTCATCGGTGAAGGCACGCCGGTCGATGAGGGTGGTGCGCCCGCGCCGGGGCAGACGGATGCGCCTGCGTCTGCAGGCGCAGGACAGCCGTCGACGGCGGGTGGTGGACAGCAGGCCGCCGCCGCGCCGCCGCCCGCGCCCTTCGTCGCTGCGGCGCCGCCGGATGCCGAGACGACCCCGCAGCCGTCGCCACCTGCGGAAGCGGCCAGCGCGCAGCCGCTGGCGGTGACCGAAACCGCGACACCCGATCCCGAATTCATCCTGCCGCAGACCGCCGTGCGCGAGATCGCGCTGCCCAGCCTGCGTCCGCAGACGCCGAACCTGTCGACGCAGGTCGTGGAGGTCGAAACCCTCGCGCCGGCCGTGACCACCCCCACCTTGCGTGCGCCGACGCCGCGTCCGGTCACGCCGACGGTGCCGGCGCTCCGCACGCAGGTCGTCGAGATCGAGACTTTCCAGCCCACGGTGCCGGTGACAACGCTGCAGGCGCCCACGCCGCGGGCGACATCGCCCAGCGTGCCGACGCTGCGCACACAGGTCACCGAGATCGAGGTCCATTCGCCGCTCGCGACGGTGCCGTCGACCGGCATCGCGCAGACACCGTCGCGCGCACCGCAACTGCGTACGCAGGAATTGCGTGCCGCGCCGGGCGAGATCGCGCTCAAACCGGGCAATCAGGGCACGGCGACCGCCGCGACGCCGTCGACCGCTTCCTCGCGCGCGCCCGGCAACCAGGCATCGAGCGGCACCGCGCCGACGCCGTCGGCCACATCCGGCGGTCGCCCGCAGGCGCAAGGCGCCGGGCGCACGGCAGGCACTGCGCCTTCGGGCGCGGGCACGCGGCCGTCGCCGCGACCGGGTGCGGCCAGTTCGACCGTGCGCGATGACGACTGGGGCGCTTCGAATCGCAACGTGCCCGGCAACGCCAACGCGGGCAGCGGCAACACGGCAGGTCTGTTCAACAGCGACGGCAGCGTGCGCTTGCCCGGTGGCGCAGGCGACATCGGCGGCGGACTGCCGCCGGGCACGATCATCGAGGATTTCGAGAAGATCGACCGCATGGGCACCTGGCTCAAGCGGCCGCCGCTGGATTACACGCCGACGCGCTTCGACCGGTTCTGGACCCCGAACAAGACGCTGCTGGAAGAATGGGTGAGCCGCGGCATCAAGAAGGTCGCGATCCCGATCCCGGGGACGACCAAGCGCATCGAATGCACGGTCAGCCTGCTCGCGGTGGGCGGAAGCTGCCGGGTCTACGATCCGAACCTGCAGGATCAGGAGGCCACCGCGCGGCCGCCGCCGGACGTGCCCTACAAGCCCGAGCTGCGGGAAGACAAGGACGGGCCGTCGACGCCACCGGCCACGCCATGATCATCGAGATCGATTCGACGTCCTTGCTGGCCACGGATCGACGCTGGAGACGTGGCCGGTGCCAAACGAAACGGGAGCCTTGCGGCTCCCGTTCGTGTCTGGATCCTCTGGTCGACGGTCTTACTTGCCGTGCAGGTCGCCCAGCGGGCCATTCTGGGCCGCGAAGTAGGCCGAGAGGTCGGCGATGCCCTGTTCGTCCAGGGTGCCGGCGTCGAAGGCGCCCTTGATCTGCATGGTCATCAGCGCGTGATCGCGCTTGCCGTCGCGGTACTGCTGCAGGCTGTGGAACAGGTAATCCTGGTACTGGCCGCCGATCACCGGGGTCGCGGCATCGATGGGCTTCAGGCCGCCGGTGCCGTGGCAGTCGACGCAGGCCTGGCCGCTCGGCAGCTTGGTGGCGGCCAGCTTTTCGCCGCGTGCGGCGTCGCCGTCGAAGGCGGAGATGTGCTGGTGGGCGGTCTTGTGGCCGGCGCCTTCGGCGGCCGGTTCGCTCTTGCCGCAGGCGGCAAGGCCGAGGAGGAGGGCGCTGGTCAGGGCAATGGCGAGGGGACGCTTCGTCATGAGGGCGGCGCTCACTTCTTCAGGCTCGAAAGGTAGGTGGCGATGGCGGCGATGTCCTCGTCGGAGAAGCTCTGCGCCTGGGCCTGCATCGTCGGGTGCTTGCGCGTGCCTTTCTTGTAGGCGGTCAGCGCATTGACCAGGAACTCCTGGGACTGGCCGGTGATCTTCGGCACGCTGTAGGTGGGGTAGGCGTTCTTGTAGCCCGTGACGCCGTGGCAACCCTGGCAGGTGTAGGCAAGCTGCTTGCCCTTGCCCTCGGCGCCTTCGGCGGCGGGGGTCTGCGCCTGGACGGCGAATGATGCGAGGAGGGCAAGGCAGCCGGCGAGCAGCGGATGGCGATTCGGCGATCGGATCATGTCTGGCGTCAGGTCAGGGTTGAGTGCGGGGCACGTCGCCATGCGGCCGGTAGACCGGCTCAGGACCGTCCCGGAGGGTTCCCCTGGCCGGTCGCAAACGTGCAATCGCGACAGTATAGCCTGCAACGCGACCCGCTCGCGAAGGGTGGTTTCCACCATGCGATGTCGGGTGGGCACCTTCAATCCGTGCGCGCGACAGGACGGCACGCGGCCGCCGCAGATGGCCGTCATCGATGCTGCCGGATGTCGCATGACGCGAGTCACCATGACCTCTGGCGGATGCCGGTTCTGTGTGGGTGATCTACCTTCATACAACACCTAACCCCCCCCTGCTCGGATCGCCATGCCTGCCATGACCACCCCCTCCGCCGATTCCATGCCGTCGCCGCCGGCTGTCCGAACCCCCATCGTCCACGCGCTGACCGCCGCCGTGCTGCTCGGCTGCCTCGCGCTCGCCGGTTGCAAGGGCGGTCCCGATGCCCAGGCCAAGGGCAAGGACGGCGACAAGAAGGAAGAAAAGGCGCAGGAGGCCGTGCCCGTCGAGGTGGTCGCGGTGTCCCACCGGCCGGTCGCGGCCAGCTACAGCGGCACGGCTCCGCTCGAGGCTCGCGGCGAGTCGCAGGTGGTCGCGAAGACCTCCGGCGTCGCCCTGCAGGTGATGGCGGAAGTCGGGCAGCAGGTCCGCGCCGGCCAGGTGCTGGTCCGCCTCGATTCCGACCGCGTCGCACTGCAGGCCGCGCAGAGCGCCGCGCAGGTGCGCAAGCTCGAGGCCAATTACCACCGCTCGCTGCAGTTGTCGAAACAGCAACTGGTCAGCGCCAACGACCTGGACCAGCTCAAGTTCGATCTCGAGAACGCCCGCGCGGTGAACCGCCTGGCGAACCTCGAAGTGTCCTATGCCAACGTGGTCGCGCCCATCTCCGGCGTGATCGCGGAACGCTCGATCAAGACCGGCAACTTCGTCCAGCTCAACTCGCCGATCTTCCGCATCGTCGACACCTCGCGCATCGAGGCCACGCTCAACGTCCCCGAACGCGAACTGGCCACGATCAAGCCCGGCCTGCCCGTGCAGCTGATGGTGGACGCGCTGCCCGGCAAGCCTTTCCAGGGCACCGTCGATCGTGTCGCTCCGGTGGTGGATTCGGGCAGCGGCACCTTCCGCGTGATCTGCGCATTCGACAGCGCCGCGCTGCTGCAGCCGGGCATGTTCGGTCGCATCCGCATCGACTACGACCAGCGCGCCAATGCGCTGGTGATCCCGCGCAACGCGCTGCTCGACGACGAGAACGACCCGGCGGTGTACGTGGTCCGCAGCAACAAGGCTGCGCGCGTCGCGGTGAAGCTGGGCTATTTCGATGGCGAGTGGGTCGAAGTGCGCGGCGGCCTGAAGCCGGGCGACCGCGTGGTCACCGCAGGCAAGGTCGCGCTGCGCGAAGGCACCGACGTGCAGGTCATCGGCGATCCCGCCGCGAAGAAGGTCGCTGCCGTCGCCAACGCAGGGAAGACACCGTGAGCGGATCCCATCCCAATCCCCCGGAAGCCGACGGCCCGGACGACCGTCCGGTCGATATCCAGGGCGGCGGTTTCGACCTCGTCGAGTTCTCGACCCGGCGCCGCGTCACCGTCGCGATGTTCTGGCTGACCATGGTGCTGTTCGGCGTGATCGCGCTGTTCAGCCTGAAGGTCAACCTGCTGCCCGACCTGAGCTATCCGACGCTGACGGTCCGCACCGAATACACCGGTGCCGCGCCGGCGGAAATCGAAACCCTGATCACCGAGCCGGTCGAAGAGGCCGTCGGCGTGGTCAAGAACCTGCGCAAGCTCAAGTCGGTGTCGCGTACCGGCCAGAGCGACGTGGTGCTGGAGTTCGCCTGGGGTACCGACATGGACCAGGCCAGCCTCGAAGTGCGCGACAAGATGGAAGTGCTGCAACTGCCGCTGGAAGCCAAGCCGCCGGTGCTGCTGCGCTTCAATCCGTCCACCGAGCCGATCATGCGCCTCGCGCTGTCGGCCAAGGACGGTGCGACCGTCGATGATGCGAAGGCCCTGCGTCGCCTGACCGAACTGCGACGCTTCGCCGACGACGATCTGAAGAAGAAGCTCGAACCGGTCGAAGGCGTGGCTGCGGTCAAGGTCGGCGGCGGTCTCGAGGACGAGGTGCAGGTCGACATCGACCAGCAGAAGCTCGCGCAGCTGGGCCTGTCGATCGATACCGTGATCCAGCGCCTGCAGCAGGAGAACATCAACATCTCCGGCGGCCGCCTCGAGGAAGGCAGCCAGCGCTACCTCGTGCGCACGGTGAACCAGTTCGCCAGCGTCGAGGAAATGCGCGAAATGCTGCTGACCACGCGCAGCGCCGGCAACGATGCCGCCGCGTCCGCCGCGCGGCAGATGGCCGCGGTCGCGGCGGCGACCGGTTCGGCCGAGGCCATGGCGGCGGCCAGCTCGGTGCAGAGCGCATCCGGTGGCGGTTCCAGCATGCCCGCAGGCGGCATGGCGGTGCGCCTCAAGGACGTGGCCGAGGTGCGCCAGGGCCACAAGGAGCGCGAGGCGATCATCCGCCTGGCCGGTCGCGAAGCGGTGGAGCTGGCGATCTACAAGGAAGGCGATGCCAACACCGTCGCCAGCGCCGACGCGATCTCCGCGATGCTCGAGGAGATCCGCAAGACCCTGCCGAAGGACATCGAACTGACCACGATCGACGACCAGTCGCAGTTCATCCGCCACGCCATCAGCGACGTGAAGCTCGACGCCGTGATCGGCGGTCTGCTCGCGGTGCTGATCATCTTCCTGTTCCTGCGCGACGGCTGGAGCACGTTCGTCATCTCGCTGTCGCTGCCGGTGTCGATCATCGCCACGTTCTTCTTCATGGACCAGTTCGACCTGAGCCTGAACGTGATGTCGCTCGGTGGCCTGGCCTTGGCGACCGGTCTCGTGGTGGACGACTCGATCGTGGTGCTGGAAAGCATCGCCAAGGCGCGCGAACGCGGGCTCGGCGTGTTCGCGGCGGCGATCGAAGGCACGCGCGAAGTCAGCATGGCGGTCGTCGCTTCCACGCTCACCACCATCGCGGTCTTCCTGCCACTGGTCTTCGTGGAAGGCATCGCCGGCGAACTGTTCCGCGACCAGGCGCTGACCGTGGCGACTGCCATCGGCATCTCGCTGATCGTGTCGATGACCCTGATCCCGATGCTCAGCGGCCTGCGCGGCAGTGCGCCGATGTCGTTCCCGGAAGAAGAGCCGCATCCGGACTGGCACCCCGAAAAGACGTGGCAGAAGCCGGTCGCGGTGGTCAATCGCGGCGTCGCGGTGGGCACGCGCGGCACCGCCTTCGGCGCGAGCTGGCTCGTGATCCGCATCTGGCGCGGGATCAGCGCGGTGGTCGGCCCGGTCATGCGCAAGCTCAGCGACATCGCGATGGCGCCCTACAACCGCATCGAGCGCGGCTACCTGCGCCTGCTGCCCGGTGCGATGCAGCGGCCGGTGCTGGTGCTGGGCTTCGCCGCCGCCGCGTTCGCGGCCAGCCTGCTGGCCACGCCTCTGCTGGGCACGGACCTGATCCCGCAATTGGCCCAGGATCGTTTCGAGATGACGGTCAAGCTGCCGCCCGGCACGCCGCTGCGCGACACCGATCGCATCGTGCGCGAGCTGCAGCAGTCGCATGCGAAGGACGAGGGCGTGCGTGCGCTGTACGGCGTCAGCGGCAGCGGTACGCGCCTGGATGCGAACCCGACCGAGAGCGGCGAGAACATCGGCAAGCTCACCGTCGTGATGGGCGGCAGCGGCGATGAAGCACGCGAAGCCGCGCTGATCGACAGCCTGCGCGGCAGCGCCAAGCGCTACGTCGGTGCGCAGGTCGACTTCAGCCGGCCGGAACTGTTCAGTTTCTCGATGCCGCTGGAAATCGAACTGCGCGGACAGGACCTGCAGGGCATCGAGCGTGCCGGCAAGAAGATGGCCGAACTGCTGCGCGCAAGCCCGCATTACGCCGACGTGACCTCGACGGTGGAGCAGGGTTTCCCCGAGATCCAGATCCATTTCGACCAGGAGCGCGCCGCTTCGCTCGGCCTGACCACGCGCCAGGTCGCCGACGCGGTGGTGAAGAAGGTGCGCGGCGACGTCGCCACGCGCTACAGCTTCCGCAGCCGCAAGATCGACGTGCTGGTGCGGGCCCGCGAGAACGATCGCGCCACGGTCGAGGACATCAAGCGCCTGATCGTGAATCCGGGCAGCGCCAGCCCGGTGACCCTGCAATCGGTCGCCGACGTGGTATCGACCGTCGGCCCGAGCGAAATCCATCGCGCCGACCAGGTGCGCGTGGCGATCGTGTCGGCGAACCTGCGCGACATCGACCTCGGCACCGCGATGCAGGAAGTGCAGGATCTGGTCGCGAACGCCGATGGCGGCCTCGGTGCCGGCATCGGCATGCACATCGGCGGGCAGGGCGAGGAATTGTCGCAATCGCTGACGTCGCTGCTGTTCGCCTTCGGGCTGGCGATCTTCCTCGTCTACCTGGTGATGGCCTCGCAGTTCGAGTCGCTGCTGCATCCCTTCGTCATCCTGTTCACCATCCCGCTGGCCCTGGTGGGCGCGGTGCTGGCCCTGCTGGTCACCAATTCGACGGTGTCTGTCGTGGTGTTCATCGGCCTGATCCTGCTGGTCGGACTGGTGGTGAAGAACGCGATCATCCTGATCGATCGCGTGAACCAGGCACGGGAATCGGGCATGGCCAAGCGCGATGCCCTGGTCGAAGGCGCGCGTTCCCGCCTGCGTCCGATCATCATGACCACGCTGTGCACGCTGTTCGGCTTCCTGCCGCTGGCGCTGGCCTTCGGCGAAGGCGCGGAGGTGCGTTCGCCGATGGCGATCACGGTGATCGGCGGCCTGCTGGTCTCCACGCTGCTGACCCTCGTCGTGATCCCGGTGGTCTACGATCTGCTGGATCGCAAGAGCGATGAGCACTATCGCGCGCGTGTGCGTCGCAGCCGCGCCCGTCGCGGCGAGGACTTCGATGCCACCCCGGAGGAAGGAGCATCCGCATGAGCGTCGCAGAGTTCAGCATCAAGCGGCCCGTCACCACGGTGATGTTCTTCATCTCCTTGTTCGTGGTCGGCCTGATCGCGGCGGTGCGCCTGCCGCTGGAGGCCTTCCCGGCGGTCACCTTCCCCGGCATCTTCCTGCAGCTGCCCTACAGCGGCTCGACGCCGGAGGAAGTGGAACGCACGGTGCTGAGGCCGGTCGAGGAAGCGGTGTCGACCATGAGCGGCATCAAGCGCATGGAAGGCACCGCGCGTGCCGAGGGCGCGTCGATGTTCATCATGTTCAGCGACTGGGAACGCGATGCGTCGATCGCCGCGTCCGAGGCGCGCGAACGCATCGACGCGATCCGCGACCAGTTGCCGGACGACCTGCAGCGCTATTTCGTGCTGAAGTTCTCGACCTCCGACGAGCCGGTGCTGAAGGTGCGCCTGGCCAGCAACCGCGACATGACCCGCGAGTACGACCTGATCGATCGCGAGTTCAAGCGCCGGCTGGAGCGCATCGCCGGCGTCGCGCGCGTCGATGTGCTCGGTGCGCCGCCGAACGAGGTCGAGATCGCGATCTCGCCCGACCGCCTGACCGCGCACGGTGTGTCGCTGGACCAGTTGAACGAACGCCTGCGTTCGCTGAACTTCTCGGTGTCTGCCGGACAGATCGAGGATGGCGACCGACGCCTGCGCGTGCAGCCCGTCGGCGAGATCGTCGACCTGCAGCAGTACCGCGACATCGTCATCGACAACAAGGGCACGCGCCTGGCCGACGTGGCCGACGTGCAGCTCAAGCCGGCGCGGATCAACTACGGTCGTCGCCTCGACGGCCAGCCTGCGGTGGGCCTGGACATCTTCAAGGAGCGCAGCGCGAACCTCGTCGAGGTCGCGAAGAACGTGCTCGCCGAGGTGAACACCATCGCGGAAGATCCTGCGCTCGAGGGCGTGCAGGTGCTGGTGGTCGAGGATCAGGGCGAGGCGGTGACCGGTTCGCTGCTGGAACTGGCCGAGGCCGGCCTGGTCGGCCTGCTGCTGTCGATCATCGTGCTGTATTTCTTCCTGCGCCATTGGCCTTCCACGCTGATGGTGAGCACGGCCATCCCGATCTGCTTCGTGATGACGCTCGGCTTCATGTACTTCGCCGGTGTCACCCTCAACGTGCTGACCATGATGGGCCTGCTGCTGGCGGTGGGCATGCTGGTCGACAATGCGGTGGTGGTGGTGGAGAGCATCTACCAGGAACGCGAGCGCATGCCCACGCAGCCGCGCCTGGCCTCGCTGATCGGCACGAAGAACGTGGCGATCGCGCTGTCCGCCGGCACGCTGTGCCACTGCATCGTGTTCGTGCCGAATCTCTTCGGCGAGCGCAACATGATCACCATCTTCATGTCGCAGATCGCGATCACCATCTCGGTATCGCTGCTCGCATCCTGGCTGGTGGCGGTGAGCCTGATCCCGATGCTGTCCGCGCGGATGAAGACGCCGCCTGCGGTGCAGAGCGACCGCGGCCTGATCCCGGCGATGCAGCGGCGCTACGCGGGCCTGTTGCGCTGGACGCTGGAGCATCGCGGCCTGAGCATCCTCGGCATCGTGCTGATCGTCGCGCTCAGCGTCCTCCCCGCGACGCAGATGAAGACGAACATGTTCGGCGGCCAGGAAGGTGGCGAAGCCAATGTCTTCTACCAGTGGAACGGTGCCTACACCAAGCAGCAGATCTCCGACGAGGTGCTGAAGGTCGAGAACTTCCTCGATGCCAACCGCAAGAAGTTCGGCATCACCCAGATCTATTCCTTCTACAGCGAGGAAGGCTGGGCCGGCACCCAGATCAAGTTCGAGACCAAGGACGCGGACGAGACCAAGGCGCTGGTCGACGACCTGCGCAAGGTGCTGCCGAAGTCGGCGCGCGCCAACATCGGCATCGGCGACCAGGGTGGTGGCCCCGGCGGTGGTGGTGGCGGCAACGGCCTCAAGCAGAACGTGCAGGTCCAACTGGTCGGCGATTCGACCGAGCAACTGAAGGAGATCGCCGAAGACGTGATCCCGATCCTCGCCCGGCGCAAGGAACTGCTCGACGTCCGCGTGAACACCGGCGACCAGAACAGCGAAATGGCCGTCCGCGTGGATCGCGAGCGCGCCGCCTCCTTCGGCTTCAGTGCGCAGGAAGTGTCGCAATTCGTCGGACTGGCCCTGCGCGGCGCGCCGCTGCGCGAGTTCCGCAAGGGCGATACCGAAGTGCCGGTGTGGGTGCGTTTCGCCGGCGCCGAGGACTACGGCATCAAGGACATCTCCGCGTTCACCGTGCGTGCGCCGGATGGCCGCACCGTGCCGCTGATGGCGATGGTCGACGTGCAGATCGGCGCGGCCGCGTCCGAGATCCAGCGTTCGAACCGGCAGACCACCTTGACCATCCAGGCCAACCTGGCCGACAAGGTGTCGATGCCCGATGCCCGCAAGGCGATGGAGGACACGCTCAAGGAGATTCCGTTCCCGGCCGGCTACAGCTACACCTTCGACGGCGGCGGCTTCGAGGACGACGCCGAGGCGATGCAGCAGATGCTGTTCAACCTGCTCATCGCGCTGGTCATGATCTATGTGGTGATGGCGGCGGTGTTCGAATCGCTGCTGTTCCCGGCGGCGATCATGAGCGGCGTGCTGTTCTCGGTGTTCGGCGTGTTCTGGCTGTTCTGGCTCACCGGCACCGAATTCAACATCATGGCCTTCATCGGCATCCTGGTGCTGATGGGCGTGGTGGTGAACAACGGCATCGTGATGATCGAGCACATCAACAACCTGCGACGGCGAGGGCATTCGCGCACCGACGCACTGGTGGAAGGCAGCCGGGAGCGCCTGCGCCCGATCCTGATGACGATGGGCACGGCGATCCTCGCGATGATTCCGATCTCGCTCGGCGGAACGCAGATGGCCGGCGATGGTCCGCCGTACTTCCCGATGGCCCGCGCGATTGCCGGCGGCCTGGCGTTCTCGACGGTGGTCAGCCTGCTGTTCCTGCCAACCATCTACGCGGTGCTCGACGACCTGCGCACGAATTCGCTCCGGATCTTCAAGCTGGCGAGCGTCAGGCGCCCGCCAGCTGCGGCAGCGGTGGCCGCGTTGACGCCCGGCACCAGCGACTGAGCGACAGCCACGCTGCGGAAGGACTGGCAGCGTAAAAAACAAGCGTCATGAAGACGAACGGCCGGGGAGCGATCCCCGGCCGTTCGTCGTTCGATGTCCTTGCGGGCGGTCGCGACCGCCCTTTCTTGCTCTGCTGCCTACCCGAGCAGGGTCTTGAGCATCTTCGCGCCGCCGGTCCACACGCCGATCGCGGTCCCGAAACTGGTCAGGAAGAAGTTCAGCAGCGTGCGCGCCACGCGGTTGCGCCACCAGCCACGCACGCTCTGCACGTCGTCGCGCAAGGCCATGAAGTCGGCATAGGTGGGCTTGCGTACCCAGGCTTCGACCAGCGCGCTCAAGGTGCCGGAGGCCAGTGCCGGGTGCAGCGGCGTGATCGGCGACGACACGAAGGCAGTGAGGATGCTCAGCGGATGGCCACCGGCGAGCAGGCAGCCGATGGCGCCCAGCGTGCCGGTCACCAGCACCCATTCCAGGACCAGTTCGCCGCCCACTTCGGCACCGCCGCGCCAGAAGCCCCAGGCGAAACCACCGAGCACGAAGAAGGCGAGCAGCAG
Organism: Lysobacteraceae bacterium; assembly: GCA_036404915.1. Classification (GTDB taxonomy): domain Bacteria; phylum Pseudomonadota; class Gammaproteobacteria; order Xanthomonadales; family Xanthomonadaceae; genus Lysobacter_I. The sequence continues at coordinate 170,114 of DASWYO010000041.1, forward strand.
GGTGAACCACGCGAAGGACGATTTTTCCTTCACTGTTTCCAGGTCGGCGCGGAGCGCGGCCGGATCGCGGGTGTCTTCGCGCAGGTGCTTTTCCATGCCCTGCAGGTGGCCCGCGCCGACGACCGCCAGCACTTCGCGGGCATCGGGATGCTGTGCGGGAATCTCGCGCAGGCGCGCGGCCATGTAGGCGTCGCGCTCGGCGATGACGGTCTCGTACAGTGCCGGGCTGTCCGCAGCGAACTCGCTGAAACTGGATTCGAGCATGTCGCCCTGTTTCAGGCCTTCGATCTGTTCGTCCGACACCTTCTCGTCGACGAACAGCGACGTCATGAGGCCGCCGCCGACCTTGGCGCGTCCCCAGAAACCCAGGCGCTGCATCGCGCGCTTGAAGGTCAGGCCGACATCGCGGTCGATCAGCTGCAAGGCCAGTCCGCGTTCGCGCGCGTCGACGACCGCGGCTTTCAGCTCGGCGCCAGGTTCGATGTCCAGTTGCTCCGCGAGGCGGCGCTGGTAGGCGGCGAGGCCGAGGTTCGCCGCGAACACCGCGGTCTTGCCTTCGCGCAGCACCTTGACCAGGTCGAGCCGGGCCAGCGCGTCGGGATCGGTCAGCGCCTGCGCGCGTTGCGGATCCAGTTCGACCGCGATGGTGTCGTACAGGCCGGTGGCGATCGCTGCGCGCACTACGTCGACGCTGGTTTTCGAGACGTGCGCGGTGCCCAGCAGCGTGTAGCGCACGCCGTCGCGCTCGACGATGGCGTGGGGCTGGCCTTCCAGCGGGGCATCGGGATCGATGGCGTGCGTCGCGTCGGTCTGGTCGTTCTGATCGGTCTGGGTTTGGGTCATCGTGACGGTGGGACAAGACGGTGGAGGCGTGGAATCGCGGTTGCCTCTCCCACCGGTCCAGCGGGGAGCGTGCGACGGAGCGGGCAGGATAGAGCCTTGCGTCCGCCCTGTCTGCGTCGCACGGCTCAGCACACACCGAATGGCAGGTTCGGCGACGACACCATGCGCTCGCCGACCGTGTCGCCGCGCAGGAAGCGGAGGGCGTCGCCGATCACGCCGGGATCGTCGGCGATCCGGTTGTGGCCCTGGCCTCGCGTGGTGAGCATGCGCGCGTCATGCCACAGCCGCGCATAGCGCTCGCCCTCGTGCCAGGGCACTTCCCGATCTTCCAGGTCGTGGACGATCAGCGCCGGTCGCGCGATCAGCGGTGCGTTGCGATGCGCCTGCAGCGCTTCGATCGGTTCCCGGGTCATGGCTTCGAAGAATGCCGCGAGCCGTGCCCCGAAGCCTTCGCCGAGGCCGACGAAGCGACTGAAGCGCTGCATCGCCGCCAGCGGGTCGGCGGCCGGCGCGATCAGTACGGCGCGTTCGGCCTGCAGGCCGCGCGCGAGCGCCACGGCGGTCGCGGCACCGCCCAGCGAATGCCCGATCACCGCTGCTGCAGGGCCGAAGTGCCGGGCGACGGCCATCAGGTGACAGGCGAAGTCCGGCAGGGTGGTCTGCTTGCCGCCGCTGCGTCCATGGCCGGCCTGGTCGAAGGCGACCACGGCATAGCCGGCGGATTGCAGGGGTTCGATCCACTTTGCGACGCGGGTGCCGTGGCTGGACCAGCCATGTGCGAACAGCACGTACGGCTGTCGCGACGGATCGCCCCAGACGTAGGTCGCGATCGGGAGGCCATCGACATCCAGCCTGGACTCCACTGCGCCCAGGGTCGGTGCAGCCAGAGCGCGTGCCCGGCTGCTCGCGAAGGGCGTGCAGAACAGTCGCGCGGCGCGCTGCAGCGTCGCGTCCGGCTGGAGCAGGCGACCGAAGCGGAAGCTCGCACGCAGAACGAGCAGGCCAGAGATATTACGAACGGTCGTGCTAATTTTGGCGAATGACAGGCGCATGGCGATCTCCCGGGATCAGGAAGCCTGGGTGGGGGGACAGGGAGGCGAGGGGAGGTAGTAGGCGAGCAGGTGTTCGAACATCCGCCGGCCTCGTGAAAAGGCGGCGTCGAGGTCGGACAGCGCCGCATCGTGCTGGACGGCGAGCGCGATGCTGTTGAGTTCGAAGGCGAACTGGCTGGCATCGGTGTCGGCGCGCAGTTCGCCGGTCTCGACGGCCAGCTGGACGGCCCTCGCGAGTTCCGCCTGCCAGCGCTGGTGATGTGCGACCACCCGTTCCCGCAGCGGACCGGGGCGGTCGTCGTATTCGCTGACGGCGGTCAGCAGCACGCAGCCGCCGCGATCGCGTCGCAGCCACTCGAACCAATTGGCGAGGATGGTACGCAGCCTCGGCAGCCCGCGCGGCGTGCCGAGTGCGGGGATCAGGGTGTGTTCGCCGAAACGGGTCGCGGCCATGTCGAGCACCGCGAGCTGCAGGTCTTCACGCGAGCCGAAATGCGCGAACACGCCGCTCTTGGACATGCCCACGGCATCGGCCAGGGGGCCGATCGACAGTCCTTCGAGGCCCGCCGACGCGGCAATCATGTAGGCCCGCTCCAGGATGATGTCCCGGGTGGCGGCGCCTTTGCTGGTGGCGGGTTGCGGTCCCATGGCGCGAATGAATAGCACGACCGTTCGTTCGCGGGAAGTCCGCGGCGACGAATGGCAGGCCCGGCGACGCGTCGCCGGGCGGGGGGCGGGCCGTTTCAGTCGCGGTAACGCTTGAGCAGGTCGCCGTAGGCGTCGATGCGCCGGTCGCGGAGGAACGGCCAGATCCGGCGGACATGCTCGCTGCGCGCCATGTCGACTTCGGCCATCAGGATCGTCGCCTCGGTACCGGCTTCGGCGATGAACTCGCCCTGCGGGCCCAGAACATGACTATTTCCCCAGAAGTCGATGCCGGCCGCGCCGAGCGGGGAGGTCTCGTGGCCGACGCGATTGCAGCTCAGCACCGGCACGCCGTTGGCCACGGCATGGCCGCGGTGGCTGAGGATCCAGGCATTGCGCTGGCGATCCTTCTCGGCCTGCTCGTCCGACGGGTCCCAGCCGATCGCGGTCGGGTACAGCAGCAACTCGGCGCCGGCCAGCGCCATCAGTCGCGCGGCTTCCGGGTACCACTGGTCCCAGCAGACCAGCACGCCGAGACGGCCGACCGAGGTATCGATCGGCGTGAAGCCGAGGTCGCCCGGCGTGAAATAGAACTTTTCGTAGAAGCCCGGATCGTCCGGGATGTGCATCTTGCGGTACTTGCCGGCGATCGAACCGTCCGCGTCGTAGACCACGGCGGTGTTGTGGTAGAGACCTGCAGCGCGGCGCTCGAACAGCGAGCTGACCAGCACCACGCCATGGTGCTTCGCCAGTGCGGCCAAACGCTCCGTGCTCGGACCCGGAATCGGTTCGGCCAGGTCGAACTCGTCCACGCATTCGTGCTGGCAGAAATACGCGCCGTTGTGCAGTTCCTGCAACAGCACCAGCTTCGCACCGGACTTCGCGGCCTCGGCGACACGTGCCTCGATGACCGACAGGTTGGCCTCGGCGGTGCCGTGGTTCTTTTCCTGGATCAGGGCGACGGGGAGGGTTTTGGTCTTCATCGTGTGAGCTCGCTGAAAGTTTGGCCGTCGCGTCAAAAGTGCATGTGATCGCGTATTACAAGTGCATCGATCAGCATTTCGGCTTCTATCGAGTTTGAACAATTGTGTTCGAAGACTTTCCGGGAATGCTCGTACAAACGAATCCGAAAGCGCTGAGTGTGTGAGTGATATTCGATTGTGATGTTGCCGATGATCAATGTTCCATGTGATTTGGAAGCAATGACCGATGATGCATAGGATTTGCTGCCCAACGTAGCAGCTAGTTGATACATCTGCATCTGATGCGGAAAAGATGCTGCATCTTCGCGAAATCCCTCAAGAAGTGATGCATCCGACAGGGTCGGCAGGGAATCGAGAGAGCCGGCATCTTCCTGCATGAACGAGTATCAGGTTAGAACACCTTCCGGCAACTGCATCGTGATGCAGTGCAAGCTGCCGTTCTGCCAGATCAGCGGGCGGCAAGGCACCGGGACGATCTCGCGGCCCGGGAACGCTTCAGCCATCACTTCCTGCGCACGCGCGTCGGCCGGGTCGCCGTAGGACGGCATGAGCACCGCGCCGTTGACGATCAGGAAATTCGCGTAGCTGGCAGCGAGGCGGCGGCCGTCGTCGAAGATCGGTTTGGCCCATGGCAGCGCGAACAGTCGATACGGCTTGCCGTCGCGCGTGCGCAGTGCGGCCAGTTCGGCGGCCATCGCCTGCAGTTCGGGGTAGTGCGTGTCGCTGACATCGTCGCAGCCCTGGTAGACGATCGCGTCCTCGGCAGCGAAGCGGGCGAGGGTGTCGATGTGCGCGTCGGTGTCGTCGCCTTCCAGATAGCCGTGATCGAGCCACAGCACGCGGTCCTGGCGCAGCCAGCCGGCGAGCTTCGCGGTGAGTGCCTCGCGACTTGCGTCCGGATGACGCTCGTGCAGGCATTGCCAGGTGGTGAGCAGGGTGCCGGCGCCGTCGGTCTCGATGCCGCCGCCTTCCAGCGCGAAATCGATTTCTTCCCGCGTCGCGTTCGAGAACACGCCCTGCGTGGTCAGCGCTTCGACCAGACGATCATCGCGGCTGGCCTCGAACTTGCCGCCCCAGCCGGTGAAGCGGAAGTCGAGCTGCAGGAAGCCGTCGGCGGTCTTGAGCGTGATCGGACCGCTGTCGCGCAGCCAGGTGTCGTCGTATTCGACGGTCACGAAGCGGACGCGGTCCATGTCGACCCGGGCCGAACGCAGGCGCGCTTCGGCATAGATCTGCAGGTCATCGTCGGCGATGCAGATCACGGCGTCCTGGAACGTGGTGATCGCAGCCACCAGGGCGATGTAGGTTTCCTCGACATCGACCAGGCGCGGACCCCAATCGGTCTCGGGATGCGGCCACGCGATCAGGACGGCGGATTGGGGTTCCCATTCCGCCGGAAAACGGACAGTTGTGGACATCGAATTACTTGACCGGAGGTTTCGGGCCGATTTCGTTGCTGCCGGCGCGGATGGCCACCGCGTCGATCACGCGGTCCTTCTCGAAGTAGACGACGAAATTGGGATAGGTCCAGCGGTTGATCGCCGGCCACTGGCGCTTCTGGCCGCCGCGGGGGTCCATGCGCTGGGTCGGGGCGCCGAACTTGCGTTCGACATCGGCCATGCGCATGCCACGTGCGGGCATGGCCATGGCGGCCTCGTTCTGCACGCGTTCGATCAGCAGCCTGTCGGCGAAAGCCTGGGGGGCTGCGGCGCAGAGAGCGACAGCGACCAGGGCGGCAGGGAGAAGACGCATGGGGGACCTCCTCGAACGGGTGCGGATGGGCGGGTGGCTTGCAAGCGCAGGGATTGTAAGCGCATCGCGTCGGCGCACGCACACCCGGGTTCACGAATCCGCGACGCCGCACTTCACCGGAAGGCGGCGCGGCGGATCAACACCGCCCTCGATCGTCTCGTGTTCGCTCCGTGTCCTGCGGCCGGATACGACAAAGGCCGCACGAGGCGGCCTTTGCGGTGTGTCGACGCCGGCAGTGCCGACGACGCGATCCGGAATCAGCGCTGGCGCGCCTTGAAACGCGGATTCGACTTGCAGATCACGAAGACCTTGCCACGGCGGCGGACGACCTTGCAGTCGCGGTGACGGGCCTTCGCCGACTTCAGGGAGGACAAGACCTTCATGGAAACCTCGGCGATAACGCGGTTGAATGTGGATGGGATAGGAGGTGGAGCGGTAAAGCAGCCCGGCATTTTGCCGCGCCTCGTTTCGGAAAGCAAGGCCGATCAATCGCTTGCAGCATGCGGGTGCCGGGCGTCGTCGGCGTGGCGGCTAGAATGACGCATCCCCATGCCTGCTGCGAACCGCCCATGTCCGACTCCGCCCCCGCCCCGGCGCCCATCATTCCCGTCCTGACCATCGACGGCCCGTCCGGGGCAGGCAAGGGCACCATCAGCCGGCTGGTGGCTGCCCGGCTGGGCTGGCATTACCTGGATTCCGGCGCGCTCTACCGCGGGGTCGGGGTCGCCGCCGGCTGGGCCGGGCTGGACCTGGCCGACCCGGGTGCCCTGATCCGCTGCGCTTTCGACGCCCATATCGGCTTCGAGGAGGGCGCCGACGGCGAGCTGCGGGTCATCGTGAACGGGGTCGATGCCACCGACGAGCTGCGCACCGAGACCGCCGGGGCTGCGGCCTCGGCCATCGCGGCCGTGCCGGAGGTCCGCGCCGCCCTGCGCGAACGCCAGCGCGCTTTCCGCCGTCCGCCCGGCCTGGTGGCCGATGGCCGCGACATGGGCACGGTCATCTTTCCCGACGCGGCGCACAAGGTCTTCCTCACCGCCAGCCCCGAGGAGCGGGCCGACAGGCGGTATAAGCAGTTGAAAGACAAGGGGGTTTCCGTTATATTCGACGACCTGCTGCGGGAGATCCTCGCCCGCGACGCCCGCGATGCCAATCGCGCAGTGGCGCCCTTGCGACCGGCCGAAGACGCCGTCTGCATCGACACCACCGGCCTCGGCATCGATGCGGTGGTCGAACGCGTGCTGGCCGTCGTGTCCGCCTCGCGCGCCTGACCTGCATTTCCGGTCGGCTTTCGCACGCAGCAGGCCAAGGTTCCGTCGTTCGTCCGTTGCGCAGGCAGCGGGGCGGCGGTGTTTTCACATCTCACTCCTACGGCCAACGGCAATCCCGCCACGGCCCCAACGGGTGGACCGGCCCCGCACCGCATCGTCGGCGCTCCGGTCTGTGTCATCAACAGAGCATTCAACCCATGACCGAATCATTTGCAGAATTGTTCGAACAGAGCGCGGCCGCGAACCTCGCCAAGCTCAAGCCCGGCTCGATCGTCTCGGGCGTCGTCGTCGATGTGCGCACCGACGTGGTGGTCATCAATGCCGGCCTGAAGTCCGAAGGCATCGTGCCGATCGAACAGTTCCGTAACGAAGCCGGCGAGATCGACGTGGCCGTCGGCGACGTCGTCAAGGTGGCGCTGGACTCCCTCGAAAACGGCTTCGGCGAAACCGTTCTTTCCCGCGACAAGGCCAAGCGCGCCATGGTGTGGGACGAGCTCGAAGAAGCTCTGGAAAAGAACGAAACCATCACCGGCCGCATCAGCGGCAAGGTCAAGGGTGGTTTCACCGTCGACATTAAGGACGTCCGTGCGTTCCTGCCGGGCTCGCTCGTCGACGTGCGCCCCGTGCGCGACCCGGGCTACCTGGAAGGCAAGGAGCTGGAGTTCAAGCTCATCAAGCTGGATCGCAAGCGCAACAATGTGGTCGTCTCCCGCCGTGCGGTGGTCGAGAGCGAGCATTCGGAAGAGCGCGAGCAGCTGATGGACAAGCTGCAGGAAGGCGTGGTGCTGAAGGGTGTGGTC
>DASWYO010000042.1:0-109686 GCA_036404915.1 Lysobacteraceae bacterium
ACTGCCAGATCTCCGCCAGCCCCTGCTCGATCTCGCCCTGCGGCGCCTCGTACTCGCGCCGCGTCAGCGATGTCCCGTCCGGTGCCGGCAGTGCCTTGCGATCCAGCTTGCCGTTGGGCGTCAGCGGGAATGCGTCGAGCAGCACGAACGCGCTGGGCACCATGTACTCCGGCAACTGCGGCTGCAGCGCTTCGCGCAGCTTTGCTGCCGTCGGTGCGGCTCCGGCCGCCGGCACCACGTACGCCACCAGCCGCTTGTCGCCCGGCTCGTCCTCGCGCGCCAGCACCACCGCCTCGCGTACGCCTTCGCAGGCCGCCAGACGTGCCTCGATCTCGCCCAGCTCGATGCGGAAGCCGCGGATCTTCACCTGGAAATCGTTGCGTCCCAGGTACTCGATGTTGCCGTCCGGCAGCCAGCGACCCAGATCGCCGGTCCTGTACATCCGCGCCTGCGGATCGGCGCTGAAGGGATCGCGCACGAAGCGCTCCGCCGTCAGCTCTGGACGATTCAGATACCCGCGCGCCACGCCATCGCCGCCGATGTACAACTCACCCGCCACGCCCATCGGCACCGGTTCGCCACGCGCGCTCAAGATGTAGACCTTGGCGTTGGCGACAGGCCGGCCGATTGGCACGGCACTCATTCGCGCAATGTCCGTGATGCAATCCAACGCGAATGCCGTCGCGTTCACGCTCGTCTCGGTCGGGCCATAATTATTGAGCCATCGGCATCGACGGGCATTGGGGTTGGCACGCCATGCCTGCAGATGATGCAACTCGACCGACTCACCACTGACGATCACCAGGCGCAATGCGCTGCCAGGCGAAAGCGCAGGCGTTTCTGCCAACCCTCTTGCCCACGCGCTCCAGAACGCAGTCGGCAGATCGACCACGCTGATTCGTTGCGTCTCGAGAAATCCGCTCAGTTCGTCGTGACCGAGATGTCTCGGGCGCAGAACGAGCGTTGCACCGACAGACAGCGTCGGCATCATCTCTGCGATCGAACTGTCGAATGCAAATGATGCGAACTGGAGCATGCGATCGGAGCGTTCGAGCGCACACAGGCGAACATGACCTGCGATGAAACTCATTGCGCTCGCATGCTCGACCATGACGCCTTTCGGCATGCCGGTCGAGCCCGACGTATAGATCACATATGCCAGGTGCCGTGAAGTCAGTCCATGCGCAAGCGGTTCCGGATTATGCGTCGGATGGGTCGCCAGCAGCGCGCGGGAGTCATTCGTATCCAGCCGCAGCGTTGGCAGGCCGCTTGCCGGCAACCGCTCCTCGAGCGTCGCCTGCGTCAGCAACGCCACCGGGGCACTATCCTCCAGCATGTACGCCAGGCGCTCGGCAGGATAGTCGGGGTCCAGCGGCACGTACGCGCCACCGGCCTTGAGGATGCCCAGCAGCCCCACCACCATGTCCACGCCGCGTGCCACGCAGATCGCCACACGGTCGTCCGGCTTCACGCCTTGCGACAGCAGGTAATGCGCGATCTGGTTCGCCCGCGCATTGAGCTCGCTGTAACTCAGATGCCGACCTTCGTGAACCACCGCCTCTGCATCCGGCTGCGCGGCCGCCTGCTGCTCGAACAGCGCGTGGATCAGCGTATCCTTCGGATAATCGGTCGCCGTGGCATTGAATTGTTCCAGGATGCGTTCGCGCTCTCCATCCAGCAGCACATCGGCCGGATCGAGTACGGCATCTGGCGAGCGCACCGCCAGTTCCAGCGTCCTCGCAAAACGCCGGGCGAGCAGCGCGGCTTCGTCGCGATTGAAGTAAGCCTCGTTGCAATCGAAATGCATCGCGACGCCGCCGTTCGCACGGACATCCCATACGGTGACCATCAATGGCGTCTTTTCGCACTCATGACTGACATAAGTCAGTTCAAGTCCACGCCCTTCGATTTCAAGCGTGCTGTCGGCCTTGACATAGCTGAAGCCGACATCGCCCAGCAAGGCATGGCCACCAGCCAGGCCCAGATCGCGCAGCAAGTCGCCATGCGGATAGCGTTGATGACGAAAATGCGCTTTCTGACTGCTCGCAACCTGGCGTACCAGATCCGTGAAGCGCGAGCCGATGACCTGATTCAACGGCAAAGGACTGACGCTCGAAAACGCGCCGATGATCTGCTTCTGCGTGGCGCCGCGACGATTGTGCACCGCGACGGAAATCAGCACGTCCGGCTGTCGGTATATCAACCCGAGACAGGCCCCGAGCGCCCCGAGCAGAACCGCATGCGGCCCTACCCCCAGATGCGAAGCGAGCTGTTCCACCTGCGCGAATGTGTCGGACGACACCTGCTGCGTGAAACGGAAACTGCGCGTTGGCCCATCGCCGGCGGTGGCTGCGTGAAATGGTTGAAGCAAACGCTCCGGCAGCGTTGCACACTGCTGCGCCCAATAATTCCGATCGCTGCGGTACCTTTCGGTTCCCAGATAGGCATGCTGCTCGGCGGCAACACTCACGCAACTCGACACCTGGCCCGCTGCTTCGCCGTTGTAGTACCGCGCCAGCGCCTGACCCCAGTTGGCGAAGCCCCAACCATCCACTGCCAGATGGTGCGCAATACCCACATACCAATATTCGGAATCGCTCAAGCGTATGAGCGCCGCCTTGAACATCTCCGTGTTGTCGAACGCCAACGGCGTTGCGAAGAGCTGGCGAATCCACGCCTCGGCGGCCGTCGAAGGGCACGTTTCGGACGACACATCCACGTGTTGCAGCACTGTCGTGCGCTCATGCACGACACATTGCGCCACAGCGTCGTCGGCACAGACAATTCGTATACCGAACGCATCATGCGCCATCACCAGGTCGCCGTGCGCCTTGGCCAGGCGCGCCACATCGACAGGTCCCAGCTTCAGATAGCCGCCTACGTTGTAGCAGGGGCTTTCCGGACACCGAATCTGATCAAAGTAAATATCCCTCTGATGCGGACTCAGCTGTACAAGCTGATTGACTCCCTTCATGGCATTCCCTTGCAACATCCAACAACGAACAATAAGCACCGGTGGCTGCGACGATTATCGCAACCACTCGATCACGCAAAGAGGCAGGCACTACACGTACTTGTGATACTTCACTTCCGAGACGCGGCGTGAAACAGCCGCTTCCCTTTCAACTTGGTTCGGAAGCAATACTCGCAGCGCGCTGACGCACCCCTTCATCCTGTTTGAATCCGTGACTGGCTTCCTGAGCCGTCATCCCCACCTCGACTTTCGCAAAATTTGAGCGAGCCGTCAATTCTGGAGAATGACACCAAGCAATAACGGTGAATACCCGGCGATTCGGCCACGGATCCATGGACAGCCAGCGCCTCATTGCGCGTAACGTTGTTTATACGTTACAGACGGCATATTGCCATTTGAACCGTATCGGTGTTCCGGGTTGCAGGACATCTCGCTGTAATCGAACACTCCCATTCCTACGGCATCCTTCGCGGGGCTACTGCGCCGTTGGATGCATTTTCGCTTGAGCAGACAGAAAACGCTTTCTTCACGAACGTCAAGTCGCTCCCCCGGACGTCGCCACTGTTCATGCATCGGTGCCTGATCACTCCCTGCAGCCGTTCGTCGCCCTTGGCACGCGCGCCCTGCGGCGACTTCAGCCTGGCGCATTAATGCGATTTGCCCCTTGACAAAATACACGGCGGCTTTTTTCTGTGTGTCATTTGCTGCTCACGGGCAGAACCAGCCATACCATTCTTCATGGTATGGAGATATTGGTGAAACCTTGGGCGAATTACCCGAACCGATTATTCACGCCAGCCCTCATCCCTCCATGACCAGGGCACTCAGGCTTCCACGAAGCCAGGGCCGTGCAGGCCAGGCTTCAAGCGGGTTCACGGTAGACAACAGGCGCTTTTCTTCAGCCCTTCGTACCTGACCCGGTTCGCGAGTCGGTCTGCGGCTCCGTTTGCAGCCGTCCTGCGGCTAGACGATACCGACAGCTTCCCGATGCACCACGATCAATTGCACGGCATCGCCGCCGCGCCATTCGTCGGGCAGCAGGCGATAGGCGGCGCGGATGCGCGACGGCGGCGGCGTGCCGTCCCAGCCGGAGAAGTGGATCGCGCTGATCCGGCGCGTATTGCCGGGCCAGGCCAATTCGAGCTTCAGGTGCGTCTCGCCGACCGGGCGCCACTGGACGACATCGAACACATCGTCGAACAACGGCTCGGGGAACGCCTGCCCCCACGGTCCACCGTCGCGCAGTGCGAGCGCTGTGGCGAGGGCGCAGGCGTCCGGCGGAATCGCGCCGTCGCTCAGCACTACGTCCTGCAGCAATTCGGGTGACATCAGTTCGGCGGCGCAGGCTTCGAAGGCGCGCTGGAAGGCCGGCAAGTCGACGAGGCGCAGGCTGAGCCCCGCCGCCATGGCATGACCACCGAAACGGCCGATCAGCCCGGGATGCCGCGCATCGACCATCGCCAGCGCGTCGCGGATGTGGAAACCGCTGATCGAACGCGCCGAACCGCGCAGTTCGTCGCCGCCGGGTTCGCTCGGCGCGAACGCGATCGTCGGCCGATGCACGCGCTCCTTGATCTTCGACGCGACCAGCCCGACCACGCCGGGATGCCAGTCCTCGTGGTAGAGGCAGACGGTGGCACGCGCAGCGTCGCCATCGAACGACAGCGCGGACAACGCAGCTTCGGCGTCGCCGACCATCTGCGCCTGCACGCCGCGACGCTCGGCGTTGATGCCATCGAGGATCTCGGCGAGTTCGCGCGCATGCCGGACATCGTCGGTCAGCAGGCATTCGATGCCGAGCGTCATGTCTTCCAGCCGGCCTGCGGCATTGATGCGCGGCGCCAGCGCGTAGCCGATGTCGGTCGAGGTCAGCGCGGCTTCGGTCCGTCTGGACACATCGATGAGCGCACGCAACCCGGCGCAGCCACGACCGGCACGCAGGCGGCGCAGGCCGGCGGCGACCAGCGCACGGTTGTTCACGTCCAGCGGTACCAGGTCGGCGACGGTGCCTACCGCGACCAGATCGAGCAGCACGGTCAGATCCGGCGGATCGCCCGCGAAACGCCCGTCGTCGCGAAGGCGGCGGCGCAGGGCCAGCAGCACGTAGAACAACACGCCGACACCGGCCAGCGACTTGCTGGCGAAAACATCGCCGCGCAGGTTCGGGTCGACGATGACATCGGCGGGCGGCAGCGATTCGCCCGGCAGGTGATGGTCGGTGACCAGCACCTGCCAGCCTCGCGCTTTCGCCGCGGCGATGCCCGCATGACAGGCGATGCCGTGATCGACCGTGACGAGCAGGTCAGGCGACAGCGCCGCGAGCTCATCGACAAGCGCAGGCGACAGACCGTAACCATGGATCATGCGGTTCGGCACCGCGTACGACACCCGCGTCGCGCCGAGCAGGCGCAGGCCGCGCACCGCGACCGCGCAGGCGGTGGCGCCATCGCAGTCGAAATCGCCGACGATGAGAATGTGCTGCTGCGAAACGATCGCCTGGGCAAGCAGTCGCGCGGCGTCCTCGATGCCGTGCAGGTCGTCCGGCGGCAGCAACTGGGTCAGGCGCGGCTGCGCCTGCGCATGCGTTCGTGCGCCGCGTGCGAGATACACGCGCTGCAGAAGGGGCGACACATCGGCGGGCCAGTCCTGTCCGGGAGCAGCGCTGTCCTTCGCGGCGCTTTCCGCAGTGTACTGGTCGAGTCCGTCGCGCCTGCGGATGGTCCGCATCAACCGGCGTCCGTCGCGATCGGCATCGACCAGGGCTTGCGCCAGAAGCGCCAGCGCTGTCCGCGATGCAGCGCGAAGCGTCCGCCGTCTGCAGTATCGATGATCGCGCTCGCGCACCTGCCCTCGCCCACCGCACGCAGCACCGGCAACAGCCAGTCGCGCTGCAGCGCTGCGAGATCGCGGGCGCGGCGCAGGTCGAACAGCGTGATGCCGTCTGTCGTGTTCGCATCGGAGAACGACGCCGGCAATCTGCCCGCATCGCCACCCGCGAGCCGGGTGAGCGCGCAGGCCAGATCGTCGTCGCTGGCGCAGCGGGTCACGTCGCCGCGCACGGTGGTCGGCAGCACGCCGCCGCCCCACAGCCACAGGGAATTGACCGGCACGAGGCCGCGTTCGGCGCGGCGGACATTCCAGGGATGGTTGTGCAGGACGATCTGGGTCTCGTTGATCAGCGCACGCCAGCGTCGACCCTCGGGACCTTCCGGCTGGTGCTCGAACAGGTCCGCGCCGATGGCGTCATCGGGCGCGCTGAACGCCGGCAGTTTCGCTTCGCGCGGCAGGCGCAGGTACCAGTGCGTCGGCGAGGGCGCATCGAGTTCGAAACCGGCGTCGCCGAACACCGGCTTGAGCGCGGGCAGCAGGGCTTCGACATCCGCATCGTCGAGACCGAGGCGTTCGCCGATGCCGAGCAGTCGCGCGCCGTTGATGTCGGGGCGCACGTGGGCGGGATCGGCGCGCAGCCACGCCGCGCCGACGGCATCGCCGACTTCGGCCTGGCGGGTCAGCGCCGCAGCGGCCCAGCGTGCGGGCACGATCGAGAACACGCGCGACAGCTGCGCCTCGATGCCCGCTTCGCCTGATGGCGAAGCCTCCGCGCGCCCGATGGCCGCCGCGAGTGCAGGCGCCAGCGCCTGCCGGCCGAAGGCCGACCAGGCGGGAAGCAGGAGGATGGTTGCGCGATCGCGCGACATGGCGTCGACGCGGTCAGCCTTCGTAGGCGACCTGGATGAGCTCGTACTCGCGCTTGCCGGCCGGCGCATCGATCTCGACGGTATCGCCCTCGTGCTTGCCGATCAGCGCGCGCGCCAGCGGCGAGGAGATGGCGATCAGGCCCTGCTTGATGTCGGCTTCGAGGTCGCCGACGATCTGGTAGCGCTTCTCTTCGTCGTTCTCGACATCGGCCAAGGTCACGGTCGCGCCGAACACCACGCGGCTGCCGGCGTTCAGCGTGGAAATGTCGATCACCTGCGCGTGCGACAGCTCGGCTTCGAGCTGCTTGATGCGGCCCTCGATGAAGCCCTGCTGCTCGCGCGCGGCATGGTATTCGGCGTTTTCCTTCAGGTCGCCGTGCCCGCGCGCCTCGGCGATGGCGGCGATCACCGCCGGACGCTGGACGCTCTTGAGGTTTTCCAGCTCGCTGCGCAGGCGCTGCGAGCCTTTCAGGGTGATGGGTGCTCTGCTCATGCTTGCTCGAGTTCCTTGTGCAGTTCCTGCAGCGCCCACACCGGGCCGCTGTCGCGGAAATCGAGAGAATGCAGCAGGGCCTTCGCGCCTGCAATCGTCGTCGAGTAGGTCACCCGCTGCTGCAAGGCCTCGCGGCGGATCGAGAACGAGTCGGCGATGGCCTGCTTGCCTTCCGTGGTGTTGACGATGTAGGTGATCTCGCCGTTCTTGATCAGGTCGACGATGTGCGGACGGCCCTCGACCACCTTGTTCACGATCTCGCAGGCAACGCCCTGCTCGCGCAGCCATGCCGCCGTGCCGCGGGTGGCGACCACCGCATAGCCACGCGCCACCAGATCCTCAGCGACCGACAGCACGCGCTGCTTGTCCGGGTCGCGCACGGAGATGAAGGCCTTGCCCTTCGGCGGCGCCTTGATGCCGGCGGCTTCCTGGGCGCGCGCGAAGGCAGCGCCGAAGTTGCGGCCGACGCCCATGACTTCGCCGGTGGAACGCATTTCCGGGCCGAGGATCGGATCGACGCCCTGGAACTTGGCGAACGGGAAGATCGCTTCCTTGACCGAGTAGTAGTCCGGCACGATTTCCTTCGTCGCGCCCTGCTCCGCCAGCGTCTTGCCAGCCATGCAGCGCGCGGCGATCTTCGCCAGCGGCATGCCGGTAGCCTTGGACACGAAGGGCACGGTGCGCGAGGCGCGCGGGTTCACTTCGAGCAGGAAGATGGTGTCGGTGCCGTCTTCCTCGGTCTGGATCGCGAACTGCGTGTTCATCAGGCCGACCACATTGAGCGCCTTGGCCAGTGCGACCACCTGGTCGCGCAGGCGAGCCTGCGTGGCCTGCGACAGCGAGTACGGCGGCAGAGAACAGGAGGAGTCGCCGGAATGCACGCCGGCTTCCTCGATGTGCTCCATCACGCCGCCGATCAGGACGTTGCCGTCCTTGTCGGCGATGACATCGACGTCCACTTCGACCGCGTGGTCGAGGAAGCGGTCGAGCAAGACCGGCGAATCGTTCGAGACCTTCACCGCATCGCGGATGTAGCGCGACAGGTCGGCGTCGGAGTACACGATCTCCATCGCGCGACCGCCGAGCACGTAGCTCGGGCGCACGACCAGCGGATCGCCGATCGCGCCGGCATGGGCGATGGCCTCGTCGTGATTGCGCGCCGTGCGGTTCGGCGGCTGCTTCAGGCCGAGGTCTTCGACCAGCTTCTGGAAGCGCTCGCGGTCCTCGGCCAGGTCGATGGAATCCGGCGAGGTGCCGATGACCGGCACGCCGTTCGCTTCAAGCGCCTGCGCCAGCTTCAGCGGGGTCTGGCCGCCGTACTGCACGATCACGCCCTTCGGCTGTTCCAGCTCGACGATGGCCAGCACGTCTTCCAGGGTCAGCGGCTCGAAGTACAGGCGATCCGAGGTGTCGTAGTCGGTCGACACGGTTTCCGGGTTGCAGTTGACCATGATGGTCTCGTACCCGTCCTCGCGCAGCGCCAGCGCGGCATGCACGCAGCAGTAGTCGAACTCGATGCCCTGGCCGATGCGGTTCGGGCCGCCGCCGAGGACCATGATCTTGTCGCGACCGGTCGGCTGCGCTTCGCACTCGTCCTCGTAGGTCGAATACAGGTAGGCGGTGGTGGTGGCGAATTCGGCGGCGCAGGAGTCCACGCGCTTGTAGACGGGACGCACGCCGAAGGCCTTGCGCAGCGCGCGCACGGCGGTCTCGTTCGTGCCCGCGAGCTGGGCCAGGCGCGCATCGGAGAAGCCCTTGCGCTTGAGCGCGCGCAGGCGCTTCGCATCGAGGCCTTCGAGCCCGGCTGCGGCGACCTCGCGCTCGCAGGCGATGAGTTCTTCGAGCTGGTCGAGGAACCACGGGTCGACGAAGGACAGCGCGTGCACGTCCTCGACCGACATGCCGGCGCGGAAGGC
This sequence comes from Lysobacteraceae bacterium, assembly GCA_036404915.1. Taxonomy (GTDB): domain Bacteria; phylum Pseudomonadota; class Gammaproteobacteria; order Xanthomonadales; family Xanthomonadaceae; genus Lysobacter_I. The sequence continues at coordinate 9,082 of DASWYO010000042.1, forward strand.
GTCGGCGAGATAGAACATGCGCTCGGGGCCGGCTTCCTTCACTTCGCGGCGCAGGGCGGCGAGGCCTTCCACGGTGCCGAGGTCGAGGCCGGTCGGATCGAGGCCGACCTTGCCGGTTTCCAGGCCGCGCAGCGCCTTCTGCAGGGATTCCTGGAAGGTGCGGCCGATCGCCATCACCTCGCCCACCGACTTCATCTGCGTGGTCAGGCGCGCATCGGCGGCCGGGAACTTCTCGAACGCAAAGCGCGGGATCTTGGTGACGACGTAGTCGATGCTCGGCTCGAACGAGGCCGGGGTCAGGCCACCGGTGATCTCGTTCTTCAGTTCGTCGAGCGTGTAGCCCACGGCGAGCTTGGCCGCGACCTTGGCGATCGGGAAGCCGGTCGCCTTCGAGGCCAGTGCCGAGGAACGCGACACGCGCGGGTTCATCTCGATGACCACGACGCGACCGTCCTGGGCGTTGATGCCGAACTGCACGTTCGAGCCGCCGGTGTCCACACCGATCTTGCGCAGCACGGCGATCGAAGCATCGCGCAGCCGCTGGTATTCCTTGTCGGTGAGCGTCTGCGCCGGTGCGACGGTGATGCTGTCGCCGGTGTGCACGCCCATCGGATCGAAGTTCTCGATCGAGCAGACGATGATGCAGTTGTCCGCGGTGTCGCGGACCACTTCCATCTCGAATTCCTTCCAGCCCAGCACCGACTCTTCGATCAGCACTTCATGCACGGGCGACAGGTCGAGGCCGCGCTTGGCGATCTCCTCGAACTCTTCCTTGTTGTAGGCGATGCCGCCGCCGGTGCCGCCGAGCGTGAAGCTGGGACGGATGATGGTCGGGTAGCCGACCTTGGTCTGGATCTCCAGCGCCTGTTCGAATGTCCGTGCGACCTCGGCCTTCGGGCATTCCAGGCCGATCTCCTGCATCGCGACGCGGAACAGCTCGCGGTCTTCGGCCATGCGGATTGCGTCGCGCTTTGCGCCGATCAGCTCGACGTTGTATTTCTCCAGCACGCCGTTGTCGGCGAGGTCCAGCGCGCAGTTCAGCGCGGTCTGTCCGCCCATCGTCGGCAGCAGCGCGTCAGGGCGCTCCTTCTCGATGATCTTCTCGACCGTGCGCCAGTTGATCGGCTCGATGTAGACCGCGTCGGCCATGTTCGGGTCGGTCATGATGGTCGCGGGATTGCTGTTCACCAGCACCACGCGATAGCCCTCGTCGCGCAGCGCCTTGCAGGCCTGCGCGCCGGAGTAGTCGAATTCGCAGGCCTGGCCGATCACGATCGGACCTGCGCCGATGATCAGGACGGTCTGGATGTCAGTGCGTTTTGGCATGGTGTGTACCTGATGGATCGGAATTAGAAAATGTGGGCAGGCGAGACGTCGCAGGTGCCCATGGCGCGAAGAGTCATCTTGATCATCACCATCTGCATCGCCTTCTGGTCCTTCTGCTCGGCGCCGTCGCCCGGGAACTCGCCGTAGCCGCTGAGTTGGCGCAGACCTGCATATTTCGGCTCGTAGGCGAAGCTGAGGAAGGCCAGCATTTGGTCGGCGGACAGCTTGGCCAGTTCGGCCTTGGAATCGACCGCCTTGCCGCCGATGCTCGCGGAGACGATGCTGCCGAGGATGGGCGCCGCCGCTTCGGCGAGCTTCACCTCTTCGTCCAGCGTGGCTTCGTTCCGGGTGGCGTACGCGAGCGATTCGCCGCGCATGAACCGGCGATAGCCTTCCGACGACAGTTCCTTGCGCAGGCAGGCGAGCTGCGAGGCATCGACCTTGCCGGACTTCTCGCCCACCGGCCAGGCGGGATCCTTCGTCGCGACTTCATCCATGATGGCGCCGACCGGAAGCATGCGGATCATGGCGTCGGTCAACCTGTCGACGATCGCAGCGTCCACATCGTCTGCGGCGCGCACCGCCGGAGCGATCGCGCACTGCAAGGCGAACAGCATCGCAAGCAGGCTGGCGGAAAACATCGGCAGGCGATGGCGGCGTGCGGCAGGAGACATGTCCGGGCCTTCGGATTCTTGTGGATGCATCGGCTCAGTACCACCGGTCCCGCCAGCGTTCCCGCGGCAGCCAGGTGATCCTGTCCTCGTCTTCGACCGCCACGCCACCGGCCTGGACGGCCTGCAGCACGGCGGCATTCATTTCGTTCCAGCTCTCCGCTTCAGCGCCGATCCGGGCACCGATGCGGTTGTTGCGCACATCCATCGCACGCGCCACGTCGCCGTGGCCATCGCCTTCCATCACCACCGTGACCCAGTCGACCCAGCGCGCGGAACCGGTGAAGGCGACCGTCGCGCTGGCCAGCGTGTGTCGATACGCATCCTTCGGGCCGTGACGTCCACCCGGCAGATCCGAGTGCGATGTCGCCCAGTACACGGTGCCGAACACGAAGGCCGGATACAGCGCCAGCAGCATCGCGAGCAACAGCACCCTGCGCAGCCAGCGGCGGCGCGGGATCTTGCGCGACGGACCGACCGCTGCGTCCATCAGTTGAACAAGGTCGCCATCGAAACCTCGCAGGCACTCATCGCACGCAGCATCACCTGGGTCGCGAGGTTTTCGCCCGCGGCTTCGCCGCTCTGCTCGTTTTCCTCGGAGGATTTGCTGGTCGAGAACGCATTGCCGAGGCCGGACAGCTTGCGCAGGTCCGCATGATCGGGCGCGGTCATGAAGGCCATGAACGAGGCCAGCTGTTCCGGCGTGGCGGAACCCAGCACTTCCTGCTCGCTCACCTTGACGCCGGTGCGCTCGCCTTCGGCGCCGGCCATCATCAGGCGGCCCATCATCGCCGCGGCGCCGCCTTCGAGCAGCGTCACGTCGGCATCGATCCGGGAAGGATGGGTGGACACGTATTCGGCCACGTCCTTGCGCTTCGCGCGGCGGTAACCCGCCGTGCTCAGTTCGCTGCGCAGGCACGACAGCTGCGTCGGCGTCACCGCGTCGGGCTTGTCCTGCATCGGCCACTTCGGGTCGTCCTTGGCCAGCATTTCGAAGATGCGCCCCATCGGCACGAGCTCGACCATCAGGTCGGTGAGGCGATCGGTCTTCGCATCGCTCGCCCCCTTCGCGGGGCCGGCCGCATGGGCGGACGCGAGCAGCGCGGCACCGGCGAGCAGCAGCGCGGCAGTGGACTGGATCACACGTTTCATCGGAACCCCCTGGAGATGGGTGGGTGGCGCATGCCGCGGACGGCACGTTCGGTGCGGAGCACGATCAGCCGCGCGCCTGCATGGTCGCGACGAACTGGTCGAACAGCGGAGACACATCGTGCGGACCGGGGCTGGCTTCCGGATGGCCCTGGAAGCTGAAGGCCGGCGTGTCGGTCAAGGCGATGCCCTGGTTGCTGCCGTCGAACAGCGAGCGATGGGTCACGCGGACGTTGCCCGGCAGCGTGGCTTCGTCGATGGCGAACCCGTGGTTCTGCGAGGTGATCATCACCCGGCCGCTGTCGATGTCGATGACCGGGTGGTTCGCGCCGTGGTGACCGAACTTCATCTTCAGCGTCTGCGCGCCTGCGGCCAGACCCAGCAGCTGGTGGCCGAGGCAGATGCCGAAGACCGGCACCTTGCGTGCGATGAACTCGCGGATCGCGGCGATGGCGTAGTCGCAGGGCGCCGGGTCGCCCGGGCCGTTGGACAGGAACACGCCATCGGGATTCATCGCCAGCACATCGGCGGCAGGCGTCTGCGCCGGGACCACGGTCACATCGCAGCCGCGCTCGGCGAGCATGCGCAGGATGTTGCGCTTCACGCCGAAATCGTAGGCGACGACCCTGTACTTCGGTTCGGCGGTGACGAAGGCGTTGCGATCGAGATCGAGCTGGCCTTCGGTCCAGGGATAGGCGTTGCCGGTGCTCACCACCTTCGCCAAGTCCATGCCCTTGAGGCCCGGGAACTTGCGGGCAGCTTCGAGCGCCTTGTCCACATCGATGTCACCGGCCATCAGCGCGCCGTTCTGCGCGCCGCGATCGCGCAGCAGGCGCGTGAGCTTGCGGGTGTCGATTTCGGAAATCGCCACGATGCCGCGGACCTTGAGCCATTCCGGCAGTGCGATCTGGCTGCGCCAGTTGCTGGGGCGGCGCGGCACGTTGCGCACGATCAGGCCGGAAGCCCAGACCTGGCCGGCCTCGTCGTCGAGGTCGGTGCAGCCGGTGTTGCCGATGTGCGGATAGGTCAGCGTGACCAGTTGCCGGGCGTAGGACGGGTCGCTCAGGACTTCCTGGTACCCGGTGATCGCGGTGTTGAACACGACTTCGCCGACGGACAGGCCGGGCGCGCCTACGGATTCGCCCTCGAATACGGTGCCGTCTTCGAGGACAAGGATTGCGGTTTCGGTCACGGGGTTCGCCTTTGTTGGGGCTGACGGCAGGTTGCAAAAAGCCCCGGGCGCGGTCTGTAACCGGCCCGTGGCTTCTGGAGTCAGGCGAGCGAGAATTGTACCGGCGCGGGCCGGCCAGCGCCAGCACGAATTGCGGCACTGCATCAAATCCGACGGCGTTCGCCTCAGTCGAGCAGGTCGCGCAGGCGATAGGCGCCGGGATCGCGTCCGGCCAGGCGCGCCGCCGCGTGCAGCGCCCCCCGGGCGAAGATGTCGCGGTTGGTGGCGCGGTGGATCAGCTCGATCCGCTCGCCCTGCCCCGCGAACTGCACGAGGTGCTCGCCGACGATGTCGCCGGCGCGCAGGCTGGCATAGCGCGGATCGGCGCCGCCACGCCCGGCTGCGGCACCCAGGGTCAGGGCGGTGCCCGAAGGCGCGTCCAGCTTGCGGGTGTGGTGGGATTCGACGATGTCGCAGTCCCAGCCGGCCAGCGTCTGTGCGGCGCGTTCGACCAGGTCCTCGAGGACGGCGACGCCGAGGCTGAAGTTGGACGCCCAGAGCACGGGGATCTGCGCCGACGTCGACGCCAGCATCGCGCGCTGCTGCGAGGAGAGCCCGGTCGTGCCGGACACGAAGGCGGCGCGGTGCTTCACGCACAGGGCCAGGATGCCGTCGAAGGCCACCGGCAGGCTGAAATCGATGGCCACATCGAAATCCGGCGCGCTGTCGATCTCGGCAACGGGATGGAAAGGCTGGCCGAGCAGGCCGGTGTCGGACACGGGCGGCGCGACGGCGGCAGCCAGCGTCAGCGACGGCTGTTCAGCCATCAACCGCAGCAGCGTCTGCCCCATCCGACCGCTCGCACCGTGAATCAGGACACGGATGGGAGCATTCATGCGCGTAAGCTACCGGGACGGCCACCGGGTGACAACAAATCCGGTCGAGTATGGATCGCGCGTGCCGCCGTGCGGCGATGTTCCAGGGGGGAACGTCTTCCGCGGACGATGCACGAGAGCATTCCCATGGCCGTATCGATACCGACCCGTTCGTTCCAGGCGCCCCTGTCATCGGGCATTCCGCGAAACTGGTTGCCGGACAATCCTGCGCTGTCGGCCTTCATCGGCGTCTATTCGGTGGTGGTGCCCGCGAACGAAGCGTTCTACATGCGCACGCTCGCGCAATGCCTGAAGCGCATCGACGACCCGGAACTCGTGGCGGCCGGACGTGCGTTCATCCGCCAGGAAGCCGAACACGGCATCGCGCACAGAAGGTTCTGGCAGGTCCTCGATGCGCAGGGCTATCGCTATCGCACGCTCGAACGCATCGTCGATGTCGTGGCGTTCCGGCTGACCGAGCGTCTGGCGCCCTTGTCGCTGCGCCTGTCGATGGTCAGTTGCATCGAGCACATCAATGCATACGTGGGCCACGAGTTCCTGCGGCAGGGCATCCTGGCGGATGCGCATCCGGAAGTGCGGGCGATCCAGGAATGGCATTTCGCCGAAGAGATCGAGCACAAGTCCGTTGCGTTCGACGTCCTGCGCGCGATGTCGCCCGGCTATGCAATGCGCGTGGCCGGATGGGTCTCGACCAGCCTGCTGTTCTACACGCTGATGACGCTGGGCATGCTGTTGTTCCTCGCCCAGGATGGCAGTGTCTGGCGCGCACGCACATGGCGCGGCCTCTGGCGTCATCTCGGGCCGGGCCACGGCATGGCGCGGCACACGCTTCGACACCTGTTCGCGTACCTGCGCCCATCGTTCCACCCTGCGCAACTGGACGACCGGCATCTCGCCGAAGCGGTGATCGCCCGCTACTCGCCGCCACAGGGCGATTGGCTCGCGCCGTCGGCGCGCGGCGTCCGCCCGGAGGAAACGCCCATCCCCTCCGCCTGAGTGCCATTGCCCCGGCGCGACTGCCGCTCGCTCAAGCGATCATCCGCCCGATCGCCGAAGCCTCGATGTCCCGCACCACCGCATCCAGCGCGGCACGATCCTGGCGCGCAGAGAAACCGAAGCGGAAGTGCACCTCGCCCGCCGGGGTTCGCGACGAATGGATCGACGACAGGCTGACGCCGTGGCGCTCGAACACTTCCAGCAGCGCACGCAACGAACCGGCGCCGTCATACGGCAGGTGCACCGCGAGCGAAGGCGTTTCGAGCAGGTCGGCCAGCAGGTAGGCGATGCGCTCGAACGCATGGTTGCCTTCGGACAGCACGTCGGCGCCATAGGCATCGCGACTGTCTTCGAGAAAACGGGTGCGAAACGCGGTGCGGGCCGCTTCGTCGCCGCTGCGGACGAGATCGCGCAACGTGGAGAGTTCGTCGGCCAGTCGGTCGAGCATCTCCGGTACGTGGGGATTGTCGAACTGGATGTCTTCGTAAATCTGCGGATTGAGCGAAAGAATCCGGGTGACGATCGCATGGTCCATCTCGAACGCGGCCGTGCGCATCGGCAGCAGCGACGACGGCGGCCCGAGCGTGGCGGCATGGCTGCGGACGACTGCGGCCTGGGCGAGATGGGTGGCGTGCACCATCGCCTGCACCAGGGTCATCGCGCGGTCGTGGTGCTCGGCATCGATGCGCACGACTTCGGCTTCGAGAGCTGCAAGCAACCGGTCGAGCCAGGCGCGCCAGCGATCGAGGCGGGCCTCGCTGACGACGAGCACCCGGCCCTTCAGCGTCGGCGACTTCGGCGGCGCGGTCATCGGATGCAGGCCGACCACCTCGGCCTGCGAGCGGCACATCGCCACGACCGGGGCCTGCTTGATCGAGGTGACATCGAGCCAGAGTCGCCCTCGCTCGCGCCCGGCCGAACGCGCGACGCAATCGTCGATGACCGACACCGTGTGGCGGATCGGCGCGGTGAAGAGCAGCACCTCGGCCGCGTCCAGCACGTCGTCGAGCGATTCGCAGTCCGGATCGGCCGGATCGAAACCGATGACGCGCAAGCGCATGCGTGTTTCGAAGAATCGCCGCAGCCATCGCCCGTAGGCGCCCTGGCTGCCGATGAGGCCGATCACTGGCGTGGATGACATCGTTCGTGCTCCCGGGAAGGCCGGGCGAGCATGCGTGCCCGGACGCCCTCAATGCAAGACGCCCGCCGGAAAGGCGGGCGTCGAGCGGTGCAAAGCGCGAGCCCGATTGCTCAGGACGTCATGCGTTCCCAGAAGCTCTTCACGCCATCGATGAAGGTGCTGGAGCGCGGCGAATGGCGCCTGGCTTCCTCGCCGACGAAGGTCGCCTCGAACTGTTCGAGCAGTTCGCGCTGGTGCGATGTCAGGTTGACCGGGGTCTCGACGACCACGCGGCAATAGAGATCGCCGGTGCCGCGGCTGCGCACCGAGCGGACGCCCTTTTCGCGCAGGCGGAAAACCTTGCCGGTCTGGGTTTCGGGCGGGATGCGGATCTCGGCTTCGCCGCCGAGGGTCGGCACGCGCACGGTATCGCCGAGCGCGGCCTGGGAAATGCGGATCGGGACTTCGCAGTGCAGGTCGTCGCCGTCGCGCTGGAAGATGTCGTGGTCGCGCACGCGCACGTCGACATACAGGTCGCCAGCGGGCGCGCCGGCCGGCCCGGCTTCGCCCTCGCCGGCGAGGCGGATGCGGTCGCCATTGTCGACGCCCGCGGGAATCTTCACCGAGAGGACCTTCTCCTCCTCGACGCGCCCGGCACCCTTGCAGCTCTTGCAGGGCGAGACGATGCGCTTGCCGTTGCCGCCGCAATGCGGACACGGCTGCTGCATCGCGAAGATGCCGCGCTGGAAACGGACCTGGCCGCGCCCCTGACAGGTGGCGCAGGTTTCGACCTTGCCGTCCTCCGAGCCGCTCCCCTTGCAGGGCTTGCAGTCGACGAGCGTCGGGATCTCGATGCGCTTCTCGATACCGGCGACGGCTTCTTCCAGATCCAGTTCGATGACGTAGCCGATGTCGGCGCCGCGGCGCGGGCCACGTGATCCGCCGCCACCGAAGATGTTCCCGAAGATGTCGCCGAAGATGTCGTTGATGTCGGCGCCATGGGCGCCACCGCCGCCACCGCCCATGCCGTGTTCGAACGCGGCATGGCCGTGCGCATCGTAGGCCCGGCGCTTGTTGGCGTCGGACAGCACTTCGTAGGCTTCCTTCGCTTCCTTGAACGAGGCCTCGGCGGTGGCATCGTCCGGATTGCGGTCCGGGTGGTACTTCATCGCCAGTCGGCGATACGCCTTCTTCAGCTCGTCCTCGCCGGCATTGCGGGCAACGCCCAGGACTTCGTAGTAATCGCGTTTGCTCATGGGTGCCGGTGAAGTGAGTGCTGGAAGCGGTACTGGAAACGGTGGATCGAAACGTGCGGGCCTTCAACGCGGAAACGGGAGCGCGGCGAACCGCGTCTCCCGTTTTTCCGCCCCCGGAGGGGGATTAGCGGAGAAAGATCACTTGTTGTCGTCCTTCACTTCAGTGAATTCGGCGTCGACGACATCGTCGCTCTTCGCCGAAGACGACGGGCCGGGACCGGCATCGCCCGGGCCCTGCTGACCGGCGTTGGCAGCGGCCATCAGCGGCTGCACGGCCTCCTCCAGCGCCTTCGACTTGGCCTCGATCTGCGCCTTGTCGTCGCCCTTCATCGCGGTCTCGACGTCGGCGATGGCGCCTTCGACGCGGCCGATCTCGCCCGGCACCTTGTCGCCATGGTCCTTGATCGCGCTGCGCGCCGCATGGATCAGCGCATCGGCGTGGTTGCGCGCCTGCACCAGCTCGTGGAACTTCTTGTCCTCTTCGCGGTGCGCCTCGGCGTCCTGGACCATGCGCTGGATCTCGTCGTCCGACAGGCCCGAACCGGCCTTGATCTCGACCTTCTGTTCCTTGCCGGTCTTCTTGTCCTTCGCACTGACGTGCAGGATGCCGTTGGCGTCGATGTCGAAGGTCACTTCGATCTGCGGCACGCCGCGCGGCGCCGGTTCGATGCCGGACAGGTCGAAGCGGGCCAGCGACTTGTTGTACATCGCCTGGGCGCGCTCGCCCTGCAGCACGTGCACGGTCACCGCACTCTGGCTGTCGGCGGCGGTCGAGTAGGTCTGCGTGGCCTTGGTCGGGATGGTGGTGTTCTTCTCGATGATCTTGTTGAACTCGCCGCCCAGCACTTCGATGCCCAGCGACAGCGGGGTCACGTCGAGCAGCAGCACGTCCTTCACGTCGCCGGCGAGCACGCCGCCCTGGATCGCGGCACCGATGGCGACCGCCTCGTCCGGGTTGACGTCCTTGCGCGGCTCCTTGCCGAAGAACTCGGCCACGGCGGCCTGCACTTTCGGCATGCGGGTCTGGCCGCCGACCAGGATCACCTCGCTGATGTCGCTGGCGCGCAGGCCGGCGTCGTTCAGCGCGGTGCGGCACGGATCGATCGTGCGCTTGACCAGGTCTTCGACCAGGGCTTCGAGCTTGGCGCGCGTGACCTTGATGTTCAGGTGCTTGGGACCGGACGCGTCCGCCGTGATGTACGGCAGGTTCACTTCGGTCTGCTGCGCGCTGGACAGCTCGATCTTGGCGCGTTCGGCGGCATCCTTCAGGCGCTGCAGGGCCAGCGGATCCTTGCGCAGGTCGATGCCCTGGTCCTTCTGGAATTCTTCGACGAGGTAGTCGATGACGCGCTTGTCGAAGTCTTCGCCGCCGAGGAAGGTGTCGCCGTTGGTGGCCAGCACTTCGAACTGCTTCTCGCCGTCGACGTTGGCGATCTCGATGATCGACACGTCGAAGGTGCCGCCGCCGAGGTCGTACACGGCGATCTTGCGATCGGCGCCGTCGGCCTTGTCCAGGCCATAGGCCAGCGCGGCTGCGGTCGGTTCGTTGATGATGCGCTTGACTTCCAGACCAGCGATGCGGCCGGCGTCCTTCGTCGCCTGGCGCTGGCTGTCGTTGAAGTAGGCCGGCACGGTGATCACCGCTTCGGTGACCGTTTCGCCGAGGTAGGCTTCGGCCGTCTTCTTCATCTTGCCCAGCACTTCGGCGGAGATCTGCTGCGGCGCCATCTTGCGGCCGTCGCTGGTCGCGACCCACGCGTCGCCGTTGTCGTGCGCCTGGATGGCGTACGGCACCAGGTCGAGGTCCTTCTTGACCTCGGCGTCGGTGAACTTGCGGCCGATGAGGCGCTTCACCGCGTAGAAGGTGTTCTTGGGATTGGTGACGGCCTGCCGCTTGGCGCTGGCGCCGGCCAGGACTTCGCCGTCCTTGGTGTACGCGATGATCGACGGCGTGGTGCGGTCACCCTCGCTGTTCTCGATGACCCTGGCCTTGCCGCCTTCCATGATCGCGACACACGAATTGGTGGTGCCGAGATCGATACCGATGATCTTGCCCATGACGGGATTCCTCTGAGTCTGTGATTTTGGGGCGGTCGGGCCGCCGATGTTTCGTATGTATGGCGCGGCGACGGCGTTTCAAGCGCTGGCCGCCGCGTTCGTCGGACCGCTGGTCGCGTCGCCGTGGCCGGCGTCCCCCGCGACCGCATCGGACGCGGTGTCGCCTCAGTCCTGCTTCGCGACCACGACCAGCGCCGGGCGGAGCAGGCGATCGTTCAGCAGATAGCCCTTCTGGAAGGTCTGGGCGACGGCGCCCGGTGCGATGCCCTCGGCGTCGATCATGCTCATCGCCTGGTGCTGCTCGGGATTGAAGGCATCGCCCGCGGCCGGGGCCACGGCCACCAGGCCGTTGGCCTCGGCGATGCGCTGCAGCTGGCGCAGGGTCAACTCCATGCCGGCGCGCAGCGGGTCGCCTTCGGCGGCGGCAGCGAGGCCGGCTTCCATGCTGTCGAACAGCGGCAGCAGGTCGCCGAGCAGGCGTTCGTTGGCGAACTTGCGGGCCATCTCGACCTCGCGGGCCAGACGCTTGCGCTGGTTGTCGAGGTCCGCGCGCTCGCGCAGGGATTCGGCGCGGAGCTGTTCGAGTTCGCCCTTGAGGGTTTCGATCACCGCCTCGGGCGTGTCCGCGATGGCCTCTGCGGCGGCGCTGTTCTCGCCCTGGGCCTGGGCGTCCTGTGAAGTCTGGTCTTGGGTCATGTCCGGTCCGATGGCGGGCGATGGGAAGGGAAACCCCGCCGACCGCCGTGGGATGGGGACAGCTTCGGGGGAATCAAGGGCTGCGGCTCACCGAGAGCCGCCCAGACGGCTCTAGCGGACAGCGTCGTCCGGCCCCAGCGCCTGGCTGAGCACGCTCGCCGCGGCCTCCACCACCGGGATCACCCGGTCGTAGGCCATCCGGGTCGGGCCGATCACCCCCAGCACGCCGAGGGTGCGGCCGGCGGCGCCGTAGGGTGCGGTCACCAGCGAGACACCATCCAGCGGCGCCATCCCGGTTTCCTCGCCGATGAAGATCCGCACGCCCGGCGCGCGCAGGGTGCGTTCGAGCACCTGCAGGATCTCGCGCTTGCTGGCGAAGGCCTCGAACAGCTCGCGCAGGCGGTCGAGGTTGGACAGGTCCTGCACGCCGATCAGCCGGGTCTGGCCGGCCACCAGCATGTCCTCGGCATCGCTGGCCAGGGCCTGGTCGGCCAATTCCAGCGCACGGGTCATCAGCGATTCCATCTCCTGCCGCGCACTGCGCAGGTCGTTCAGCAGCAGGGCACGCGCCTCGGCCAGCGGCCGGCCGGCAAAATGCGTATTGAGATAGTTGGCGATCCGCTCCAGCTCCCCGGGCTCGTAGCTGCGCCGGGTCTGCAGGATGCGGTTCTGCACGTCGTTGTCGGCGAAGACCAGGATGGCCAGCACGCGCTGGCCGTCCAGCGGCACGAAGTCGACATGCCGGAACGCGAACTGCTCGCGCTTGGGCACGCTGACCACGCCGACGAAATGGGTCATCGCCGAGACCAGCTCCGACGCGCTGCCCAGCAGGCTCTGCGTGCCGGCACCGGGCGACAGCTCGGCGCGCAGCCGGCCCAGCTCGCCGTCGGCCAGCGGCTGGATCTGCAGCAGGCTGTCGACGAAGACCCGGTAGCCCTGCGCGGTGGGCACGCGCCCGGCGGAGGTGTGCGGCGCCGCCAGCAGGCCCACGTCCTCCAGTTCTGCCAGGATGTTGCGGATCGTGGCCGCGCTCACGTCCAGCCCGGCGTGGCGCGCCAGCGTCTGCGAGCCCACCGGCTCGCCGTCGCGGATGTAGCGCGAGATCAGCGTGCGCAACAGCAGGCGCGCGCGCGGGTCGAGCACGAGCGGGTCGGAGCCGGGGTCTGGCGGGCGGTTCATGGCATTCGATATAGGCGCTGGCGACGCCATGCGCAAGCTTGGCCGATCGATCCAGTCGCGTCTCGGCTGGTGAGACGGGCATCGGATCGAATGCACCGCACGCACCCGGCACGGCCGGAACGCGCGGCGCCCCGCATGCCCGACGAGATCGGGCTCGACGAAATCCCCACGTCGAAGCACGGCGCTCGCCGTTCCGGCCGCCGCCGAGGTCGGCCTGTCGCACTTTTGATGCACAATCCGCCCCATGCTGACACGCCTCACGCTTCGCGACTTCGCCGTCGTCGCCTCCACTGAACTCGAATTCGGCCCCGGAATGACCGTCATTTCCGGAGAAACCGGCGCCGGCAAATCCTTGCTGGTCGATGCCCTCGGCTTCCTGTCCGGCATGCGCGCCGACAGCGGCATGGTCCGCCATGGTGCCGAACGCGCGGAACTCAACGCCGAATTCGACGTCGCCGACCGCCCCGAGGCCGCCATCTGGCTGCGCGAGCAGGAACTGGATGACGACCGCGCCTGCCAGCTCCGCCGCACCCTGCGCTCCGACGGCGGCTCCCGTGCCTGGATCAACGGCCGTCCGGTCACCGTGGCGCAACTGGCCGAACTGGCCGGTCTGCTCGTCGAGATCCACGGCCAGCACGAACACCAGGCCCTGCTGTCGAAGGCCAGCCAGCTCGAACTGCTCGACGCCTACGGCCGCCACGCCCCGGTGCTGAAGGCCGTACGGGATACCGCCGACGTCTGGACAGCGCTGCGCCGCGAGCGCGACGCACTGGTCCGCGCCGGCGACGTGGGCGATCGCATCGAACTGCTCGACCACCAGTGGCGCGAACTCGACAAGGAAACGCTGGAGCCGGCGTCGATCGCCGAGCTCGCCGCCGACCATCGCCGCTTCGCCAACGCCGCCGGGTTGATCGACACCTGCGAACGCGCCCTCGCCCGCCTCGAAGGCGACGACGCGCCCTCGCTGCTGCAGACCGTGCAGCACCTGCGCGGCGAGATCGCCCGCGCCCGCAACGACGAACCGCGCCTGGGCGAGGTCGACGGCATGCTCGATGCCGCCGCGATCCAGATCGACGAGGCGACCCGCCTGCTGCAGCGCATCCGCGACGATCTCGACCTGGATCCCGAGCGCTTCGAGGCACTGGAAGACCGGCTGGGCCGTCTGCACGAACTCGGCCGCAAGCATCGCGTGCCCGCCGAGTCGCTGCACGAGGTCCGCGATCGCATTGCCGCCGAACTGGACACCCTGCGCCATGCCGGCGATCGCCTGGCCGGCCTGGATGACGAGATCGAAGCCGCCGCAGGGCGCTGGCGCGACGCCGCCGCAAGCCTGAGCGCGGCGCGGCGGGAAGCCGCCGGCCGCCTGTCGCAGGCCACCACCGAACTGATCGCCGACCTGGGCATGGGCGGCGGACGTTTCGAGATCGCGCTGGAAGCGATCGACGACGGCCGCCCCGACCCGCAGGGCGCGGAGCGCGCGGAATTCCTGGTGTCGGCCAATGCCGGCCAGCCGCCCCGCCCCCTGCGCAAGGTCGCCTCCGGCGGCGAGCTATCGCGCATCTCGCTGGCGATCGAGGTGGCCGCGCTGGGTCTGGACGCCGTGCCGACCATGGTCTTCGACGAAGTGGACTCGGGCATCGGCGGCGCCGTGGCCGAAATCGTCGGCCAGAAACTGCGGGCGCTGGGCGCCAAGCGCCAGGTGCTGTGCGTGACCCACCAGCCGCAGGTCGCGGCCCAGGGCCACGCCCACTACCGGGTCAGCAAGGCCGAGGCCGACGGCATGACCCAGAGCGCGGTGCGCCGGCTCGACGCGAAGGAACGTCAGGAAGAGCTGGCGCGGATGCTCGGCGGCGTGGAAGTCAGCAAGGAAGCGCGCGCGGCGGCGAAGCGGCTGCTGGAAAACGTGGCCTGATCGCCCGCCTGGGCTTTTCTGTCGCTCCGGGGCGCGACCTATTTCTTCTTGCGGACGTACAGCACCAGCGCGTGGGCCTCGATCTCGTAGCCGTATTCAGCGGCGATCTTGTGCTGCAGGGCCTCGATCTCGGCGTTCTCGAACTCGATGATCTTGCCGGTGTCGATGTCGACCATGTGGTCGTGGTGGTCGCCGCGGTCCAGTTCGTAGACGGCGTGGCCGCCTTCGAAGTTGTGCTTGAGCACCAGGCCGGCGGCCTCGAACTGGGTCAGGACGCGGTAGACAGTGGCCAGGCCGATCTCGTCGCCGTCCTCCACCAGCTTCCGGTAGATGTCCTCGGCGGTCATGTGCCGGGGGCGGGTCTGTTCCAGCAGTTCCAGCACGCGCATGCGCGGGTGGGTCACCTTCAAGCCGAGTTTGCGCAGGTCTCTGCTTTCCATGGGGGGCGTTCCTGAAGCGATCCGCGGGACTCGCGGGCGGGGTCTTCCGGCCTGACGGGGCGTCCAACCCGCGATGAATGGGGCATCCAGGCCCGAGTGCCGGCGGTGAGGGCGGTCAGTGTATCATCGCCCGACGCGTGCCCTTCCCTCCTGCCGGCTGCCACATGCTCAACACCACCCGCTCGTTCCGCGCTCCGCTGCTCGTCCTCGCCGTTGCCCTCGCCACCACCGGCTGCGGCATCATCTACAAGCAGCCGATCTACCAGGGCAACCTGATCGAGAAAACCGCCGCGGACCAGTTGCAGGTCGGCATGACCAAGCAGGACGTGCAGGGCCTGATCGGCTCGCCCTCGATCGCCGATTCGGCCAATCCGGATCGCTGGGACTACACCTCGACACAGCGCACCGACCGCCGCGGCAACGTCGTCATCAAGAATTTCACCGTCCACTTCGAGAACGGCCTGGTGACCAAGTGGGAAGGCGAATACTTCGCCGAGCAGGACGACGAACTGGCCCGCAAGGCGCGCCGCGAGTTCGGCCCGAACCTGGCCAAGGACGACAAGAAGAAGCGTCGCCGCTGATTTTCAGCCGCTGGCTTCGCGCGTTCGCGCGGACGGCTACTTCACGGCCCGGCGCCGCCGGGCCTCCTTCGGATCCATCGTGAGCGGCCGCAGCAGTTCCACGCGGTCGCCCTCGCGCAGCACATGCGCGGCATCGACCTTCTCCCCGAACACCGCCACAGCCACGTGCCCACCGTCGTCCATGCCCGACGCCGCAACCGCGTCGGCCACGGTCGCGCCCTGGGCCAGATCGACCATCACCGACGCGTGATGCCGGGGCCAGGCCCGGATGACTTCAACCCGGATGCCCTCGGCCCGAATGACTTCCGCGCGCACGCGCTCAGTCCTCGGCCCGGTCGGCCACGCGCACGAAATCGTCGACCATGCGGTCGGCCAGCGTCTGGAAGCCCAGCACGAACGCCGGGCCAAGAATCTTCGAATTGGGCTCGAAATCCAGGGTGAGCGTGACCTTGCACGCCGACTCGTCGAGCGCATGGAACTGCCAGCGGCCGGTGAGCTTCCGGAAGGGTCCGTCGCGCAGCACCATGTCGATGTGATGCGGCGGCGACAGCGTGTTCTCGGTCGTGAACCAGGTCCGCAACCCGGCCAGCCCCAGGTCCAGCCGCGCCACCAGCCGCCCTTCGTCCTGCTCCAGCACCTGCGCGGCCTCGCACCAGTCGAAGCGGCGCGGATAGGCGGCGACATCGTTGACCAGCGAGAACATCCTCGCGGCGGAATGTTCGACCAGGGCGGAACGTTGGATGACAGGCATCGTGCGGAACTCGCGGGAGGGACTCGTCGGGTGGAAAGGAGGTTGGCCCGGAATGCTCGCCTGACGGCCCCGCATCGGGGACAATGGCCGGATGAGCAAGCAGAAAGCGCAAAAGGATAAGGCAAAGGGCGCCGAGAAGTCCGGCAAGGCCGCCCCGCCGATCAAGACCATCGCCCTGAACAAGCGGGCCAAGCATGAATACCACCTCGAGCACCGCCACGAGGCAGGTCTCGCCCTGCAGGGCTGGGAGCTGAAATCGATCCGTGCCGGCCGCGCCAACATCATCGACGGGTATGCCCTCGTCCAGCATGGCGAACTGTTCCTGATCGGCGCCCAGATCACCCCGTTGATCCAGGCTTCGACGCACGTGGTCGCGAACGACCGCCGTACCCGCAAGCTGCTGCTGCACCGGCGCGAGATCGACCAGTTGATCGGCAAGGTGCAGCGCGAGGGTTACACCATCGTCCCGACCGCGCTGTACTGGAAAGGCAACAAGGTGAAGCTTGAAATCGCCCTCGCCAAGGGCAAGCAGGACCACGACAAGCGCGGCGCCGAGAAGGATCGCGAATGGGCGCGCGAAAAACAGCGCACGATGCGTCGGCACAACCGCGATGCATGATGCTCTACGGTGATGTTCTGTCGTCCGCCCAGGGCAACATGAACGATGACGGGTGCAGGCGGGTTGCCGCAGCACTTGTACCCCATCGACACCACCCCCATACTTGCCCGGTCAGTGGCATGACATCCCGGGGGTGCCCAGGCTTCGACGGGAGTAGCAACGTCCACTGGTGCATGCCGAGGGGGTAGCTTTCCTCGTTAATCCAGCTGCAAAACTTAGTTGCCAACGACGACAACTACGCTCTCGCCGCTTAAGGCGTAAGCCCCGAACCCACTTGTGTCCGTGCTCGTGGATGTAGGGTCATCATCACGGAACAGGCATTGGCGGCGACCCGCCAACCGATGCTTAAATAAAGCGGGTGTGTCCGCCGGTGTGCTTCGCACGTCGTGTTGCCGTCGGCCGAGAACGAACGTCGTGCTAAGCATGTAGTACCGGAGATCGCGCGCTTTCGGACGGGGGTTCGATTCCCCCCACCTCCACCATTTCAAGCTCCACAGCAGCTCCAGAAAGGCCGGAATCCCGGAAAGGGTTCCGGCCTTTTTGTTGCCTGGCGTGTGAAGCCCTTCGCGGTTGGGCCTTGGCACACGTCCATGAAAAGACGAGATTCGGTCCGGCCATCCGCAGGACACCCATGCGCGACGCATCGCAATTCAAGGCGATCAGCAATCTCAAGGTCCACGCCGCCGAGGTACTGACACCCATCGCGGAGCAGCTGCGGCTGGATTGCCGGAGCGTCAAGCCCAAGAAGAGGCTATCAAGCGGATCAAAGCCCGCGTCACCATGTGGGATCAGCTGCCTGGTCAAACGAACCGAGACCGAGATCAATCATTCGAGTAGATAACGCTCGAGAGTGATCGCACCGCAGCGTTTCCGTTACACCGGCAGCCTGGATCCGCAGCTCGGTACCGTATTCTTCGGTGGTTACATGCCAGCCCACCTCCACCAAACAGAAGCCCCCTGACGAGAGCGTTTTTTTTGGAAGCGGGCAGTCCTAGCATCGTGCGAAAACTTGGAAGATGGCCACATCCCTGCTCCCGCCATGCCCCACCCCTTCACCCAACACATCGCCGATCTGCTCGAACACGGCGATGCCGAATGCCTGCGCCATGCGCTGATCGACACATCGGAAATGGCAAGCATCTGGCGCAGGTTCGGCGGCGACCCGGCGCGAGCAAAGGGCGTCGTCGGGCCGTTCAGCAGCGGCGAGTCGTTTCCGCCGATGGGTCGGCAAGATGGCGCGTTGCTGCGGCGGGCACTGTGCTCGGTGCTGGAACGCTGGCGCGATGCGAACATCGTCTCGTCGGCGGCGAATGGCTTGATGAACCTGGCCGAGCCGGGGACGCGGCCTGTGCTGGTGCAGGCGCTGCGCCATGCTGTCGCGGCGGACAATCACGCGGTGTTCCAGTTGCTGCTGGCGCTGGAGGCAATCGACGAGCACATCTACGACCCCGGGCTCACGACACGCAGCTTCGATGCCGACGAGATCAACCGCGCGGCGGCGCTGCGTTATCTGCAACGCATTGACGCAGGTGCGCCGACAGGCTGACGAGCACCGTCTCTCCAGAGCCGCTCGTCGCCGGTGCGCAGACGCAGGAAGGGCGGCCGAAGCCGCCCCTCCCTTCTTCGTGACCACGGGCTCGCGCCCGCAGGATCACGTCATTGCTTACTTGCCATCGCGATCGAAGTCGCCGGGCATGGCGCGTTCGGCGCGGTCCCATGCGGCGCGTGCGGCGTGTCGGGCGCGATCCCAGGCGAGCGGCGACGGGCCGCGCTGGGCGACGTAATCGCGCTGGAGTTCCGGTTCGACCTCATCGAAGCCGCGATCGGCGTAGCGGGCGCGTGCTTCGTAGCCGGTACGGTAGGCGGGCGCATAGTCGTCGTAGGTATGGCCCTGGTTGTAATACGGCTCGCGGGCGTACTGCTCGCGCCAGTAGGCATCTTCGGCGGTCGGATTGACCGCTTCGCCAACGCCCTTGCCGGCGAGGCCGCCCACAACCGCGCCGACGACGGCACCGGCTACCGTGCCGATCGGGCCGGCGATCGAGCCGACGGCGGCACCTGCAGTGCCACCAGCCGCAGCGCCGACGCCGGTGCCGATCGGATGCGCACCCGGCGCACCGGTGATGGGGTCGCGATTGAGATCCTTGTCGATCGCGTTCTCGTTCTCGATGGGCTTGTCGTGGTTGGTCATGAGCGTTCACCTGTTTGTTGGGGGAATCCACGCAATGCATGGACATGGATATCCACGCAAACCCCATGCCAGCGAAAGCGATCCCTCAAGCCATTGAATTCATTCGTTGCAGAAACGATACGTGCAACGGATCGTGCGCGCGCATGCATGGAAGCGTGCAGGCTGCATTGTTGACGCGACACACGGCAATCACCATTCATCCGATGAGCGCACGCGAGAAATAGAAAAAGCGAACCCCGGGCAAAGACCCGGGGTTCGTTCACTGCAAGTCCGCTGTCGGATGAGTATTCGCAGCGACTCAGCCTGCGCCCTGCGTGAGGGGCACGACGCGGACTTCGACGCGACGATTGCGCGCGCGGCCGTCGTCGGTGTCGTTGCTGGCGACCGGATAGCGCTTACCCATACCGACGATCTCGAAGCGCTCGCGCACGAGGCCCTTGCCGACGAGATAGTTGGCGACCGAACCTGCGCGCTCTTCGGACAGGCGCTGGTTGTAGGCATCGCTGCCGACCGCGTCGGTATGACCGCTGATTTCGACCACGGTCTGCGGATAGTCGGCGAGCGTGGTGGCGACGCCATCGAGCGCGGGCCGGAACTGCGGATTCAGCGAAGCGCTGTTGAAGTCGAAGGTCACCGCATCGGGCAGGTTGAGCTTGATCACGTCGCCGTCGCGGCTGACATCGATGCCGGTGCCGGCGGTGCGGCGACGCAGCTCCGCTTCCTGGCGATCCTGGTAGCTGCCCACCGCAGTGCCGGCCAGCGCGCCCACGCCGGCACCGACCAGAGCACGCTGGCGGCGTTCGGTGGCGTCATCGCCGCTGAGCAGGCCGGCGACTGCGCCGATGGAGGCACCGATCAGTGCACCGCGACCGGTGCGGTTGGGGTCGTCGGGGTCGCGCGTCTGGCCGGTGTAGGAAGCGCAACTGCCGAGCAGCATGGTCGACATGATGGCGGTTGCGAGCGTGAATGTTCTGGCGTGCATGTTGGAACTCCTGCGTTGTCTGCGATCGTGGATCGACGGTGGCTGCAGGCTATGCACGCGAAGCTGAGGACAGCGTATCTGCACGTTCGTGTGCTGCCTGGTGCGCAGCCGATATTCAGGATCGTTCGAAGTGCACGGTCCATGCCTTCGCATCGCGCGAAACGCAACCGCAATCGATGCATTTCCCATGACGCGATTCGGGACATGCGGCATGCGCGACGCTCGGATGCGCAGCTTGCGGCATGGCCAATGCGGCGCTCCGTCGTCGGCATATCGTGTCGCCGCCCTGCCCGCCTCGCAGGGCGGCATGCCCCGAACTACACGCCCCATTGCATTCAGTTTCGGCATGACTGCACACTGAAGGCAGGAGGTTCTGCCATGAAGCGCAATCGTCTCCTCATCGCGGCCACATGCGTTGCCGGACTCCTGGCGAGTTTGCTCGCCCTGCCCGCCCCGGCAGCCGATGCCGACGGACGCGCTTCCATCACCTGCAGGGATACCTCCCCGGCGGACATCCAGATCGCACGAAGCGAGCCCGTGCCGCCGCTGTCACGGGGCGACGGGATCCACATGGACTTCAATCCGGCCGACAGCGGCGGGACACCCCGCCCCTCCATCCTTCCATCATCGAAGGGAATGCACGCATGAACATGCAAACCGTCCACGCGTCCGGACTCGCCCAGCGCATCCTCCGCTCCCCTCCCGTGCGCGTGATCGCGCTGGGTTTCCTGCTGATCGCCATGATGGCGCTCAACGGCGACGTGATGACCAGCTATGCCGACGCCCCCGTCAAGGCACTGGCCCATGTCGCGGCGATCGTGATCGCAGGCTTCGCGCTCTACATCGGCTACGCGCATGGCGTCGAACGACGCAGTGCCTCGGAGTTGGCCTTGCCCGGCATGGCGCGCGAACTCGGACTCGGCGTGCTCATCGGCGCGGGACTGTACACGGCCTGCGTGCTGATCCTGATGGTGCTTGGCGTCTACCGAGCCGAGGGCCTGAATTCCTCGACCTTCCTGCTGCCCGCACTCGCGATGGCGCTCAGTTCCGGCACGTTCGAGGAACTGCTGTTCCGCGGCGTGCTGTTCCGCTCCGTCGAGGACATGTTCGGCAGTTGGGTCGCGCTGGTGGTGTCGTCTCTTCTGTTCGGGCTCACGCACCTGATGAATCCGCAGGGCACGCTCGAAGGTGCGCTGTTCATCGCCGTCGAGGCTGGCCTGCTGCTCGCGGCGAGCTACATGCTGACCCAGCGCCTGTGGATGGGCATGGGCTTCCACATGGCGTGGAACTACACGCAGTCCGGGATTTTCTCGGGCATCGTGTCCGGCAACGACGCCGCGCAGGGGCTGGTCAAGTCGACGATCTCGGGCCCCGACCTGCTGACCGGCGGGAGTTTCGGCCTGGAGTCATCGGTGCTCGCCCTCGTCCTGTGCACCTTCACGGGGATCGTGATCCTGGTCATGGCCGTACGTCGCGGGAACATCTTTCCCCCGTGGTGGAAGCGCAGTCATTGAGCCGCGGCAGGCCATCCGGCGATGACCGGATGGCCTCCCACGCAGCGCAAGGACGCGACGCAATGGACCGCATGACGAACCTCGATGAAACGATGCCGCCTTGCCCTCGTTCAAACGCTCAAGCGTCCGGCGGATTCGGCACTTGGCTGAGCATCGTCTTCTTCGCATCGGTGGCGTCGGGGAAACTGCCGGCCCAGGTCTGCGACGGATCCGCGAAGGCGTTCTGCAGGACGACGATGTAATTGAGCAGCGCATGACGCGAGAGCGGATAGAGATCCGGCAGGGTCTTGCGCTCGAACCAGACGGGAAATCCGCTGCCGACGTCGTGGTAGCCGAAATCCTTCGGCGGCACTTTCGGCACGAGATCCTGCTGGTTGTAGACCCGGATGCTGTTCGTAGACGGGATGCGGGCGTCGTAGGTGTCGCGCCAGCCGCTGTCGCCGACCCGCGGACTGGCGAAGGTGGTGAGCCGCGTGAAGGCAGATGCATAGGGGCCGAAGCTGAGATCGAAGGCGAACAGGTGCGCGAGCGCACCGCCGAGGCTGTGCCCGGTGACGTAGAGGCCTGACGGCGTGTTCTTCGCAAGCAATTGCAGCAGTTGCTGGCGCATCGATTGCGCCATGCCTGCGCCAGTGTCGTTGTAGATGCCGTAGAAACCGGCTTCGACCCGCACGGGCGTGGAAAGCGTGCCGACCGTGGGCGTGAACGTGGCCTTCGGCACGTCGCCATCGTCGAGCACATCGTCCAGCGAGGCGGTGCCGCGGAACGCAACGATGTACGCACCGCTGCCGTCGGTGGCGCGCAGCAGCAGGCCGTACTTCTCTTCGCTGCCACCCCGGAACACGGGATCCCAGCCGGTCCAGCGGCCCGCCAGTTCCCAGCCTTGCGGGAGGCGTAGCGGCTTGCCGTCGAAGTCATCGTAGGCCGCTTCGGACGCCAGGGCGAGCGCGAGCGTCAGGGTGGCGTCGAGGGTCGGCCTTGCGTCCGACGAATCGGTGCCGGTCGGAAGGGTCTCGGTCATGGCGGCGTCCTTGGCGCAGCGGGCCCGTCTCGGGCGGTGGCGGAAGCGTAACCCAGTGCAGGCCCTAGCCCTGGCCATGATCCGGAACTGATCCCGTCGACCTGCCGCATCGTCCGGTCCCGACGAACGGCATTGCCATACTGTTTTTCACACAGTACAGTGCGCAACACATTACAGGGCAGCACCATGGTCGAAATCCGGGACAACATCCGAGACAACCCAGGGACGAAGCTGGAACTGGAACTGCGGCGAGGCGCGCTTGTGCTGGCGGTCCTCTCGCAGTTGCGCACCTCGCAGTACGGCTATTCGCTGCGCCAGGCGCTGGCCGAGCGCGGCATGGCGATCGAGGAGGGAACGCTCTATCCCCTGCTCCGTCGTCTGGAGAGCCAGGGCGTGCTGGTCTCCGAGTGGCGGATCGAAGACGGGCCACCACGCCGCTACTACCGATTGAACGACGCTGGCGAGGCGCTGCTCGCCGAACTCACCGGCTCATGGAACGCGTTGGTCGCGACCATGGGTGGATTGCTGAAAGGAGACGGGACATGAATCCGAACGACGTGATCGAAGCCTTCGTGCGCGATGTGATGCGCAAGGTGCCGGCGAAGGACCGGAACGACATCGGGCTGGAGCTGCGCGGACTGCTCGCCGAGATGCTGGAGGATCGCGCACAGCAGGAAGGCAGAGCCGCCGACGATGGAATGACACTGGCGATGCTGCGCGCGTTCGGCACGCCGGCCGAGGTGGCCGCGCGCTACCGTCCGCAGGGCCTGGTGATCATTCCGCCGGAGCAGAGCCGCAGCTACGCGCTGTGGTCCCTTATCGGCATCGCCATCCAATGGGCAATGACACTGCCGCGCGTCTTCGATGGCCAGCCGATCGTGACCTGGTGGTTCGGCGCTGGCCTCGGTGCGCTGTGGTGGCCGGGCTTCCTGATGATGATCGCACTGCTGGCAGCGGGCCTGCGTCACATGGGCTGGTTTGCCCCGACATGGACGCCGCGCACGGTCGACCCGGATCGCGTGCAGCGCGGCCTGAGCATTACCGGTCTGGTCGGCATCGCACTCGGCGCCATCTTCATGACCAGCCTGCCCTGGCTGGCTGCGGCGATGCCCGACCCGTTCCCGCGCATCTTCGAATTCGACGCTGAATTCCTGCGCCTGCGCGCCTGGCCGGCGGTGGCGCTGTGGGCCACCACGTTCGCACTGCATGCGATCGCCATCCGCCATGGCCGCTGGACGAAAACGACGAAGCGACTGGAGCAGGCGTCCACCCTCGCCTTCATCGCGCTGATGGCGTGGTGGATCGCCGTCGGTCCGATCTTCGTCGCACCGCTGACCGACCAGGGCGCGAAGGGTGCACTCGTGCTGGTCATCCTGATCTCGATCGCGAGCCTTGCCGTCAGCCTGTATCGCGAACGCACCCAGATCAGGCCGATGCACTCGGCGGCTTGAGGGCGAACGCGTCGTCATCGCCGCAACAGCGCGCGGGACGAATGCAGGGACCAATTCAGGGACGAACACACGGGGCGCTTCGGACGAAGCGCCCCGTGTGCGTTCCGGGATCCGATACAGGACGAACCGGCACGAAGGTACGACGAACGCCTGCCGCACATCCTTGCATCACCCGGCATGCGTCCACGATGACGCAATGCACCATCGCATTGCACGAACATGTCATCCGGCATCGCTACGCTGCTGCGCGATCGATGATGTTGCAATGCAGCGTTCGCGCGTGTTGACCACGCACCGGACAAAACGCTAGCGTATGGTCAGGCAGGGAGCGGTCCCCCACACGGTCCGAATGCCGATCAGGTTGTCGATTCCGCGACGCGAATCCCCCCGGTTTCGCGCGCGACCACACGCCTTACCACCAAGGATGCAGAACATGACCCGTCGTATCGGCAAGACCGCTCGTACCCTGTTGCCTGCCCTCGCACTGCTCGCCATCGGCACCGCTTCGGCCAGCACGCTCAACCAGAACGTGTCGTGGACGATCGATCGTTCCGGCACCACCGCCAAGTACCGCCTCGTCGCCTACGGCGATTCGATCTATGCCGGCTACAACGGCTCCACCACCAGCGCCGCCAAGTACTCGGCACCGACGGTCGATGCCGAATACCTGGCCGCCCTGTGGAACGCCGACATCGAGAGCGTGCGCCGCGCGAAGTCCGGCGCGGTCGCGTCGGATGTCTACAACAACAAGATCGTCGCCGAGCGCTCGTACATGCAGGCCACGTCCACGCGCGTGGTGACCTTCGAAATGTGCGGCAACGACGGCCTGCAAGCGCGCTCCAGCTTCAAGGGCCAGAGCGGCACCTGCAATTTCGGCGTGCTCGACACCGCCGTGAACAACTGCAAGACCTATGTCGCGCGTTCGATGGACTACATCAACGCCAACGCCTATTCGGGCGTGAAGCTGAAGGTCATCGCCAACCTCTACTACCCGGGCTACAACGCCGACAACGTGCTCAGCACCTGCACCGACCCGGGCACGGGCGCACGCGTGAACATGCGCGACAAGTTCCTGCCGGCGCTGGCGAAGATGAACTACTGGATGTGCGAATACGCCCGCCAGAAGGGCTTCAAGTGCGTGGACAACTTCGCCGACTACATGGGCGCGGACTACGACACCAACGGCGACGGCCAGGTCGACTCGGCCGCCCTGCGCTACGTGGCCGGCGAAAGCGAATCGGCCTACGTGACGCGCATCACCTCGACGCTGAGGCCGACGCTGCGCGATGCCAACACGCACTTCGTGTCCTCGTCGAGCAGCTACGACTACATCCAGTCGGACGATGTGCATCCCACCTACCAGGGCGGCACGGTGAGCGCCGGCCTGTTCGGCGGCACCACCGGCACCGGCGCGGCGCGCTACACCTCGTTCATCAACGGCCGCAACCCGGTCTGGAACCAGTATGGCCACGAGCGCATGGGCTGGGCCCTGTCGGTGTTCAGCCCGGTCAGCCCGTTCTGACGGGCCCAGCGAACGCTTGATCGCGGATGCCCCCCAACGGTCCCGGCAACACCCCCGCCCCGTCGTCGCCGCAAGGCGACGGCGGTGTGCGCGTCACGGCACAGGCAGGCCGTGGCAGGCGCATGCGGGCGCTGTACTTCGTGCTTGCACTGACCCTTCTCGGCGCAGGCGCGGCCATCGTGCTGATGAAGCGCGGCGGCGGCGATCGACCGCCCGCTGCCGACATCGCCGCCACGATGCCCACTGAGCAGAACGCTTCCGTACACGCTTCGCCCGAGGTCAACGCGGAAGAACGCACCAGGCGCGATCCGGACGACCTCGCGAACTACGTGTCGCCCGGTGATCGCGCACCGACGATGGGCGAAGTGATCGAGAAGCTGCACGAGGCCGGCATCCGCACCGGCCTCGGCGCGTTCAACCCGCCCGGCACCAGCCCGCCGCTGATCGGGCTCGCCGTGCCCGAGGATTTCCCGCTACCCGAAGGCTACGTGCGCCATTACCAGGCGACGGACGACGGACAGCGCATCGAGCCGATCCTGATGTTCTCCCCCGATTTCGATTTCCGCGATGCCTCGGGCCGCCCTATCCCGGTGCCCGACAATCTGGTCGTGCCGCCGCACCTGGCGCCGCCCGGTCTGCCGCTGCGGCCGATCGAGATCCCGCCGCCGTCCGATCCCCATGCTCTCCGCCGCAGCGCTCGCGTCGAGGTGCCTGAAGCGTGAGCGTGTCGATCGTGTCCGGCTGGCGCGCCGTCGCCGGCCTTGTCCTGAGTGCGGCCCTGTTCGGTGTCTATGCCCACGGCGGTGCCGCGCACCTGCTGGGCTTCGTCGCGCTGGTGCCCTGGCTGCTCGCGCTCGACGGCGTGCGCAGTGCGGGCGGCGCGCTGCGCCATGGCCTGCTGATGAGCATCGCCTTCGTCATCGCGGTGTTCGCATGGTTCGGCCTGGCGATCGGCAGTTTCACCGGCATCGGGCCCGTCGCCGGGCTGGCGGTGCTGGTCATCGGCGCGCCGCTGCTGCAGCCGCAGCTGATCGCGTTCGCGCTGGCGCGGCATGTCGTCGGTCGACGTCATGGTCCGCTGCTGCGCGCGCTCGCCGGTGCATCGGCATGGGTGGCGACCGAGTGGCTGGTGCCACGCCTGCTCGACGACACCCTCGGCCACGGCCTGCATCCCTCTCCCTGGCTGCGCCAAGGGGCGGACCTCGGCGGCGCCCCCGGCCTCACCCTCGCGCTGATCCTCGTCAACGAAGCCATCGCCACGGCCATCGCGCGACGCCGCGAGGGCATCCGCGCGATCGCCGCCCCGGTCTCGATCGCGCTGCTGCTGCCGCTGGCGATGAGCGTGTACGGCATGTCGCGGCTGTCGTCGCTGATGCCGTCGCACGCGGACGAAGTCGCTTCGCTGCGCGTGGGCATGGTGCAGGCGAACATCGTCGACTACGAGCGCCTGCGTCGCGAAATGGGCGCGTACGAGGTGGTGAGGCACATCCTCGACACGCACGTGCGTCTGTCGCGCGTCGCGACCGAACAGCACGACGTCGATGCGTTGCTGTGGTCGGAAACCGTCTACCCGACCACCTTCGGCAATGCCAAGAGCGAAGCCGGCGCGGAATTCGACCAGGCCATCCTCGATCTCGTCGCACTGGAACGCGTGCCGCTGGTGTTCGGCACCTACGATCGCGACGACGCCGGCGAATACAACGCCGCCGCCTTCGTCGAACCCGGCAAGGGCCTGCTCGGCTTCTACCGCAAGACCAATCCCTTCCCGCTCACCGAATACGTGCCGACCTGGCTCGACGGTCCGCGCTTCAGCGCGCTGCTGCCTTGGGCTGGCACCTGGCGCGCGGGCGACGGGCCGCGCGTGTTCCCGCTGCGCACCGTGGACGGTCGCGAAGTGCAGGTGCTGCCGCTGATCTGCCTGGACGATGTCGACAGCCGCCTGGCCATCGACGGCGCGCGACTGGGCGCGCAGGCCATTCTCGGCATGTCGAACGATTCGTGGTTCACCCGCTACCCGCTTGGCGCCGATCTGCACCTCAAGGTCGCGGCCTTCCGCAGCATCGAAACGCGGCTGCCGCAGCTGCGCGTGACCGCGAACGGCATCAGCGCCGAGATCGACGCCACGGGCGAGGTAACCGCGCGCACCGCGATGGACCAGGAAGCGGTGCTCGTCGGCACGCTGCATGCCCGCACGCCTGCACCGACGCTCATGCTGCGCTGGGGCGACTGGGTGGGTCCGGCCGCATTCGCCGGGCTGCTGCTCTTCGCTGCGATCTCGCTGCTGCGCGCAGCGCGCCAGGGCTGGTGCGCACGACACGCACCACGCGCGTCGATCAAACACGATAGGCCGCTCGAAGCGACACTGCTGACGCCGCTCTGGCGCATCGTCATCGCCCTGTTGCGCGTCGTGGCGCGCGGCGGCCTGCTGTGGATGGCGCTGCAGGTGCTGATGAACGATGGCTCGCCGATCAACCCGGTCGCGCAGATCTGGCTGTTCGCCGGGCTGGTGCTGCTGCCCGAAGCCGCCGCATGGAGCCTGATGCGCGCCTTCGCCGCGACCCTGAGCATCGACGGCGGCACGCTGGTGCTGGAACAACCGTCGCGCCGCATCGAGATCGCGGCAACGGACATCATCGATGCGCGACCGTGGCGCCTGCCGCTGCCCTCGACCGGCGTCCAGCTGCGACTGAAGGCAGGTCCGTGGCGTCACGCCATCGCCGGTGTCGACCCGCTGCACCTGTTCGAACGACTGCGTGCTGCGGGCGCGGCAACGACATCGGACCACACCTCTGCATCGCGCGCCGCGATCCTCGGCCATGCGCTGCACGCCACCCGCCATCGGCTGCTCGACCACCCCGCGTTCAAGTTCGGCCTCTTCCCGCTGCTGCCCGCCCTGCCAGCCTTCCGCCTGCACCAGGTCATCGCCTACGGCGGCACCTTCGGTGAATGGCAGACCTACGGCGCCAAGGCCTGGCTGCTCGCCCTGTTCGTCTGGTGGGCCTCGTGGGCGGTGAACCTCGCGATGATCGCCGCCGGCCTGCGTGTACTCGTCGAAGCCGGCACGCTGCTGCCGCTCGCGCTGCGTCCGCAGAAGTCGACGGATGTCAGGCGTGTACTGGAGATCGCCGCGCGGGCGCTGTTCTACCTCGGTGTGCCGCTGTGGCTGGCGGTGCGTTTGTGGCCGTGGTGAAGACCATTCGAGTGCACCGCGACGGCATCCATTTCACCTGCACCCATTGCACCTGTCATATCCGACAGGAAATTGTCGCGCATCGTGGCGCGTCGGCCGCCGCGTGAAATGGCTGCACCACTGGTGGCGCTGAGGGAGAATATCCGGGCAACGAACGCCTTCATCCATCGACATTGCAGTGAATTCGCAGGCAATGGCCGGCATTCCGCAAGCAAACCATCAGGCCGGAAAACGCCTCGCACCGGCTCCATATCGGGGCATGCACGCCCCGATAAGACATATCGGGGTCTCCCTGCCGTGCATTCCGGCAAGATGCCATCGCCCGCAGACCAGCGATATCAGGCTATCCCGCTGATCCGTCAGGATTTCTCCGATTGACTGCCTCGGAATGCCTGTGGCAGCCTCTGCGCTACACCCCGCTTTGGGGTCTACTTGTAGTTAGGTGCCATGAGCAACATTCTCGCGCTCGCAGTTGTTCTTCTTGTTCTCGCTGCTTGTGGGAAACAAGAAGCGCCTCAAGTCCATCAAGAGCAGCGAGCTGAAGCGAGAAAAGAAGCCCCGCCGCCGCCACCTCCCCTCCCACCCCTTCCTGGCTCAAACTTTAAACCAGTACCTGAAGCTATAGCCCTTGCTGCCGCCAAACGAATGGGCGCTGGGGACTGTAGTGACTTACAGAAAATTCAAGGCCTCCCCCTGAAGGGCCAGCATGGCTTTGACCCCTACTACGACCGAATTGTTGTTCACATAGACTCGTACGAGAACTGCTTACTAAAGGCCACATCAAGTACAACACCAACACGTGTCGTTCCCTCGTACCCTGGCGCCGAGCTCAAGAGCCTTGGCGATCTAGCATTCACGCTACTGCTAGATGGAGGAAAGGTCGCGTGGGGCGACTGCACTCCTCCGGAAGTCATTGAACAAGAGAAGCAAGCTGGTTCATTCGCCTTCTACGC
Source organism: Lysobacteraceae bacterium (assembly GCA_036404915.1). GTDB lineage: Bacteria > Pseudomonadota > Gammaproteobacteria > Xanthomonadales > Xanthomonadaceae > Lysobacter_I. The sequence goes on from DASWYO010000042.1 coordinate 38,727, forward strand.
ATGGCTGAGGAGGCCGGGCTCACGTGGGAAATGGCATGACTGCCTTATTCGCAAGCATGGCACCTAACAATTCGTTCAAGCCGAGATCGCTTCGCGGCCGCGGAGTTGTTCGGTACATTGTCACAACGCCGCGGCCGCAAAGCGCTCCGGCTTAACTCAGGCGTTAGGCCTCTTGGAAGGGCAACAATGCGGCTTGATCAACGAGCCTCGTACATGAGCAACGCCAAATGGCGAAAACTCTTCGAAGTGCTCAGAAGTTCGAATATTTTCATTCCGTACTCGCGCTGGAAGCTTGTTGACGACCCTAGGATTTTCGTCCACTTCTACTTTCCTGACCTTCATGATTTGAACGAGGCCGGCATAAGAGATGGCAGACTAATTACCATCTCTTTTGCGGATATAGAGCTAATTGAAATTCCTCGCAGCTACCCCGACCACCGTGGCGATGCGAAGCGGCCCTTGCCTGAACTTCTACAAGATCTAGATGCCATCCAGCGTGCACTTGGTCAGGCGGGTCAATTTCCGCTTCAAATGTCTGATCAGGCGTTAGTCATTCGCGGCTACGAGGCCTAACAATTCGTTCAAGCCGACCCAGCATCGTGGCGTTGGCCACGTGCCTGCGCTACGTTAGCACGCGTCCGTCGCCCCACTGCGGAGCGGCTTAACTCAGGCGTTAGGTGCCATGAAAGCGGATTTGTCGCCAAGCATTCTAAAAACTGACCTGACTGTCCTTGCCGTCTTGGCTGGTTTTCTGATCGCCACATTCATATTTCGTGACAGCTTAGGGTTTTGGACATTTGTAGTGGTTGGCTTGGCGGCCCTGGTCCAGTTGTTCCGCGTGATGTTTCTTAGTGGTAACAGTGGGACGCTCAAGAAGCTTTGGGATGCATTAAAAGATCTCTTCTGGGGGATTGGATAAACAATGTTGAGTGATCAGCAGGCTGGCACCTAACAATTCATTCAAGACGAACCCGCATCGTGGCGTCGGCCATGCGCTATGCGCTACGCTTGCACATGTCCGCCGCCCCGCCACGGGGCGGCTTAACTCAAGCCTTAGACCTCAATGCATTTCAGTCGTGTCGGCAAATTTTTCGCGGTATCACGGGTCACCGGGCCTCGCCACAATTTACTGCAGCTATGTTTGTCCGAGAGCGCGGAACATAAGCCAGTTCTGGAGTGCCTGCCTGCCATAGGCAACTGCACGCATGTAACCCTAGACCCGGACAAACTACTCGCTGAGATCATAGAGGGCGTTGCAACCGCCAACAATGAGTTCGGCACCAGATTTTCGGTTGCACACATCCGCTACGTCGCAAACGACACGCCACCTGAAATCGTTTATGGCTTTTTGGCGTTATCAATCGTTCGTCACCTTGCCTCTGGTGGCACGTTTGTTGATGCCTAACAATTCGTCCAAGCCGACCCCGCATCATGGCGCCGGCCACGTGCCTGCGCTACGCTAGCACGCGTCCGCCGCCCCGCTGCGGGGCGGCTTTACTCGGTCGTTAGGCACATGAAAAAGCTTGCAATCCTTCTACTTACGATTTCCCCAGCGTTTGCGGCAGATGAACCCCCTAAAGCCTGGGTGCCAAAAATTGAGTTCACTCTGAAAGGCAGCAACTTTGACCAGACCATGATGTGGATCTCTGGGTGGTCATATGCTTTGACCGCCGTAGGAAAATCAAATAAAGATCGTTCCTCCGCCGCTTTCTGCCTGCCATCAAGCGGACTTATCGAGTCCCGCGTCTTGCTCGATGTGCTCAATAAAAACCATAGCGGGAAGACCATCACAGGAGAACAAGCGGCAGCTACGTTATGGCTTGGCGTGACCAAACGTTACCCATGCAAGTAATGTGCCTAACAATTCGTTCAAGCCGACCTCGCATCGTGGCGTCGGCCACCTGCCTACGCTGCGCCAGCGCGCGTCCGCCACTGCGCCACTGGGCGGCTTAACTCAGGCGTTAGGCACATGAAAAATCTCGCCATCTTTTTACTTACGATTCGACCTGCCCCCACTGCGCTCTGCCACCTAGGCGTGCAGCCTTGGTTGCGGCACTGGTGAAGCCTGCGTTCGCGTAAAGTGGGCTATCCGCCCCACGCTGCGCAATATCCATGTCGATGGCCTTCACTTCCAGGATTTCCGGTGCTCTCGTCGGCCTGCTCGTCGGCGACGCACTCGGCGTTCCCTACGAGTTCAACCCGCCCGAACGCCTGCCCGATGCGTCGCTGTTCGAATACGTGCCGCCGCCGGGCTTCGATCGCTCGCATAAGGGTGTGCCGCCGGGCACATGGTCCGATGATGGCGCGCAGGCACTGTGCCTGCTGGCCTCGCTGCTCGATCGCGGCGCGCTGGACCTGGAGGACTTTGCATCGCGGATGGCCCGCTGGTACACGCATGGATATCTCGCCGTGGACGGCCATGTGTTCGACATCGGCATCACGACGGCGCAGGCCTTGCGCGCGGTACTGGATGGCGAGCCACCTGAGCAGGCGGGCCCTGCCGGGCAGTACAACAACGGCAACGGTGCGCTGATGCGGGTAATGCCATTGGTGCTGTGGCATACCGGCCACGACGCCTCCCTGGTCCGCGACGCACGCAGGCAATCGCTGGTCACACACGGCCATCTGCGCAGCCAGCTGTGCTGCGCGCTGTATTGCCTGTGGGCGCGACGGATCATGCACGATGTCGATGCGCCTTGGGACGACGCCGTGCGGACGTTGCGCGCCCTGATCACCGACGAAGCCGATGCTGTGGAAGAGCTGGAATTCTCGATCCAGCCGGACGAGCCCGCCATCGGTGAAGGTTCGGGCTATGTGGTCGATGCACTGCGTTCCGCACGCTGGGCAAGCGAAGCGCAGGATTTCGAGAACGCCATGCGTCGCGCGATCAAGCTCGGCCACGACACCGACACCACGGCCTGCATCGCCGGTGGTATCGCGGGAATGCGCTTCGGCCTCGAAGGCATCCCGCAGCGCTGGCGCGACGACCTGCGCGGACAAGACCTGCTGGCGCCATTGCTGGCCGGATTGCTGGCGCACCGAGCCTCGCCCGGCGCGCGCTGAGCGAACCTCGCCCGATCAACTCATCAACGCTTCCGCCGAGACCGAGTTGAGCTCCTGGTCCCAGTCGCTCATCAGCGCGAGGTACAGCAGCTTCTCGAACTCGACGTGGAAGCGGTTGATCACCGCGCGCGGATCGGGGATCAGCTTGGCGTCGGCGATCAGGCCGAAGTGGACCTTGCCGTTGTAGCTGAGGATCGAGAGGCCAAGACCGATCGAGCCGGTCTGCGGCACCCAGAACATCATTTCGCGGATGCGCGAACCGGCGAGGTACAGCGGCTGCTGCGGGCCGGGGACGTTGGTCGCGACGGCGGTGGCCTTGCGGCTGAACAGGTCGAGCGCGAGCTCCTGCATGGCCGACGGGGCCATGCCCAGCGCGGCGAGCAGGCCGTAGGCGACGATGGCCTGCCGTGAGCCCTTGAGCTGATTCATGCACTCGGCGACATGCTCCAGCCGCCGGATCGGATTGCCGATGCCCACCGGCAGCTCCAGGAACACCAGCCCGAAATGGTTGCCGAGCTTGCGCGCGTGCTCGAGGGGGCGCAGGTTCACCGGCACGGTGGCGCGCAAGGTCAGGCCGTCGACGTGTTCGCCGCGTTCGAGCATGTAGTCGCGCAGCGCGCCGGCAGCGGTGGCCATCAGCACGTCGTTGACGGTACAGCCGCAGGCGCGACCGACTGCCTTCACTTCCTCCAGGTCCAGCGGCGGCGCCCAGGCCACGCGCTTGCTCACGCCGAGCTTGCCGCGCAGCAGCGACGGCGGATCGTCCGGCAGTGCCAGCGCCTGCACCAGTTCGCGCGCGATCTCGCCGCCCTCCCTCGCCAGCACACCGGCCAACGTGGGGTCCTGCATCATGTCCATGCCCTTGCCGAAGGCTTTCGCGCCGAGCTTGGCGTAGCGCTCCATCGCGCCGACGCGGCGCGCGACCTTCTCGCCGTCCTGCTTCAGCCAGGCCTTACCCAGATCCGCGCCCTTGGCCGGGTCGCGCTCGGTGTCGGTGAGCGACAGCAGCACCTGCACCAGCGCGATGCCGTCGGCATAGCTGTGGTGGATGCGCGCGATCAGCGCGGAACCGCCGTGGTATTTCTCGACCAGGTGGAACTGCCAGAGCGGCTTGGTCTTGTCGAGCGGGCTGGACGCCAGCGTGCCGGCGAAGCGCTCGAGGGATTTCTGGTCGCCGCGACCGGGCAGCGCGGACAGGCGCACGTGCCAGTCGAGGTCGAAGTCGTCGTCGTCCTGCCAGGCCATCCCGGCCGGGGTCTCGACCGGCTTCTGGCGGAAACGCGTGTAGGCGAGGAAGCGTTTCTCGACGACCTTGCGCAGCTTCTGCAGCGTGATCGCCTCGTCGAACATCAGCACGCCGGTGATCATCATCGGATTGGTCGGGCGCTCCATCCGCAACCATGCGGTGTCGACGCGCGACATCGATTCGCGGCGCGGACGCTTCGATGCGGTGCCTTTAGACGCTGTGTCCTCGGCCATGATTCCCTCCCAGTATGTGTCCCGGAGTGAATCACGCGCGCCGGACGAGGTCAACGCGGCGCGCCCGGTGCCTGCGGGCCGCCTCAGTCCTCGCCTGCAGCGGTCTTGCGATAGGCCGCGAGCGCCGCTTCACGCCCGACGGCCAGGTCGACAATCGGCTTGCGCGGGTAGCCCGGCGCACGGCGCGCGAGCATCGACGGGTCGGTCCAAGGCGCGAAACGTTGCGGCAGCGGCAAGGCCTCCAGTTCGGGCAGCCAACGCGCGATGTAACCGCCGTCGGGGTCGAACTTCTCGGCCTGGGTGACCGGGTTGAACACGCGGAAATACGGCGCGGCGTCGGCCCCGGTCCCGGCGATCCATTGCCAGCCCAGCGTGTTGTTCGCCAGGTCGGCATCGACCAGCGTGTCCCAGAACCAGCGCGCACCTTCGCGCCAGTGGTAGCGCATGTGCTTGCACAGGTAACTGCCGACGATCATGCGCACGCGGTTGTGCATCCAGCCGGTATGCCACAGCTCGCGCATGCCGGCATCGACGATCGGTACGCCGGTGCGCCCATGGCGCCACGCGTCGCGCATGCGCTCGTCCACGCGCGCCCAGTCGAAGTCCGCGAAGCGCGGATTGAGGTTCTGCTCGGGGGTGTGCGGGAAATGGTGCAGCAGGTGGTGGGCGAACTCGCGCCAGAACAGTTGGCGGATGTAGCCGTCGATCTCGCCCTCCAGCTTCGGCTGGCGCAGCGCGAGCAGCACGGCGGCGATGCGCCACGGCGCGATTTCGCCGAAATGCAGGTGCGGCGACAGCCGCGAGGTGCCGATCTGGTCCGGCAGGTCGCGGCCGCGCGCATAGGCATGCAGCGCGCCGTCGACGAAGGCCTCCAGCGCTTGCCGCGCGCCGCACTCGCCCGGCTGCCAGTGTTCCCAGAAACCAGCGTCCCAGCCGAGCTTCGGCAGCAGGCCCAGCGCGTCGAGCGCAAGACCTCGCGGACCGTCGTCGGTCGCCGGCAACACGGCCGGCGGGTCGAACAGGGCGGGCAGGCGTAGCGCGGCGCGGGCCGCGCGCCAGAACGGCGTGAACACGCGATACGGCCCGCCCTGCTTCGTCGCCAGCTTCCAGGGTTCGACCAGCAGCGCGCCGTTGAAGCTTTCGGCATGCAGGCCCAGGTCGCGCAGGGTGGACTTGATCCGGGTGTCGCGTTTCTCGATCGCCGGCTCGTAGCGGCGATTCCAGAAAATGGTGTTCGCGTCGCAGGCGGCGGCGAGCGACTGCAGGGTCTGCAGGCTCGGCGCGTGGAAGATGCGCAGCCGCGAGCCGCGACGCTGCAGCGCGGCGTCCAGCGCGGCCAGGGAATGATGCCGCCATGCCTCGGCGGCGGCGCCCGGCGCCCAGCCGCCCTCTTCTTCCGGCGCATGGATGTAGACCGGGATGGGCGTGAAGCCCGCATCGAGCGCAGCCTGGAACGCGGGATTGTCGGCGAGGCGCAGGTCGTTGCGGAACCAGACGATCGCGTTTGGCATCAATTGACCTTGACCGTGGGGCGCACCGCGAGGAAACCGCCATCCACGGCGATCACCTGGCCACTGATCCATGCGGCGCGGGGCGATATCAGGAAGGCCGCGAGCGCCGCGGCATCGTCGGCAGCTCCATGCCGCCCGAGGGGATACTGCGCCGAAACCGCGCGACGCGCCAGATCGCTGGATACGAATTTCGCAGTCGCAGGCGTCTCCATCAGACCGGGCGCGATCACGTTCGTGCGCAGGCCGAGGCTGGAGAAATCCGCGGCCAGCGAACGCGCCAGGGCTTCGATGCCGCCCTTGGCGACAGCGATGGCGGCATGGTTTGCGACGCCGACGGACGCCGCGACCGAACTGAAGAGCACGAGCGCGCCGCCGCGCTTGCGTGCTTGCAGCGCCGTGGCGTAGGCGCGCGAGACGAAGAAGGCGGTATCGAGGTTGGCCGAGAGGCAGTCTCGGTATTGCTGTTCGCTCGTGCGGCCGATCGGCGCGATCAGCACGGCGCCGGCACAGTTGACCACGGCCCCGGGCGGCTCGCCGAACGCGTCGGTGGCGGCATTCAGCGCCGCCTGCGCACCGACTTCGGTGGAGACGTCGGCTTCGATGGCGATTTCGTCGCCCTCGGGATGGAGGCGTCCGCGGTCGCGTCCGGCGAGGGCCAGCCGCCAGCCTTCGGAACGCAGGTGGGCCGCGAGTGCGGTGGCGACGCCGCCGGAGGCGCCAGTGATGAGGCAAGTCGAGGGGAGTGTGTTCATGCGCTTGGCTACGAGTCCGCCGCCGGAATGGTTGCAGACTTCGCCAGCGCTTCGCGCAGGGCCGCGGCCCGCGCGCGAATCGCCTGCAGCCGATCTTCCGGAATACGGTCGAGGTTGCGCCACTGCATGCCCGCGCGCGGATGGTCGCGGAAGCGCGCCGCATGGCGCGCGAGGAAATCCCAGTACAGCGTGGTGAACGGACAGGCCTTCGGCCCCAGCGCTTCGGCCGGGTCGAACGGGCAACCGGCGCAGTGGTTCGACATGCGCTGGATGTACTTGCCGGAGGCCGCATACGGCTTCGACACCATCTTCCCGCCGTCGGCGTACTGGCTCATGCCCAGCACGTTCGGCAGCTCCACCCATTCCACGGCGTCGACATAGACCGCGAGGTACCAGGCGTGGATCTCCTGCGGACGCACGCCGACCAGCATCGCGAACAGCCCGGTCACCATCAGCCGCTGGATGTGGTGCGCGTAGCCCAGGTCGAGCGTCTGCCGCAGCGCATCGCGCATGCAGGCCATCCGCGTCTCGCCGGTCCAGAACAGCGCGGGCAGCGGCTGGTCGGCCTGCAGCGCGTTGTCGTCCAGGAAGCCGGGCATGCGCAGCCAGTAGACGCCGCGCACGTACTCACGCCAGCCCAGGATCTGGCGGACGAAGCCTTCCACGGCTTCGATCGGCGCATGTCCCTCGCGCCAGGCCGCGATCGCCGCATCGACCACGCGACGCGGCGACAGCAGCTTGAGGTTCATCGCCGCCGACAGCCGCGAGTGATACAGCCAGGGCTCGCCCGCCCAGATCGCATCCTGGTAGCGGCCGAACAGCGGCAAGCGGTGCCGGACGAAATCCGCCAGCGCGGCCTCCGCCTGCGCGGCGGTGACCGGCCAGTCGAAGGCGTCGAGCGTGCCGGGGCGCTCGGCGAAACGCGCGTCGACCAGGTTGATCACCTCGCGGGTCAGCGCATCCGGCGGGAACGCCTGTGGTGCCGGCAGCAGCCCAGGGCCGGCCTTGCCGAAGGTGCCGCGATTCTCGCTGTCGAAGTTCCAGCGACCGCCCACCGGCTGGCCGTCGTCCATCAGCACGTCGTCGCGCTTGCGCAGCCAGCGATAGAAGAATTCCAGGCGCAGCTCGCGCTTGCCCCTGGCCCACTCCGCGAACTCGGCGGGCGTGGCGTAGAAATGCAGGTCGGGGCGCTCCGACCACGGGATCCCGGCCTCGCGGCAGACCTCCGGCAGCGACTGCGCGAGCCGCCATTCGCCGGGCTGCACCGCGATCACCCGTTCCGGCCGCAGCCGCGTCAAGTCGTCAGCGAGTGCGGTGTCGAGGGTGTCGTGAGGATGCGTGCCCAGCGCGCGGTATTCGACGCGCAGTCCACGCGCGCGCAGCGCATCCCGAAAATGGCGCATCGCCGCGAGGAACAGCGCGATGCGCGGCTTGCCGCTCCACACCACGTCGGCTTCGTGCGCGACTTCGGCCATCCACACGACGTCACGCGCGGGGTCGATGTCGGCGAGTGCGGCGGAATCCAGGTCGAGCTGGTCGCCCAGCACGAGGACGAGATGCCGGACCGGCATGGGATCTGTCACGGGCGTCGGGCGGCGCGAAGGCATGCTGCATTGTATCGATCGCGGGGTTGCTGTCGTCGGTCCACGCGAAGACACCGCCGGCATGCCGGCGGTGCCCTGGATCAAGCCTCGTGTTCGATCAGAAGCGGTACACCGTGATCTTCGCGCGCGCGGTGCCGCCACGGCCATCGCTCACGGTGTAGAAGAAGCTCACGCTGCGCAGACCGTTCCTGGACGGCGTGTAGACCACCCGGTCGCCTTCGATCCTCGCGGTGCCCACGCTGGGCGCATCGACGGCACTGATCGTCAGCGGGTCCCCATCCGGATCGGCATCGTTGGCCAGAACCGGGATCGCGACACTGGTCAGGCCTCGCGTGATGGCCGTGTCGTCTTTCGCCGTCGGCGGCCGGTTCGATGCGAGCACCGTCACCGCAACGTCCCCCTCCCGCACGGCGTTGCCGTAGCGCACGCGGTAGCGGAAGCCATCGGGTCCCGAATGGCCCGGCCGCGGCGTATAGATCGCGGTCGAGCCGGACAGCGTGACGCTGCCTTCGTTGGGCGCGGTCGCGATCTCGTACGACAGCGCGCCACCGTTGCCGATGCTGCCCGGCAGCGCGATCGACACCGGCGTGCCTGCCGGCGTCGACGCGCTGGCCGGCGCGGCCGCCAGCGCCGCGTACGTCCGCAGGATGCGAACGCCGCCGCTCACCGACACCATCAGCAGCGAGCCGTCCTTCGACAGCTTCGTCCGCCCCTGCAGGAACGCAGCATTGCCGTTCCAGCCGAAGTTGTCCTCGAAATCGTGGGCGCCGACCTGCGTGAACGTGTTCATCTCGTACACCCGCACCTGGCGCGAGCCCGTCCAGGGGAAGTACGCCAGTCGCTCGACCGGATGGTAGGCCACGCCGATCGGCAGCGGACCCGCGGACTGGCCGATGGTCGCGACCTTGCGGTAGAGCTCGTCGTACACGAAGGCGCCGCCATAGGTGGGAATCGCGAACTGGCTGCCCAGGCGATCGGTGGCGATCTCGAAATTGAATCGCGAGGTGCCGTTGGTGTAGCCCTGCCTGCGCACGATGCCGCCGGTCGGGATGTCGATCAGGCCCCACGGACCATCCGAACTGTTCGATTCGGCGAACGCCAGGGTATCGCCGTCGCCACTGGCCGACAACATCGTGGCCTGCCGCACCGATGCCAGCGTGGTCCATGCACCGGTCGCCGGATCCAGCCGACGCACATGCGTCGAGCCCGAGCCCTCGAAATCGGTGGTCGCGTAGACCTTGCCGTCGTTGGCGAAGCTGACCGAGAAGGTCCCGCTCTCGTAGGTGCTCGATTTGGCGAACGTCGGCTTCTGCAGCGAGAGATCGCCGAGCGCAACGAGGTGGACCCAGCCGTTCGCGCTGTCCGACGCATCGTCGGCGACCGCCAGGCGGGTGTTGTCCTTCGAGATGTCGATCCCGCGCAGGCTGCCGCCGAGCACGATCGGCGACAGGAACGTCCCGCTCCCGATGTGATAGCGCAGCACTTCGCCGCCCTGGGTGATGTAGACGAGCCCACGCGCATCGTCGTGGACCATGTCGACGCGCTGCGGCGCGGCGATCAGCGTGCCTTCGGCGAAGACCGAAAGCGGAGTTACGAGCGCCGCGAGCGCAAGCGTCCCTGCCGCGGCACGCACGACGCGCCGCGGAATCCTGCAGATATCCATAGTTGCTCCTTGAAAAGTCCCCGGGCCCGGCATGGCGCGCGTCTGCGCGCTGCGTCCCGGATTGGATTGTCGAGGAGTGGTCTCTCAGGGCTTGCGACTGCGAGCAAGCGGCATCGCTTTGCTTACTCGAAGCTTCCCATCGCATCGAACGCGAGGTTGTCGAAGCGCGTGTACTCGCCGAAGAACTTCAGCTTGAACGAACCCGTAGGACCCGAACGCTGCTTGCCGATGATGATCTCGGCCAGGCCCTTGTCCGGCGAATTTTCCTTATTGTAGTAGTCGTCGCGGTAAATGAAGACGATCATGTCCGCGTCCTGCTCGATGGCGCCGGATTCGCGAAGGTCGGCCATCACCGGGCGTTTGTCTGCGCGGGTTTCCAGCGAGCGATTGAGCTGGGACAGCGCGATCACCGGCACGCCCAGTTCCTTCGCCAGGCCCTTGAGCGAGCGCGAGATCTCGGAGATTTCCGTCGCGCGGTTCTCGCTGTTGCCGGGCACCTGCATCAGCTGCAGGTAGTCGATCACGATCAGGCCGAGGCCGTGCTCGCGCTTGAGGCGACGCGACTTCGCGCGCAGGCCTTCGGGCGACAGGCCGGGCGTGTCGTCGATGAAGATCTTGGTTTCCTTGATCATCCGGATCGCGCTGCTCACGCGGCTCCAGTCCTCGTCTTCCAGCTGGCCGGTACGCAGGCGCGTGGCGTTGACGCGACCGTTCGCGGAAATCAGGCGCAGTGCGAGCTGCGACGCCGACATTTCCATCGAGAACACCGCGACCGGCTTCTTGGTCTTGATCGCCGCGTGCTCCGCGATGTTCAGTGCGAAGGTGGTCTTGCCCATCGCCGGACGCGCGGCGAGGATGATCAGGTCGGTCGGCTGCAGGCCGGCGGTCATTTCGTCGAATTCGGTGTAGCCGGTCGGCAGGCCGGTGACGCCGCCACCGTTCTGGTAGCGCGTCTGCAGCACGTCGAACGCTTCGGCCATCGCCTTGTTGATCGCGACGAAGTCGGTCCGGCCCTGCGAACGCGCCTCGGAGATCGCGAAGACTTCCTTCTCGGCCTCGGCCAGGATTTCGTCGCTGTCGCGGCCTTCGGGCTGGAACGCGTTGTTGACGATGCCGGTACCGGTGTCGATCAGCTGGCGCAGGATCGACTTGTCGCGAACGATCTCGGCATACGCGGCAATGTTCGCCGCCGAGGGCGTGGTGCTGGCCAGTTCGATCAGGTATGCGCCACCGGCGACCAGTTCCGAGAACCCGTTCGATTCGAACCACTCGCCCAGCGTCACCGCGTCGTAGGGCTTGCTCTTTTCGGCAAGCTCGCGGATCGCGCGATAGATCAGCTGGTGGTCGCGACGATAGAAGTCTTCCTCGTTCAGGCGATCGGCGACGCGGTCGAAGGCGTCCGGCGCCAGCATGAGGCCACCGATCACAGCCTGTTCGGCCTCGATCGACTGCGGCGGGATCCGCAACTGCTCGACCCGGCTGTCGCTGAAGGTGTCGCGGCGACGGTTGTCGCCGTAGGCGTTGGGACGGAAGGCCATCGTGGAGTACGTCTCCGTTTGAAAGACACCGCCTGAGCGTGACGGCACTGCCCAGACATCGTATGGCTTACCTGCATGAACTGGTTGCAGACAAACCTATGGAAAACCTGTGGACTGTCTCACAGGATCACGCGACTCCATCTCAGGGCCTGCGATCCGTAGTTCAAAACGAAACGGGCGCCTTGCGGCGCCCGTCCCGGTGACACTGTGCGGACGTGGATCAGGCCGCTTCCGGCTCGATGACGACCTTGACCGGCACTTCGATGTCGGCGTGCAGGTGCACGAGGACTTCGTGTTCGCCGATGTTGCGCAGCGGGCCCGAACCCATGACGACTTCGGACTTGCCGACCTTGTGGCCGGCGGCGGTCAGCGCTTCGGCGATGTCGCGCGGGCCGACCGAACCGTAGAGCTTGCCTTCGGTCGAGGCATTGGCCTGGATCGTGACGACCACGCCGTCCAGCGCGGAGCGGCGGCTTTCGGCGTCATCGGCCTGGGCCTTGGCCTTGGCTTCGTACTCGGCGCGCTTGGCTTCGAACGCGGCCACGTTGGCGGCGGTGGCCGGCACGGCCTTGCCCTGCGGCACGAGGTAGTTGCGGCCATAACCCGGCTTCACGTTGACCTTGTCGCCGAGGTTGCCGAGGTTGATGACTTTCTGCAGAAGGATGAGTTGCATGATGGCTCCGTATTCGTTAGCGGGCGCACTGGATTGGCGCTCGCAACTGGTGGCTGTCCGAATGGACGGGAAAAGCAGGATGAAGCTTCGATCGCACAACCAGCGAAGGCAGGGCAAGCCCATCCATATTCAACAAGCGGACAGTCGCGCAAACCGGAGTCGGCTCAAGGCCAATGAGGATTTGCGCGACTGGCTGGCGACAACGCCCTGCCGAGCTGGCGAAGCGATCAGACGTTGTGGTTGTCCGTGTACGGGATCAGGGCCAGGAAGCGCGCGCGCTTGACGGCGGTGGCGAGCTGGCGCTGGTACTTGGACTTGGTGCCGGTGATGCGGCTCGGCACGATCTTGCCGTTCTCGGTGAGGTTCTGGCGCAGGGTGTTGAGATCCTTGTAATCGATCTCCTTCACACCTTCGGCCGTGAACTTGCAGAACTTGCGGCGACGGAAGAACTTGGACATGGGTGTGCTCCTCAGGCTTCGGCGGATTCGGCGGCGTCTTCGCCGTCAGCGGTATCGGGGGCAGCATCGTCGTCGCGACGGCGGCGCTCGCCCTTCTCGGCCTTGTCCTTGTCGTCCTTGTTCTTCATGATCAGGGACTGCTCGGTGTCCGGGCCGTCGCGCTTGATGACGAGGTGACGGAGCACGGCGTCGTTGAAGCGGAAGGTGTCGACCAGTTCATTGAGGACATCGAGGCTGGTCTCGATGTTCATCATGATGTAGTGGGCCTTGACCAGATTCTGGATCGGGTAGGCGAGCTGGCGGCGGCCCCAGTCTTCGAGGCGGTGGATCTTGCCGCTGCCGTTCTCGACGAGCGACTTGTAGCGCTCGACCATCGCCGGCACCTGCTCGCTCTGGTCCGGATGGACCATGAAGACGATTTCGTAATGACGCATTGCAGTGTCCTTGTGGATATCGACAGGCGGGATTGCCTGCGAAAGCCCCCCGGCGCCGGGCTGGCGGCGGTGGAGCAAGGTCTCCTGCCGGGACATGGATCCCGACGGGAGCCGGAAAGTATGGCAGGTTCAATCACTTGGGCGCAAATGCGGGGGCCCCTGCCCTCCGGCGGATGCACGCCGGGCCGGTTTCGGCCTGCGGTTGTTTCGGGGATAGTGACGCCCTTTCGTCTCCTGGACCGCTCGCCATGTCCCAGCCCTCCCGCACCGGCCTCGCCTGCGCCGTCGTGCTCGCCCTGGCCCTGGGGGCCACCGCACCCGCCCGCGCGACCACCCCGCCCCCGCCGACCGAGGCCGCCACGCCAGCCCTGCCGGCGCAGCTGGCCGACTTCGACGCCTACGTCGAGACCGTCCGCAAGACCTTCGACGTGCCGGGCGTGGCGGTCGTGGTGGTCAAGGACGGCGCGGTGGTGTTCGAGCGGGGCTACGGCGTGCGGGAACTGGGCGGCGCACCGGTGGACGGCAGCACGATGTTCGCCATCGCCTCGAACACCAAGGCCTTCACCGGTGTCGCGCTTAACATGCTGGCCGAGGAAGGCAAGCTGAAGATGGACGACCGGGTGGTCGACCTCCTGCCCTGGTTCCAGATGGCCGACCCCTACGTGACACGCGAGATGCGCATCCGCGACCTGCTGGCGCACCGCAGCGGCCTGGGCCTGGGCGCGGGCGACCTGCTATACTGGCCGGGCACCGACTACAGCACCGAGGAGGTCGCGCGCCGGCTGCGCCACGTGCCGCTGGCGGGTTCGTTCCGTGACCGCTATGCCTACGACAACATCCTGTACGGGGTGGCCCAGCTGGTGGTCGAGAAGGCCAGCGGGCAATCCTTCGAGGCCTTCCTGCGCACGCGCATCCTGCAGCCGCTCGACATGCGGGAAACACGCTTCAACAGCGACGCGCTGCAGCCGGGCGACAACGTCGCCACCGGTTACGCGCTGGCCGACGGCAAGCGGCTGGAACCCGCGCCCAGGTTGAGCTGGAACAACGTCTCCGGGGCCGGCGGCCTGTATGCCAGCGCGCACGACATGGGCACGTGGATGCGCCTGCAACTGGACGGCGGCGCGTATCGCGATGCCGACGGCAAGCAGCAGCGGCTGTTCTCCGAAAAGACCCAGCAGGAAATGTGGTCGATGATCACGCCGATCCCGGTGGGCCAGCCATCTGTGCCGGAACTGCTGCCGGCCAAGCCCAACTTCGTCGGCTACGGACAGGGCTGGATGCTGTCGGACTACCGCGGGCAGAAGCTGGTCTGGCATACCGGCGGCTGGCCGGGGCAGGTCTCGCGCCTGACCCTGATCCCGGACCGCAAACTGGGCGTGATGGTGATGACCAGCGCGGAGCTTGGCGGCGCCTTCAATGCAATCACCCTGCGCGTGCTCGACGCCTTCCTCGATGCGCCGAAGACCGACTGGAACGCCGCCTACGGCGCCGCGCTGGCGAAGTCGCGCGCCAAGGGCGACGAGACCTGGGCGAAGCACCAGGCCGCACGGGCGAAGGGTTCGAAGCCTGCCCTGCCCCTCGCCGGCTATGCCGCGACCTACCGCGACCCGTGGTACGGCGACGTGGTGGTCGCGCAGGAGAACGGCGCGCTGCGCATGCGCTTCTCGCGCACGAAATCGCTGATCGGCACGCTGCAGCACTGGCACCACGACACCTTCATCGTCCGCTGGGACGAGCGCTGGCTGAACGCGGATGCCTTCGTCACCTTCTCGCTCACGCCGGACGGCAAGGTCCGCGAAGCGCGGATGGAAGCGATTTCGCCGAATACCGATTTCAGCTTCGACTTCCAGGATCTGGTGCTCGCACCGGTGAAATGACGCGGTGCTTGCAGATCGGAGCTTGCTCCGCTCGTCCATCAAGGCAGCACATGAGCGGAGCAAGCTCCGCTCTACGCCGGCATCGGATCAACGACGCGCGGCGATCCACGCGTCGATATGCTTCTCCAGCGTTTCCAGCGGCACCGAGCCGGTTTCCAGCACGGCATCGTTGAAGTCGCGGACATCGAACTTGTCGCCGAGTGCCGCTTTCGCGCGTGCGCGAAGTCCGGAAATCCGGATCTGGCCGATCTTGTAGGCCAGCGCCTGACCGGGTGTGCCGATGTAGCGGTCGATCTCGTTGACGATGTCGAGTTCGGCCTTCGGCGCATTGTCCTTGAAATACGCGATGGCGCGTTCGCGGCTCCAGCCCTTGGCGTGCATGCCGGTGTCGACGACCAGGCGCACCGCACGCCACATCTCGTAGGCGAGTTGGCCCATGCGGTCGTACGGATCGTCGTACAAGCCCATGTCGTAGCCGAGCTGCTCGGCGTACAAGCCCCAGCCTTCGCCATACGCGACGAAGTAGGCCGTGCGGCGGAACATCGGCGCATCCGGCAGTTCCAGTCCGCGCGCGAACTGGAAATGGTGGCCGGGCACGGCTTCGTGCAGCGACAGCGGCATCATTTCCCAGGTCGGCCGCGACTCGGGCTTGTACAGGTTGACATAGTAGTAGCCGGCGCGACTGCCGTCGCTGGCACCCTGCTGGTAGTAGGCCGTGGTGGTGTCAGGCGCGATGTTGTCCGGGATCGGGCGCACGCCGTAGGGCTGGCGCGGAATGGTGCGGAACACCTTGACCAGTTCCGGATCGATCCGCTTGGAGATCGCCCGGTAAGCCGTGAGCAGTTCTTCCGGCGTCTTGTGGAAATATTTCGGGTCGGTGCGCAGGTGATCGAAGAACGCCGCCAGATCGCCCTGGAAGCCGACCTCGACGCGGATCTTCTCCATCTCGGCACGGATGCGCGCCACTTCCTTCAAGCCGATGTCGTGGATCTGGTCGGCGGTGAGGCGGGTCGTGGTGTAGTCGGCGGCGAGGAAGTCGTAGTACGCGCGGCCGTCCGGCAGGTCGCTCACCGCGATGCCGGCGCGGGTCTTCGGCAGGTATTGGGCATCGAAATACGTCTGCAGCGTGCGGTAGGCCGGCACGATGCGCTGCGCGATGACCTCGCGCGCCTCGGCCTGCAGCGCGGCGCGGTCGGCCTCGGGCACGCCCGCCGGGAACTTCAGGAACGGCCGGTAGAACGGACTCTTCGCCGGGTCGTCGACCACCTGCGCGGCGATCTGCGCCGGCACGCGCTGCATCAGCACCTTCGGCGGCAGCTTGCCCGCCTTCACGCCTTCCTTCATCAGGACGATGACCTGGTCGATCGCGACCGGCAGCGCGCGCATGCGCGCCAGCCAGTTGCGGTAGTCGCGCGTCGTCGCGAACGGCAGGCCTTCGGCAAGGCCGTCCGCGGTCTGGATGCCGCCCTGGTGGCCGATCGGCTGCAGGTATTCGCGGAAGCGCTGGCGTTCGACGCGATTCTGCTGCAGCCAGAGGAAGGTGTCGTAGTTGAGCTGGTCGGCGGGGTTCAGCTTCGCGCGATCGAAGCCCTTGATCCGCGCCAGCGCCTCGCGGTCCGCGCGCGCACTGGCCTCGATGGCCTGCAGGCTGAAGTCGGACCAGCGATCGTCGAATCGCCGGTCGCCCTGCAGCGAGGCGCCTTCCGGACCTTCGCGCAGGCCGCGCTCCCATTCCTCGGCGAAGAAGGCTTGCAGGCGCTTGCCCTCGTCGGGAGCCTGCGCGGCCGCAGGCATGGCATGAAGCGTGGCGTAACAGAGGGCAACAGCGACGATCGTGGCACGGAACATGGCGATCTCCTCCCCGGGAGGGCCGAGTATAGTTCGCCCGACGGTCGCGCCACCCTGCCGCCAGTCACGACTCCCTCAGCGCCGACCCGCAATGATCAAGCCCGCAAAGCCCGAGAACGAAGACGCGCGACTGGCCGCGCTTCGCAGTTACGCGATCCTGGACACGGCTCCGGAAGAGGCATTCGACGATCTTGTCCGCATCGCCTCGGCGATCTGCGGCGTGCCGATGGCGAGCGTCAGCCTGATCGACCAGGATCGGCAGTGGTTCAAGGCCCGGCTGGGCATCGAGAACAGCGAGTCGTCGCGCGATTCCGCGTTCTGCGCGCACGCGATCCTCTCGCCGGACGATGTGATGGTGGTGCCCGATGCGCTCGAGGACAGCCGCTTCCACGACAATCCGCTGGTGCAGGGCAATCCCAACATCCGCTTCTACGCTGGTGCGCCGCTGGTCGACGCTCAGGGGCACGCACTCGGCACGCTCTGCGTGCTTGATCGCCAGCCCCGCGAACTGAATCCTCACCAGGTCGAAGCGCTCAACGCGCTGTCGCGCCAGGCCGCGAAACTGCTGGAACTCCAGCGCGTCAGCCGCACGCTTAGCCTGCAGCTGGAGGATCGTCACTGGTACGAAACCCAGTTGCACGACTACCAGGAACATCTGGAATCGCTGAACGCCGATCTGGTCGAACAGACCCGCACCGACCTGCTCACCGGACTGCCGAACCGCCGCGCGTTCGCCGCCGCGCTCGACGAAGCGCTCTCGCGCGGCCGCCACTGCAGCGTGGCCCTGCTCGACATCGACCATTTCAAGATCGTCAACGACACCCATGGCCACGCGGTCGGGGACCAGGTGCTGGTCGAAGTCGCCGAGCAGTTGCGCTCGGCCGCCGGCGGGCGGGGCACGATCGCCCGCTACGGTGGCGAGGAATTCGTCTGGCTGCTGCCCGAGGCCGATCCGGCCCAGGCCGAACTGGCCTGTCTGCACCTGTGCCAGGCGGTGCGGTTCGCGTCGATGGCCCTGCCGGTGTCGATCAGCATCGGCCTCGCCCACGGGCGCGCGCAGCTCACTCGTGCCGAGTTGCTGAACCGTGCGGACGAGGCGCTGTATGCGGCGAAACGCAATGGCCGCGACCGGGTGGAAGTCGCGGCCTGAAACGGCAATCCCGGCGTCAGGCCGCCTTGTCGGCGTCCGTGGTGAAGCTGGAGCCGCAGCCGCATTCCCCGGCGACGTTCGGGTTGCGGAACAGGAACTGTTCGTTCAGCCCATGCTTGTGGAAGTCGATCTCGGTGCCGTCGACCATCGGCAGGCTGTCCGCGTCGACGAAGATCCTCACGCCAGCGTATTCGCTGACCACGTCGCCCGGGCGCTCGTCGCGGGCCAGGTCGACCACGTAACTCCAGCCGGAGCAGCCGGTGCGCTTGACGCCGAACCGCAGGCCGAGGGCGCCGGGCGTACCGGCGAGGAAGCCCTGGACACGTTCGAGGGCGGCAGGAGCGAGGGAGATGGTCATGGGCGAGATTCTAACCGGACTCGTCGAGTAAACTTGGGGGCTCGACAGATATCGGCGCGTTGGCGCGGGAATTCAAGGCATGGGAATCCAAAGCGTGAAGAGCGTGAAGCAGGGACTGGCCGGTGAAGGCGCCGGCGGCGAGATCACGGTCAAGGGCTGGGTCCGCACCCGCCGCGACTCCACGGCACTGAGCTTCGTCCAGGTCAGCGACGGCTCCTGCTTCGCGCCGATCCAGGTGGTCGCCACCGACGCGCTCCCGAACTTCGAGACCGAGGTCAAGCGCCTGTCCGCAGGCTGCGCGGTGATCGCCACCGGCACCCTGGTGCCCTCGCAGGGCAAGGGCCAGAGCTTCGAGATCCAGGCGACCGCCGTCGAAGTGGTCGGCTGGGTCGACGATCCGGAGACCTACCCCATCCAGCCCAAGCAGCACACGATGGAGTTCCTGCGCGAAGTCGCGCACCTGCGCCCGCGCACCAACCTGTTCGGCGCGGTCACCCGCATCCGCCACTGCCTGGCCCAGGCCATCCACCGCTTCTTCCACGAGGATGGCTTCTACTGGGTCAACACGCCGATCATCTCGACCTCCGACGCCGAAGGCGCGGGCCAGATGTTCCGCATTTCCACCCTTGACATGATGAACCTGCCGCGCAACGCCGACGGCAGCGTCGACTATTCGAAGGATTTCTTCGGCAAGGAGACCTTCCTGACCGTGTCCGGCCAGCTCAACGTCGAGGGCTACTGCCTGGCGCTGAGCAAGGTCTACACCTTCGGCCCGACCTTCCGCGCCGAGAACAGCAACACCAGCCGCCACCTGGCCGAGTTCTGGATGATCGAGCCGGAGATCGCCTTCGCGGACCTGAACGACGACGCCGCCCTGGCCGAGCGGTTCCTGAAGTACCTGTTCCGTGCGGTGCTGACCGAGCGCGCCGACGACATGGCCTTCATCGCCGAGCGCGTGCAGAAGGACGCGATCACGCGCCTGGAGCACTTCATCAACGCCCCGTTCGAGCGCATCGACTACACCGAAGCGGTACGCCTGCTGCAGGACAGCAAGCACAAGTTCGACTTCCCGGTCGAATGGGGCCTGGACCTGCAGACCGAGCACGAACGCTGGCTGACCGAAGTGCACGTGGGTCGCCCGGTCGTGGTGATGAACTACCCGGAGCACTTCAAGGCCTTCTACATGCGCCTGAACGACGACGGCAAGACCGTCGCCGCGATGGACGTGCTGGCCCCGGGCATCGGCGAGATCATCGGCGGCTCGCAGCGCGAGGAGCGCCTCGACGTGCTCGACGCGCGCATCGCGCAGTTCGGCCTCGACCCGGCGCATTACCAGTGGTATCGCGACTTCCGCCGCTACGGCACGGTGCCGCACGCCGGCTTCGGCCTGGGCTTCGAGCGCCTGGTGGTCTACGTCTGCGGCCTGGGCAACATCCGCGACGCCATTCCCTTCCCGCGCGCGCCGGGCTCGGCGGAATTCTGACGGATCCCCTGTGATGACCGACTTTTCCGGCGCCGTCGAGATCGATGGTGACTGCGTGGTGATGTATCGGCCGACGGGGCCGAACGAACTCGCGCTGGTCGAAGCCAGTGGCTTCCGCCGCTGGCCGCCGCGCCTGCCCGAACAGCCGATCTTCTATCCGGTGACCAATGAACGCTATGCGTTCGAGATCGCAACGCGCTGGAACATCAAGGACAGCGGCGTCGGCTACGTCACCCGCTTCCGCGTGCGCAAGGCGTTCGTCGACCGTTACGAAGTCCAGAAGGTCGGCGGTGCGCACCACACCGAATGGTGGGTGCCGGCGGAAGCACTCGAATCGCTGAACGACGAGATCGTCGGTCTGATCGACGTGATCGGCGAATACCGCCACGACCCGGAATCGACTGCAGCATGATCCTCTTCTACGCCCTCGTCTCCCTCGCGCTGGCCATCGCCGGCTTCTGCGCGCTGGTGATCTTCTGGCCGCTGACGCTGGTGCACCTGCGCGACCGTCATCCGGAATTGCACGCCCAACTCGGCGATTTCGCGTTCGCCAGCCCATCGGCGCTGTGGTGGCTGCTGCGCGGCCGTTACCGCGAGGCGCCCGATCCCAACGGCGTCGGTACCATCGACCGCAACCTCAGCGGCCTGGCGACACCGGCCCGCGTGGCCCTGAGCGTGATCCTGCTGGGCCTGTTCTCGGCAGGCATCCTCTGGCTCTGGGCGGAGGCCTACGCATGACGGGTTCCAGCGACATGATTCTTTCCGACGACAGCCGCACCGAATGGTGGCTGGCCAGCCTTGGCCGGACCATCGTCTGGGCGCGCCTGCGCGTGCTGGAGGCCGGCACCGCCGAGGTCTTCGACAGCGACGGCAACACGCTTGCCTACGACAGCGAGGACAGCGCCCGCGCCGCGCTGATGGATGCGGAATTCGTGTCCTGGGACGGACTGGACGAGGACGACGCGCTGGAGCGCGGCTTCTCGCTCGGCGAAGTCGCGCCGCCGCAGGCCGACGACGACGCATCGCTGCGCGCACGGATGGTCCTGACGCTGGGCGCGCGGGCCTGAGCGACACGTCGGCCCGATCCGCGGACTGGCCAGCACGGACACCGAAGGGAATCGACCATGTACCAGCCACGCGCCTTCATCGAAACCGACCTCGCCGCACTGGATGCGCTGATCGATGCGCATCCCTTCATCACCCTCGTCAGCACCGGCGATGATGGCGCGCCTTTCGTCAGCCACCTGCCCGTGCTGTACCGCCGCGACGGCGACGACGTGCTGATCGAAGGCCACTGGGCGCGCCCGAACCCGCAGGTGTCGCACACCGGGCACATGCTGATGATCGTCCACGGGCCGCATGCCTACGTCTCGCCCGGCTGGTATCCGGACAAGATCGACGCCGCGCGCGTGCCGACCTGGAATTACGCGGTCGCGCACCTGCACGGCAGCATCGAGACCTTCGAGGACGACGCGGCGCTGGCCGATCTGGTCGACCGGCTGAGCCGGCATTTCGAGCCCACGGTGGGCAACGACTGGCGCTTCGAGCCCGAACGCGCCGACCAGCGCAGCCAGTTGCGCGGCATCGTCGGCTTCCGCTTCAGGCCGATCCGCATCGACCTGAAATTCAAGCTCAGCCAGAACCATCCGCCCGCCAACCGGCGCGCGGTCATCGACGCCATGGCCGCGCGCGACGACCGCGATGCGCAGGCGATCGCCCATCTCATGCGCGCCCGCGAGCCGGGCGCTAGCGACTGACGGAGACGACCATGGACCTGAACCTCACCGGCAAGCACGCGCTGGTCTGCGGCGCCTCCGAAGGCATCGGCCGCGCGACGGCGCACGAACTGGCACTGCTCGGCGCAGACGTGACCGTGCTGTCGCGCAGCGCCGACAAGCTGCAGGTCGTGGTCGATGTCCTGCCGCGCAGCGGCGCGCAGCGCCACGGCTTCGTGAGCGCCGACGCCGGCGACACCGACGGCCTGCGCGCGGCCGTGCAGGCCCTGGCCGCCGAACGTCCGGTGCACATCCTCGTGAACAACACCGCCGGCCCGGCTGGCGGCTCCGCGCATGCCGCCGCCGAGGACGCGTTCGTCGACACCTTCCGCAAGCACCTGCTCGCCAATCACGCGCTGGCGCAGGCCGTGCTGCCGGGCATGCGCACCACCGGCTGGGGCCGCATCGTCAACGTGATCTCGACCTCGGTCTACGAACCGATCCCGAACCTCGGCGTGTCCAACACCATCCGCGGCGCGGTGGCGAGCTGGGCGAAGACGCTCTCGCGCGAGCTCGGCGGCGACGGCATCACTGTCAACAACGTGCTGCCCGGCTACACCCGCACCGGCCGCCTCGACCAGATCCTGCACGACCGCGCCGCCGCCTCCGGCAAAAGCGAGGACGACGTCGCCGCCGGCATGCGCCAGACCGTCCCCGCCGGCCGCTTCGCGCAGCCGGAGGAGATCGCCGCCGCCATCGCCTTCCTGTGCTCACCCGCGGCCGGCTACATCAATGGCGTCAGCCTGGCGGTCGACGGCGGGCGGATGCAGTCGATCTGAGCGCGCCTGCGGATCCGGGTTGCGCTCGACGCGCCACCTGCGGCAACGTATCCCGCTCCCCCGTCTCCCGGAATGGCCCATGGAACAGGTGCTGACGAAGGATCGCCGCGAAAGCGCGCGCGTGCCCTACCCGATGAAGGTGTTGGTCCAGTACAGCGACATGGCCTGGGTGGCCGACGTGCTGGATCTGTCCGTCGGCGGTTGCGGCATCTATCGACCGGCGGGCTGCCTGCTGAATCCGGGGAACGTGGCGCAGCTGTTCTTCTTCGAGGGGACGGGCCCGGCGGTGCGCGTGTCGGCCTGCATCGCGCGCATCACCGAGCGGCACATCGGCTTCGAGTACCACGAGCCGCAGCACATTCCGCCGACGCCGGGCTGAGGCCGCATCCGGACATCGATCGCGGACGTAGCAGCGATCTCCAGAACGACGAGCCCGCACGATGCCCGAAGGTCCCGAAATCCGCCGCGCTGCCGATGCCCTCGCCGTCGCTGTCGTCGGCAAGCCGCTGACCCGTGCCTGGTTCTGGACACCGCCGCTGCAGAGGCACGCGAAGGATCTGGCCGGGCGCACCATCGAAGCCATCACCCCGCACGGCAAGGCCCTGCTCACGCGCTTCGATCATGGCTGGACGCTCTACAGCCACAACCAACTCTACGGCGTGTGGCAGGTGGTCGCTGCCGGCGAGCGGCCGGACACCACGCGCAGCCTGCGCGTCGCGCTGGAAACCGCAGACCGCGCGATCCTGCTCTACTCCGCATCCGATGTCTCGATGTGGCGCAGCGACGAGGTGCACCAGCATCCCTTCCTCGCGAAACTCGGGCCGGACGTGCTCGATCCTGCCCTCGATGCCGCGACCGTCGCCGCGCGCCTGCG
The DNA here is from genome assembly GCA_036404915.1 of Lysobacteraceae bacterium. GTDB lineage: Bacteria > Pseudomonadota > Gammaproteobacteria > Xanthomonadales > Xanthomonadaceae > Lysobacter_I. The sequence goes on from DASWYO010000042.1 coordinate 62,046, forward strand.
CGACCCGCGCTTCCGGGGCCGCGCGCTGTCCGCGCTGCTGCTCGACCAGGGTTTCCTCGCCGGCATGGGGAACTACCTGCGCTCGGAGGTGTTGTTCGCCGCCCGGCTGGCGCCGGCCCTGCGGCCTGCGGACCTGACCGCAACCCAGATCCGCAGCCTTGCGAAGGCCCTGCTCGACATCCCGCGCCGCAGCTACGCCACGCGCGGCATCGAACCTGCGTCCGGGATGCGCGGCGACTACCTCACCGACACGCCCGACGGGTTCCGTTTCCTGGTCTTCGATCGCGAGGGACTGCCCTGCCCGGCCTGCGGCAAGTCCATCGTGCGCAGGGAGGCCGGCTCGCGCCGGCTCTACCTGTGTCCGCATTGCCAGCGCGGACGGGCGTGATGGCGATCAGGCCGCGTAAAGACAGCCGGTCACCGTCCAGCGGGCATTCGCGGCCGGATACGAGGTGGTGATGCGCGCGATGCTGATGCGCACGTCGGTCGACTTGTCGGCATACAACGTGACGGGACCGAAGGCTTTCCGGTCGAGATCGCTGTAGCCACGCCCGACCTGGAGGTCGTGCCATGCGAAGACGCCGCCGACCGTGGTGCCGACCTGGAAATCCGCGCTGTCGCTGGACGACGGCAGGCGCAGGCCGGCGCTGATCTGCTCGATCTGCAGGCGATAGCCCGCAGGCACCGTGAATTGCGCGGTCACGCCGCTGTAACCGACGGGCAGCGCGATGTTGCCCGTCGCCTGGAAAGGCTTGGGACAACTGTCGCCATGTGCGTTGGCAGCGAAAGGCGCAAACGCGAGCAGCATGACGAGGGGGAGTGAACGATGGAAGGTCACGGAATTGACTCCTGTCTTGGGAAGGTGGCATCGCCACGGCGAACACGGCGATGTTCCGCGCACCGTGCGCCGGCGCATCGTGGCCTGCGCACGTGAAGCGCCCTGCAATCAACGGGCATGTCCGTTGCTGGAGGACATGCGATGGCCTCCAACGGTAAACTTGCCGACATGGACACCTTCCTGCACGTGATCGGTGGTACCACCCGCACGTCGCGCAGCGACCGCACCCTCGACGTTTTCGATCCGGCCAGCGGTCGCGTGTATGCCCGGGTCGCGGCAGGCGATGCCGAGGATGCCGCCGACGCCATCGCGGCCGCGCAGGCCGCCTTTCCGGCCTGGGCCGCGCTGCCGCACACCGAGCGCGCCCGCTGGCTGGAGCGCCTGGCCGATGCCATCGAAGCCCGGCTCGACGATTTCGCCCATGCCGAGGCCCGCGATGGCGGCAAACCCTACGCCCTCGCCCGCGACGCCGAAATCCCGCGCGCGATCTCGAACCTGCGTTTCTTCGCCCACGCCGCGACCCAGTTCGCCAGCGAGTCCCACCACGGCCAGGCGGGACTGAACTACACCCTGCGCCAGCCGCTGGGCGTGGTCGCGGCGATCTCGCCGTGGAACCTGCCGCTGTATCTGTTCACCTGGAAGATCGCCCCGGCGCTGGCCGCGGGCAACACCGTGGTCGCCAAGCCATCCGAAGTGACGCCGGCCACCGCGACGATGCTCGGCCAGGTCGCCTGCGAGATCGGTTTTCCGCCGGGCGTGCTCAACATCGTCCACGGCCTCGGCCCGGACATCGGCGAGCCGCTGATCGACGACCCGGCGGTGAAGGCGGTGTCGTTCACCGGCAGCACCGCCGTCGGCCGGCGCATCGCCGTGCTCTGCGCCGAACGCCTGAAGAAAGTGTCGCTGGAACTCGGCGGCAAGAATCCGACCCTGGTCTTCGCCGACAGCGACTGGCGCGCGCATCTGGACGTGATCGTGCGCTCGGCCTTCCAGAACAGCGGCCAGATCTGTCTCTGCGGCTCGCGGATCCTGGTCGAGCAGTCCATCTACGCCGAATTCCGCGACGCCCTGGTCGAGCGCGCCCTGTCGCTGCGCGTCGGCGACCCGATGGACAGCGACGCGCGCATGGGGCCGCTGGTGTCGCAGGCGCATTTCGACAAGGTCGTGCGCGCGCTGGAACGCGCCAAGGCCGAAGGCGGCCGCGTGCTCTGTGGCGGCCAGGCGCTGGATCGCCCGGGCTGGTTCGTCGCGCCGACGGTGATCGAAGGCCTCGGCCCGGACTGCGACACCAACCGCGAGGAAATCTTCGGGCCTGTCGTCACCCTGCAGCCCTTCGCGAGCGACGATGAGGCGCTCGCGCTCGCCAATGCCTCGGACTACGGCCTCGCCGCCTCCGTCTGGACCTCGCAGTTGCAGCGCGCGCACCGCTTCGCTGCGCAACTGCGCGTGGGCATGGTCTGGATCAACACCTGGCTGATGCGCGACCTGCGCACGCCGTTCGGCGGCATGGGCCAGTCCGGCCTCGGCCGCGAAGGCGGCCTCGAAGCCATGCGCTTCTTCACCGAACCCCGCAACATCGGAATCCAACTGTGACCCATCCCTCCATGACCCAATCGTTGAAAGACCTGCTGCAGAACAACAAGGACTGGGCCGATCGCGTGCGTCGCGAGGACCCGGATTTCTTCAAGCGCCTGTCGCGCCAGCAGGCGCCGAAGTACCTGTGGATCGGCTGCTCCGACTCGCGCGTGCCGGCGAACCAGATCCTCGGCCTCGATCCTGGCGAGGTCTTCGTACACCGCAACGTCGCCAACCTGGTCGTGCACACCGATCTCAACTGCCTGAGCACGATCCAGTTCGCGGTCGACATGCTGAAGGTCGAACACATCCTGGTCGTCGGCCACTACGGGTGCGGCGGCGTGCATGCCGGCCTGATGGGCACGCGCGTGGGCCTGGCCGACAACTGGCTGCGCCACGTCGGCGATGTCGCGCAGAAGCACATGCGGCTGATCGAGGTGATCGACACCGAAAGCATGCGCCATGCCCGACTGTGCGAACTCAACGTCATCGAGCAGGTGATCAACGTCTGCCAGACCACCGTGGTCCAGGACGCCTGGGCGCGCGGCCAGGCGCTGAGCGTGCATGCCTGGATCTACGGGCTGCACGACGGCCTGGTGCGCCAGCTCGGCCTGAACATCGATTCGCCGCAGGCGCTGGCCGAACAGTATCCCGTCGCGATCTCGACACTGGCGGAACAGGGCAAGGAGCCGTGACCCTCCCGGGAGGACAACCATGAACGATGACGTCATCCACGCCAACGCCGCACCGAAAGCGGTCGGCCGCTATCCGCACGCGCGCCGCGTCGGCGACCTGCTGTTCCTGTCCGGCATCGGTCCGCGCGATCCCGCCAGCAACGGCATCCCGGGCAACGTGCACGATGCCGAAGGCCGCCTGATCGCCTACGACATCGCTGCACAGACCCACGCGGTGTTCGCCAATGTGCGCGCGGTGCTCGACGCCAGCGGCGCACACTGGGAGGACCTCGTCGATGTCACCGTCTTCCTCACCGACATGGCGCGCGACTTCCCCGTCTACAACGCGATCTGGGCCGAACACTTCCCCGACGTGGCGACCGCGCCCTGCCGCACCACGCTCGGCATCACCGCACTGCCGACGCCGATCGCCATCGAACTGAAGTGCATCGCCAGAGCGCCGGCGGCAGGCTGACATGTCGCTGCTGCTCGACAACCTCGCTTCGCCGGTCGTGCTGGCCTTCGGCCTGGGCCTGTTCGCCCGCGCCGTGCGCAGCGACCTGGTCATCCCGAACCAGATCCAGGCCTACCTGTCGATCTTCCTGCTGCTGGCGATCGGCCTGAAGGGCGGCGTCGCGCTGCGCGGACAGGATCCTGCGTCCCTCGCGCTGCTGCTGTCGATGACGCTCGCCGCCGGCGCGGTCACCACCTTCACCGCCTTCGCAGGTGCGCGCTGGCTGCTGGGCGACCCTCGGCGCGAGGCTGCGGCGCTCGCCGCGCATTACGGTTCGGTCTCCGCGGTCACGTTCATCGCCGCCAGCCAGTTCATCGAACGCACCGGCGCACCGGTGGACGGCGTGCTGGTCGCGCTGCTGGTCGCTCTGGAAGTGCCGGCGCTGCTGATCGGCCTGGCCCTGGGCCGCAGCACGCAGGCCGACGCATCCAACCACCACACGCTGCAGGAAGTGTTCACCGGCAAGACCGCGATCCTGCTGCTCGGCGGCCTGGCGATCGGCGCGATCACCGGCCCGGACGGTATCCAGGCCGTCGACGCGATGTATTTCGACCTGTTCAAGGGCGTGCTGATGCTGTTCATGCTCGACATGGGCATGACCGCCGCGTCGCGCCTGGCGGAACTGCGCCAGGGCTGGGTGAAGCTCGCGCTGTTCGCGACCGTGCTGCCGCTGGCGCACGGCGTGGTCGGCGTGCTGCTGGGCCATGCTTGCGGCCTGTCGCCCGGGGGCGCAGCGGTGTTCGGTGCGATGCTGTCGAGCGCGTCCTACATCGCGGCACCGGCGGCGGTGCGCGCGGGCCTGCCCGAAGCCGACGTCGGCCGCTGCATCACCGCCGCGCTCGGCCTGACCTTCCCGTTCAATCTCGCCATCGGCATCCCGCTGTACGCCAGTCTCGCGCAGCGCATCGCCGGCTGACCGCCTCCCGACGAACCGGAGAACCTCCATGCTGCCCAATCCCATAAAACTCCAGGCGTGGATCGACGAGCATCGCCACCTGCTCAAGCCGCCGGTCGGCAACAAGTGCATCCACAACGAAGACTTCATCGTGATGGTGGTCGGCGGGCCGAACCAGCGCACCGACTACCACTGGGACGAGGGCCCGGAGTGGTTCATGCAGTTGGAAGGCGAGATGGTGCTGCGCATCCAGGAAGACGGGAAGGTGCGCGACATCGCGATCAAGGCCGGCGAAAGCTTCTACCTGCCGCCGCGCGTGCCGCACTCGCCGCAGCGCATGGCCGGCGGCATCGGTCTGGTGATCGAGCGCAAGCGCCTGCCGCACGAACTCGACGGTCTGCTGTGGTACTGCGAGCGCTGCAACGCGAAGATCTACGAGGAGTTCTTCACCCTGCGCGACGTGGAGAAGGACTTCCCGCCGGTGTTCGACCGCTTCTACCGCTCGCACGAGCACCGGACCTGCAAGGCCTGCGGCCACCTCAATCCGGCGCCGGCGAAGTACGACGCCGAGGGCTGACAGGCCGGGAGGCCCGGCCTCGTGACACCGCCCTGCCCCGGCGTTATCCTCGCTTGGCAATTTTTGCCATCGCCTCGGAGACCGCATGCCCGCCACGATGAACGTCTCGCTGACCGATCCGCTGCGCCGGTTCGTCGAGGAAGAGGTGCGTGAAGGCGGCTTCGCCAGCACATCCGACTACGTGCGCGAACTCATCCGCGAACGGCAGCGCCGCAAGGCCGAGGAAACCCTGCGCGCCATGATCGCCAGCGGCCTGGGCTCCGGTCCGGCCGAGCCGGTGACCGACGCCTTCTTCGCCCAGCAGCGCGAGCGACTGGGCAAGCCATGAGTCCCCGTCTCCTGCGCCTGCGGCCGCAGACCGCCGCCGACATCGCGAACCTCGCCGATGCCTGCGCGGCGATGAATCCCGGCGATGGCGAGCGCTTCATCGATGCCGTCGACATGGCCTGTGCGCGCCTCGCCGGATCGCCGGACATCGGCCGCGACCGTCATCGCCACATCGTGCCGGAACTGCCGGTCGCGCTGCACGCGCTGCCCGTGCCCGGCTTTCCGCACATCGTCCTGTTCTACATGCCCCTGCCCGATGCGGTGGAGCTGATCCGCGTGATCGATACCGCGCGCGGCATGGAGCCGCTGGCCGAGGAGATCGCGGCATGAACGCAGGCATCGCGAGCCGCTTGTTGTGCTTTGCGCTTGCGCTCTGCACCTTCGCCGCCATCGCGCAATCCCCGCCACCCGCTGCGCCGCCGCCGGCACCCGCGACGGTCATCCACGCCGGCACATTGCTGGCCACGCCGGGCGAAGCGCCGCTGAAGACCCGTACCGTCGTCGTGCGCGGCAACCGCATCGTCGCGGTGGACGAAGGCTTCCGGCCTGCATCGCAATACGGCGCCAACGCACGATTGATCGACCTGTCCGACCGCTTCGTGATGCCCGGGCTGATCGACCTGCACATGCATCTGTCGATCTCGATGAACGCCGGCCCCGAGGTCAGCCGCTCCGAAGCGCGCCTCGCGCTGTCCGGCGCGGCGTATGCGAAGCGCCTGCTCGATGCCGGCGTGACCACGGTGCGCGATGTCGGCGACAACGGCGGCACCGTGTATGCGCTGCGCGACGCCATCGCGGCGGGCGACGTGCCCGGGCCTCGCATCTTCGCCGCAGGACGCGTGATCTCGCGCACCGGCGGCCACGGCGCGAAGCGCCCGGGACCGACCGAACTGCATTTCGAACCCGCCGGCTGCGACGGCGTGGAGTCCTGCCGCCGCGCAGTGCGCGAGAACATCGAAGCCGGCGCGGACTGGATCAAGCTCACCGTCTCCGGCTCCGGGCGCGAAGCCGGCGGTCGCGCCGATGCGCAGCCGATCATGCTGGCCGACGAGATCGCCGCAGCCAGCGAAGCCGCGCGCCGCGCGTATCGGCCGATCGCCGCACACGCGCACAGCACGGCGGCGATCAATGCGGCGCTGGTCAACGGCGCGACCACGATCGAACACGGCACCTATTTCGACGCCGAGTCTGCCCGCCTGTTCAAGCAGCATCGTGCGTGGCTGGTGCCGACCGCCTCGGTCGCGGCCTTCGTGCGCACGCAGCTGTCGATGTTCGCCGGCAACGGCGACGTGAAAGGCACGGACGAACTGAAACAGTGGGCCGACGCCGCCATGGCCAACCCCGGACGCGCCTGGCGCGCGGGCATTCCGCTGGCGCTGGGCACCGACGGCGGTCCGAGCTTCGACGCGGACACCACCGCGAAGGAAGTCGGCCTGTACGTCGCCGCCGGCGTGCCCGTCTCCGCCGCGCTGGCTGCGGCCACGCGCAACGGCGCCGAGGCGCTGGGCATGGGCGATGCGCTCGGCCGCGTGCAGCCCGGCTTCATCGCCGACCTCATCGCGACGACCGGGGATCCGCTCGCCGACGTCGCCGCACTGCGCACGGTCGCCTTCGTGATGAAGGACGGCGCAGTCCACACACCATCGGGAGATGCGCCGTGATCCTGCATCCGCCCCCTCATGCGATGTCCTGACGCCGCCATGCTCAAGATCGATACCCACGCCCATTACCTGCCGCGCAACTGGCCGGATCTCGCCGCGAAATATGGCGACATCCGCTTCCCGGTGATCCACCACGGCGACGACGGCCGCTCGCGCATCTACAAGGACGGCAAGTTCTTCCGCGAGATCTGGCCCAAGACCTGGGATCCGAAACTGCGCGTCGAGGAATTCGCCGGTTTCGGCGTGCAGGTGCAGGTCATCAGCACCGTGCCGGTGATGTTCAGCTACTGGGCCAAGCCGCAGCACGCGCACGACCTGCACCAGGCGCTCAACGACCACATGGCCGAAGCGCTGCGCGACTATCCGCGCCACTACGCCGGCATCGGCACCGTGCCCCTGCAGTCGCCGCGCCTGGCCATCCAGGAACTCGAACGCTGCGTCGACCAGCTCGGCCTGCAGGGCGTGCAGATCGGTTCGCACATCAACGACTGGAACCTCGACGCGCCGGAGCTGTTCGATTTCTTCCAGGCCGCCGCCGACCTGGGCGCCGCCATCCTGGTCCATCCCTGGGACATGATGGGCACCGAGTCGATGCCCAAATACTGGCTGCCCTGGCTGGTCGGCATGCCCGCCGAGCAATCGCGCGCCGCCTGCTGCCTGATCTTCGGCGGCGTGCTGGAGCGGCTGCCGAAACTGAAGGTCTGCCTCGCCCACGGCGGCGGCAGCTTCCCCTATACCATCGGCCGCATCGAGCACGGCTTCAACATGCGCCCGGACCTGGTCGCGACCGACAACTTCCGCAACCCGCGCGAATACCTCTCGCGTTTCTATTTCGACTCCTGGGTGGCCGATCCGCGCGCGCTGCGCTATCTCATCGACACCTGCGGCACCGACCGCATCATGCTCGGCACCGATTACCCGTTCCCGCTCGGCGAACAGGAACCCGGCGCCGGCATCGCTGCGCTTGACTTGTCCGAAGCCGAACAGGCGCGGCTCTACCACGGCACCGCGCTGGAATGGCTGGGCCTGTCGAAAGCGAGGTTCGCGTGAGGTCGCCGGTCGCACGGCCTGCGCTGTTCGCGCTGTGCGCGGCGCTGGCCAGTCTCGCAAATGCGCAGGAGGACAGCACGACGCCCGCACCGACACCGCCGGAACTGGTCGATGCCTACATCGCGTTCGAGCGCCAGCCCGGTGCCGGCGCCACCCTAGACGGCGAACCGCTGTATTTCCTGAGCGCGCTGAAGGTGTCCGGATCGGATGTCTCGCTGTACCGCCAGCTGATGGTCTGCCGCGAGGCGCGCATGCAGGTCGTGCCGTATGGCGGCACGTACTGGTACGCGGGCGTGTCCATGGCGCAGGGCGACATCACCATGGCCACGCTGGGCATGACCGGCTGCGACGATTGCGGCAAGGCGGTCACCGCCGAGCCCGAACCCACGATGCTGCGCCTGCCGCTGTCGTTCCCCGACGCGCACACGGCGCAGCTCGGCGACGTGCGCTACGACCGGCGCACGCCCGCAGACACCCGCGACTGCCCGGTCGACACGACCGACGGCGACGCACCCTCCGCTTCGAGGACCGAATGACCGACGCCATGATGACGGACGCGCACGCGCGCGATGCCGCCGACCCCTTGCGCGACTTTCGCGCGCAGTTCCACATCCCGCGCCACGACGGCGTGGACATGGCCTATTTCTGCGGCAACTCGCTGGGCCTGCAACCAAAAGGCGCCCGCGCCTACGTCGATGAAGTGATGGACAAGTGGGCGCGGGACGCTGTCGAAGGCCACTTCCTCGAACCCGCGCCGTGGATGCCCTACCACGAACTCGTGCGCGATGGCATCGCGCAGGTCGTCGGCGCGCAGCCGTCGGAAGTGGTCGCGATGAACTCGCTGACCGCGAACCTGCACCTGATGATGGTCAGCTTCTTCCGGCCCGACGCGCGCCGCAACGTGATCCTGATGGAAGCCGGTGCGTTCCCGTCGGATCGCCATGCGATGGCCTCGCAGCTGCACGCACACGGGCTGTCGATCGACGCGCACCTGGTCGAAGTCGAACCGGATCGCGAGGACGGCACCTTCTCGATGGCCGCGATCGAACGCGCCATCGCCGAACACGGCGACCGCCTTGCGCTGGTGCTGTGGCCAGGCGTGCAATACCGCACCGGCCAGTCCTTCGATCTGGCCGAGATCGCGCGCCTCGGTCACGCCGTCGGCGCGATCGTCGGTTTCGACCTCGCCCACGCGGTCGGCAACCTGCCGCTGCAGTTGCACGACAGCGGCGCCGACTTCGCGGTGTGGTGCCACTACAAGTACATGAATTCCGGCCCCGGCGCGGTCGCCGGCTGCTTCGTGCATGAACGCCACGCACGCACCGATCGCCCGCGCTTCGCCGGCTGGTGGGGCCACGATCAGGCCACGCGCTTCCGCATGGGGCCCGAATTCGTGCCGACGCCCGGTGCCGATGGCTGGCAGCTGAGCAATCCGCCGATCCTCGGCCTCGCACCGCTGCGCGCATCGCTCGAACTCTTCGCGCAGGCCGGGATGCCCGCCTTGCGCGCGAAGTCGGAACGCTTGACCGGCGATCTCGAATCGCTGATCCGCGCACACCTCGGCGACGTGCTGCAGATCATCACACCTGCATCGCCTGCGGAACGCGGCTGCCAGCTGTCGCTGCGCGTGGCTGGCGGTCGTGCGCGAGGCCGCGCGCTGTTCGAATTCCTCGCATCGCGCGGCGTGCTCGGCGACTGGCGCGAACCGGACGTGATCCGCATCTCGCCCGCGCCGCTGTACAACACCCATGCCGATGTACTGCGCTTCGTCCGCACCGTGCAGGAGTGGCAGGCATGAGCGCCACGCCCGACCGCCATCTCACCCTCGTCGGCGCCGGCCTCGCCGGCCCCCTGCTCGCCACCCTGCTCGCACGACGCGGCTGGCAGGTCGACCTGTTCGAGCGCCGCGGCGATCCGCGCATCCACGGCTATGCCGGCGGGCGTTCGATCAATCTCGCCCTGGCCGAGCGCGGCCTGAACGCGCTGCGCACCGCCGGCGTCGATGCCGACGTGCTGAAGCAGGCGGTGATGATGCGCGGCCGCATGGTGCACTTCCGCGAAGGCGGCGAACAGCTGCAGCGCTACGGCCGCGACGACAGCGAAGTGATCTGGTCGATCAGCCGCGGCGACCTCAACATCGTGCTGCTGGACGCGGCCGAGGCCGCCGGCGTCACCCTGCACTTCGACCGCCGGCTGGAATCGGTCGATTTCGACGCGAAGGTCGCGCACTTCGTCGGCGATGGCGAAGACATCGCGCATCACTTCAACGCCCTGATCGGCAGCGACGGCGCCGGCTCCAGTCTGCGCGCGGCGATGCTGCGCGCCACCGACCTGGGAGAACGCGTCGAAGTGATGCCGCACAGCTACAAGGAGCTGGAGATCCCGCCGGGCTTCGACGGCGGCTTCCGCATCGAAGCCAACGCACTGCACATCTGGCCGCGCGGCGATTACATGTGCATCGCCCTGCCCAACGACGAGCGCACGTTCACGGTCACCCTGTTCATGCCGAACGAAGGTCCGACCAGTTTCGAGACCATCACCGACGGCCAGGCTGCGAAAGCCCTGTTCGAGCGCGATTTCGCCGACGCCGTGCCGCTGATCCCGAACCTCGTCCACGATTTCGACGCCAACCCGACCGGCATGCTCGCCACGCTCTACCTCGACCGCTGGCATCTCGACGGTCGCGCGGTGCTGCTGGGCGACGCCGCGCACGCGATGGTGCCGTTCCACGGCCAGGGCATGAACTGCGCCTTCGAGGACTGCGTGTCGCTCGCGTCTCATCTTGAACTGGATGCCGATCTGGCGACCGCATTCGCCGCGTTCGAAGCCGAGCGCAAGCCCAATGCGGCCGCGATCCAGGCGATGGCGCTGGAAAACTACCGCGAGATGAGCGACCGCGTCGACGACGCCGACTTCCTGCTGCAGCGCCAGCTCGAACGCACGCTCGCCGAACGCCATCCCGGCCTGTTCGTGCCGCGCTATGCGATGGTCAGCTTCATGCGCCTGCCCTACGCCACCGCGTTCGAACGCGGCCGCATCCAGCGCGCGCTGCTGGTCGAAGCCACGCGCGGTCGCGACAGCCTCGACGGCATCGACATGGACTGGGTGGATCGCGAAGTGCGCACGCGCCTGTCGCCGCTGGATGCGGGCTGATCGATGGCCGCGAGCTTCCTCTTCTACGATCTGGAAACCTTCGGCAAGGATCCGCGCCGCACGCGGATCGCGCAGTTCGCCGCGATCCGCACCGACGAACACCTCGATCCGATCGACGAGCCCTGGGATTTCCTGGTCAAGCCCGCCGACGACCTGCTGCCCTCGCCTGCCGCGACCCTGATCACCGGCATCGAGCCGCAGCGCGCCGCGCGCGATGGCGTGAGCGAGGCCGAGGCCTTCGCGCGGATCTTCGATGCGATGTCGGTGCCCGGCACCTGCTCGCTGGGCTACAACTCGCTGCGCTTCGACGACGAGTTCGTGCGCTACGGCCTGTTCCGCAACTTCTTCGATCCTTACGAACGCGAGTGGCGCGGCGGCAATTCGCGCTGGGACCTGCTCGACGTGATGCGTCTGGCGCACGCACTGCGTCCCGACGGCATCGTCTGGCCGCTGCGCGAGGACGGCGCGCCTTCGTTCAAGCTCGAACACCTGGCCGAGGCCAATGGGGTGCGCGAAGGCGACGCCCACGAGGCCTTGTCCGATGTGCGCGCGCTGATCGGCATGGCGCGCAAGCTCAAGACTTCGCAGCCGAAGCTGTGGGACTACACCCTGCGCCTGCGCGACAAGCGATTCGCCGCGCGCCTGCTCGACACCGTGGCGATGACGCCGGTGCTGCATGTGTCGCAACGGTTTCCGGCCTCCCGACTCTGCGCCGCCGCGGTCGTGCCGCTGATCCGCCATCCGCAGATCGACAGCCGGGTGATCGTGTTCGACCTGCACGAGCCCGTGGAGGCCCTGCTCGAACTCGACGCCGACGACATCGCCGACCGCCTCTACACGCCCGCCGCCGACCTGCCGCCGGACGTGGCGCGCGTGCCGCTGAAGGAAGTGCACCTCAACCGCAGCCCGATGCTGATCGAGTGGCAGCACCTGCGCGATGCCGATCTCGAACGGCTGCGCATCGATCCAGCACTGGCCGAGTCGCGCGCTGAACAGCTCCGCGATGCCGGCCCGGCCCTGGCCGAGAAGATCCGTCGCATCTACGCCAAACGCACGCCGCCGCAGACGCTCGACGTGGACGGCTCGCTGTACGACGGCTTCCTGCTCGACGGCGACAAGCGCAAGTTCGCCGAACTGCGCAGCACGCCGCCAGCGGTGCTGGGCCAGCGCGATTTCGCCTTCCAGGACGCACGCCTGACGGAACTGCTGTTCCGCTATCGCGCCCGCAACTGGCCGGAGACGCTGGGCGCAGCGGAGTCCGAAGCCTGGAACGCATATCGTCGCCAGCGTCTGGGCGAAGATCGCGGCTGGTCCGAATACACCTTCGACACCCATCGCACCGAAATCGAGGCCCTGCGCCTCGCCCACCCGGACGACGGTCGCGCGCACGCGCTGCTCGACCAGGTGCAGGCGTGGGCCGACGACCTCGAGAGCCGACTGACATGAGGAGGGCGGGATGAGCGCCTATTTTTCCGATCGCAGCTTCAAGTTCCTGCGCAGCCTCGCGCGCAACAACGATCGCGAGTGGTTCCATGCGCACAAGGCCGATTACGAGCAGCACGTGCGCCAGCCGTTCCTCGCGCTGATCACCGACCTGCAACCCGCGCTGAGCGAAGTCAGCGAGCACTACCGCGCCGACCCGAAGACCGTCGGCGGCTCGCTGTTCCGCATCCATCGCGACACGCGCTTCTCGAACAACAAGGCGCCGTACAAGAACTGGCAGGGCGCACGCCTCTTCCATGCGCGCAGCAAGGAAGTCGAAGCGCCCTCGTTCTACATCCACCTGCAGCCCGGACACTGCTTCGTCGCAGCCGGCCTGTGGCATCCCGAACCCGAGTCGCTGCGTCGCATCCGCCATTTCATCGTCGACAACCCCGGCAGTTGGGCCGCCGCCGCGCACGGCACCGCGTTCCGCAAGCGCTTCGACCTCGACGACGACGAAATGCTGGTGCGCCCGCCGCGCGGCTTCCCCGCCGACTTCGCCTATCTCGACGACCTGCGCCGCAAGAACCACGTCGCGCTGCGCGCCATCGACGACGCCACCATGACCGGCCCGCGCCTGCTCGCCACCCTCGCGAAGGACCTGCAGGGACTCGGCCCGTTCATGGACTACCTCTGCGCCGCGCTCGACCTGGAGTTCTGACCCCGGGTTTCGACGCATGCCAGCCCGTCCGCTGGCAGTTGCGTCCGCAAGCACGAGCCTGCTGGGCCGCAGCCGCCGGGATCGACTCCGTCGATGGACGGGTTCCACGCCTCGCCTTGCTTTTCAGTGCGTTGGTTGCAGATGGAACCAATCTGCGGCGGGGATCGCATTGTCTTCATCGATGACGCAATGCGTCATGACACCGTCAATACGCCCCCGTACCCTCGATCGCAATGCCATACCCCACAGCATGGCAGGGCTGGAGCAAGCGACCGCCCCGCATTCACCGCTGCACGACCACCGCATCATCCGCAGCACGGGCATCGAAGGCTCCAAACTAAGGAAGAGCGCGGCAGGGGCCGCGCGTTCAAGGATCAAGAACTCATTCGAGGGGACAACCAACGTGCTTAAACACCTCAGCGGGCTGCTGCTCGCCCTGGCGGCGCCGTGCGCGCTCGCGAACACCGGCGTGGCCTTCGTACACGGCACCGGCAAGCAGACCAACGCCTACAACGACTACTGGCAACCGGCGATGGTCGACAGCGTGCGCGGCGGGCTGGCCAATCCGGCCAACTACGTCGTGATCAATTGCGATTTCGAGCAGTACATGTGGAACAGCGGCGCGGCCGGATGCCTCGCCGGCCAGCTCAGCACGTTCATCAGCAGCAAGGGCATCACCCGCCTGATCGTGATCACGCATTCCAACGGCGGCAACGTGATGCGCTGGATCATGTCGAACCCCACCTACGACAGCCGCTATCCGAACATCATCAACAAGCTCGTGCGCGTCAACGCGCTGGCGCCCTCCTCCGCGGGCACGCCGCTCGCCGATGCGGTGACCAACGGCAACGTGTTCGAGCAATCGCTGGGCTGGCTGCTGGGCTACAAGTCCGATGCCGTGCGCATGCAGCAGGTCAGCTGGATGGCGACCTACAACGCCAACAACCTCTACGGCACCAGCGGACGCCCCGCGCTGCCGAAGACCTTCCGCAGCGTGGTCGGCACCGATGTCGACTCCTCGCCGTTCGACGGCGACAGCTACTGCGGCGGCTACACCGAGAACGTCGGCCTGGAAACCACCCAGAACTGGCTCAACAGCTGCTCCGACGGTTTCCTCAACTGCAGCAGCCAGTCGGCCGCCGGCTACGTGTGGTTCCAGGACAAGACGCGGATGGCCGGCAGCGAGCCGCTGTCGCACAACCAGAGCCGCCGCGCCTGTTTCGGCCTGAACAACATCCTCCGCACCGACATGAGCCAGTGAGGGCACCGACCATGAAACTCGTCATTGCAGCACTCACTTCTTCGCTCACCCTCGCGCTCGCCGCCCAGGCCGCCAGTGCCGCGCAGCCGATGCGCGCGCCTGTGGCCGGCGACCAGGTGCCGGCGCGCCTCGTCGCGATGCCCGCGCCGTCCGCCGCCATCGAACGCGCACCGGTGTCGTTTGCCTGGAAGCTGGACCCGAATGCCGCGCTGTCCGCGCCGCAGCCGCACGTCGCGCAGAGCCGCGAGTACTGGCAGACCGTGGACGCCGCCGCACTACGCCAGGGCGTATCGGTGAAGACCTCCGCACCCGGCGCGCTGATCCGCGTCAGTCCCGCCCGCGGTGCTCGCGCGCTCGACCAGAACGCACTGCGCATCAATGGCGCGTCGGGTGCGGCCCGCATCGAACGCCTCGCCTCCGCGAAGCAGCTCGCCGACGCCGGCATGGACGTGCAGGACGGCACGGTGATCGCCAAGCTCGCCCCCGAGGCCGGCGCCGGCGCCTACACGCTGCGCGCCACGCAGGCCGAAGGCCGCTACCTGGTCCACGTGTTCGAGCCGCAGAGCAGCGATGTGCTCAAAGCCGCGGTCGATCGCCAGCATGCGCTGGCCGGCGACACGGTGCGCGTCAACGTCGGCTTCGACCGCGCCGGCAAGCGCGCCCAGGCACAGGCCGACGCCCTGCTGGTCGCACCGGATGGCCGCAGCTGGCCGGTCGCGGTCGGCAAGGACGGTGCAGCGCGCGTGAAGCTGCCTGCCAACGCGGGCAACGCACAGGGCCTGTGGGAAGTGCAGGTGTTCGCCAGCGCCGACGGCATCCAGCGCGATACGCGCACCGCGTTCGCCGTCGCTGCGCCGACTGCGCGCTTCAAGGGCCAGTTCGCGTTCAACGCCGCGACGATGCGCATGGCCCTGCCGGTGCAGGCCGGTTCCGTCGGTCGCTACGAAGCGCGCGGCACGCTCTACGCCACCGCGTCGGACGGCCAGATGCGTCCGGTGTCGCAGGCGCACAGCGCGGCCTGGATGAACCGCGGCAACGGCATGCTGGTGCTGCAGTTCGATCGCAGCCACCTGCCCGCCGGCTACGGCGCGCCGTTCGAGGTCCGCGACCTGTCGCTCAACGACCAGTCGCGCATGGCACCGCTGGAAAGCCGCGCGCGCACCGGCCTCGCACGCTGAAACAGCACATCCGCGTCAAACGACAAGGGGCCGCAAGGCCCCTTGTCGTTGTAGGCATCAGGTGAAACGCCTCAACCAGCGAGTGCGGCCTGCTGCGCGCGCACGGCCGCGACCCATGCCGCATGCTCGTCGCTTTCTTCCCAGAGCTCATTGAGTTCGGATTGCGGACCGAGGATGCGATCGAGCGCCCGGCGCGCATCGGCAAGCAGTGTTGCGGACGGCTTGACCGTGACCGCCCTCAGCCATGCATCGACACGCTCCGTGTAGGCATCCGTCTGGGTACCTCGCCCAAGCGATTTCGCGAGCACCTCCGCAGCCGCGATCGCTTCCACAGCGAGATCGCCATCGAGATACTCGTCATCGCTGTCCAGCACGGCACGAATCACGTCCTCGACCAGCGAGAAATCGCGTCGATCCTCGAGGTCGTAAGCCCAGTCGCAGGCGGAATCGTTGCCGAAGGGTTTGCAGGACCAGGTGCCCATCCGATCGTCTCCTGAATCTCTTGGAATGAAATTGAAGTCCTGAAAGGCAATCGCGTCAGCGATTGACGACGCCGTGCGGCACATGCCCCGCCGCGACGTGCTCGCGCGCGGAGTCGATGTTGTGCGGGGAATCGTCGAAGAAGATGTCGGCACCGAACGCCTGCAGGAACGGGCCCTTCGACCGACCGCCGAGGAACAGTGCCTCGTCGAGACGGATGCCCCACTGGCGCAGCGTGCGGATCACGCGTTCGTGCGCCGGCGCCGAACGCGCGGTGACCAGTGCGGTGCGGATCGGGCACTGCTCGACCGGATAGGCCACCTGCAGCCGGTGCAGCGCATCGAGGAAGGCGCGGAACGGCCCGCCCGGCAAGGGCTCGTGCGCACGCTCGCGTTCGTGCCGGGCGAAGGCCTCAAGTCCGCCTTCCCGCGATACGCGCTCGCTCTCGTCGTCGAACAGCACGGCATCGCCGTCGAAGGCGATGCGGATCTGGTCCGGCGAGAAGACGGCCGATGGCGCGACCGCCGGCGCAGGCAGCAGCGTCGCCGCCGCGATGCCGTGCTCCAGCGCGCGTCGCACCGATTCGGCATCGGCCGAGAGGAACAGGTGCGCGCCGAAGGGCTTGATGTAAGGCCAGGTCGGCGCGCCGGACGTGAAGGTGGCACGACGGATGTCCAGCCCGTGGTGCTGGATCGAGTTGAATACGCGCAGACCGGTGTCCGACGAATTGCGCGACAGCAGGATCACCTCGACGCGCGGCACGCCGTCCTTGTCGTCGGCGTTGAGCGCCAGCAGCTTGCGGACCAGCGGGAAGGCGATGCCCGGCCGCAGCACATCGTCCTCGTGATTGCGCTGGTAGCTGGCGAAGGCATCGACGCCCTCGCGCTCGAACAGCGCATGGCTGTCTTCGAGATCGAACAGCGCGCGCGAGGAAATCGCGATGACGAGGGGTTCGGGGGAGGACATCGTCGACATGCCGGCAGTGTATCGCCAAGCCGGTCTCATCGGATGAGACCGGCCGGCACGCATCAGGCAGGCATGAAAAAACCGGCGCCCTCCCCGAGGAACGCCGGCCGGATGTCACGGAGCGAAGCGGGCGATCAGCCGCCGGCTTTCGGGTCTTCGCCGAAGCGGTTAGGACCGCGCGTGCCTTCCAGACACATGAAGACAATCACGATCAGGCCGCCGACGAAGGGAATCAAGCCCAGAAGCACGAACCAGCCCGACTTTTCCTGATCGTGGAAACGGCGGACCTGGACAGCGATGGACGGGATCAGGATCGCAAGGAAGTAGATGCCGAGCAGGCCCATGGCCAGCATGCCCAACGTACCCGGCTGGCCGGTCTCGTAATCCATGCCCATGAACATGAGTGCATACAGCACGACGCCCACAATGAAATTCAGCAGCGTGAACATCCAGTATTCCTTGCGGCGCGAACGACCGTTGAAGTCGGCATAGCGCTTGAGCGGCATCAGCATCCAGTCCATCTCATTGTCCCCAAATGAAGTGAGTCCCGATCATGGCAAGTTCAGGTTGGCACTTGCAAGGGTTCAGGGCGTGATCGATGCCTGTCCTGCGGGACAGGACCGGTCAGCCGGCCAGATGCCGCGCCTGTCGGGCCGGGGTCGCCCGCTTCTTCCGGGGCACAGGAACAGGCAGCGGGGCATCCGGATCCTCGAAGGCCAGTCGTGAGCGCCCGCCCTGCCCTCGGTAATCGTCGATCAGGGCCTGGTTGGCGACGGCTTCGGGCGCGCCGGCTTCGGCGGTCAGGAAATGCTGCAGTGCATGCACCATGCGCTCGTGGGCGATGGCGTGGGTCTGCCCCATGCGCGCGTACAACCAGTCGGTGAACGCGAGGAAGCGATCGAAGGGCGCATCGCCCAGCAGCAGCGGCAGCGTGCGCGGATACCGGCCGGAATTGGCGATCATGTCCCAGTAGCGCGAGAAGCGCGACAACCGCTGCATCGTCGCGAAATCGATGACGTCGGTGCTGAGGATGTTGTACGGCGGGTCCGGGTTGAAGCGCAGGTCGTGCATCTGCGTGTGCCGCGCGACCGGCGCGCCACGCAGGCGTTTGAGGATGCCGAACTGGATCTCGTGCGGCGCCAGCGCGACCAGCTTGTCGAAGCCGCGCGCGAAGCTGTCGACGGTTTCGCCCGGCAGGCCCGCGATCAGGTCCACATGCAGGTGGGCGCGCGAATGTTCGCGCAGCCACGCGAGATTCGCAGCGGCCTTCTCGTCGTTCTGCCGACGCGAGATGCGCGTCTGCACCTCGGGATCGAAGGTCTGGATGCCGATCTCGAACTGCAGCGTGCCGTCGGGAAACTTGGCGATCGCCTCTTTCAGCCGCTCCGGCAGATGGTCCGGGATCAGCTCGAAATGCACGAACGGCGGATCGTCCGGCGCCGCCTCGATCTTGGCGAGGAAGAAATCGAGGATCGCAAGCGAGGTATCGATCTTGAGGTTGAAGGTGCGGTCGACGAACTTGAACTGGCGCACGCCGCGCGAATACAGCGTTTGCATCGAATCCATGAAACGCTGCAGCTCGAACGGCCACGCGGTCTTGTCCAGCGACGACAGGCAGAACTCGCACTTGAACGGGCAGCCGCGCGAGGCCTCGACGTAGAGATGACGCTGGCGCACGTCTTCCTCGGTGTACTCGTCGTACGGCAGCACCAGATCCTTCAGCTCCGCCTGTCGCCCCGGGATGATCCGCGCATGCGGCGTCTCGCCCCGCAGCAACTGCCCCGCCACCTCGGCGAAGGTCACGTCGCCCCAGCCGGTGATCACGTAATCGGCCAGCGCGCAGATCCGCTGCTCGTTGACCTCGTAGCTCACCTCCGGCCCACCGAGCACGATGAGGATCTCCGGCGCCACCGTCTTCAGCTGCGCCACCAGCCGCGTGCTCTCCTCCACGTTCCAGATGTATACGCCCAGCCCGAGAATCTTCGGCCGCTGCGCCAGGATCTTCTCGACGATCTCCTCGGTCTTCTGCCCGATCACGAACTCCAGGATCGCCGACCGCTCCCGCAGCTCACCCAGGTTGGCGCGCAGGTAGCGCAGCCCCAGGGACGCATGGGAATACCGGGCATTGAGGGTCGCGAGGAGGATATCGGGCATGGGGGGATTATAGCCGGCGCCCCTGTGACCGGCCCTCGGCAGCGATCAGCGACTCAAGGCACAGACTCGGCGGCCAGCGTCAGAGCATGCAGTACGCTAGTCTGCGCCCAGCCCTGCATTGATCCAGACATGACCGACGAGCGCCCAGCGGATTCGCCCTACGCCGCACCGGCATCCCGCATCGCCCCCGGAGATGCGGCCGGACTTCCGCCTATCTTGGCTCGATTCCTGTGCACGCTGGCCGTGACCTTGATTCCATCAACGGCAGTCATGCTGGCTTCGATGGGATCGTCAGAGGACAGCATCGCGACCCGTTTCGTCGTGATCATGCTGCTCTGGGCACTGCCATCCTGGTTCATCCTGTGGCCGACCTTCCGTGCTTCAGGTGGTTGGCGGCACACGCAGATACGCACGCGCGTCATGGTGCCCTGCCTGTTCGCCATCGCACTGGGGATGTCGACATTCGTGTTGTCCATCGTCGCCAGCGTGGTTTTTTCGATCTACAGCAGAGTTTTGGCGTGAAGCCTCCTGTCGGACGCGTCGAACACGAGCGCATGCTGCGCAGCGTCGGAGAGTCGCGCATGCTCGCCACGCTGCTACCTGCTTCGTTGCTGATCGTCGCAGTCGCGTTTGCCGGATTCCACTACACCGACAACATCACCCTGGAAGTGCTCTGCCTGTTCGCGGCCGCCTGCTCGGCGCTGGTCGCGATCGTGTCGTGGATCTCGGCGAAGCATCTGCGGTATGCCGCCGCCGCGACCCGACGTGGCCGTCGTGTGCCGGCAATGCTGGTCCTGCGCGAGGTCGAAGATGACGCGTTGTCTCGCCACGGCATCCTGACCCTGCACGCCGATCCTCGCGCATGGCAGATGGTGTTCGCGATGGCCTCAGGCTGGACACCCGAAGCTGGCAGTCACGAGGTCGAAGCCGTCATGCTGTCCGACGTGCCATGGCCCGTGCTGGTGTATTGCGCCGATGGCCTGATGTGGCCGAGACAGATGCCGCGTCGCTTGTCCGATCGCGCGTCGAACGCGGATTAGGCCACAAACTGCTCACTCAAGATCCGCTCTTCCAGGTTGTGTTCCGGGTCGAACAGCAGCGTGACCATGCGGTCGCGGGATTCGCGGATGGCGACTTCGACGACGTCGCGGACTTCGTGGGAGTCGGCGGTGGCGCTGACGGGGCGCTTGTAGGGGTCGAGGACGCGGAAGCGGACTTCGGTGTCGGCTTTCAGCAGTGCGCCACGCCAGCGACGCGGGCGGAACGGGGCGATGGGGGTGAGCGAGACGACGTTGCTGCCCAGCGGCAGGATCGGGCCGCCGGCGGAGTGGTTGTAGGCGGTGCTGCCGGCGGGCGTGGCGACCATGACGCCGTCGCAGATGAGTTCGTCGAGGCGGGTCTGGTCGTTCAGGCCGATCGAGATGTGCGCGGCCTGGCGGGTCTGGCGCAGCAGCGAGACTTCGTTGTACGCGAGCGAGCTGACCGTGGCGCCAGATTCGGTCTGTGCCGACATTTCGAGGGGACGCAGTTTTGCGGGCTCTGCGGCGGCAAGGCGTTCGAGCAGTCCGTCGACGACGAAGTGGTTCATGAGGAAGCCGACGGTGCCGAGCTTCATGCCGTACACCGGAATGCCGAGGCCGCCATGGCGATGCAGGGTCTGCAACATGAAACCATCGCCGCCGAGAGGACAGAGGATGTCGGCATCGGCGGGTACGCACTGTCCATGGCGCGAGGTCATGGCCTCCAGCGCCTGCTGGGCGTCGGGGCTGGGGCTGGCGAGGAAAGCGATGCGCTGCTGGGCCACGGGTTCGTCCTGTCCGGCGGGTTCATCCCGCAAGCGCGAGGATAGCGGAACATCACGACGATGGCAGGTTGCGGCATGCGACGCAGGCATCTCCGGACATGCGAACGGCCCCGGTCTCCCGGGGCCGTTCGGCATCACGCATCGATGGCCGGTGCCGTCAGCCTTCGGCGGACAGCATCGACAGCCTGCGTACCGCGACCGAGGCAGTCGGGTAGTCCAGCGTCTTCTGCGCCGCGACTTCGGCGAGCATGCCGAGGGTGAAGCGCAGCGCGGCATCGTCGCGTTCGAGCCAGTGCTTGACCTTGGCGTCGGCGTTCGCGCCCGGCGTGGCCAGCACCTGCATGGTCAGCAGGCGCTGCTGTGTCGCCAACTCGTCGCGCAGCGAACCGCGCGCGACCGCGTGCCAGCGGCCGTCGACGGCGAGCGAGTCGATCTGCGCGTACAGCCACGGCAACTGCAGGGCTTCGCCGAGACGGAAGTGGACCTTCGCGACCTCGACCGGCTTGAGCTTGCGCGCGCGCGCCACTTCGATGATGTCGCAGCACCATTCGAGGTAAGGCAAGGCCGCAAGCTGCTTGGCCATGGCATCGGGCATGCCCTTGGCCTTCCAGTCCTCGAAGCTGGCGTCGTAGGCGGGGCGCATCGATGCCGGTAGGATGCCGGAGCCGGCACGGATCTCGCGGAAACCATCGTGGTAGCGACCGACCGCGTCGGTGATCGCCGGGATCGCGCCGGGACGCGACACCAGCCAGCGCGTCATCGAACGCTGTAGCGACCAGATGGTCTGCAGCGCATCGACCTGCACCGATTCCGGCACCTTGCCGTCGAGCGCGTCGATCTGCGCCCACAGGTCGCGCGCGTCGAGCGTTTCGCGGGTGATGGTGAAGGCCTTCGCGACTTCGCCCGGCGTGCGTCCGGAATCCTCGGTCATGCGCAGGGTGAAGGTCGCGCCCATGCGGTTGACCATCGAGTTGGTCACCGCCGTGGCGATGATCTCGCGCTTGAGGCGATGCTGTTCCATCGACTTCGCGTACTTCTGCTGCAGCGGCTGCGGGAAGTAGCGCACCAGTTCCTTCGACAGGTACGGGTCTTCCGGCACGTCGGAGTCGAGCAACTGCTGGAACAGCACGATCTTCGAATACGACAGCAGCACCGACAGTTCCGGCCGGGTCAGGCCGATGCGGCGCGACTTGCGATCGGCGATCTCGGCGTCGCTGGGCAGGTATTCGATCTGGCGATCGAGCAGGCCCTGCGATTCGAGGGTCTTGATGAAGTGCTGCTTCGAGCCCAGGCGGCTCAGCGACATCCGCTGCATCAGGCTCAGCGCCTGGTTCTGGCGGTAGTTGTCGTTGAGCACCAGCGCCGCGACCTCGTCGGTCATCGCCGCGAGCAGCTTGTTGCGCTCGGGCATCGTCAGCTTCTTCTTCTGCACTTCGCCGTTGAGCAGGATCTTGATGTTCACCTCGTGGTCGGAGGTGTCGACGCCGGCGGAGTTGTCGATGAAGTCGGTGTTGAGCAGCACGCCGTTGAGCGCAGCCTCGATGCGGCCGAGCTGGGTGAGGCCGAGGTTGCCGCCCTCGCCCACCATCCTGCAGCGCAGCTCGTTGCCGTTGACGCGCAGGCCATTGTTGGCGCGGTCGCCGACATCGGCATGCGTTTCGCTCGACGCCTTGACGTAGGTGCCAATGCCGCCGTTCCACAGCAGGTCGACCGGCGCCTTCAGGATCGCGTTCATGAGGTCCATCGGGCTCATCGCGGTCGCGTCGGACGCGATGCCGAGCACCGCCTTGACCTCCGGCGACAGCGGGATCGACTTGGCCGAGCGCGGGAACACGCCGCCGCCCTTGCTGATCAGCGTCTTGTCGTAATCCTCCCAGCTCGAACGCGGCAGCTTGAACATGCGGTCGCGTTCCTTGAACGAGATCGCCGAGTCCGGGTTCGGGTCGAGGAAGATGTGGCGATGGTCGAACGCGGCGACGAGGCGGATGTGCCTCGACAGCAGCATGCCGTTGCCGAACACGTCGCCGGACATGTCGCCGACGCCGGCGCAGGTGAAATCCTGCGTCTGCGAATCGCGGCCGAGCGCACGGAAGTGGCGCTTGACCGACTCCCAGCCGCCGCGCGCGGTGATGCCCATGCCCTTGTGGTCGTAGCCAACCGATCCGCCGGAAGCGAAGGCGTCGTCGAGCCAGAAGCCGTGCGCGTTGGCGATGCCGTTCGCGATGTCGGAGAACGTCGCGGTGCCCTTGTCGGCGGCGACGACGAGGTACGGGTCGTCGCCGTCGTGGCGCACCACGTCGTCCGGCGCGACGATCTTGCCGTTGACGATGTTGTCGGTGATATCGAGCAGGCCGTTGATGAAGCGCTTGTAGCAGGCCACGCCTTCGTTGAACCAGGCGTCGCGGTCGACCGACGGATCGGGAAGCTGCTTGCAGAAGAAGCCGCCCTTCGAACCGACCGGCACGATCACGGTGTTTTTTACCATCTGCGCCTTCACCAGGCCCAGCACTTCGGTGCGGAAGTCTTCGCGGCGGTCCGACCAGCGCAGGCCGCCGCGCGCGACCGGCCCGAAACGCAGGTGCACGCCTTCGACGCGCGGGCCGCAGACGAAGATCTCGCGATACGGACGCGGCTTCGGCAGGTCCGGCACCTTCGCGGTGTCGAACTTGAAGCTCAGGTAGTCGGCCGGGCCACCGTCGGCACGCAGGCCGTTGCGGTAGCGGCCCGTGCGATAGGTGATGTAGTAGTTGGTGCGCAGGGTCGCTTCGATCACGCCGACGAAACCGCGCAGGATGCGGTCCTCGTCGAGGCTGGACACGCGGTCGAGCAGCGCGGTGATCGCGGTGCGCGTGGCGTCCAGCTGCGCTTCGCGCTTCGCGGCACGGGCGGCGATCACCGGCTCCACGGCGGCGAGGACAGCGGCATCGCCGGCGGCGATCGCGGTCAGCTGCTTGCGGATGCTGTCGGCGCCGGCCTTGATCTCGGCCTTCGATTCGTTGCCCGTGGCCGGGTCGAAGCGCGCCTCGAACAGTTCGGTCATCAGGCGCGCGAGGATCGGATAGCGCGCGAAGGTTTCCTCGACGTAGCTCTGCGAGAACGGCACGCCGATCTGCAGCAGGTACTTGCAGTACGCGCGCAGCATCGCGACCTGCTTCCAGGACAGGTTCGCGGCGAGGATGAGTTTGTTGAAGCCGTCGTTCTCGGCCTTGCCACGCCAGATCTGGGCGAAAGCGTCCTCGAAGTCGTCGTCCAGGTCGTCGACGTTGATGTCGCCGCGCGTGGTTTCCACCTCGAAGTCCTGGATGTAGGCCACGGTGCCGGCGGACTCGATGCGGAACGGATGCTCCGAGATCACGCGCAGGCCCATGTTCTCCATCATCGGCATCGCGTCGGACAGCGGGATGTCGTCGTGCAGTCGATAGAACTTGAATCGCAGGCCGCCATCGGTGTCGCGATAGAGGCTCAGGCGCAGGTCGTTCTCGGGTGTCAGCGCGGCGAGCTGCTCGACGTCGTCGGCGGCGATCGCGGCGGAAGCCTTCTCGATGTAGCCGGCGGGCAGCGCGCGGCCGAAGCCGTTCGCCAGCGCGAGGCCGCGCTCTTCGCCATGGCGCGACACCAGCGCTTCGCGCAGGTCGTCCTGCCAGTTGCGCACGATCGCGGCGAGGCGCGCGTTGAGCCCGGCGGCATCGATCTCGACCAGTTCGTCCTTGCGCGGACGCGCCAGCATGTGCAGCTGCGCCAGCGGCGAATCGCCGAGCTGGATGGTGGAATCCACGCGATCGGCGTGCAGCACCTCGCGCAGCATCGTCTCGATGCGCAGGCGCATCTCGGTGTTGTAGCGATCGCGCGGGATGTAGGCCAGCACCGAATAGAAGCGGCCGTAGCGGTCGTGGCGCAGGAACAGCTTGCTGCGCACGCGCTCCTGCAGGCTGAGCACGCCGGTGGCCAGTTCGAACAGTTCCGCTTCGTTCGACTGGAACAGTTCGTCGCGCGGCAGTTTTTCCAGGATGTGGCGCAAGGCCTTCCAGCTGTGGCCGGTGGGCGCGAGGCCGGACTTGTCCATCACCGCGTCGTGGCGCTCTCGCACCAGCGGGATCTCCCAGGGACGACGGGTGTAGGCGCTGGAGGTATACAGGCCGATGAAGCGCTGTTCGGCGACCGGGCGCCCGTCGGCGTCGTAGCTGAGCACGCCGATGTAGTCCATGTAACCGGGACGATGCACCGTGGCGCGGGAATTGGTCTTGGTGAGGATCAGCGGATCGACATGGCCCGCCTGCTGGATGGCGTACGCCGAGAGCGACGCGACCTTGCGCGGCTTGCCGCTTTCGCGACCGCGCAGCAGGCCCAGGCCGGTGGCCGTGTCGGCAGCCAGCACCTCCTCGCCGCCCTGCTTCTTGACCTTGTATTCGCGGTAGCCGAGGAAGGTGAAATGATCCGCAGCGGCCCAGGCGAGGAACGCCTGCGCTTCGGCGCGCGCCGCATCGCTGACCGGCATGCGGCGCTTGCCCATGTCATCGGTGATCGCCAGCATCCTGTCGCGCATCTCGGACCAGTCGTGGACGATGCCGCGCACGTCGACGAGCACGTCGCGGATCGCGCGCTCGATCGCAGCCGAGTCCGCAGCGGACAGGCGATCGATTTCCAGGCTCATCATCGACTCGGGCGCACCCTCGCCCACCGCGGTGATCCGGCCGGCCTTGTCGCGACTCACGCGCAGGATCGGATGTCCCAGCACGTGCACGCCGACGCCGCGATCAGCCAGGGCCATCATCACCGAGTCGACCAGGAACGGCATGTCGTCGTTGACGATCTGCAGCACCGTGTGCGGCGATTCCCAGCCCTGCTTGGCCGAGACCGGATTGAACAGCCGCACGTTCGCCGTGCCCGGCTTGCGCACCCGTGCGAACTCGAGGAAATCCGCTGCGAGCGCAGCCCACGCGTCCGAACTGTGCGCCGGCAGTTCATCCTCGCTCAAACGCTGGTAGAAGGTGCCGGCGAACGCGACGGCATCGGCTTCGCTGCTCTTGCCGGCGCGCTTGCGGATGGCATCGAGGATGGGATCGAGCAGTCGCGATTCGCTTGCGCGCACCTGTTTTCGCTGGGTCGAGGTGCGCGGGGCGGAGGCTTTCTTGGTCATGTGCGGTGCGGTCCGTTGATGGCGCCGTTGGGCGCTGGCCGGGTGTGGGTCATGCGCATGCGCGACGCGGGACGGCGCCGGCACGGTCGGGGACGGGAATGGGGACGGAGGTCTGGCAAGGCAAAAGCGAATGGCCGGCCGGCCCGCCCCGGCCTCGCCCGTCGTTTCGCGCGACGGGCGGGGAGGCGGACGCGGCCGGCCGGGATGTCATCAGCGCAGGCCGGTCTCGTTGCGGGCGATGACCAGGCGCTGGATTTCGCTGGTGCCTTCGTAGATCTCGGTGATCTTGGCGTCGCGGAAGTAGCGTTCGAGCGGCATTTCCTTGGAATAACCCATGCCACCGTGGATCTGCACGGCCTGGTGGGTGATCCACATCGCGGCCTCGGAGGCGGTGAGCTTGGCGATGGCGGCTTCGTTGCCGAAACGCGCGCCGCCGTTCTCGAATTCGCCCTTCTGCCAGGCTGCGCGCAGCGTCAGCAGGGTGGCGGCGTCGAGCTTGCACTTCATGTCGGCGATCTTCGCCTGGGTCATCTGGAAGGTGCCGATCGGCGCGCCGAAGGCCTTGCGGTCCTTGACGTAGGCGATCGTCGCTTCGTACGCGGCGCGGGCGATGCCGATGGCCTGCGAGGCGATGCCGATGCGGCCGGCGTCGAGCACGCCCATCGCGATCTTGAAGCCCTCGCCTTCCTGGCCCAGCACTTCGTCGGCCTGGACCACGTAGTCGGCGAACTCGATCTCGCAGGTGGCCGAGGCGCGGATGCCCAGCTTCGGTTCGGTCTTGCCGCGATGGAAGCCTTCGCGGGCGGTGTCGATCATGAACGCGGTGATGCCGCGCGCGCCCTTGTCGGGGTCGGTCATCGCGAACAGCACGATGTACTTGGCGACCGGGCCGGAGGTGATCCAGCTCTTCTTGCCGTTGACGACGTACGTGCCGTCGGCCTGCTTCACGGCCTTGCAGCGCATGGCGGTGGCGTCGGAACCGGACTGCGGCTCGGTCAGGGCGAAGGCGCCGATCTCGCGACCTTCGGCGATCGCGCGGACGTAGAGCTGCTTCTGCGCCTCGGTGCCGAACTTCAGGATGCCGTTGCAGAACAGCGAATTGTTGACGGAGACGATCGTCGAATGGGCCGCGTCGGCGTGGGCGATCTCGATCATCGCCAGCACGTAGCTGATCGGGTCCATGCCGGCGCCGCCGTACTCGGTCGGGACTTCGATGCCCATCAGGCCGTTCTCGCCGAGGGTGCGGATGTTCGCGAGGGGGAATTCGCCGGTCTGGTCGTGGTGTTCGGCGGTCGGCGCGATCTTCTCCTGCGCGATCCGGCGGGCCACGTCCTGAATCATCAACTGCTCTTCGGTGAAGCGGAAATCCACTGGCGCATCCTCGGCTTGAGTTGGAATGGAATGGGTCTAAACGCGCATTGTAGCCACCGTGCTGCGTATACCCCAGTACGCAATGGGATGTCGGTCGGTTGCGCTTGACCATCCGAGGGCGAAGGCGGACAATCATCTCTGTATCGCGATAATGAGATATTGCCGACATGGACCTCGAAGCCTGGTCAGCCCGACTCAAAGTCCTCGCCGACGCCACCCGCGTCCGCCTGCTGGCCCTGCTCGAACGCGAGGAGCTGACGGTCGCGGAGCTGTCGTCGATCACCCGCCTGGCCCAGCCGCGCGTCTCGACCCATCTGGCCAAGCTCAAGGAAGCCGGGCTGGTGCGCGACCGCCGCGCCGGGGTGTCGGCCTACTACCGCTTCGATGAAGACGCCATGGACACGCCGCAGCGCTCGTTGTGGCGGACCCTGCGCGAAGGCAGCGACGACCCCCTGCTGCGCCAGGACGCCGAACGCATCCCCGACGTGCTGGCCGCGCGCGCGGCCGACGCCAACTGGGCCGACAGCGTGGCTGGCGACATGGAGCGCCATTACTCGCCGGGCCGTACCTGGGAAGCGATGGCGCGCTCGGCCCTGCCCCTGCTCGCGCCGGGCAGCGTGCTCGACATCGCCTCGGGCGACGGCGTGCTGGCCGAGCTGCTGGCACCGCATTCGCGCGAGTACATCTGCGTCGACGCCAGTACCCGCGTGGTCACCGCGGCCAGCGACCGCCTGCGCCGCTTCCAGAATGTGCAGGTGCGCGAGGGCGACATGCATGCCCTGCCGTTCCCGGACGGCCATTTCGACCTGGTCGTGCTGATGCATGCCCTCACCTACGCCGCACGCCCGGCCGTGGCCGTGGCCGAGGCCGCGCGCGTGCTGCGCCCGGGCGGACGCCTGCTGCTGAGCAGCCTGGCCAGGCACGAGCACAAGGCCGCAGTGGAAGCCTACGGCCATGTCAACCTGGGCTTCTCCGACAAGGACCTGCGCAAGTTCGTCGAGAAGGCCGGCCTGCTCATCGCCACCAGCGAAACCGTGACCCGCGAGAAGCGTCCGCCGCATTTCGAGGTCATCTCGATCATCGGCACCAAGCCTTGAAGACCCCGCCATGAACCTGCCGCTGAACACCACCGCCATCGCCTCGCCCGCCGCTGGCGAGCGCCTGCCCTGGCTGCACCCGGAACGCGTCGCGAAGCTCGAGGCCGCGCTCGCCGCGCGCATCCTGCTGCTGGACGGCGGCATGGGCACGATGATCCAGCAGTACGACCTGCAGGAAGCCGACTATCGCGGCGCGCGTTTCGCCGACGGCTTCGACGCCTCGGCCGCGCCGGCCACCGACGACACCGATCACGCCCATGGCGCGGGCTGCGGCTGCGGCCACGACCAGAAGGGCAACAACGACCTGCTGACCCTGACCCGGCCGGACGTGATCGGTGCGATCCACCGTGCGTATCTCGATGCCGGCGCCGACCTGCTCGAAACCAATACCTTCAACTCGACCACCATCTCACTGCTCGACTATCGCCTGCAGCACCTGGCCTACGAACTGAACCTGGAAGGCGCGCGCCTGGCGCGGAAGGTCTGCGACGAGGTCGAAGCGCTGACCCCGGACCGGCCTCGCTTCGTCGTCGGCGTGCTCGGGCCGACCAGCCGCACCGCATCGATCAGCCCGGACGTGAACCGCCCCGGCTTCCGCGCGATTTCCTTCGACGAACTGCGCGTGGCCTACCGCGAAGCCACCGACGGCCTGATCGACGGCGGCGCCGACACGATCATGGTCGAGACCATCTTCGACACGCTCAACGCCAAGGCCGCGCTGTTCGCGATCGAGGAAGCCTTCGAGGCGCGCGGCGCGCGCCTGCCGATCATGATCTCCGGCACGATCACCGACGCCTCCGGGCGCACGCTGTCCGGCCAGACCGCCGAGGCCTTCTGGTACTCCCTGCGCCACGCGCAGCCGCTGTCGATCGGCCTGAACTGCGCCCTGGGCGCCAAGGACCTGCGCGTACACGTGGACGTGCTGTCGCAGGTCGCCGACACGCACGTCAGCGCCCATCCCAACGCCGGCCTGCCCAACGCGTTCGGCGGTTACGACGAATCGCCCGAGGACATGGCTGCCGTGCTGCGCGAATTCGCCGAAGCCGGCCTGCTCAACGTCGTCGGCGGATGCTGCGGTACCACGCCGGCGCACATCCGCGCCATCGGCGACGTCGTCGCCGGCCTGCCGCCGCGCGCGCTGCCGGCATCGCGAGAGCCTTCGCTAGCCGCGGACTGACGCCGATGATGCGGATCAAAGCGGAATCGAAAGATGGAGTCCTCGTCGACGGCTTGATTCGATGCCGATTCTTCGATGCCTGCGCTTCTTCGCGTCGTCCGCGCAAATCCGTGGCGAATTTTCAACACTTCGATCCCTGGCTGACACCATGACTTCCCTGCCCGCCTTCACCCGCCTCAGCGGCCTCGAACCGCTGGTCATCACGCCGGAAACCAATTTCGTCAACGTCGGCGAACGCACCAACGTCACCGGCTCGGCGCAGTTCAAGAAACTGATCCTGGAAGGTCGCTACGACGAAGCCGTCGTGGTCGCGCGTCAGCAGGTCGAAAACGGCGCGCAGGTGCTCGACGTCAACATGGACGAGGGCATGCTCGACTCCGAGAAGGCGATGGTCGATTACCTCAACCTGATCGCCGCCGAGCCGGACATCGCGCGCATCCCGGTGATGGTCGACAGCTCGAAGTTCAGCGTGATCGAGGCCGGCCTGAAGTGCCTGCAGGGCAAGGGCATCGTCAACTCGATCTCGATGAAGGAAGGCGAAGCCGAGTTCCTGCGCCAGGCGCGGCTGGTGCGCCGCTACGGCGCCGCCGTGGTGGTGATGGCCTTCGACGAGGTAGGCCAGGCCGACACCGTCGAGCGCAAGGTCGAGATCTGCTCGCGCGCCTACAAGCTGCTGACCGAAAAGATCGGTTTCCCGCCCGAGGACATCATCTTCGACCCGAACGTGTTCGCGGTCGCGACCGGCATCGAGGAACACAACGACTACGCGGTGGCCTTCATCGAAGGCGCGCGCGAGCTGAAGAAGCGTTTCCCGCTGAGCCACATCTCCGGCGGCGTGTCGAACGTGTCGTTCTCGTTCCGCGGCAACGAACCGGTGCGCCAGGCCATCCACGTGGTGTTCCTGTACCACGCGATCCGGGCCGGCATGGACATGGGCATCGTCAACGCCGGCGCGCTGCCGCTGTACGACGACCTCGAACCGGACCTGCGCGAACGCGTCGAGGACGTGGTGCTGAATCGCCGTCCAGACGCGACCGAACGCCTGCTCGAGATCGCCGACCGGTTCAAGGGCAAGAAGGGCGAGAAGAAGACCGAGGACCTGCGCTGGCGCGACAAGCCGGTGCGCGAGCGCCTGTCGCATGCGCTGGTCCACGGCATCGACCAGTACATCGAGACCGACACCGAGGAAGCGCGCGCGATGTCGACGCGTCCGCTCGACGTGATCGAAGGACCGCTGATGGACGGCATGAACGTGGTCGGCGACCTGTTCGGCGCCGGCAAGATGTTCCTGCCGCAGGTGGTGAAGTCCGCGCGCGTGATGAAGAAGGCCGTCGCCTACCTGCTGCCGTACATCGAGGAGGAAAAACTCCGCACCGGCGACGTCGGCAAGAACAACGGCAAGATCGTCATGGCGACCGTGAAGGGCGACGTGCACGACATCGGCAAGAACATCGTCGGCGTGGTGCTGGCCTGCAACAACTTCGAGGTGGTCGACCTCGGCGTGATGGTGCCCGCGCAGACCATCCTGGACCGCGCGGTGGCAGAGAAGGCCGACCTGGTCGGCCTGTCCGGCCTGATCACGCCGTCGCTGGAGGAGATGAGCCACGTCGCCAGGGAAATGCAGCGCCAGGGCCTGCGCATCCCGCTGATGATCGGCGGCGCGACCACCTCGCGCGCGCACACCGCGCTGAAGATCGATCCACACTACGAAGCGCCGACGGTGTGGGTGAAGGACGCCTCCCGCGCGGTGGGCGTGGCCCAGTCGCTGATCTCGCCCGAGCTGCGCACGGCGTTCGTGGCTGCGAACGACAGCGACTTCGCCGAGATCCGCGCGCGTCATCGCAATCGCGGCGACGCCAAGCGGCTGGTGTCGCTGGAGAAGGCACGCGGCCAGAAGTTCGACGGCGGCTGGGATACCTACACCCCGCCCGCACCGATCAAGCCCGGCCTGACCGTATTCGACGACTACCCGCTGCAGGAACTGGTCGACTGCATCGACTGGACGCCGTTCTTCAGCGCCTGGGAGCTGGCGGGCCGCTATCCGGCCATCCTCGACGACGCGATCGTCGGCAAGCAGGCCCGCGACCTGTTCCGCGACGCGCAGGCGATGCTCAGGCGCATCGTCGACGAGAAGTGGCTGGCCGCGCGCGGCGTCTTCGCGCTGTGGCCAGCGAACAGCGTCGGCGACGATGTCGTCCTCGATGTCGACGGCCGCAGCGAAACCCTGCACTTCCTCCGCCAGCAGGTCGACAAGCCCGCCGATCGCCCGGACTTCTGCCTCGCCGACTTCATCGCACCGAAAGACTCCGGGAAGCAGGACTGGATCGGCGCGTTCGCGGTCACCGGCGGCATCGGCATCGAGCCGCACGTCGCGCGTTTCGAAGCCGACCACGACGACTACAACGCGATCCTGCTCAAGGCACTGGCCGACCGCCTCGCCGAAGCCTTCGCCGAACGCCTGCACCAGCGCGTGCGCAAGGAGTTCTGGGGCTACGCCGCCGACGAAACGCTGGACAACGAATCGCTGATCGACGAGCAGTACCACGGCGTCCGCCCGGCACCGGGCTACCCGGCCTGCCCGGAGCACAGCGAGAAGGCCACCCTCTTCCGCCTGCTCGATGCCGGCCACAACGCCGGCATGACCCTGACCGAAAGCTTCGCGATGCTGCCGACCGCAGCGGTGTCGGGCTACTACTTCAGCCATCCGCAGAGCCAGTATTTCGTGGTCGGCCGGGTCTCGAAGGAACAGGTCGAGGACTACGCACGGCGCAAGGGCGCGACGCTGGCCCAGGCCGAGCGCTGGCTCGCGTCGAATCTCGATTACGATCCGGAGTGACTTCACGGCACCTCGCCGCCCTCGCTTCGACCTCGTGACCGTTCGACCTCGTGACCGACCGCCTCGTCTTCTCCCACGCCAACGGTTTCCCGCTGCCGGTCTATCGCCGGTTGTTCGATGCACTGCGCCCGGGATTCGACCCGGTCGGCGTGCTGCGCTTCGGCCATGCCCCCTCGCGGCCGGTGACGCCGGACTGGCCCTACCTCGTCGACGAACTGGTCGAGTTCGTGCAGGCGCAGCCGCCGCACGCGGGTCGCACCTGGCTGGTCGGGCATTCGCTCGGCGGCTATCTCAGCCTGCTCTCGGCCGGGCGGCTGGAGGGCCGGGTCGACGGCATCGTCCTGCTCGATTCGCCGCTGATTTCCGGACTGACCGCGACGGTGGTCCAGTTCGGTCACCTCACCGGCCTGGATCGGTTGGTCATGCCTCTGCAGCAGACCCTGCAGCGCCGCCAGCACTGGCCCGACACCGACGCGGCGCACGCCCACTACCACGCCAAGCGTGCGTTCCGGCGATGGCATCCGGACGTGCTGCGCGACTACGCCGATCACTGCACGATGCCGGACGGTCGCGGCCAGCGCACGCTGCTGTTCGATCGCGGCGTCGAATACCGCATCTATCGTTCGCTGCCGACCCGACGCACCGCCGATGCCGCCGCGGCGCTGCGCGTGCCGGTCGCGTTCGTCGGCGGGCGCCGCAGCCGCGAACTGCGCCACATCGGCCACGGCGCCACGCGGGCGCTGGTCGGCCCGCGCTGGTACTGGCACGGCGGCAGCCACCTGTTCCCGATGGAAGACCCGCTGGCGACGGCCGACCTGATCCGGCAGGCCATCGCCGATATGATGGCGGCCAGGGAGAGCACCGCAGCATGAGCGAAGATCACGACGACGCATCCGCCGCGTCCAGCAACGAAGCCTTCATCCTCCGCCACGCCGCGCCGGGCCGCATCGGCCTGTGCGCCGGCGGCGACTGGATCAGCAAGGTCATCCGCAAGTCGCAGGCGCCGCTGACCGACGACGGCCACCGCAGCCTGTGGTCGCACGCGTTCCTGTTCAGCGAACGGCGCAGCGACGGCCAGTGGTGGGTGATCGAATCCGACCTCGACCTGCGCTACAAGCAGATGCGCCTGGGCGTGCAGGAAAACCGCGTCGCACGCTATTTCGACGCGAACGAATTCCCGAACATCGCCATCCTCGACTTCGGCCTGGACGAGGCGCAGACCCGGCGCGTGGTCGGCGCTGGTCTGGACCTGCTCTCGGGTCTCACCAACTATTCGCTAAGCGAACTGGTCGGCACCATGCTGGCGATGTACAGCACGCGCCTGCGCAAGCGCGACAACCTTCTGGCGCGCGAAGGCGCGCTGTACTGCTCGGCCATGGTCCAGCACTGCTACCTCGCCGCCGGCGTACACCTGCTGCCGGACGTCTCGGGCAAGAACATCGCGCCCCACGACATCGCCGACTCGCCGCTGCCGCACACCGCGCACCGCCTGGTCCGCGACCTCGGCATCTCGACGATCCGCGAATACGCGCACCGCGCCGAGGCGCTGCTGGCGACGCCGATCGACGAACTGTTCTGACCGCGAAATCCCCCGCGCCCGGCCACGGTGCCGGGTGTGCATTCCGTACCGCAAGACAAGGAGCCGTTCCATGCCCGTCACCCTCTACCGCGCCGACAGCCGCGCCCCCGAAGCGATCGCGGAGGCCGAAGGCTTCGGCGGACGCAGGCCGCTGAGCCTGGACCAGGCCCGTTCCATCGCAGCCCGCTTCTTCGACGGCAATGCCGTGGTCGACCTGCCCGATCGCGCCGCGCCCGGGCTGACCGTGGCGCTGGCATCCCGCCCGGGCCAGCCGATCACCCTCGGCGACATGGTGCGCGTGGCGAAGGCCGAGAAATCCGGCGACACCGTGCACATCTCGACCGATCTGACCCAGGCCTGCGGCGGCTACGCCAACGGCGCGGACGGCAGCGGCCGCCCGAACCTCACCTACCGGATCGACGTGCCGACCGACCCGTTCTACGTCTTCAAGCAGAACATCAACGGCAGCACGCCCGCGCATCCCACCTCCACCGTGCATGGGTTCGATGCCTCCATCGCCGGTGCGGTGCGTCCCGCGCTGGTCATGGACAACCCGGACCCGCGCCAGGCCACGATGATCGCCATCGTCAGCAGCGGCGACGAGGTCACCTTCCTGACCAAGGTGCCGCAGGACTGGGTGACCCAGTCGCGCGCACAGGATCGCGCCCAGCCGAGCGGTTTCGCGGCGTGGCAGGACATGCCGCAGAACCAGCCCGCACGCGAAGCGCAGCAGGCGCCGGCGGTCGTGCCGCCCGTGCACGCCGAGCCGGTCGTCGCAGCACCGCGCGTCGATGCGGTGGTTCCGCCTGCGCGCGTCGATCCCGTCGAGGTCGTGGCCCCGCCGCCGCGCCACGAACCGGCCGTCGCGCCGCCGCGCGTCGAAGCCCCACGCGTCGATGCAAGGCCGGCACCCGAAGCCCCGCGCGATGGCGCGCATCCGTACCAATCGCCCGATCACCCGTACAACCGCCTGCTGAACCAGGCGGTCGCGGGGATCACCGCGCTGGGCGAAGGCAATGCCTACAACCGCAGCGAACAGACCCGGCTGGACGCCGCCGTCTCGCTGGTGCATGCCGCCCGCCGCGGTCAGATCGATTCGATCGACAGCGTCGCCTACAACCACGACGGCCAGCGTCTGTTCGCCGTGCAGGGCGATGCGCAGAGCGACGCTGTGAAGCGCACTTTCGTACAGCGCCAGGACATCCAGAAACCCGCCGTCGGCGCGGACGCCGCCGCCGAAGACCTGCAGCAGCGCCAGGCCCCGCAGGCGCAGGTCGCGGTGCAGGGCCGCTGATCCACACCAGGCGGCTAGTGGCTAACGGCTAGCGCACCGGAAACGACGAAGGCCCCTCGCGGGGCCTTCGTTGTGTCAGCGCGGACAATCAATGCCCGATAACGGGTTTACCACACAAGATCGTCCGGCACCTGGTATTGCGGATCGGCGTAGGGATCGTCGCCGGCTGGCGCGTTCGGGTCGACCTTCAGCGCGACCGCAGCCGGGAAGATCGCCTCGGCTTCGGCCAGCAGCGCGGCGGTCACCAACTGGTAGCGACCGTCGAGTTGCAGCACGCCCAGTTCGCCAGCGTTGAGCTGCTTGAGCTGCGCTTCGGTGACGTAGACGCGCTTGATCTTGCCGCCGTACTCGAAGTGGCGGGCGATGTCGGCGTCCTTGGCGTTGAGCGCCTTGTCCTTGAGCAGTTCAGCCAGCTTCGCCTTGGCCTCGCGGCGCAGGCGCGCTTCTTCCTGCTTCACGCGCTCGGCTTCGATGCGCTCTTCCTTCTCGCGCTGCGCGCGGATGGCGTAGGCCTTCGCCAGATCCATCTCCTCGCGCGTGCGCGCGGGCTTGCCCCCTTGCGGCCTGGCGCCGGGCTGGCCGCCTGGTGCCTGCCCACTCCGTGCCTGCCCGCCGCGCGACTGCCCGCCGCCGGGCTTGCCACCCGGCTTGCCTCCGTGCGCGGGGCGCGGGCCACGCGCCTGCTGGCCATCCTGTGGCTTGCCTTGCGTGCCACCGGGCTTGTGCGCGGGACGGGCGGGCTTGTCGGTTCGTTCCGGTTTCGGCGCGGGCTTGAAGCCCAGGCCCAGCAGTTGGTCGCGAAGGGAATCGCTCATGTCGGTCAGTAGTGAGGAGGCGGCGGCTCGCTGGCCGGGTCGGCCATGAGATCGCCACGGTGGAGTTTGAGGTCTTCCAGCACGCGGCGCAGCAGGTCGGCGCTGCGCGCGGCTTCGCCGCGCAGCTCGGCCAGCGCGTCGCTGAGCTCGGTCAGGACATGCTCCTGGAAGGCCAGCCGGGTTTCCAGCTCGACCACGCGTGCTTCGAGAGTGGGGTCCTGCGGTGTGGACATGGCCGACACGTCAGCACGACTGGATCGAACGGCCGCGACCGATGCCGTAGTACGCCAGTCCGGCGGACTCGACCTCGGCGGGGTCGTACAGGTTGCGGCCATCGAACACCACCGCATCCTTCAGCGCGCCCTGCAGCTTCGCGAAATCCGGGCTGCGGAACTGCTTCCATTCGGTGATGACCACCAGCGCATCGGCGCCCTGCAGCGCGTCCGGCGCGTGCTCGCAGAGCATCAGATCGGCGCGCGCGCCGAAGATGCGCTGCGCCTCGTGCGCGGCTTCCGGATCGAAGGCGCGCACGTTCGCGCCGGCATCCCACAGCAGCTGCAGCAGGCGCCGGCTCGACGCCTCGCGCATGTCGTCGGTGTTCGGCTTGAAGGCGAGGCCCCAGACCGCGAAGGTCTTGCCGCGCAGGTCGCTGCTGCCGTAGTGCCGCTCGATCAGCTCGAACAGGTGCGCCTTCTGGCGATGGTTCACCGATTCGACCGCGTCGAGCAGTTCGGCGTGATAGCCGTGCTGCTGCGCGGTGCGCGCCAGCGCCTGCACATCCTTCGGGAAACAGGAACCGCCGTAGCCGGCGCCCGGATAGATGAAGTGCCAGCCGATGCGCGGGTCGGAACCGATGCCCTGGCGCACCATCTCCACGTCGGCGCCGACCTTCTCGGCGATGTTGGCGATCTCGTTCATGAAGCTGATCTTGGTCGCCAGCATCGCGTTCGCGGCGTACTTGGTCAGCTCGGCGGAACGCACGTCCATCACCACGATGCGCTCGTGGTTGCGGTTGAACGGCGCATAGAGCTTCTTCAGCTTCTCGATCGCGACCGCGCTGTCGGCGCCGATCACGATGCGGTCGGGGCGCATGCAGTCTTCGACCGCCGCGCCTTCCTTGAGGAATTCGGGATTGGACACGACGTCGCAGGCGATGTCGGAACCGCGCGCGGCCTGCGCGGAGGCGATCGCGGCGCGGACCTTGTCGGCGGTGCCGACCGGCACGGTGGACTTGTCGACGATCACCGCCGGCTTCTGCAGGTGCGTGCCGATGGTCTTCGCCACCGCGAGCACGTACTGCAGGTCGGCGCTGCCGTCCTCGTCCGGCGGCGTGCCGACGGCGATGAAGATCACGTCGCCATGCGCGATCGCGGAGGCGGCATCGGTGGTGAAATCCAGCCGGCCCGAGGCGAAGTTGGCCTTGACCATCGGCTCCAGGCCGGGCTCGTAGATCGGGATGATGCCGTTGCGCAGGCCGTCGATCTTGGCGACATCGATATCGACGCAGACGACCTCGTGCCCGACCTCGGCCAGACAGGTCCCGGTGACCAGGCCGACGTAGCCGGTGCCGAAGATGGTGACGCGCATGGGGGCCTCTCGAATGACTTGACGGGGGAAGAAAGGTTTCGCGCGGCGGCCGGTGCGTGGGGGCCGAAACGCAAGAGGCCGGAACCTCGGCTCCGGCCCCCGGCGCCGCATCGCCCCCGGTACGATACGGGGCGAGGCGGCGCGGCACACGATGGTCGCCTTACTGCTTGACGATTTCCAGCAGTTCGACCTCGAACACCAGAGTGGCGTTCGGCGGGATCGGGCCACCCGGGGTGCCCTGCTCGCCGTAGCCCAGCTTCGCCGGGATCCACAGCTTGTACTTGCTGCCCACGGGCATCAGCTGCAGGGCTTCGGTCCAGCCCGGCACGACGGCGTTGAGCATGAACTGCGCCGGTTCGTTGCGATCATGCGAGCTGTCGAACTTGGTGCCGTCCAGCAGCGTGCCGGTGTAGTGCACCTTCACGGTCTGCTCGCCCTTCGGCTTCGGACCCTTGCCTTCGGTGATCACCTGGTACTGCAGGCCCGACGCGGTGGTCTGCACGCCCGGCTTCTTGCCGTTCTCGGCCAGGAACTTGGCGCCTTCCTCGATGTTCTTCTTGCCCTGCGCTTCCATCTCGGCCTGCTTCTTGGCCATTTCTTCCTGCTGCTTGGCCTGCATCTTCTGCGCGAAGCCCTGCATCACCTGCATGGCCTGCTCGTCGGTCAGCAGCGGCTTCTTGTCGGCGAAGGTGTCCTTGATGGCGCGTTCCAGCGTCGCCAGGTCCAGTTCGTCCTTCATCGGCTTGAGCGACTTGCCGATGTCCATGCCGATCATGTAGCTGACCTGCTGCTTCTCGGTCGC
This sequence comes from Lysobacteraceae bacterium, assembly GCA_036404915.1. Classification (GTDB taxonomy): domain Bacteria; phylum Pseudomonadota; class Gammaproteobacteria; order Xanthomonadales; family Xanthomonadaceae; genus Lysobacter_I. The sequence continues at coordinate 100,991 of DASWYO010000042.1, forward strand.
CAGACCCGGAATCTTCAGCGCACCCTCCTTGCCGTCCTTCTTGTCGGTTTCGGCGGCCTTCTTGTCGCCTTCGGCGGCGGCGTCCTTGTCGATCGGCTTGCATGCGGCGAGCGCGAGGACGCACGAAGCCGTGGCCACGGCGAGGGTCACATGACGCGACAGTTTCATCAGCGGAACTCCTGGGTGGAACGCGCCGCCCTTGCGGCACGGTTGGGTTGAGGGGGGAATCTGTTGAAGATGAATATGCGGTTCGGAACGGGGCCCGGGATCAGGCCCCGGGACGGGTCGATACGTCTCAGAGCACGTCGAGCAGTTCGACGTCGAACACGAGCGTCGCGTTCGGGCCGATGGTCGGCGGGCTGCCGCGCTCGCCGTAGGCCAGCGACGCGGGGATCCAGAAGCGGTACTTCGCGCCGACGGGCATCAGCGCCACGCCCTCGGTCCAGCCGGCGATGACCTGGCTCAGGCCGAACTCGGCAGGCTGGCCGCGATCGTAGGAACTGTCGAACACGGTGCCGTCGAGCAGCGTGCCGTGGTAGTTCACGCGCACCTTGTCGCTGGGGCGCGGACGGGCGCCGGTGCCTTGGCGCAGCACCATGTACTGCAGGCCGGACGAGGTCGCGATCACACCCTTCTGGCCCTTGTTCTTGGCGAGGAAGGCGATGCCGTCCTCGGCGTTCTTCTTCGACGCGCCGGCCAGGCGGGCTTCCTCACGCGCCTGCATCCGCTTGGAGAAGCTGTCGCGGATACCGTTCATCTCTTCTTCGGTCAGCAGCAGCTTGCCGGCCGCGATGCGGGTCCGCATGGCCTGCAGCAGCACCGCGACATCGATCTCATCCTTGATCGGCGCCAGCGAACGGCCGACATCGGTGCCCACCAGGAAACCGACCTTGTCCTTGGCGACGGCAGGCGCCTTGGCGCCCGGGGCCTGGCCCGGTACCGGACGGCCGGTCCGTTCGCCGATGCGCTGCATCAGCGCGGTGCCCACGGAACGGGCCTCCTCGTCGCTCAGCAGCGGCTTGCCGCCATCGAAGGCGTTGCGCAGCGCGCGCTCGAACGCGGCCACGTCTAGATCCGGGCCGACGCTCGAAATCGAGCCGCCGACATCCGCACCGATCATGTAACTCACCTTGTCGCGGTCGGTCGTCAACACGGTCTTGTCCTCTGCGTGAGCAAGACCGGCGAAGAGCATCGCCACGCCGGTCATCCATGCGGCCAGGCCGCGAAAACGAACACTCATCGATCTCTCCACGGAAACGGTCGGGTCGGCGATTTCGCCAGGCCACGGAACGGGCTCGGGCTTGCCAGCCGCGTATTGTCACGGCCCGGGCGGATGCGGGCAATCATTTCGCTGCCGGCGCGGACGGGGCCGCCGGTTTCGGCGCCTTCAACGCCTGCTCGATGGCCGCCACCACCTCCGGCGCGTCCGGCTTGGTCCGGCTGCCGAAGCTCGCCGCGACCTTGCCGTCGCGGCCGATCACGTACTTGTGGAAGTTCCACTTGGGGCTTTCGCCGCTGGCCTGGGCCAGGTCGCGATAGAACGGGGTCGTTTCCTTCCCGGTGACGTGGACCTTCTGGAACATCGGGAATTTCACGCCATAGGTCAGCGTGCAGAACTCCTGGATCTTCTTCTCCTCGTCGAACTCCTGCCCCATGAAGTCGCCCGACGGGAACCCAAGGACGGCGAAGCCGCGCGGCTTGTAGCGCGCATGCATCGCTTCGAGCGCCTCGAATTGCGGGGTGAAGCCGCATTTGCTGGCGGTATTGACCACCAGCAGTACCTGGCCGCCGTAGGTGGCGCCCAGATTGACCGGGGCCTTGCCGGCCAGCGGGCGGTAACTGTGGTCGAGCAGCCCGCCGCCCCCGGCCGAGGCCAGCAGGGGAAGGGCGCAAAACGCGGCGATGGCGAGGGTTCTGGCCAGGAATCGGTTCACGGGGGAGCCTCCAGAGCGTGGCGAGGACCCGAGTATGACTTCAGTTGGGGGGAAAAGGTTTCCCGGGGGCTTGACCTGCCCTGTTTCGGTGTTATAGTTGCATACAACACCAGTCAACGAGTACAGGAGTTGACCCATGCAACGCCAGACGTACAACGCGGTTCGCCTTCCGAGCATCGCCCTGGGCACGCTCGCCGCCGGGCTGGTCCTGACCGGTTTTTTCGCCCTCTCCAGCCAGACGTCCGCGAGCGGCGCGGGCGCCGAGGGTGATTCCCACCGCCGCCATCACAGTGCCCGTGCCCGGGATGCGATGGCGCTTCCTTTCTTCTCCTTCGCGCAGGGCATGCGCCGCAGCAACAGGAGCTGATTCCCATGACCGCAATTCAATGGAGCGATGGCGCTCCGATCTACCGCCAGCTGAAGGACCGGGTGATCGCGATGATGCTCGACGGCTTGCTCAAGCCGGGAGATGCGCTTCCCTCGGTCCGCCAGGTCGCGGCGGAATACCAACTCAACCCCATCACCGTCTCGCGCGCCTATCAGGAACTGGCGGACGAGGCACTTGTCGAGAAACGCAGAGGACTGGGCATGTACGTCACCGAAGAAGCCGCGAAGAAACTGCTGTCCAGCGAACGTGACCGCTTCCTGCGCGAAGAGTGGCCGCTGGTCCTCGAGCGCATCCAGCGCCTGGGACTGAGCATGCAGGAGTTGCTCGAACCGGCGAAGCACGGAGGTGAAGCATGAGCGCCGTCGACACCACCGTCCCCGTGATCAGCGCCCGCGGCCTGCGCAAGGCCTACAAGAACAAGCTGGCGCTCGACGACACCCGGTTCGAGATTCCCGCCGGCCGCATCATCGGCCTCATCGGCCCCAACGGTTCGGGCAAGACCACCACGCTGAAGGCCGTGCTCGGCCTGATCCCCTTCGAGGGCGACCTGAAGGTCCTCGGCCGCGACCCCCGCACCGAGCGCAACGAACTGATGAAGGATGTCTGCTTCATCGCCGACGTCGCCGTGCTGCCGCGCTGGATGCGGGTGCGCGAAGCCATCGAATTCGTCGCCGGCGTGCATCCGCGTTTCGACCGCGCCAAGTGCGACCGCTTCATCGCCCACACACAGCTGAAGCCGGAGATGCGGGTGCGCGAGATGTCCAAGGGCATGATCGTGCAGCTGCACCTGGCCCTGGTGATGGCGATCGACGCCCGCCTCCTGGTCCTGGACGAGCCGACGCTCGGCCTGGACATCCTCTACCGCAAGGAGTTCTACCGGCGCCTGCTCGAGGATTACTTCGACGAGCAGAAGACCATCATCGTCACCACGCACCAGGTCGAGGAGATCGAACACATCCTGACCGACGTGCTGTTCATCCAGAACGGCAAGATCGTGCTCGATGCGTCGATGGAAACGCTCAGCGACCGTTTCGTCGACCTGCTGGTGAACGCCGACCGCGCCGAGGAAGCCCGCGGCTTGAAGCCGATCGACGAGCAGACGCTGCCGTTCGGCAAGACCCGCATGATCTTCGACGGCGTGCCGCATGCGCAGCTCGCCGGGCTGGGTGAAACCGGCATCCCCGGCCTCGCCGACCTGTTCGTCGCCACCATGAAGGGGACCTACGCATGAACACCACCGCCATCGAAACCACGGGCGTCGCAGCCGCGCGCCACATCACCACGGCCGACAAGTTCAAGTCCCTGCTCCGCCGCGAGTTCTGGGAAAACAAGGGCGGCTTCTTCTGGGCGCCGATCGTCGCCGGCGGCATTTCGGTGTTCTTCTCGCTGCTCGGTGTGATCGCCAGCATCTTCCTCGTGAAGGAAGAGAACATCCACATCAAGGACGGCGATCTGGCCGAAGTCGGGCACCACTTGCAGACGACCGAGGGCCTGCAGGCGATCGGCTTCGCTGGCGACATGTCGCTGCTCGGCGGCATCGGCCTGGCGCTGCTGGTGATGACCTTCGTGGTCTTCTTCTACGCACTCGGCTCGCTCTACGACGAGCGCAAGGACCGCAGCGTGCTGTTCTGGAAATCGCTGCCGGTCTCCGACGGTCAGACCGTGCTGTCGAAGGTCGCCTGGGCCCTGTTCCTCGCCCCGCTGCTGGCGGTCGGCATCGGCCTGGTGATCGGCATCGGCCACTGGCTGATCGGCGGGCTGGGCATGGTGATCAATGGCATCCCGGGCGCGAGCGCCTTCTTCACCGAATCGCATCCGTTCCGCGTTCTCGGCAGTGCCGTCAGCATCATCCCGCTGTACGCCGCCTGGTCGCTGCCGGCGATCGGCTGGCTGATGTTCTGCTCGGCCTGGGCACGCAGCAAGCCGTTCCTGTGGGCGGTGCTGGTGCCGATCATGGCCGGCGCGCTGATCAGCTGGCTCGACATGCTGCCGGGCATCGAGATCCCGCACGAGCACGTCTGGTACATCCTGCTGCTGCGCGGCCTGCTGAGCGTGATTCCGATGACCTGGTACGCCAACGAAAACGTGTACGGCAGCCTGCAGTCGATCGAAGTGGACGGTCCCGCGGACCTGGCCCGGGCACTGGACCTGACCCATGGCTGGAACGCCTTCGCGACGGTGGACCTGTGGGTGGGCGTGATCGTCGGCGTGGCCTTCATGATCGCCGCCGTCCGCCTGCGCCGCTGGCGCGACGAAGGTTGATCCCCGCGAAGGGCCCGGCGGACCTTGCCGGGCCCTTCGCGCTTGCGATGCGCATCCGGCGCATCGCAAGCGACTGACTTCAGACACATCCGCATGCCGCTCGACGCATGCATGCTGCATCCATCGCCCTTTCCGACATCGGAGTCACCATGAGCACCTTCCGCAATGCCGTCCTTGCCCTGGCCCTGAGCGCCCCGCTGCTGGGTTGCGGCAACGACGCGCCGCAGGATCCCGCAGACGAACCGAAGACGATCATCGGCCAGGCCGTCAAGCAGGCGACCGATGAGGCGCGCAAGGAAATCGCGAAGGAAAACTTCAGCATCAGCAGCGAAGGCATGCCGAAGGCCGAGATCACGCCGCAGGGCGACCTGCTGATCGACGGCAAGTCCGTCACAACGACACCCGAGCAGAAGGCGCTGGCGAAGGTCTACCGCGAAGAACTCGCCGCGATCGCCCAGGCCGGCATCGGCATCGGCGTACAGGGCGCGGACCTCGCCGGCAAGGCCGTGTCCGAAGCGATCAAGGGCGTCTTCTCGGGCAACCCGGACCAGATCGAGCAGCGCATCGAGAAGGAAGCCGAAGGCATCAAAGGCGCCGCGAAGCAGTTGTGCGACCGCCTGCCTGCGCTGAAGGCCGCGCAGGACAAGCTCGCCGCTGCCGTGCCCGAATTCAAGCCCTACGCGCGCATGGATGACAGCGACGTCAAGGACTGCCATGTCGATGCCGGCGACGGCATGAACATCGACACGGAGGTCGCGAGCGAGGAAGGTGCGTCGAATCGCGATGACGGCATGAACGCCGCCGAGGAAGCCGAAGCCGCTGCTGCACCGGCGCGCTGATCGTCCCGCATCACAAGCTTCGCATCACAAGCTTCGCGCCGGCCGTGCAGACGGCCGGCGCATGTTCACTCCCTCGCACAACGTCGCCATCGGCGACGAAGGATTCGTCATGTCTTCTCGCCACGGCCGCGCCGCGTTTCTGACGCTTGCGCTCTCCACCGTCTTCGCCCTGTCGCCGTCATTGGCCCGGGCTGCAGACGACCCGGTGCTCAATCGCGCCTACCAGGATCACATCGCCTACGTCGCGACCTTCGCGATGCCGGTACTGATCGAGAAATGCGCGGCCGGAGACGCCGCCTACCTGCAGCGCGCCGCGCCGCTGTATTTCCGCTACGTCAATGCGCACCAGGACAGGATCGAACGCGGCCGCCAGCTCACGCTGGCCGAGCTCAAGCCCGACGAACCCCTGAAATCCTACCGGGAGCGCGTGCTCGCGCAGCGATTGGGCAAGCTCGACACCGGCACGGCCGAAGAGAAGGCGCGCATGTGCCAGGGCGCATTGGTCGTGCTCGAAGGCGCGACGCTGCCGGGCGAATGGCCGCCGCGCGACTGAGCGGGCGAAACATGCCGGCGCGGAGCGGCGCCGCTCAGCCGCCTCCGCCCAGGCCCTCGACGATGCCACCCCGGGTCAGCGCGACCGGGTCGAGCGCCCGTCGCAGGGTATCGAGATCCAGGCCGCTGTCCTCCAGCGCGACCTGCAGCACCGGCAGGCGCTCGGCATAAGCCCGCTTCGCGATCGCGGCGGCCTTTTCATAACCGATCAGCGGATTGAGCGCAGTGACGAGGATGGGGTTGCGCGCCAGCGCATCGCCCAGCCGGTCCTCGCGGAACGCCAGGCCATCGATGGTCTTCTCAGCCAGTGCAGACATGCCGTTGGCGAGCAGGCCGATGGCGTCGAGCAGGTTCGTCGCGATCAGCGGCAGCATCGTGTTGAGCTGGAAATTGCCGCTCTGCCCCGCCACCGTCACCGCGGTGTGCAGGCCCATGACCTGCGCGCAGGCCATGCACACCGCTTCGGGAATCACCGGGTTGACCTTGCCTGGCATGATCGAACTGCCCGGCTGCAGCGCAGGCAGTTCCACCTCCCCCAGGCCGGCCAGCGGCCCGGAATTCATCCAGCGCAGGTCGTTCGCGATCTTCATCAGCGCCACCGCGAGCGCGTTGAGCTGGCCGGACAGTTCCACCGCGTCGTCCTGTGCGGCGATGCCCTCGAACTTGTTCTCGGCCGACACGAAGCGCACGCCAGAGAGGACCGACAGCGTCTGCGCGACCCGCTTGCCGAACGCAGGATGGGTGTTGACGCCGGTACCGACGGCGGTGCCGCCGATCGGCAGACGGCGCAGGCGGCGCAGGCTGTCCTCGATGCGCATGCGTGCCGACTCCAGTTGCGCCGACCAGGTGCCGAACTCCTGGGCCACGGTGATCGGCATGGCGTCCATCAGGTGGGTGCGACCGGTCTTGACCAGCCCGTCTGCGGCGGTCGCACGCGCATCGATGGCGGCACGCAGCGCGCGCAGCGCAGGCAGCAGGTCCTCGTTGACCGCCAGCAGTGCACCGACGCGCAGCGCCGTGGGAATCACGTCGTTGGAACTCTGGCCCAGGTTGACGTCGTCGTTCGGGTGGACCTTGCCCTTGCCGGTCCGCATCACCAGTGCGGCGATCACCTCGTTGGCGTTCATGTTCGTCGATGTGCCCGAACCGGTCTGGTACACGTCGATCGGGAAATGCGCGTCGTGCTCGCCGGACGCCACGGCCATCGCCGCGCGGCGGATCGCAGCGGCCCTCGACCGCGGCAGCAGGCCCAGATTGGCGTTGGCCTGGGCGGCGGCGGCCTTGGTCAGGCCCAGCGCGCGGATGAAACCGCGCGGCATGGGGCGGCCGGACATGTCGAAATTGCGCACCGCACGCTCGGTCTGCGCCCCCCAGAGCGCCCAGGCCGGCACCCGCAGTTCGCCCATGCTGTCGCGTTCGATCCGGGCGGGATCGGGAATCTCGCCGTGAGGGCTGCCGTGCTGGGTCATGTGGGTCTCCTCTCGCGCATGACGTGGGTCGGGAACGAGCATACGCCCGCCAGGCGCCTGTTTGATCTCTCCGCATGCACCGTGCCAAGCCTGTGGGCGTGCGGAGAGATCAAACAGGCTCTGGGTTTACAATGGCCGACTTTTCCGCTGCCAGCCGCCACCCACCCGCCATGTCCGACGCCCAGCTCCTCGCCCTGTCCCCGCTCGATGGTCGCTATGCCGGCAAGGTCGACGCCCTGCGCCCGATCTTCTCCGAATACGGCCTCATCAAGGCCCGCGTGAAGGTCGAGGTGGAATGGCTGCTCGCCCTCGCCGCCGAGCCGGGCATCGTCGAACTGCAGCCCTTCTCCGATGCCGCCGTGTCCCGCCTGCGCGCGCTCGCCGACGGGCTGTCGGTCGCCGACGCGGCCCGGGTGAAGGAGATCGAGCGCACCACCAACCACGACGTGAAGGCGGTCGAATACCTCATCAAGCAGCGCCTGGCTGACGATGCGGAACTGGCGCCCGCGCTCGAGTTCGTGCATTTCGCCTGCACGAGCGAGGACATCAACAACCTCAGCTACGCGCTGATGCTCAACGAAGCGCGCCTGTCGGTGATGCTGCCGAAGCTGGACGACCTGATCCAGACGCTGCGCGCCATGTCGCACGAACACGCCGCGCTGCCGATGCTCTCGCGCACCCACGGCCAGACCGCCTCGCCGAGCACGGTCGGCAAGGAACTCGCGAATGTCGTCGCCCGCCTGCAGCGCCAGGGCGAACTGCTCGCCGGCGCGCAGATGCCCGGCAAGATCAACGGCGCGGTCGGCAATTACAACGCCCACGTGGCGGCCTACCCCGACATCGATTGGCAGGCCTTCTCGAAGCGCTTCGTCGAATCGCTGGGCCTGGACTGGCAGCCCTACACCACCCAGATCGAACCGCACGACGGCATCGCCGAGCTGTGCGATGCGCAGAAGCGCATCGACACCATCGCCATCGACCTGTGCCGCGACATCTGGGGCTACATCTCGCTGGGCTACTTCAAGCAGGCGGTGAAGGCCGGCGAAGTCGGCAGCTCGACCATGCCGCACAAGGTCAACCCGATCGACTTCGAGAACGCGGAAGGCAACTTCGGCATCGCCAATGCGCTGTTCGAACATTTCAGCGCCAAGCTGCCGATCAGCCGCTGGCAGCGCGACCTCACCGACTCCACCGTACTGCGTGCCCTGGGTACCGCCTTCGGTCACACGCAGGTCGCGCTGGATTCGCTGGC
>DASWYO010000043.1:0-2259 GCA_036404915.1 Lysobacteraceae bacterium
CGCCCGGCCTTATCGCTTGTTGTTGCTGGCGGCGGCGTTCGGCGCGCTGCTGGAAGCGGCGGCCGGCAGCGGCTTCCTGATGCTGATGAGCCCGGTCACCAATAACCTGGTGTCGCCGAGTGACATCAACCAGTGGATGCCGCTGGCGATCATCGGCCTGTTCGTGGTCCGCGGCGTGGCCGGCTACATCACCGACATGAGCATGGGCAAGGCGGCACGCAGCATTTCGCGTGACCTGCGCGTTCGCGTGCTCGCCAAGTATCTGCGCATGCCGGGCCAGCGTTTCGACAGCGAACCCGTCCCATCGATGTTGGTTCGACTGGGATCGGATAGCGACCAGGTGTCCCAGGCCGCGATCGACGCGATGAAAGTGGTCGTGCAACAGTCGCTACAGGTCATCGGCGCCCTGGGCGTAATGCTCTACTACAGCTGGCAGGTGACGCTGACCATCCTGGTGCTGGCGCCGCCGTTGGCGTGGGTGATGGACAAGGTGGCCAAGCGCTATCGCCGCATCAGTCACCGCATCCAGGAAAGCGCCGGCCATCTCCTGCAGGCCGCGGACCAGACGTTGTCGAACCAGCAGGAAGTTAAGGTGTACGGCGCGCAGCGGGTCGAGATGGATCGCTATGCGTCGCTTGCCGATACCAACTTGAAACTGTCGATGAAAGTGGAGTCGACGCGCGCGATCTCGTCGGCGATGGTCCAGCTGATGGGCGCCACCGGCCTGGCGGCGCTGCTGTTCATCGCGGGACGTGAAGCGATGGCGGGGCGGCTCACCGCCGGCGACTTCGTGTCGTTGATGACGTCGATGATGGCGATCATTCCTGCGTTGAAGCAGCTGACCAACGTGCAGAACATGACCCAGCGTGGCGTGGCATCGGCACAACGCTTGTTCTCGGTGCTTGATGCCGATGATGAAAAGGATACGGGGACGCGCGTGCTCGATCGCGCGCGGGGAGTGCTGGAGTTCCGCGACATCACAACCCGTTACCCAGGGCAGGCACGCCCCGCATTGGATGGGATCAGCTTCACCGCGCGCCCTGGTACGGTCACCGCGATCGTCGGTCGCTCGGGCAGCGGCAAGTCCACGCTGATCAAGCTGATCCCGCGCTTCTACGAAGCGGAGTCGGGACAAATCCTGCTCGACGGCCATGCGCTCCAGGAGTACCCGCTCGCCGACCTGCGCCGGCAGATCGCGTTGGTGGGGCAGCAGGTGATGCTGTTCGACGGCACCGTCGCGGCCAACGTGGCTTACGGCGAATTGCAGGGAGCTGGCGCAACGGGCATGGAAGCGGCCGTCCGCGGCGCGAACGCGATGGAGTTCGTGCAGGAACTGCCGGAAGGCATGCAGGCGCCGATCGGGAACAAGGGTGGGCGACTGTCGGGCGGCCAGCGCCAGCGCCTGGCGATCGCCCGCGCCATGCTCAAGGACGCGCCGATCCTGATCCTCGATGAAGCGACCGCGGCACTGGACAACGAATCCGAGCGGCTGGTGCAGAACGCCCTGCAGAAGTTGATGCCCGACCGCACCACCCTGGTTATCGCCCACCGCCTGTCCACCATCGAGCATGCCGATCAGGTGCTCGTGCTCGATCAAGGGCGGCTGGTGGAGCAGGGCACGCATGCCGAGCTCATCGCGAAGGGCGGCCTGTATGCGCACCTGCACCAGATGCAGTTCCGCGAGGGCGAACCGGGGTGAGCAAGCGCGAGGCGCAGACCCCCGCTTACTGGTTCGGTGATGCGCCCGTGCCCTTGTGGGCCCGGGTGCTGTCCGGCGTCTACGCGGCGCTGATCGCATTGCGCTTGAAGCTCTACCGTGCCGGCGTGCTTCGCCGCCTTGGCGTCGGCGTACCGGTGATCGTGGTCGGCAACATCACCGCGGGCGGTACCGGCAAGACGCCCCTGACGATCGCGCTCGTGGAGCGTCTGCGCGCGGCGGGCTTCAAGCCCGGCGTCGCGAGCCGAGGCTATGGCCGTCGCGACGAAGCGACACCGCGCTGGGTCGATGCCGCCACGGCGCCCGAGGAAGGTGGCGACGAGCCCTTGTTGATCGCGCGACAGACCGGCACGCGTGTACGCGTCGATCGCGATCGGGTGGCGGCCGCGCGTGCGCTCGCTGCCGCCGGTTGCAACGTGATCGTCTGCGACGACGGCCTTCAGCACTACCGGTTGCGACGCGACATCGAGATCGAGGTCATCGACGGCGCGCGCCGGTACGGCAATGGCCGGATGATGCCGGCGGGCCCGCTGCGTGAACCG
>DASWYO010000044.1:0-12977 GCA_036404915.1 Lysobacteraceae bacterium
TGGCCGGCGTTCGAGGCGACCGCCTTCGCGCAGGCCCGTGCGGTGCTGCACTGGCGTCGTCGGCACCGGTTCTGCGGCGCCTGCGGCGGCGCGCTGCGCTGGCTGCGCGGCGGCTGGCAGGGGCATTGCGACGCCTGCGGCCTCGATCACTACCCGCGCACCGATCCGGCGGTCATCGTCGCCGTGACCGATGGCGAGCGCCTGCTGCTCGGACGCCAGGCCAGCTGGCCGGCGCGTCGTTATTCCACGCTCGCGGGTTTCGTCGAGCCTGGAGAAACGCTCGAGCAGACCGTGGCCCGCGAAGTGATGGAGGAGTCCGGCGTGCGCGTGCGCGCGTCGCGTTACCTCGGTTCGCAGCCGTGGCCGTTCCCTTCGTCGCTGATGCTGGGCTTCGTCGCCGATGCAGAACCCGATCCGCCGCAGGCCAACGACGAGCTGGAAGACGCGCGCTGGTTCACCCGCGACGAGGTCGGCGCCGCGCTGCGCGGCGAGACGAAGGACGAAGGCCTGCTGCTGTCGCCGTCGGTGTCGATCTCGCGCTGGCTGATCGAAGCCTGGCATGCCGGGGCCGTGGTCGCGGAGTAGACTCGGGCATGGCTGCCACGCTCATCGCCGTGATCTTCGCCCTCGCGCTGGGCCATCTCGCGCCCGGGCTCGCCGGCGCGGTGCGGCGGCACCATCTCTACGCGCGCTGGCTGCGTTGGCTGGCGGGTCTGTTCCCGGGGGCTGGTGGCCTGTGGCATGGCCGTGCCGGGGTCCTGATCGCGCTGCTGCCGCCGCTGCTGGTCGTCGCGCTGCTGCAATACGCTCTGCATTCCCCGCTGTTCGGCATCCTCGGCCTGCTGTTCGGCCTGGCGGTGCTGTTCATCGCGTGGGGGCCGCGCGATCTCGACGCCGATGTCGCTGCGGTGGTCGATGCCGAACATGCCGATGCGCGTCGCGATGCCATCGTCCGCCTCGGCGCGGATCCCGCGCGCGGCGGCGAAGGCGCCTCGATGATCGAAGCCGTGTTCGCCACCGCGCTGCGGCGCTGGTTCGGCGTGCTGTTCTGGTTCCTGCTGCTGGGCGCCACGGGCGCGCTGCTGTACCGGCTCGTGGCGCTGAGCGCGCACGACGACGCCTGCGACGGCTTGCCGCCCGCTGCCCGCGATGGCGCTCGGCGCCTGCACGCCTTGCTCGACTGGCCGGTGGCGCAGGCGATGTCCCTGGCGCTCGCGCTGGTCGGTAATTTCGACACGGTGCTGGCCGCATGGCGCGAAGCCGGCGGCGCTTCGTTCCGGCTCGACAACGCCTTCCTCGCCGCTGCGGGTCGCGCCAGCGTGCGCAGCGAAATCGCCGAGGAAACCTCTGAACTCATCGAGGAAGGCGTGGCGCCCGGCAATGCCTGGGTGCAACTCGGCGAACTGCCCGAACTGCGCGACGCCATGAGCCTGGTCTGGCGCGTGCTGCTGCTGTGGCTCGCGATCCTGGCCTTGTTCGTCGTGGCGGGTTGGGTGAGCTGACGCGTTTGCGCGGCACTGCCGCGCGCGTCAGCGAACGCCCGCACATGGATGTGCGGGCCGGACGACCCGAAGCCCGCAATGCGCCGCCATGGATGGCATCCATGAATTGATCATTGCCGCGCACCCGCGCGGCACTGCCGCGCGCGTCAGCGAACGCCCGCACATGGATGTGCGGGCCGGACGACCCGAAGCCCGCAATGCGCCGCCATGGATGGCATCACGACAGAACTGACGACGCTTGCGTCGCTCCCACAAGCGCAGGGTTTTCAGGCATCACAACCGCGCCAGCACCGACTGCGTGGGCTTGGCGAGGTTGAGCGTGTAGAAGTGCAGCGACGGCGCGCCGCCGGCGACGAGCTTGCGGCACATGTCGGCGACGAGGTCGGCGGCGAAGTCGCGGATGCCGTCGGCGTCGTCGCCGAGGGCCTGCATGCGCTTGCCGATCCAGCGCGGGATCTCGGCGCCGCAGGCGTCGGAGAAGCGCTTGAGCTGGCTGAAGTTCGAGATCGGCATGATGCCCGGCACGATCGGCACCTCGACGCCAAGTTTGCGCACGTCGTCGACGAAGCGGAAATACGCGTCCGGGTTGTAGAAATACTGGGTGATCGCGGCGTCGGCGCCGGCATCGACCTTGGTCTTGAAGTTGCGCAGGTCGGCGAAGGCATCGTCGGCCTGCGGATGCACTTCCGGATACGCGCCGACCTCGACGTGGAAATGGTCGCCGTGTTCGTCGCGGATGAACTTCACCAGATCCGAGCCGTAGCGCAGGTCGCCCATGCGCGCCATGCCCGAGGGCAGGTCGCCGCGCAGGGCGACGAGGCGGGTGCAGCCGAGTGCGCGATACAGGCGCAGCAGTTCGCGGATCTCCTCGCGGCTGCCGCCCATGCACGAGATGTGTGGCGCCGCGTCGAAGCCGTGTTCCTGGCGCAGGTGGCGCACGGTTTCGGAGGTGTAGCTGAGCGTGGAGCCGCCGGCGCCGAAGGTGCAGGACACGTACTCGGGCGCGTAGCTCCTGAGCTTGGCCGCAGTGCGGTCGAGCAGGGCGCGCTGGTCGTCGGTCTTGGGCGGGTAGAACTCGAAGGAAATCGGGGTCATGACGGGCGTCCGGGCAGGTCGGGCGAAATTCTATCTCTTTATCGCGATGAAAGTAAAAACGTATACGCAACCCGGCGCCCGTGCCGGCCAGTGTCATGTCCGCGGTCTGGGCGAACCGGTAGGCTGTCGGCCCTCCGTTCCATTCCGTCCCGTCGCAGCCCTCGCCGATGACCATCGTCCTCACCGAATTCGCCCGTCCGCGCCTGTTCCCCATCGAACCGCGCCGAAACACCATCCAGGACTGCACCGCCGAACAGTTCGTGCAGCGCCTCAACGAAGAGTCGCCGCTGGCCGTGCTCGATGGTTACGCGCCGTTCTGCAAGCTCCACGTGCACCGCAACTGGACCTCCACGCGCTGCATGGCCATTCCGATCGAGGATCGCAACCGCCACCTGCTGCGCAGCGGCTACGACGCGCGCAGCCGCGAGGAACTGCCGGTCCTGGTGCGCTGGTTCGAGGGCATCGATCCGCCGGTCGCGAACTACCTGATCGTGATCCTCTACGACCGTGCGCAGATGGCGAAGGAAGGCACGCCGGTCGACGCCGATTGGGGCATCGTCGGCTGTCTGTACACGATGACGCCGGAGGAAACGCCGCTGGCGCCGATCACGATGATGCGAAATGCGCTGGGCGTGGAGGAAGGCGGCTCCGGCGTGCCGATCGACCGTGACGCCTACCGCCGCAGCGTCGCATTCTGGGAGCGGCACGCCAACTGGAAGGCCTGAGCCGGCCCATGCGCCCGCGATTCGCGAGTGCGTGCACGCCAATGAAAACACCCGGGCAAAGCGCCGGGTGAAGCGTGTTCGAAGGAAGCAGGTGTCGCCCCTTGCGGGCGACACCCGTGATGCCCGATCGCTTCAGCGCAGATCGACTTCGGCCGTCTTGTCCGCGTAGCTCTGCTTGGGGTCGGCGCCGAACAGCAGGCGGATGCCGGCGAGCAGGCTGTTCTCGTTTTCCCAGACATGCGCATGGCGTGCGTCGAAGCGCAGCAGTCGCAGCTTCGGATCATCCTTGCCATCTTCGTACCAGGCGGCGATGAAGGGGTTCCAGAGGCGGTCGATCACCGCACGATCGTTGTGGACCTGGATCGGACCGTCGAGGCAGGCAAAGAGATCATGGCGCTTGCCGACGTAGCAGGCGCGGGCGCGGCCGATGTTGCTGCCAATGGCCTCGACGATGCCGTTGTCCACCGAGGTGAAGATCCACAGCGGCCCCTTGCCGGGACTCTTTTCGTCGAGCAGCGCCGTCATCGGACGCATGTGGGTGTCGTGGCCCTCCAGGCCGAGCATCAGCGTGCGGTCGTCTTCGATGCCCTTCCAGAGCGCCTTTTCGAGCGATTCCGGGGTTGCCATGGGACTGTTCCTTCTGCGGGGGATGGACTGCATGTCATGCAAGCCATGTGCCAGAGGCCCGGCTGCGTGAACATGCCGTTCAAACGCAGTCCACCGCGCGCGTTCGTCGCCATGCCTCCAACCGGTCGCAGTGGATCTCGACGCCCGATGCCGCAGGACGCATGAAGCGGCCATGCGTTTTGCGCGATCGGCCTGATCTCAGCCTCGCGTCTGCGGGCCGTCGTCCGCCGACAGCCCGCCGCCCAGTCCCAATCCCATTCCCACGCCCATGCCGGCGCCGCCCGCCATGCCGCCGCCCCTGCCCGTGCCGCCGCCGTCGCGCTGGCTGCCTTCGCCCCTGCCCTTGCCGCTGCCGGACTGCGGTCGCGTGGGGCCTTGTCGCGGGATGTCGAGATCGGCGGGCACCGGTTCCAGGTCGAGCACGCGGCGGATGAAGTCGCGCAGCGAGGCCACCAGGGCATCGGTGTGGATGGGACGGCCGGCGACGAGGTCGGCGGCCGCGCGCGCGGCCAGCCGGACCTGGTCCTCGGTGCCCAGCAGGAGGATGTCGGAGAGGGCGGCTTCCACCGCGTCGCGCATGCGTCGGGAGCGATCGCTGCTGCCGCCATGCCCTGCGTCGGTTCCACCGGCCTCGACATCGGCGGCCGGCTCCGTTTCGCGCCTGGCGCGTGCGATCAGGTCGCGCAGGTGCGTGGGGTCCACGGCGAGTTCGCCGGTGAACGAACCGCCAAGCGTCCGGTAGGCCGCGATCAGGGTGCGCAGGCGTTCGTTGATCTGCCGGTTCTCGCGCTCCCTGCGCTGCTGCACGCGCTGCATCACCACCAGGCGGATGCCGACGCCGATCAGGGTGATGAGCGCGATCCCCGCGATCGTCGACAACACGGTCTGCCACGAACTGAAATCCAGGCTGCGCATGCGGAGGCTCCGGGGCGGATCAGAGGTGGCGGATTTCTGCTGGAGGATTCCACCAGTTGTCGTTGCGGCCGTCGCAGTAGGTCGTGGGTGCCGAGACCAGGTCCTCGATGTCGAGGTCGTCCAGCGCGGCGATGCGGACGGAGAGGAAGGTCCCGCCGGCCTGCTCGATATGGCCATGGCCGTGGGTCGCGGTGCCGCAGACCTTGCAGAAGCGGTGGTGGATCTCGAAGCCTTCGCCGGACTTGCCGTAGTCGGCGAGCTGGTCGGCGCCGGAGACCAGTTCGAAGGCCTCGGGCTTGAGGCCGGGGATGTTCCAGTTGCGCTGCTTCCAGCACAGCGTGCAGTTGCACTTGCTGGTGCCATTGGCGATGTCGAAGCGCACCTTGAATTTCACTGTGCCGCAGTGGCAGCTTCCGTTGTATTCGCGGGTCATCCCGGTGTCCTGTGGTGGGGGAAATCCGATCATGCCGCGACGAACGCGCCGTCGGCCAGTGCGGGAGGCGGTCCGATGATGAACATGCGGCATCGACCGGGTCGATCACTGCGATCGATCGTGCCAGATTGCATCAATCGCCTTGCTTGACGCCATCGCGCACGGGGCGTATGACTGGTTGTGGCGCGGCCACGCGCAGCGCGCATGCGCGATCACCGGACGAGTGGGTTCGACATGGCCAAGGACTTTCCGCAGCAAGCCTGTGAAGGGGACACGGACGTGCAGGGAGCCGCCGTGGAGCGCGCGGCTGCGGAAGGCGAAGACCTGTACGCGCGGATCATCGCCGCACAGAACGAGATCGCCACGCTCGCGCACGATCCGAACCGCGTGATCGAAGCGGTGATCGGCCGCGCGCAGGAACTCACGCGCTCCACCGGTGCCGCCGTCGAGATCGTCGATGGCGACGACATCGTCTACTGGGCCGCGTCCGGCAGCGCCAGCGGGCAGGTGGGCCTGCGCCTGCCGATGCGCGACAGCCTGTCCGGGCGCTGCATCGCCGAGAATCGCGTGCTGCGTTGCGACGATGCCGAGCATGACGATCGCGTCAACCTTGAAGCCTGCCGGCGCGTTGGCCTGCGTTCGATGCTGGTGACGCCCTTGTCGCACGACGGCAGGCCGTTCGGCGTGCTCAAGGTGGTCTCGCCGTTTCCCTTCGCCTACCGCGAGCGCGACGTGCGCAGCATGGCGATGATGGCGACCCTGGTCGGCGCGATCCTGGGGCACGCGATCCAGTATTCCGATCTCCTCGACGAGTACAACCATCGCGTCGAGGCCGATCGCTGCGAGGCGCGCCGGCGCGAGGACAGCCTCGACGCCATTCGCGCCCTCATCCGCGACCGCGCGATCGAGATGATGTTCCAGCCGATCGTGGCGGTCGACAGCCGCCACATCTTCGCGTTCGAAGCCCTGGCGCGGTTTCCCGATACCGCGCTCGCGCCGGATGCGTGGTTCGCGCGGGCTGCCGAGGTGGGGATGGGCCTGGAACTGGAGCTGGAGGCCGCCGCCCTGGCGCTCGATCGCCTGCATGCGCTGCCGCATCCGTACCGACTGTCGGTCAACGCATCGCCCGAAACGCTCGTCGCGCCGGCCTTCGACGCGCTGCTGTCGATGCACGACACCGCACGGCTGATGGTGGAGATCACCGAGCACACCAACGTGAACGATTACCGCCGGCTGGCCGAATGCCTGCAGGCGCTGCGCGCGAAGGGCGTACTGGTCGCCATCGACGATGCCGGCGCGGGCTTCGCCTCGCTGCGCCACATCCTCCATCTCGACCCGGATGTCATCAAGCTCGACATCTCGCTCACGCGCGGCATCGACAGCGACACGCGCCGGCAGACGATGGTGTCGGCGATCCGCGCGTTCGCCGCCGGCACCAATGCGACGATCGTGGTGGAAGGCGTGGAAACCGAAGCCGAGCTGCGGACCGTGGCCGCGCTGGGCATCGAGTACGCGCAGGGCTATCACCTGGCCAGGCCGGTGCGATGGGCCGACGTGGTGTCGTCGCTGGCGAACGAGGGCGCGCGCCCGCCCGCCTGACGCCGCCTGCTGCGTCCCTGGTTCGGGCACGCATGCCGTCTCCCTGAAAACGAAGAGCGCCTGGTGGGCGCTCTTCGCATGGTCTGCCGTATCCGGATGCGTGGGAGCGTCAGCGGCGTGGCTTGCCCGTGCCCTTGCGCTGTCCTTTCGCCGCATGGCCTTCCGGCACGCCCGACGACTGCCAGGCCAGCGGTGCCTGCGCCGGCAATGCGATCTCCGGCAAGCCCTTCGCTTTCAGCGCGGCATTGGCCTTCGCAAGATCGCCGTCCTGCAGCGCGCGGAAGTCCGCTTCGAGCTTCGCCAGCCGACGATCGAGCACGCCGGTGTACGCGACCAGCGTATCGGCCGGCTTGCCTTCGTAGCCGATCAGGCCGCCGTACAGCGCGTCCATGTGTTCGCGCAGGCGCTCCTCGCCGGTGATCGCGCCACCTTCCTTGGTCGCGACGATGTCCTTGCGCAGCGCGTCCGCGCGGGCGGACAGCGAAGCGAGCTGCACGCGCAGCGCGTCGTCCTGCGGCAGCTTGCCTGCGGTCGCGTCCGCCGCGCCGCGCACGGCCTGGATCTTCGCCACCAGCACGCTCATCCGGCCGAACATCGCGTGCACCTGCATGGTGGCATCGAAGTTGGCCTTCCGGTCGGCGACGCTGAACGGCGCGCGGCGGTCCAGGCCGACGTCGATCGTCTGCTCGAACACCTGTTCGCCCTTGGTCATCCGCACCGTGTAGGTGCCCGGTGGGACGCGCGGGCCCTGCAGGCTGTTGCCGGCGACCGAGGCTGCGGGCGGCACCACCGGCGGCTTCACGTTCATCGACCACAGCACACGGTTGATGCCGCGCCGCTTGCTCGCCGGCAGGGTCTCGATGACCTTGCCATCCGGGCCGATCACTTCGAGCTTGAGCTTGCCGAACAGGTGGCGCGTCTTCTGGAAGTAGGTGATGACCACGCCGTTCGGTGCGTTCGCGCCGGCGTAGCTGGCGTCGCCTTCGGGCCAGCCGCCGAAGGTGTTGTAGCGCTGCTGCTGCGCGCGGCCGGGCAGGAAGGCCGCGTCCTTCGACAGCGTCGCCGCATCGAGCGAACGCAGCGGCGTGAGGTCGTCCACGATCCAGATGCCGCGGCCATGGGTGGCCAGCACCAGGTCGTGGTCGCGCGGCTGCACCACGATGTCGCGCACCGCCACCGCCGGGAAATCGCCACCCTTGAACTGCGCCCAGTGCGCGCCGTCGTCGAGCGACACCCACAGGCCCAGTTCGGTGCCGGCATACAGCAGGCCCGGACGCACCGGGTCCTCGCGCAGCACGTGTGCGTAGCCGCGGATGCCCTTCGGGTCCTTCGGCGTCGCCAGTGCGGTCCAGGTCGCGCCGTAGTCGCTGGTCTTGTACAGCATCGGGCCCATCTCGCCGAAGGTGTGGCGGTCGAAGGCGACATAGGCCGTGCCGGCGGCATGGCGGCCGGCATCGATGTAGGACACCCAGGAATTCGCCGGCACCTTCGCGTTCGCCGTCACGTTCTTCCACGACTTGCCGCCATCGCGCGTGACCTGCACATTGCCGTCGTCGGTGCCGGCCCAGATCACCTTGCCGTCCTTCGGCGACTCGCTGATCGTGTAGATCGTGGTGTGCATTTCCGCCGAGGAATTGTCGACGGTGATGCCGCCGGACAGTTCCTGCTGCTGCTTCTTCGGATCGTTGGTGGTCAGGTCGGGCGAGATGCGTTCCCAGGTCTGGCCCTGGTTGCGCGTGCGGAACAGGAATTGCGCGCCCATGTAGAGCGTGCCCTTCTCGTTCGGCGAGAGGTGCAGGGGCGTGTTCCAGTTCCAGCGCAGCTTCTCGCCGTCGCCGGCGCGCGGCTGGATGTCGCGCGTGGCCAGCGTGCGCCGATCGATGCGGGCAAGGTTGCCGCCCTGGAATTCGGCATAGGCGAAGTTCGGGTCCACCGGGTCGGAGAACACCCAGAAGCCGTCGCCGCCGTAGAGGTTCTCCCAGCGCGAATTGGTCACGCCGCCGGGATAGGACGAATCGCCGACCCAACTGCTGTTGTCCTGCAGGCCGCCGTAGACCTGGTATGGATCCTTGTCGTCGACGCTGACGTGGTAGAACTGCGAGATCGGCAGGTTGTTCGCTTTCCACCAGCGGTTGGCGCCGTCCTTCGAGAACCACAGGCCGCCGTCGTCGCCGGCGATCACGTGCTGCGGATCCTTCGGGTCGATCCACAGGTCGTGGAAGTCGCCGTGCGCGCCGCCGCCGGCGTTCGAGAACGTCTTGCCGCCGTCGTTGCTCTGGATCAGCTGCAGGTTCGGCTTGAACAGGCGGTCGGGATTGCTCGGGTCGACGACCAGGTGCGAGAAGTAGAACGGGCGCCAGACCATCATCTGGCTGTCGTCCCGACGTTCCCAGGTGCGACCGCCATCGGCGGAGCGGTACAGCGCGCTCTTCACGCCTTCGACCACGGCATAGACGATGTTCGAATCCGACGGCGCCACCGCCACGCCGACGCGACCGTAGGGCTTCGCGGGCAGGCCGCCGCCGGTGACTTCCTTCCAGGTGCGGCCGCCGTCGGCCGAGCGGTACAGGCCGCTGCCCGAAGGCGCATCCGGGCCTTCGCCGCCGGAGCGGAAGGTCCAGCCCTTGCGCCGGAAGTCCCACAGCGACGCGAACACCACGTCGGGGTTCTTCGCATCGATGCTCATGTTGCCGCAGCCGGTGGACGCATTGCCGCCCTTGAGCACCAGCGTCCACGACTTGCCGCCATCGGTGGTGCGGTACACGCCGCGTTCGCTCGAATCGCTCCAGAGTTTTCCGGTGACGCAGACCAGTGCGGTCTCCGCGTTGCGCGGGTCGACTTCGATGCGCACGATGCGTTCGGAGTTCGGCAGGCCCAGGTGCTTCCAGCTCTCGCCGCCGTCGGTGGAGCGATACACACCGTCGCCGATCGACACCGAGTTGCGCGTCCATGCTTCGCCGGTGCCGACCCAGATGTCGTCCAGGTTGTTCGGGTTCAGCGCGACCGCGCCGATGGACTGCACCGGCTGCTTGTCGAACTTCGGACGGAAGGTGGTGCCACCGTCGGTGGACTTCCACACGCCGCCGCTGGCCGCGCCGACATAGATGACGAGCGCGCCATCCTTGCGTCGTGCCGCCGCCAGCGCGGAGACGCGGCCGCTCATCGCGGACGAACCGATGTTGCGGATGCCGAGGCCGGACACCACGCCCTGGTCGGGATGTGCGGCGTCGTCGCGCGCCTGCGCGAAGGCGGTGCCGGAGCACAGGGTGGCGCCGATCGCCAGCGCCAGGACATTCATGGAAAGGTGCATGGAAGGTCTCCGGCTCAGGACTTGGTCGCGGGGAAATCGAAGATCGCGGCATCGACCGGCTTGTCCAGCTCGATCGCGTCGACCTGCATCGGAGACTGCTCGAACGGGAAGTACACGCCGTCGACTTTCACGTACTCGCCGATGTCGGTGGTCGACACCTGTTCCTGGCCGCGCACGAACTGGTGGTCCTCGACGCGGATCTCGAGGAAGTGGTCGGGATCGAGGAAGACGACGCGGCTGTCGCCGTTCTTGAAGGTGACGCGGATCTTGTGCGCGTCGGTGCCGTCGATGTCCTCGGTGCCGAGGTACTCGACCCTGCTGCCCTTGGCCTTCCAGTCGAGCAGCGGTCCGCCGATGTCGGCCGCGATCATCAGGCCCTTCGCATCGTCCTCGCTGGTCTTCTGGGGATCGCGGCGGCCCTGGAACGGCTGGATCGCCCAGGCCTCCTTGCCGTTCCACGCATTCACCGCGGTCAGGCCCTGCAGCGACAGTTCGAAGCGCACCTTGTCCGGCGCGACGACCACCATCATCACATCGGCCTCGATGCCGCCGCCGAAGCGCATCTTGCCGGTGGCGCGCAGGCTGGTGATCGCGCGGAGCTTGTCGGCGCCGCCACGCGCGTCGAGGTTCTTCGCGATCAGGGTGTCCACGTCGATGGCGGCGCTGGCCGCGGAGACGGACACGGGCAAGGACAGGCCGGCGAGGCCGGCCACGAGCAGCAGACGGGTCAACATGGACGTCCTCCGGCGCCGGATGGCGCAATCGCCAGACTCTAGGCGCGGGCGACGCGGATCGGCAGGCCCGGAAGTCACGCTCCGCGCACGTCGTGCCGGCGTCGTGGCGGACGCTTTGCAGGTAGGATGGCGTCAGGTTCGCGCACCGTGCGCGGACCGCGCGGGATGCGGTATCGTCGTGTCGCTGCGTTGCAGTGTGTGTTGTTTCCCGGGGGTTGCGGAATCGATCGTCGGCACGGTCCCATTCGCGCAGGAGACAGGTTTCCGGACATGAACAACATCGCTGTCCACCACGGCATTCCCGGGGACGATTCCCCCATCGACGCGTCCGACGAGGACGCGCGCAGCGCGTTGCCGCTGCGCGACCCCGCAGGGCTCGATTCTCGAGGGCTCGATTCCCGAGCGCTTGATTCGCAGGCGTTCGATGCGTTGACGCTCGACTCGCCCGAATCGGTCACGCGCCTGATCGCCGATGCGCGTTCCGGGCAGGGCGCAGCATGGGATCGCGTCTATTCGCTGCTGTACGACGACCTGCACCGCATCGCGCGTTCGCAGATCCGCCAGCGCACCTTCGGCCAGATCTCCGCGACGTCCCTGGTCAGCGAAGGCTGGCTGCGCCTGGTCGGTGCGCAGGTCGACGTGGAAAGCCGCAAGCACTACATCGCGCTGGTCGCGCGCGCGATGCGGTACGTGCTGATGGACGAAGTCCGCAAGGGCATGGCCGCCAAGCGCGGGCAGGGGCAGTCCGACGTGCCGCTGGACGAGGGCATCGATGCCGGCGACGACTTCGTGCTGGAAGAGATGATCGCGCTCGATGCCGCGCTCACGCGGCTGTCGGCGATCGACGCGCGCCTGGGCCAACTCGTCGAGATGCGCTATTTCGGCGGCCTGGACGAACTGGAGATCGCGGAGGCCCTGGGCATCACCGATCGCACCGTGCGCCGCGACTGGCGCAAGGCCCGCGCCTTCCTGCTGACCCAGCTGGGCGATCGCTCGGACCTGCTCCGCGACGCAGGAGACTGACGCCAGCGGCTGACGCCGCCGCACGCGTCGCAGCGCACCATCGATGCTGCGCTGCAGCATCGATGCGGCTGGTTTGGTTAGCACTTTTGCGGCATGGTATGTGGACCTCCGTGCGGCAGGGGCCCCGTCCATGCCGCGTCCATCGTCACCTCCGCCGTTACCTCTGCGCTCGTCGCGAAGACATGCCGCCATGACGCCGCAAGACGCCATCGATCCCACCGCCCGGGCGTTGACGCTGTTCGACCATTACGCCGAACTGTCGCGTGCGGAACTGTCGCTGGCGCTGGCCGAACTGCAGGTGCGCGACCCCGAGGCCTGCGTCGAACTGATGGCCCTGCTGGCTGCCGACGAACAGACCTACTCCTTCGAATCGCCGCTGCGCTGGTACGCCGAGCGCGGCCGCGAAGCCGAGACCGGCGCTGGACGCGCGATCTGGTCCGACGGCACCCGGCTCGGTGCGTGGTGCATCGACGGCATCATCGGCCTCGGCGGCATGGGCGTGATCTACGCCGCGCATCGCGCCGACGGCCTGTACGAACGCGAAGCCGCGCTCAAGACCATCCGCTCCGAACTCGCCTCGCCGACCCTGCTGCAGGCCTTCGGCAAGGAGCGCAGCCACCTGGCGAAACTCGAACACCCCGCCATCGTCAGCCTGTTCGATGCCGGCATCAGCGACGATGGCCAGCCCTGGCTGGCGATGCAGCGCGTGAACGGCCTGCCGATCGACCAGTGGTGCGACGTGCACCAGGCCGACCTGCGCACCCGCGTGAAGCTGCTGGTCGATGCCTGCGACGCCATCAGCTACGCGCATGCCCACGGCATCCTGCACCAGGACATCAAGCCCTCGAACCTGCTGGTGACCGACGAAGGCCGCGTGAAGCTGCTCGACTTCGGCCTGTCGGCGATGCTGTCGCCGCAGAACGACGGCGGCTTCTCGCGGATCGGCGTGAGCGCCGGTTATGCCGCGCCGGAAGTCTTCCACGGTGCGCCGCCGAGCGTGGCGATCGATGTATA
>DASWYO010000045.1:0-30550 GCA_036404915.1 Lysobacteraceae bacterium
CGCGCGCTGTCGCAGCAGGCGCTGCATGCCGACCTGCTGTGCGCCCGCACGCGCGGCGCGAACGGCGCGCAGGCGCTGTCGCGCGCGATGCACGGAGATCTCGATGCCATCGCCCTGCGCTGCGTGCGCCAGGCACCCTACGAACGCTACGCCTCGGCCGCCGACCTGCGCGCGGACCTGCAGGCCTGGCTCGAACGCCGCCCGGTGGTCGCGCGTAACGGCGGACTGGTCTATCGCGCGTCGCGCTTCGTGCGTCGCAATGGTTTCGCGTCCGCCGCCGCCGCGATGCTGCTGGTCGCGTCCGCCGCCGGTGGATCGATCGCGCTCTACCAGCAGCACCGCGTGCGCGTCGAAGCGCGCAACGCCGAAATCCTCAACGGCCTGTTCGAGAAGTCGCTGGGCGCGGCCACGCTGTCGTCGCTCGACGGCGCGCCGTTCGATTCCAACGCGTTGCTGGAGAACGCCGAGCGCCAGCTGCGCATCGCCGCAGGCGCGGACAACCCGCGTCTGCTCGCGCGCGGCCTGTCTTCGCTGGCGCGCGCCTACCTGGTGCGCGGCGACGACGATCGCGTGCGTCGCCTCCTCGTCGAATCCAAGACGCTCGGTGGCGGCAGCGCGCTGCAGAACGCGCGCGCCGATGCGGTGCAGGCGCACCTGCACAACCTGCGCGGCGACGCGCCGCAGGCCGAACGCATGGCGCAGTCCGGGCTCGATGCCGCGCGCCTGGCCGAACCTGGTGTCGAGACCGCGCTGCTGCGCCTCGAATTGCGCGGGCAGCTGGCGCGCGCGCGATGGGAGCAGGGCGACAGCGAGGATGCGGTCGCGATCCTCAACCGCGCCGTCTCCGACGCCACCGACCTGGGCGAGGAAGGTTCGCAGGCGCTGGCCGAACTGCTCGCGCTGCGCGGCGAGACCTATTTCCGCCTGCGTCGCGTCGATGCCGCCGAGCGCGACCTGCGCCGCGCGCTGTCGCACCTGGATGGCCATGGCCCCGCGATGCGCAACCACGTGCGCCGCTTGCTGTCGGCGACGCTGGTGCGCAACGGTTGCAAGGACGATGCGCACCGCATCGCCGCCGAATCGCTGGTCAGCAGCCTGCGCGTGTTCGGCCAGACCCATCCGGAAACCGGCCTGGCCTGGGCCACGATCAGCAAGTCCTGGTACCACTGCCGGCAGGACGCGCGACGCACGCGCATCGCCTACGACCTGGCGCGCTCGATCCTCGGCCGCCGCACGCTGGCCGAGCAGGGCGGCGCGGGGCTCGCGGCGGTGCAGACCGATCAGCCGATGTTCGTGGTTCGCGGTGGTGCCGGCGGCGATGCGCTGCCGCCGCTCATGGCCACGATCCGCGTGGTCGGTCGTCGTGCCGAGGAAGGCGCGCCGCTGCCGCTCACCGCCGTCGACGATGACCTGGCGCGCATGATCCGGCTGGGCGAACGCCAGACGCTGTCGCAGCTGTTCGTGCGCCCGGATGCGACCAGCAGCCTGCGCGTCGACGATGTCGGCGCGCTGCTGGTCGATGCGGCGGTCGAGGAGCAGCCGCAGGCGATCGATCCCACGCTGCGCGAGTGGCTCCGGCGCGACGAGACCTCGTTCCTGACCTATTCGACCTACGTCGCGCGCGGCAGCGGGCTCGACACGGATCGCGCCAGCGGCCGTGCCGCGCGCACCGTGGCGCGTGGCGAGGTGCGCAAGCCGCCCGAGGCGGCGAAGCCTGTCGCGCCACCTGTGCCGGTCGACGCGCCACCGGAGCGTCGCTGAGCCGGCACGCGCGCACCGGGCGGATGCGCGACGCACCGCAGCGTTGCGCCGGACGCGACAAGACGGTCATCGTGCTCGCGTAAGCTGCAGGGCCCCCCGATCGCAGCGACCCACCCATGTGCCTGATCGCCCTCGCCTGGCGCGCGCATCCGCGTTACCGGCTGGTGCTCGCGACCAACCGCGACGAATTCCACGCACGTCCGACGCGTCCGCTCGCCGCCTGGGACGATGCGCCGGACGTCGTCGGCGGTCGCGACGAACTGCACGGCGGCAGCTGGCTCGCGCTGCGCGGGCGACGGCTGGTCGCGGTCACCAACGTGCGTCGTCCGCCCGAACGCGAAGGCCTCTCGCGCGGCGAACTGGTCGCCCACCTGGTGCGCGACGATGCGCCCGCCGCACAGGCGCTGGCCTCGCTGGCGCCCGTCGCCACCGGCTATCGGCCGTTCAACCTGCTCGTGCACGACGGCGACACGCTCGCCTTCTCCAGCAACCTGCCCGACGCACCGCCTGAAGGCGAAGACGGGCGCCGCTTCACGATGCGTCCGCTCGCGCCCGGTGTGCACGGCATGTCCAACGGCGCGCTCGATGCGCCCTGGCCGAAGACCCTCGCCTCGATGTCGCGCCTCGATGCCTGGCTCTCGTCGTCGGCCGCGCACACCGGCGATGACGGCTGGCCCGACCTCGACCCGCTGTTCGAGGCGCTCGCCGATCCCGCGCAGGCCCCCGACGACGCGCTGCCCGACACCGGCATCGGTCTCGAACGCGAGCGCCTGCTCTCGTCCGCCTTCATCCACGGCGACACCTACGGCACCCGCGCCAGTACCGTCGTGCTGATCGCCGACGACCACGCCCGCATCGTCGAACGCCGCTTCGGCCCGGGCGCGCGGTTCGATGGGGAAACCCGCTTCGTGACCTGATCGCTTCGGCTGCGCTGTCCAGCAGGGACACGCCCCGGCACCACCACGCTGGCCGGCGACGGCTTGCGACATGAATTGACACGGATCAAGGCCGGGCGCATAACACTTGCGCTGCAATGCAGGTATCCACCCCGGTTCTGCGGTCCGTGACCGGGTGATGCGGGTCCGGTGCGCGAAGAGGGGATCCTCGCCGGACGTCGCATGCCCTTGAAGCCGTCGTTTCGATGCTCTTGCCCCGGTGCCTGCGTTGCCCGTGTCCGACACGCCATTCGCACTGCCATGCACCGATCGACGCCGCCACCGGCGGTCATGCTCGATCGCCGGTGCAGCCGCCATCGATGTTCCGCAAGACGCCCTGCTTCCTTCGCTCGCACAGGAGACGCGTCATGAACTTCCGGATGTCCTCGTCCCTGGCCGTCGTCGCGCCGTGCGCTGCGTTCGCGTCGCCGGCGCGACCGGGGGCGTCAGTTGCTGGCGAGTGGATGGCTGGACAGCACCGTCGTCAGTTGTCCCGTGGTGTGCGGCAGGATCTCGGCGTCGGTCACCACCAGCGAGGTGCCCTCGTCGAGCAGAGGCAGCAGTTGCTCTGAAAACGCATGCGGCATGGCGAATCCGTCCGCCGCATGTTCGTGGGTTTGCACGCCGGAGGTCGCGCCGATGGACATGCTTCGCCACACCAGGTCCTGCGTGGACGCATCGCGATGCGCCAGGTAGAGATGGGTTCCGCTGCCGGCGACGTCGCCTCTCACCCGCACGCGGGCGCGGCCGATCTCCACGCCGTTGCGCATGACCACGACGCGCTGTTCGCGCGTGCTCAGCACGAGCGACAGCGGGCCTTCGGCAGAACGCGCCGGTTCCCAGCGGAATTCCTGGTCTGCGTCCAGCCTGGGCTGGGCCGCGACCTGGCCCCTGGCGTCCACTGGCGAGAGGAAGGTCGGGTGGCGCACCGGTACCGGCGCTTCGGCGCCCTTCGCGACCACCACGGTCATCCCCAGCGGGCTGACCTCGAACAGGCGCCGCGCGAATTCGGACGGCAGGTGCACGCAGCCGTGCGAGGACGGATAGCCGGGCAGCCCGCCCGCGTGCAGCGCCACGCCGTCCCAGGTCAGGCGCTGGGTGTAGGGCATCGGCGCATTGTTGTAGGTGGAGGAACGATGCGTGGCGTCCTTCTGCAGCGTCTGGAACACGCCGGTCGGGGTTTCGTGGCCGGCCTTGCCGCTGCTGACGCTGGCGTAGCCGATGCTCACGCCATTGCGGTAGACGTGTGCCCGCTGTTCTTCCAGTGCCACCACCACGAGGATCGGCCCCTGCGGGGCGTCCTCGGGGGTCCAGACGAATTCGCCGGGCCTGAGTTCCGAAGGGGCCGTGCCCGGCGGGCTGGCCTCGCGCGCGCCCCAGAACGGGACTGCGGCGAAGGCGGGCAGCATGCAGGTGAGCAGCATGCAGGCGAGCAGGCCAGGCAGGACGATCTTGCGGCAGGACATGGAGCTTCTCCTTGCGCATGGACGGAGGCGGATCGCGTCGAATCGCATCGATGGCGCATCCGCCACGGCCAATCTAGAACGCGCCCGGTCTTTTTTCATCCACCGTGTCGCGACGCCCGCCCGCTGGCCCACCGCTTTCGGTCTCCGCATCCACGGCGATGCGCACGCTTGCTTCAGCCGGGGGCGCTTGCGTCGTGACGCCCCGGCCACATCCACCCCGCCACCCCCACCCCGCCACACCCACCTCGTCACATCCGCCCCGCCACCCATGACCAGAGGATTTCCCGCGATGGACAAGATCAAGACCCCGCTCCTGCTGTTGCTGGCCGCCGGTTCGCTGATGGCCTCCGCGGCCCATGCCATCGACCCGGCCTACGCGAAGAAGCTGGAGCGCTCCGGCTGCACGCAGGTCACCGAACTGCAGGGCTGCGACATCAACAAGACCCGCGAACAGAACGCCAAGGCCGGCTTCGGCACGCCCGCGCCGGCGAAGAAACCCGCGCCCGCCGCGGCCGCTTCGCCCTACACCGGGCAGTGGGTCGCCAAATCGAACGACGGGCGCACGGTGGCGACCATCCGCGTCGACAAGACCAACCGCGTCTGGGTGAGCGGCAAGCCGGTGCCGGCCCGCCTCAGCGACGGCGCCCTGGTCTTCAAGACCGGCACCATCACCTACACCATCCAGGGCGATCGTCGCCTGAAGGGCGAAGACCGCTGGCGCGACAGCGATGCCGGCACCAGCGGCCCCATCCAGGTCGAGTGATCGCAGCCTGGGTCCGCCACAGCGCCGCCGCGATGGCCGGTGCTGTGGCGGGTGCGTGTCTCCTTCCTTCCCATCCCCCGGGGGCATCATGAAATGCCTGCTTTCCAGTCTCGCGCTGGCATGCGCGCTGGTCGTCTGCCCGGCGAGTGCAATCGATTCCGCTTCCTCCCGCAACGCCGCTCCCAACACCGCGCCCGAGGCTGCATCAGCGCCGGCCGCCAAGCCCGAGAACGGCGCCTGGGGCATCGATCTGAGCGGCATGGACGCCCGCATCAGGCCCGGCGACGACTTCTTCGGCTTCGTCAACGGCAAGTGGGTCGAGCGCACGCCGATTCCCGACGACAAGCAGGATGTCGGCGGCCTCAACACCCTGCAGGACAAGGCGCTCGAGCGGACCAGGCGCATCCTCGACGCCGCGCTCGCCGACACCACGGCCGCCGCCGGCAGCGAAACCCGGCAGATCGCCGCCTGGTATGCCGCGTACATGGACGAAGCCCGGATCGAGGCCGCCGGTTACGCGGCGATCCGGCCCGAGCTGCAGGCCATCGATGCCGTGGGCGATCGCGAGCAGTTGCTTGCGCTGTTCGCACGCAATCACGGCGGCATCGGCGCACGCGCGATCGCGGTCGGCGCCGATTTCGATCGCAATGAGGTCGGCAAGTTGCGGCCCTCCATCGACATCGCGCCGCTGCTGCTGGGCGCGCGCGAGTTCTATCTCGATGCGCCCTACGCGCCGCTGCGCGACGCGCAGCGGGCGCATATCGCGCGCCTGCTCGCGCTGGCCGGCTTCGACCAGGCCGAAGCGCGCGCGCAGCGCGTGCAGGCGCTGGAGACGCGCATCGCGCAGATCACCTGGCCTGCTGCGGAACTGCGCGACGATGCGAAGAAGAACAACGTGATGACGCTCGACGAACTCGCGCGCCGCGCGCCGGGCATCGACTGGTCCCGCTATCTCGCCGATGCCGGCGTGGCCGCGCCGGACAAGGTGATCCTGCTCACCCCGTCCTCGGTCAGCGGCATGATCGGCTTGGTGTCCGACCAATCGCTCGATGCGTGGAAGGACTACATGCGCTATGCGGTCCTGCTCGGCACGTCGAAATACCTGCCCAGGTCCGCGCGCGATGAAGTCTTCGATTTCTACGGCCGCCAGCTCAGCGGCCAGCAGGCGCCGCAGCCGCGATGGATCGATGCCCTGATCGACATGGCGGGGCAGGGCAGGCCGCTGTCGGATCCGGTGAGCCGGCGCTACGTCGAACGCTACGTCTCGCCCGACGCCAGGCCCAAGGCCGCCGCGATGATCGACAACCTGGTGGCCGCGTTCGACGCGCGCCTGGGCAAGCTGTCGTGGATGGCGCCGGAGACCCGCGTCGGTGCGCGCGACAAGCTGGCGAAGCTCACCATCAAGCCGCTGTATCCCGACGTCTGGAACAGCGCCGAAGGACTGGTGCTCGTGCCCGACGACATGATGGGCAACGCGCGCCGCATCGCCGCGTTCTCGCGCAGGAAGGAACTCGAATGGCTCGCGGTCTATCCCGACCGCCGCCAGTTCCTGCAGCCGGTCTTCCTGGTCAACGCCTACGCCAACTCGGCCTGGAACGAGATCGTGTTCCTCGCCGCGATCATGCAGCCGCCCGCGTTCGATCCCGCCGCCGACGATGCCGTCAACTACGGCGCGATGGGCGCGATCATCGGCCACGAGATCTCGCACCTGTTCGACGACAAGGGCCGCAAGATCAACGGCGACGGCCTGCTCGCCGACTGGTGGACGCGCCAGGATGCCGAGCGGTTCGATGCGATGGCAAGCAAGCTTGAGCTGCAGGTCGGCAGCTACGAACCGGTGCCCGGGAAGAAGGTCAACGGTGCGCTCACGCTCGGCGAGAGCATCGCCGACGTCGCCGGCCTGGTGGTCGCCTACGACGCCTACAAGCGTTCGCTCGGCGGCCGCGAACCACCGGTACTGGACGGATACACCGGCGACCAGCGCTTCTTCATGGCCTATGC
The DNA here is from genome assembly GCA_036404915.1 of Lysobacteraceae bacterium. Lineage (GTDB taxonomy): Bacteria > Pseudomonadota > Gammaproteobacteria > Xanthomonadales > Xanthomonadaceae > Lysobacter_I. Next base: position 6,927 of record DASWYO010000045.1, read on the forward strand.
GCAGGCCTGGCGCTGGAAGGGCCGCGATGCGGCCATCGACAACCAGCTGAAGACCGATGCGCATCCGCCCTCGGCCGTGCGTCCGAACACCGTGCGCAACATCGACGCCTGGTATGTCGCCTTCGACGTGAAGCCCGGCGACAAGCTCTACCTCAAGCCCGAAGACCGCGTGAAGCTCTGGTGACGAGACGCCGCATCCCGTCGACCGCAGGCCGGGCGACGGGCACTGCCCGGGGATTGCCTGGGGGATTGCATCGGGATGATGGCCGGGGACGCGTGCGGGCGCATGTCGAAATCGCATACGCTCGCCCGTCGTCCATGAAGACCGCCGCCGATTCCCGGCGGCCTTCCCGTCCGCAAGGAGCCTTCCGATGATCCGCCCGTCGTCCCGCCGCACCGCCGCCCGCCTGTCCCTCGCCGCCCTCCTCGGCCTCGCCGCCTGCACCGTGCAGGCCGCGTCGACGACCTACGTCATCGATCCGTCGCACACCTATCCCAGCTTCGAGGCCGACCACATGGGTGGCGTGTCGCTGTGGCGCGGCAAGTTCAACAGCAGCAGCGGCACCGTGACCCTCGACAAGGCCGCCGGCACCGGCAGCGTCGACATCGTCATCGATACCGCCAGCATCGACTTCGGCCATGACGCGATGAACGAGCACGCCCGCGCCGCCGACTACTTCGACACCGACAAGCACCCGCAGGCCCGCTACAGCGGCAAGCTGGTCGAGTTCGTCGACGGCAGGCCCACCCGCGTGGCCGGCACGCTCACCATCCGCGGCATCAGCAAGCCGGTCGACCTGAAGGTCAACAGCTTCAAGTGCATCCCGCACCCGATGCACAAGCGCGAACTCTGCGGCGCCGACGCCTTCGCCACGATCCAGCGCGACGACTACGGCATCAGCGCCGGCAAGGACTGGGGTTTCGACATGGCCGTCACCCTGCGCATCCAGGTCGAGGCCGTGGCCAAGGAGTGAGCACGCCGCGCGGCCGACTTCACGCCCGCTTCACGCACGACGCACGGCGCGGACACCGGGCCACGCGAGGCTGGCCGCCTCACGACACGGGGACACGATCATGACGGGCATCGAACACGAACGCGCGCGGCTGCCGGACAACGCCCTGCGCGCGCTGCTGTGGGGCGGCGCAGGCACGCTCCTGCTGCTGCCGTGGATCGCGATGCAGTTCACCGCCGAAGTGAACTGGACCGCATTCGACTTCCTCGTCTTCGGCGCCATGCTCGTCACCGGCTGCATCGTCTGCGAGATCGCCGTGCGCGCCTCGCGCAGCCACCTGTATCGATTCGCCGCCGCCATCGCGGCGGGCACCGGCTTCCTGCTGGTGTGGGTCAACCTCGCCGTCGGCATCATCGGCAGCGAGCACAACCGCGAGAACCTCGTCTATGCCGGCGTGCTGCTGGTCGCCGTCATCGGCACCGCAGTCGCCCGTCTGCGCGCGCGCGACATGGCCCGCGCGATGGCCATCACCGCCATCGCGCATGCGCTCACCGGCGTCTACGGCCTCGCCATCGGTTCGGTCGAGGCCGTCGTCAGTGCCGTGATCTTCGTCGCCGCCTGGCTGGCCTCGGCCTGGGCCTTCCATCGGGCGGCCAAGGTGGCGGGGCAGGGCTGATCGCGGCATCGTCGCCTTCAACGGCGTGCTACGGTGCCGCAGCCACCGATCCCGCCTGCCAAGCACGGCCTCCCCGCATGACCATCGACGCCTGCGCGCTGTACTTTCCGCTCGAGAAACTCCCGCTCAAGACCGTCTTCCCGGACGGTCGCTCCGACGGCGGCCTGTTCCGCGGACCGACCTGGTTCGAATACGACGCCGGCGACGGCCCGATCCGGCTCAACCTGCGCCATCCCGACCTCGCCGGCCACCTGCAGGGCTTTCGCGGCTACGTCGCACAGGCGCAGGGCAGCGGCGACGCGCGCGCCGACGCGCTGCAACGCATCGCACGCACACGCGCCGCCGTCGGCGTGATCCTGTCGCGACCGATCACCACCGAATCGCCGGCCTTCGCATCGCTGATGACGCTGATCGACCGTTTCGACGGCTTCATGTTCGTCTTCAACAGCATCCTGCTGCCTGACGGCCGTTTCCTGATCGGGCCCATGGCCGCGGACGATGGCGACGCGGCGACCGAAACGCCGCCGCTGCGCGAGATCGACCCCGATGCCTTCCGCCACCAGGCGCCCACCGACGGCGCCGACCCCGCGCGCCTCGCCCAGCGCGAGCATCACTACCGCCTGCTCGCCGAACGCGGTTTCCTGTGCGCGCGCTGGCTGCCCCTGCATCGCAGCGAAGACCACGTCGATCGCCTGCGGCCCGTCGAACAGATCGCCGCGCGTCTGTTCGCGCTGAACGCGCTGTTCCTGTGGGCCTGCACCTCGGAAGAGGTCGCGACCAGCGAACGCCTGCACGCCTTCATCGCGCGCAACGCACTGCGCGACCATCTGGCACCCGACGAAACCGACGTGCTCGATCTGCCGCGCGAGCGCGCCCAGGCAGAACACGCCGGCAGCATCGGCTGGCGCCTCGAAAACATGTGGGCGCTGTCGTGGATGTTCGGCTTCGAACCCGAGCCCCCGTTCTTCCATGGGCAACTCCCGCAGGACGTGATCGACCGCATGCTGTTCGAGTTCCTGCCCGATCTCGACGCCAGCGTCGCCGGCTTCGTCGCCGACCACGCACTGCGCCCCGTCGACGACATCGCGCGACTCGAAGACCTCTACTACTGCGCCCACAACGCCGTGCGCAGCGCGCAGGTCGGCGGCGACACCCTGCCGCCGCAGTTCCACCCCGTCCGCGACGGCGGCGCCACCCACGAACGCCGCCACGCCCTCACCTGGGCGCTCTCGCCCGGCGTGGACTGGGACGATACGGATCTGTCGACGTGAGGCGGGTGGGGTGCGGCGTTTCTTGCCACGCCCTCAGCCCTTCATGAACACCAGGTTCGCCGCCAGTTCGTTCTCGACGTAGATCTCGCAGGACATGTTCGTCCTGCCGACGAACCCGGCCTTCGTCGTGCAATTGGCGCGCACCGGCTTGCCGCGATAGATGCCGGACGGGTTGCCATCCATCGAGCTGTCGAACACCTGTTCGCCATTGATGCGCAGCGCGATCTTGAAGGCGCCGTGCATGCGGGCGGTGATCATCCACTGCTGCGCTTCGCCCGGCGGTCGGTAGGGTTGGGAAGCATCGCGCTCCAGCGCGTGGACCTGTCCTGCGGCGAGGAGCAGGGCGGCAACCAGCATCGACTTCGGGTACATCAGGCCTCCATGTCGTTCAAGGGCATCCGTGTGCCGCCGAGTATAGGCCCGCCCCGACCCGCACTGCAGCCACGGGCCTGACGGCGGTATCCGCTCTCGCCCCCTTTGCAAAAGGGGGGGCGACGCGCGCAGCGCGGCGGGGGGATTTCGAACGCAAGCCGCGCTCGATCACTGCCGTCGCCACTGATCGGCCCGCAAATCCCCCGCTGTCGCCGCCCCCTTTTCCAAAGGGGGCTCATGTCAGCCAGCATCCCGCGCAACCATCGCGCCACTGCACGCCTCCTGTCAGTACCCACTTCCGACAGGAATCCTCCATGTTCCGCACCCTCATGCTGTCCCTGCTCATGGCCTTCTCCGCGCTCGCGCCGCTGGCCGGCTGCAACTCCGCCAACGCCGCCGACGAAGTCTTCGCCACCGCCGACGGTGCCATCCGTGGCTACGACCCCGTGGCGTACCACACCGAGTCCAAGGCGGTGCGCGGCAAGGCCGACATCACCCATGCATGGAACGGCGCCACCTGGCGCTTCGCCAGCGCCGCCAACCGCGACCGCTTCGCCGCCGACCCCGAACGCTACGCCCCGCGCTACGGCGGCTACTGCGCCTACGGCACCGCGCAGGGCTACAAGGTCGGCACCGACCCCGACGCCTTCGCCATCGTCGACGGCCGCCTGTACCTCAACTACAGCAAGCCCGTGCAGACCACCTGGAACCAGGACCGCCCCGGCTTCATCCGCAAGGCGGATGCGAACTGGATGCAGCTGGAACATGCGGTGTATGAGAAGCCGGGCGCATCGTCCGCGAAGTGAGCCCGCACGGATGCGTATGGGCGCATCGGCGAATGGCTTGCGTCACGCGCCAACATCAAACCGGTGCCGGGTCGCTAGAATGGCCGCGCCGGTGCGGTGTCTCATCCTGAACGCGCCGGATCGTCCCTCGAAGCCAAGGATCGCGCGATGCGTCGTACCCCCACTGCCGCAGGCCTGGCGCTCGCAGGGCGCACACGATCACCCACAGGGCCATCCGCCCCATGGCCCATGCGCTGGGGCGGACTCTTGACTCTCGCTCTCAGCCTGTCCGCCTGCGCACACGCGCCACACTCCACGCCCGTGAAGGACTCCGTCATGACTACTTCCGATACCGAGCCGGCAATCAATCCGACACTGACGGCGGAGGAAGTTGGAAGACGCTTCCTCAAGCTGATTGAAGGCGTGAAGTCGAGGTCGGACCTCACGGCCGAACATGTTCAGGCTGTCATGGGCTTGGCCTTGAAAGACAGCCCGAATGGGCCGTTCCACACGCAATCGCTCGGTGATGGCTGGCTGTACGTATTCTCCCTGCGAAGGGAAACGCCCCCCGGGAACAGCATCTCTCTCAACCTCGAGTTCATCGACAAGGCCGACCGGTTCGCGGACATGTCCGCGATCTGCGGTCTCACGTTCGAGGACTACCACAATGCCCTGAAGGCGATGGGCTATCGCGATATCTTCCAGTACGACCAGATCGATGGCCAGGTCGGGCGACTGATCGGCGTGGATTACCAAAAAGATGGCTTCTTCGTGAGCATTCAGCCCGAGGTGAAGCGCTTTTCCGATGGCAAGGTCTACCCGACCTGCGTGCGTCGCATCGGATTGTTGACCACTCGCTAAGGATTGCAGCCCATGGCCCAGCCGCAGCCGAATGCGCAGCTCGAAGCCGCGCTCGTACAGTTCGGGCAGCAGCCCGGGGTTTCCTCCGATCAACAGGCGCAGCTGCGCTCGGCCGTCACGGCCGATTCCCATCTGCTTGGGCAACTCAATCAAGTTGCCCAAGCCGGCCAACTGCGTGGATTTGCGTTGCCTGCTGCGGGTGCGGCGCCCAACTCGGTGGGTCATTACGACATTCAAAGCGGCGTGGTGTCATTGCCGCCCTCTGCTTTCCAACCCACAGGAACTACACCGAGCGCAGACCTGAAGGCGGCGATGCAAGTTCAGGAAATGGCGATCCGGTTCGGCAACAGCACTTACCTCGATCCGCCGCAGCCCGGTGTTGCCACGCAGGCGTCGCATCCGGTCAGCCAGGACATGCTCGACAACCTGCAAAACACGATCAACGGCTCCCCTGTGCTTGCCGAGCAGGTAAAGAAGGCCGCGACCACTCGAGATCCAGGTGTCAACCCACCGGCCATGCTGCTGGAAAACTTCGGTTTCGTTTCCGCGAGCATGCAGGCGGGTGGCACCTACAGCGGCCGCACGCATTCGATGAACCTGCCGCCCCTCAACCTGCAGACGAACACTCCGACCAACCCGCAGGGTCGCTTCAATGCGGACGATCTGACCTTCGTGATCGGGCACGAGGTCCAGCATGGTTTCAATCATCACGCGAAAGCGCAGTCGAGCAATGCATTCGCCCAGCAGGTCGGCCAGATCGCAAGCAGCGCACCGGTTGTCCACGACTACACGGCAGCGATTCGCGACTACATCCAGGCGGGGCGCGACGATGAAGCGAAAGCCGAGATCGCCGGTTGGAATGCGCTGCTGAGCAGAAAGCAGCAGACCAATCCGAATTTCTCCCTTGACGACATGCGCGTGAATACCCGTGCGCCAGGGCGGACGGCGGATTTCGTGGAGCTGGACGTTGCGACCAATACGACAGTTCCGCGCCCCGGCCTGACTTTCAACCCCGACAACACGCTCTCGCAGTCCCCGGTCAATGTCGCTGCGATGGGTCAGCACTACTTCAACCGACCGGATGCCAGCGCCCCACCGGCACAGCGCCCGGTTCGTCTTGGCGAGAGCGGCAAGGTCGACTACACGAACTACTACGGCACCGGCGCCATCGAGACCATCATCCAGGCCGAGCGGCAGCATGCACAGCAGCATCCGGGTGTCGTCCACAAGCTGACGATCGACATGGCCGGCATCGGGTTGAAAGAAAACCTGATGGAGCAGGAAGGCATCAACATCCAGATCAACAAGGCGACGCCGCAGCCCTACTACGACACCAGTCAGACGCCGACGGCACAGGGCAACTTCCATCACACCCAGGATGGCACCGTCAACGCGCAGCACGATCACCAGCACGTGCCGGTCGCGCCAGACGGCAACGGCCGCGCCACTGAGCAGGACCGGCCCGCGCAGGAAGCGCCCAGGCCCGAGCGTACCGGCGCCCTGCAACTCGACGAGCCCGCGCATGCGAATCACGCGATGTACGCCACGCTGCTGCGTGTCGTGCACGAGCGTGACAGGGCGCTCGGTCGCGAGCCCGACGAGATCAGCCGGCAACTGGCGGGCGGACTGGTCGAGCAGGCCCGCGCGCGCGGCCTGCAGACGATCGGTGCCGCAGCCTTCACGCCGGACGGCAGCCGGGTCGCGATGACCGACACCGCCGACTTGTCCGCGCCGTGGGCAAGGACGGCCGTCGGCGAGGTCGGCCAACTGGTCGGCAAGTCGCTGTCGCAGAGCAGCGACGCCGTGGCCGCGATCAACCAGCAGCAGACGCTGGAGCAAAGTCCCAAGCAGACGCCGCCGACGCCGGTGATGGACGGGCCGGACGCGCCGGCACCCCGAACGCGTTGAGATCGACGGGGCGGCGGCGACTGGCATCGCCAGCCGTCGCGACTGCCGGTATCAGTTCGGCATCAGTTCGTGCATCGGCCGCAGCGCATCCCGCCGAGCGGTGCTGCCGCCCGCGCGCGGCTGCGCTAGGCTGTGTGCAACACAGGGGATGTCACCGGCTTCGCATGACTGGATTAGGCGTACTTTCGCTGCTTTGCCTGCTGCCGCTTGCGCTCGGCGCAGCCGAGCGCCTGCCCATCCGCAATGGCGAATACGCCTTCCGGCATCGGTCTGCCGAGCACCCAAACCTCCCCGCGCACCCGCTGGTCGCGCGTATCACCGGCACGCGCATCGTGCTGCTCAATCGCAAGGCCTCCTCCGTGTTCCCGATCGGCGTCGTCGCCGAAGGCGACCTCATGTGGCATGCCGCGTCGAAGCAGTGGATCCTCGGCAAGGACGCTGCGGATCGCACGGCGGAAGAAGTCGGTGGGTGCAGCGATGGCCCGGAAGTGGTGGATGTGAAGAAGCGGGTGTATTGGACGTGTTGAGGGGCTGCAATCGACCCAAAGCGGTCATGCATTGTCAATGCTTGCACGCGGTCCTAAGCACATCGAGCGCATGAATATGAAATACCCGGGCCGAGGGGGGTGTTATCCGCTATAGGCATCTGCGTCATGAGTGTGCGACTGAGCTCAAGTTCGCTTGGGGGGTGACTTGAGTCCGCCCAAGCTAACCCCAGTAATCGGTTCATACTGCTTGGGGAACTAGTAGTTACATGAAGAACGTCAGCCGAGAATTCCTTGCTAATTTGTCAATCTCGCTGCCGTTGTTGGCGAGGCAGAAGCGCATCGTCGCTAATTTCGACCAGTTGGCAGCGCCGTGCGAAGCGGTGGAAAAAAGCATTGGCGCCGCCGGAGTCAAGCAGGGCGAGCTACTTGTGGCGAGGGTCTAACATGGATGTGCCGATGGGGGATTCGGCTTTGGGAGCCAAGCGGGAAGGTGCTGATTTCCTAGAGTCGCTTCAGAAATTCAATGAGCAACAAATTGCTCAGGCCGGTGCGCGCTATACGCCGGGAATCGACCCCAATGCCCCCAACCTGAGAATCGAATCGATTGCGACTGCTGTTGAATGCATGGCCTGTGGCGAAGAGGCGAGTAAGCGGCTTGCCGGGTTCTTGAGTGCGTTCGATGAGCAATGGGGGCGCGCTAAAACGTATAGCCAGAATCAAGCGAAGATTCAATCTGCTTATGATGATGCTCTATCCACAGTACCGAATCTGGTTTCACGGATTCGTGGCGGCGACGAAAAGGCCGCATCGTGGTGGGTAAATTTCATTGAGGTGCTGAATGCACAGTTGCAGATGGATTACGACTTTTGGCGTCAGCAAGAGACGAGTCTCCCGCCTGAAGAGAGAGGCAAAGAATATTTATCGATAGTGAACTCCATACGTGGCACACGAGCTGCGATTGGAAGCTGTCAGCGCGTTGTCAGCGAGGAGAAGGAATTCATCACATCTTCTAGCTTCAAGCTGCTTTCCAATCCCCTGCTGCTGATTACAGGTCAGTGGGGTACTGGAAAGACCCATTTGATGTGCGACATGACGAAGGTCAGGGGGGCGTCTGGGAAAGCCACACTCTTGATTCTTGCCAAGAATTTCCAAGGAAATGTACTGAAGGAAGTTGGCAGTACTATTTCTGTTAACTTGGAAATGTCGCAGGTGATTGAAAATTTGCAGAAAGTGGCAGAGGCCACGGGTGACAGAGCAATCATCATCGTCGATGGCATCAACGAGGGCGTAAGGAAGGATTGGCTATGCGCAGCTTCCGAGTTGCTTGAATTGGTCGATGGCAGGACAGGAGTTGGCCTTGTCCTTACGTGCAGAACCCCGTTTGAGGAGGTCTCTGTTCCCGACAGGAAAAAGTTCCACGAGGTGAAGCATGTGGGCTTTCAAGAAATGGAGTTTGATGCGCAGGCTGCTTTCTTTGATTACTACAAGTTGCCCTTGCCAGAAGTTCCATTGCTCGAAGAGGAGTTTTCTCGTCCACTTACATTGAAGCTAATTTGTGAGTCACTAAAAAATTTGTCAGGAAAGAAGCGTCAACAGGGGTTTGCGGGTATTGCGTCTGGTCAAAAGGGAATGACTTATGTGTTGGAGTCATTCGTCAAAATTGTTGGCGCGCCGATAGAGGCGAAATTTGGTCTCAATTCAAACGGCTGTTGGTGGCTGCTGAAAGGCGGGAACAAAATCCAAGACAAGCGTCACTCCGGGTTTGCTGCGTGCATGGCGCAGACTGGTCGTGGCTATGTGCTGCGCTCCCAAGCAGACAAGATTATTGCAGCCAACTACCCAAATTTTGGCTTGGCAAAGCGCAAGCGACTTCTGGAAGATTTGCGTACCCATGGGCTGCTCGAAGAGGATGTTGTTTGGTATCGAGCGGGAACAGGGGGAGTCAAGTCACGGATCGTCTTCAGGTTGCCATACCAACGTTTCAGCGACCACTTGATCGCACGTCATCTGCTTGATTCTTATCTGGATAAGACCGATGAAGCTTCGATCAAGCGAAGTTTCAGATCATCAGCCCCGCTAGGGAGAATTTTCCGATCCCATAGATATGGGGGGAGGCAGTTCAGTGAACCTGGCTTGGCTCAAGCGCTGATTGCTGAGTATCCAGAACGAGTTAAAAAAATAATTCCAGATGAACGATGTGAGCTTGTTTTTGCCTTGGGGGATACCAAGGGGAATATGCATCTCTATATTGACCCCTTCATCGAAGGTCTGTTTTGGCGAGCTCCATCCAGCTTCACCGAAGGAACAAGAGTCGTAATCAATCTCTGTTTGAATGCAGGGCAAGCCAACTGGGACAAGATTATTGACTCGCTGGTGGCAGTGTCCATAAAGGAAGGGCATCCGTTTAATGCAGAGCGGATTTATAAATCGATTTCCACGTGGTCAATGGTTGATAGAGATTTGACCTGGTCGGAATATGTGCGCCGACGGTATGCCTCTCCAACCATAGCGCGACTATTAGAGTGGGTCAGAGGCTTGACAACTATCAGTCTGTCCGAAGATGTTGCTAAGCAACTAGTCCACCTTTTCTCACTGGTGTTGACTGCGGTTGATCGTGATGCGAGAGACTTGGCTACCAAGGCGCTAGTATTGATCGGTGAGCGGCATCCGTCAGTTCTGTTTGATCACGCATTGAAGTCCCTTGCCTTCAATGACGCTTATGTCCCCGAGCGAGTGATGGCGGCGGCTTATGGTATCACCATGTCGTGCGTCGACTCCGCATCTGCAGCGACCTTTAGGTCCTTACTGGGCGGCTTCGCGGAAAAGTTATACCGCAGTATTTTTTCGAAAGATGGAGAGTTCAGAACGCACCATGCTTTGGTAAGAGATCATGCCGCTGGAATCATTGATCTGGCAATGCGGGCGGGCTTATTCAAGAAAGCTGCAATTGTGAAGAGGAACTTGCGTCCTCCGTATCCACAGATACCAACAAGGTTCACTGGCCCATGCGCGCCGGATCAATCTGTCAAGGATGCGGTCGGTTATGCAATCCGCATGGATTTCGAGAATTATACGGTTGGGCGCCTAATCCCGGGGCGAGCTAATTACGACGACAAGCATCCAGAATACATTCGCGTTCTATCACATATTGAACGGAGGATTCTGGAGCTTGGATACACCAAGGAAAAATTCTCCGATATAGATGGAGAAATCCAAGGGACGCACTACCATGGTAGAAGTGGCGAGGCCTCAGTAAATCGCTACGGGAAAAAGTACTCGTGGATTGCTTACTATGAAATGTGGGGGGAGCGCCAAGCCTTGGGACTTTTGGATAGTGACAGAAGCAGGGAGAGGACGCCTGATTGCGGCGTTGATCCCAGTTTTCCAAAGGAGCCGCCAATTTGGAATGCTCCTATACCCGATCTGTTTGGTGGTTATTCAGGTGACATAGGGGCGTGGGTTGAAGGCGGATTTTTGCCTGAATGGCGGTCGCTTCTTGAAATTGATGAAATCAACGGGCTTACGGGGCCATGGGTGCTGTTGAATGGATTCGTTCGCGGCGTGAGTGATGACAAAAATGTGGAAATATTTTCCTTCCTTCACGGCGTCTTTGTAAAGAGAAGCGATGTTCCGAATTTGAATGAAAAATTTTTTGCCTCTGACTATCCTGGAAATTCCCAAATCCAAGATGCTATTAATGTGTACTACCTCTATGCAGGTGAGGCTGGGCGCAGTCCTCGGTATGTGCCAGACCTTTTATGTGCGAATGGTCAGTACAAGCGCCAAATGGGCGTGGCCTTCGAGACTTATTATCCAAAGCGTCTCGCTGGTGTGAATATCGAGATTCCATACATAAATTATTCGTGGGAGTCATATCATTCCTCATTGAATAAATTCTCCGGGTTCTACTTTCCATCGCCCAGCATCATCCAGAAGCTGGGTCTGTCGAGTCGGGACAGAGAAGTGGATTTCTATGACGCCGAAGGGCGGCCTGCAACTCTTTATCGTGAGGCCGGGGAAGAGTACCAATTCAATAGGTTCCAGCTCCTATACATTCAATCTGATCTGCTCAGGAAATACCTTAACGACACTTGCCAAGATTTGGCGTGGTGTATATGGGGTGAGCGCGATTGGCATGTGAAAGGAGGTGGTTCTCGGATTCATGAAAATCCGGAGAGAGTTTCAATTGTGCAGCGATACAAAAATATCCATAGATACTATGACTGGTGGGGATGAGGACCGTAGGCTGGGTCATCGACCCAGCGATTCGCCCGCTAAGAAAGCGCTGGGTACACAGCACTCAGCCTACAAGTTCCACGAAATCATTCCTGAGATGTGCCCACCGTTGCCGTCCCATCCTCGCACCGTGCTCGGCGCGTCAAGGTCGAGGCGAGTTGCGGCGCAAACCTTGACGCGCCTGCGCGCGATGCGGATTGGACTCGCCAACGGCGTCCACTCCGGGCGTCGGGCGAAACGGAGTTCAGTCATGTCCAAGCCGAAGTCGCAGTTCCAGCCGTCCAGCGTGCTGCTGGTCGAAGTCCCGCCCCAGTTCATCGCCCTGTGCGAAGCCAGCGGCGCCAGCCCGCAGGCGGCGCTGCGCGGCATGGCCGCGATGGTCTGCGGCCTGCGCTACGACGAGGACAACCGGCTGGTGCCGCTGGACGCCGCCGCCGCGTGATGCGTCACCGGGCGCGGGTCGTCCCCGCGCCCGGATCATGTTCTGTCCGGACGGTTCGCACTGCGTCGGACCTCGCTTCACGCTGGCTTCGTGCACGGCTCACGGTGCATGGCCACGATCGACGCGTTCCCGACACCGGATCTCGACGACGCATGCCCTGGACCTTCGCGCATCCCGCCGCCGCAATCTTCGTTCGACGCTTCGGCGGCGCATCGCTGCCGCTGTCGGGACTGGTGATCGGCAGCCTGTCGCCGGACTTCGGCTACTACATCGGCGCCTTCGGACTGGCCACGCATGCGCACACGCTGCGCGGGACGCTGGACGTCTGCCTGCCGAGCGCATTCGTGCTGCTGTTGGTCCTGCTGCGCCTGCGCCGTGTACTGGTCGCGCCACTGCCGCTGCTGCATCGCCGGGCGATCGAAAGCCTGCCTTCGCCATCGTGCTGGCCGGCATCGGATGCCGCGAGGATGATCGCGGCGCTGTGGATCGGAGCGATGACGCATGTGGCCTGGGATTCGTTCACGCACGCCAGCGGCGTGATGGTGTCGATCATCGCGCCACTGCGCGAGGTGCTGTTCGAGGTCTCGGGCCGCAGGTTTGCGACTTACAACATCCTGCAACATGCCGGGACACTCTTCGGCATCGTGGTGATCGGCTTTGCGTACGGTCGCTGGCTGGCGCGCACGGTGGGGATCGGAGCCTGCCTACGATGGCCTGCGCTGCGTGACAGCCTGCCGCTGGTGGCATCGGCCCTGCTGTCCGCAGCCCTGGGGTTCGCCATCGCCTTGCTGAAGCTTGGAACAGAGGCGGGATGGCCGGTCCTGATGTTTCGCGGCGTGGTGGATTCCACGATCGTCTTCAGTGCTGCCTATCTCGTGCTGGCACTGCATGCCGTGCGGAAGACGCGGATGCGGGTTGCCTGATGGGGGCCGGGATTGCGTGCTCTCGCCCACGGCGCCTTGACTGCCGGAGCTGTCCTTCCGGCCGGCGAGCGTGCCCCTTCGACGGCCACCGCCGACCCTTCGACCGGCAGCGTTGCCCCGCCAACCGCCGACTGTGCGCGCCATCGGGGCATGCATGCCCCTTCGACCGGCAAGCGTGGTGCCCGGCACCGGCAAGCGCGGCCGTGGGCACCGGGCCTGCCCCTCGGAGGCGCGACGATGGCGCCTTCTTCGCCGGCGTTGCCCGTCGAAGGGCCGGCACTGCCCCGAATCCGGGCAGCGATGGCCCTTCGAGCGCCGGCATGAACGGCGCAGTCGCGGCGCTAGAATCGCCCTCACCTCATCGATCGCGACCACGACATGAAAGACACCCCCGGATGGACCCAGGACACCTACGTCGTCGTGCAGGACGACGACGAATCGCCGTTCGAGGGCGTGGCCGCGCTGCTGCGGCGCTGCATCGGTTTCGGCGACGACAACGCGCAGGCATGGGCGCGGCACATCGATCGCAACGGCAGCGCGAAGCTGGGCCCGTGGGCGCCGACGATCGCGCGCACGATCCACGAGGAAATGACGCGGCTGGCGCCCGACTACGGCTGCGCCCGGCTGAAGGTGATGCTGGAGGAAGAGGCCGAGCAGCAGGAGAAGGTGCAGGCGGCGCAGCGGCCGACCCGCAAGGCGTACCAGGTGCTGCAGGAACTGTTCGGCGACTGGTCCGTCGACAGCCTGGTGATCGTCCGACGCGAATTCCCGGCGTACCTGCGCGTGGACGTACAGCTGGCGCTCGAACGGATCACCGACGGCGCCCGCCGGGTCGGCATCCACGCGGGCAATCGCTACGACACCTCGGACATGGCCACGCTGATCTCCGAGCGCAGCCGCGCCAAGCTGATCGGCGCGATCCAGCTGGAGGATGTCGACATCGGCGAAGGGCGACCGGTGCGCTTGCCGACCAATGCGCTGTCGCTGATCGACGACGCGGACACGCCGCTGGCGGTGTGGGTCAATATCGGTGGCGACCTGGGCCACCAGCCGCAGTTGAACGTGGAAATCATGTCGCCGCCGGGCGAAGCGGCGGCGGCGCGCACCACCGCGATGCTGGAAGCGATCGAGGCCGCCGTGGCGCAGGGCCGCAGCTATCGCGGCAAGGTGCTGTCGCTGGAAACCGCCGAATCGTTCCAGGGCACGGCGGCGAACGGGCTGACGGTGCATTTCCGCGCGCCGGTGGGCGAGGACGAGCTGATCCTACCCGACACCGTGAAGCGCGCGCTGGACCGCCACATCATCGGCTTCGCCACGCAGCGCGAAGCGCTCAAGGCGCTGGGCCAGTCCGGCCGCAAGGGCGTACTGCTGTACGGCCCGCCCGGCACCGGCAAGACGCACACCATCCGCTATCTCGCCGAACGGCTGCGCGACCACACGACCTTCCTCGTCACTGCGGAACAGGTCGGCATCATCGGTGTCTACTTTCGCCTCGCGCGACTGTTCGCACCCTCGATCCTGGTGATCGAGGACGCCGACCTGATCGCGCGCCAGCGCGACCAGATGTCGTCGGCCTGCGACGAGGTCATGCTCAATCGCCTGCTCAACGAGATGGATGGCCTGAAGGCCGACGCGGACCTGTTCGTGATCATGACCACGAATCGCCCGCAGGCGCTGGAAGCGGCGTTGATCCAGCGCCCCGGCCGCATCGACCATGCCATCGAAGTGCCGGTGCCCGATGCGGACTGCCGCGAACGCCTGCTGCAGCTCTACGGCCAGGGCCTGGCCATCGATGCGGATGTCGCGGCCCGGCTGATCGCGCGCACCGAAGGCGTGAGTGCCGCGTTCATCAAGGAAATCGCGCGCCGCCTCGCGCAGCAATCCATCGTCGCCGACCATCCCGGTCGCGTGGATGGCAGCGACCTCGATGCCGTGCTCGACGAAATGCTCTCCGAACGCGACGGCCTCAACCTGCGCCTGCTGGGTGGAGAAGCGGACGCGTTGGTTCGAGGCTGATGCACGACGACGACGGCTGCCTGACGCCGAGGCACGGCGGGGCTTCATCTTTGGGGCGAGAGCGGATCGCCCGGGCAAGCCCGAAGGCCACATCCGGGACCCACGGAGATCCGCTGCGGCTGGTGCAGCGAACCCTACGCGTCCTCTTCCGACCCGCGCCTGGCCGTGGTCAGCCACAGCAGCAGGCAGACGCCGGAGATGGCCGAGAGCAGTGAGGCCGAGAGGATGCCGAGCTTCGCTGATCCCAGACGATCAGGGCTGAGGGCGAGTTCGGCGATCAGGATCGCCATGGTGAAGCCGATGCCGGTGAGCGTGGCGCCGCCGGCGATCAATGGCCAGGAAAGCCCGTCGGGCCGGACGCCGAGATGCAGCCGGGTCGCGAGATGGCTGAATAGCACGATGCCGAGCGGCTTGCCCAGCGACAGGCCGACGACGATCGCGATGGTCAGCCGCCAGTCGATGTCGTCCTGCGAAAGCGGGAATCCGGCATTGGCCAGCGCGAACAGCGGCAGCACCACGAACGCGACCCACGGATGCAGGGCCAGTTCGATGCGCTCGAGCGGCGAGATGGCTTCCTTGGTCGCGATGCCCGCACGATGCAGGTCGCGGCGATCCTGGGTGTCGCCGCTCCAGTGCGCGCCTGCCGGGTAGGCCATGACCTTGCCGAGGATGGCGTGGAGGCGGTTGTCGCTGACCCAGCTCCTGGCCGGGGTCATGACGCCCAGGATCACGCCGGTGAGCGTGGGGTGGATGCCGGACTCGGACATCGCCAGCCATACGACGATGCCGATCGCGACGTAGACGGCGACGGCGCGAACGCCGATGCGGCCGAGGCCCGCCACCGCGAGCAGCCCGAGCGCGGCATAGCCGAGCGCCTGCCAGTCCAGGCCGCTGCCGTAACCGATCGCGATGACGAGGATGGCGCCGATGTCGTCGAAGATGGCGAGCGACAGCAGGAACAGCCGGAGGCTGCGCGGGACGCGCGATCCCAGCAAGGCCAGGCAGCCGATGACGAATGCGGTGTCGGTCGCCATCGTGATGCCCCAGCCGCGCCCGGTCGCGCTGCCGTCGAGGAGCACGAACAGCAGCGCCGGCACCAGCATCCCGCCCAATGCCGCGGCCATGGCGAACGCGGTCGTTCGCGGGTCGCGCAGTTCGCCGAGCACGGTTTCGCGCTTCAGCTCCAGCGCGACCACGAAGAAGAACAGCGTCATCGCGCCATCGTTCAACCAGTCCTTGATCGTATGGGTGAGGTCCGCGGTCTCCCAGCGGATGCCGATGCGCGTTTCCCAGAAAGCCAGATAGGGCGCGGACCAGGGCGAATTCGACAGCGCCAGCGCGACGACGACGCACAGCAGCAGCACCGTGGCGGAAGCCGCTTCGATGCGAAGGAACCGCGCGACGGGCTGCGTGAACAGATCGGCCGGTTCGCGGGGCAGGCGTTGCAGGTTCGCGGGCATCTACGCGCTCTTCCGTCGGACACGTGCGGCGGCGGTCCTCGCGAACCGCCGCTCAAAAAAAAATGGCGGGGAAATCCCCGCCATTCGGTGACAGCACGAACAGACCGTTACTGCGGCTTGCCCGGCATGTTGACCTTGTCGATGCCATGGATGACGCCGTTGCTCGATGCGATGTCGGCCGAGGTGACGTGGGCGCCGTCGATGCTGACCTTGCCTTCCTTCATCAGGATGGGGGCCGATTGGCCGCCGACGGTCTTCGCGTTCTCCCACTTGCCGATTTCTTCAGCGCTCTTGCGGCCGCTGACGACATGGTAGTTCACGAGCGATGTCAGTTCTTCCTTGTTTTCAGGCTTGAACAGGGTGTCCATGCGGCCTGCCGGCAACTGCTTGAAGGCTTCGTCGGTGGGGGCGAAGATGGTGAACGGGCCCGGGCCGCGCAGCTTTTCGCTGAGACCGGCCTTCTCCACGGCGATGCCGAAGGTCTTGAAGGAACCGTTGGCGGCAGCGGTATCGAGCACGTTGAGTGCGGCGGTGTTGGCTTGTGTGTTCATCTGGTTGATGCCTTTGGTGCGGATCCACCGATCGGGGATCCGAAATGGCCGAAGCCAAGGCGCCTGCCGAGGGCAGGACGCGAGAATGCTCAGTGCGGAGAGTGGGCGGGTGATGCGGCGCGTCTGAGGGCCGTTACGACCTTGCGTCGTAGTGCCAGTGCATCCTGCGCCTTGTGTTGTTAGTTGCCTGTTACGACGATTCGGATTCTGAAGCGGGCTTCAGTCTGCATGCGTGCGTCGAACGGCTGCACGCACGCACGAATAGTTTCGGCCCGCGCGATGCGCGAGCCGGGCATTGCGTTGACGTATCACGTTGACCTCTCACGATGTCCGGAGGTCGTGTTTCCAGTCCTGCGGCATCGGGTCGACAGCCTGCGTGGAAACACGCACGGCGCATTCCACATCGAATTCGAGCAACGGGTGTGATTCGGGATTGGCACCGGGAAGCGTGATCAATGTGATCCAGATGGGCTGACCCGCCTGCAGACCGCATCCCGCGTAAGGTGTTTCGAGCGCGAAGGGTCGAGCATGGCCCAGCAGGGAAACGATCGGATCGCCGGGATGCAGGGGGGAAGCGAGCATCCCTGAGACAACGCGCATGGCTGCCTCCTTTGAAGAAAACCTGAGAACCCTGTGCGTACTTTCTAGCATGGTCGCCGTAAGAATTCGCTATTTTTCCGTTTCATTCATGGACAGACGGTCGTTCCCTCCATGGGCAGCGTCGTGGCGAGGCGCTTCAGGTAGCCAGGGATCGGTGTGCTGCTCGCCTGAACAACGATGCGGGATGGGCTGCTGTCCCGGAGCCTTAACCGTCATGACGAAGCTGACCGCTGCCCCGAAGGCTGGACAGGCATGCATCGCCTGCGCCCCGCATCGCGACCGAGCCCCGACACGCGGAATCCGCGCCGTCGCAAAGCGATGCCAATGCCGGCCCGCAGCGATGCCACACTGCCGTGGCCCGTGTTTGTGCCTCTGCTAAGGTGGTGCGACTCACAGGATGCCAGGAAGGGATGTCATGCAACCGTCACGGATTCTCGATCTGCACACGCACATGTTCAACGCGCGCTACCTGCCGCTGGCGAGCATCATCGCGGATGCCATGGGCAGGGATTCAAGCCTGTTCGCGAATGCGGTCGCGCGCCTGCTGTACTCATTGACCGACAGCAGCTACGAGCCGAAGGCATTCGAGCGGCTGGCGGTGATCGCGACGACAGCAGGCGCGAAGGCAAGGGCGGTGCACGGCGACCACGACCATGGCGACCACGATCACGGTGCCGTCGACGAAGAGGCCTACATCGATGCGATCTGGTCGATCACCGAGCATGAGCTGGTGGCGACCACGCAGTCTTTCGAAGGCATCCGGAATGGATCGCTGTCCATGGCCGTGGCGGCGCCGGGCAGCGAAGCCGCCAAGCGCATGGCGTCATCGGAACTGATGGGCATCATCCGCGAGCTGGATGCGTTCGTGCCTGCCGACGAGGGGCTGGATGCAGACGATGAACGCGCCGACGACATCGGCGCGGAAGGCTTCGCGAAAGCGATGGCCAAGGGCGGAGGCGATGCGGTCGGCTGGGCGGAGCGCGTGGTGAAGCGCGCCCTGCGCCGCCTGCAGAAATGGATGGATCCCGAAGCCTGGGGCCGCTACACCAACTACGTCGAGTTCTTCTTCACGCTGCTGGCTTCGGAGCGCAACATCCTCGCGCGCCTGCGCGAAGGCTACGGCCAGGGCTTGCCGTCGATCCGCTTCGTCCATTTCATGATGGACATGCAGATGGCGTACCCGTCGCGCAAGGCGGCGTACTATCCGGTACATCCGGAACAGATGCAGCGCATGCAGCAACTGCATCGCGACGCGCAGGGCGGGCTTCTCGGATTCTGGGCCTTCGATCCGCGCCGTGCGGATTGGCGCGCATGGGCTGAAGAGGCGCTGGGCAAGGGCTTCCTCGGCTTCAAGTTCTATCCGGCGATGGGCTATCGCCCCGATGGCGACGCGCAGCATGCGGCGACGATCGAAGCCTTCTATGCCTTCTGTGTGGAACGCGATGTCCCGATCTTCGCGCACTGCACGCCGGAAGGCTTCCAGACACGGCGCAAGGAAGGCCACTTCGCCAATCCCGCGTACTGGGAAGCGGTGCTGGTACGGCATCCGACGCTGCGGCTCTGCCTCGGTCACGCCGGTGGTGGGCGCGCAGGCAAGGGCGCGCATTTCTCGCATGGCTGGGGCGCGACCAAGAAGGAGGAATGGGAACTGCCCGGCAACTACGCGCGGCGCGTCGTGAAGCTGTGCAAGCAATATCCCAACGTCTACTGCGAGGTCGGTCACCTGGTCGATCTGCTCGGCGCGAACGGACGCCAGCGCTTCCTCGACAACCTCGTGCGTGCCAATGCCGAGGAGGGCGAATACGACTTCATGCACAAGCTCGCCTACGGCACCGACTGGCACATGCAGGCGATGGTCAATGCCGCGCGGCGTTTTCTCGATGGTTTCATCGAACTGTTCGCCAGGCCCGAACTGGCGCCGCACGCCGAGCGCTTCTTCTGGCAGAACGGGTATGCATACCTGAAGTTGCCGGCGTGACGTCCGTGCACGACGGCGAGGTGTGACGTCGCGTCACGCCTCGTTGATCGGCGATCCCGCGTGCTGCAAGCGCCGTCCGGTATTGCTTGCCGCTACCTCGGGGCCGGCCGTCGTTGACTCCCGCGACGCGCATTGTCCGCGTCCATGGCAGCCGCCAGTCTTGGCCTGTCGCCGCATGTGCCGGCGGCGGGAGGATGGTGATGCTGAAGATCGTCTTCGTCGTGTTCGCGCTGTGTTTCGTGGCCGAACGACTGTTTCCCGGCTGGTCGTTGCCGAAAGTGCGGACCTGGCCTCTGCGCGTGGTGCTGGTCAACCTGGTGCAACTGGGCGTGGTAGTGCTGGCCGGCGTGACCTGGGAGCGCTGGCTGTCGTCGGCATCGCTGTTCCAGCTGTCGACGCATGTGTCGCCCATCGTTGGCGGGTTGATCGCCTATTTCATCGCGACCTTCGTTTTCTACTGGTGGCACCGATGGCGCCACGAATACGACGTGCTCTGGCGCGGCTTCCACCAGATCCACCACAGCCCGCAGCGGCTGGAAGTCATCACCTCGTTCTACAAGCATCCCGGCGAGATGGTGGTGAATTCCATCATCGGCAGTCTGCTGGTTTACACCTTGCTGGGGTTGTCGCCGGAGGCGGGCGCGATCTACACGCTGTGCACCGCGCTCGGCGAATTCTTCTATCACACCAGCATCAGGACGCCGCGCTGGATCGGCTATGTCTTCCAGCGTCCAGAGATGCATCGCATCCATCACCAGCATGGACGTCACAGGAACAATTACGGCGATATCGTCTGGTGGGACATGTTGTTCGGCACGTACGAGAATCCCGCCGAATGGACGGGAAGCTGCGGTTTCGACGACGAGAAGGAGCAGCAGCTCGGTGCGATGCTGCGCTACCGCGACGTGCACAAGTGATGCCGGAGCGGTTGCGGCGAATCACGCCTCGCCGGTCGGTGATCCCTTGTGCTTCGGCCGCTGCGCGAGCCAGCTGTCCAGCTGGTTCGCGAAGGCCTGCCGGTCGCGGGCGTGGAAGGCGGCGGGGCCGCCGGTCTGCACGCCAGCGCCGCGCAGGTCTTCCATGAAGTTGCGGATCGACAGGCGCTCGGCGATGTTGTCGGGGGTGTAGCGCTCGCCGCGCGGATTGACGGCGATACCGTCCTTTTCGATCACGCGGGCGGCGAGCGGGATGTCCTGGGTGACGACGAGGTCGCCGGCCAGCAGGCGCTCGACGATCTCGCTGTCGGCGACGTCGTAGCCGCCCTGCACCTGCAGCGCGCGGATGAAGCGCGAGGGTGGCGTACGCAACCACTGGTTGGCGACCAGCGTGACCTGCACCTGCGCGCGTTCCGCGGCGCGGAACAGGATGTCCTTGATCGCGCCGGGGCAGGCGTCGGCGTCGACCCATATCTGCGGAGGCGGTGAAGCCGATGCGCTCACTGCGGGTCGGCGGGCGGCTCGGATGCGGTATCGGCGGGCTTGTTGTTCTCGCGCGCGGCGCGCTTCTTCGCCTGCTTTTCGTCCTGCTGCTTTTTCTTCGCGATCTCTCGCTGGCGTTTCTCGAAGTTGTAGTTGGGCTTGGCCACGGTGATGTCCTGGAGGAGATGAAAGAGAGAGGGCGCGATCCGCCCTGCAGCGACGTGAGGTGATGCCGGGAAGCGAGGATCAGAGGGGCTTCCCCGGGCGTCATCCGGGGACACGCGCATGCGGTCGCGTTCGGGGCCATGCTACACCACAGGGGGAAGCCCTGGCTTTCCGGTGCCTCGAAACGACGAAGGGCGCCCTGCGGCGCCCTTCGTTGCGTCCCATTGCGATGCGGGCCGATTACTTCAGGCCGGCGTCCTTGCGAAGGTCTGCGGCGCGATCGGTCTTTTCCCAGGAGAAGGCGGTGGCCTTCTGCTTCTTGCCGTCGCTGTCGGTGTAGGCGACTTCGTACGGCTTGCGGCCGAAGTGGCCGTAGGCGGCGGTGTCCTGGTAGATCGGGTGGATCAGGTCGAGCATCTTCACGATGCCGTACGGACGCAGGTCGAAGTGCTTGCGGATCAGCTTCTCGATCTTCTCGTCCGGGATCTTGCCGGTGCCGAAGGTGGTGACCGAGATGGAGGTCGGCTCGGCGACGCCGATGGCGTAGGAGACCTGCACTTCGCACTTGTCGGCCAGGCCGGCGGCGACGATGTTCTTCGCCACGTAGCGCGCGGCGTAGGCGGCCGAGCGGTCGACCTTCGACGGATCCTTGCCCGAGAACGCGCCGCCGCCGTGGCGGGCCATGCCGCCGTAGCTGTCGACGATGATCTTGCGGCCGGTCAGGCCGCAGTCGCCCACGGGGCCGCCGATCACGAAGATGCCGGTCGGGTTGATGTGGATCTTGTTCTTCGGCAGCGCGTCGAGCCACTTCTTCGGCAGGACCGGCTTGAGCACGTGCTCGCGCACGCCTTCGACCAGGTCCTTGTGCTTGATGCCCGGGTCGTGCTGCGTGGACAGCACCACGGCGTCGAGGCCGACGATGGCGTTGCCGTCGTAGCGCAGGGTGACCTGCGACTTGGCGTCGGGGCGCAGCCACGGCAGCTTGCTGTTCTTCTGCTTGCGCACCTTGGCCTGCTGTTCGACCAGGCGGTGCGAGTAGTAGATCGGCGCCGGCATGAATTCCGGGGCCTCGTTGCAGGCGTAGCCGAACATCAGGCCCTGGTCGCCCGCGCCCTGTTCTTCCGGCTTCTTGGCCTTCTTGTCGGTGCCGTCGACGCCGGCGGCGATGTCCGGCGACTGCTTGCCGAGCATGTTGATGATGGCGCAGGTGTGGCCATCGAAACCGACGTTGGAATTGTTGTAGCCGATCTTGTTGATCACGTCGCGGGCGAGCGATTCGATGTCGACCCAGGCGGTGGTGGTCACTTCGCCGGCCACGATGGCGGCGCCGGTCTTCACCAGGGTTTCGCAGGCCACGCGCGCGCGCTTGTCCTGGGCCAGGATGGCGTCGAGGACGGCATCGGAGATCTGGTCCGCGATCTTGTCCGGATGGCCTTCGGACACCGATTCGGAGGTGAAGAGGTAGCTGGACATCGTGGTCGTTTTCCTTGTGGCTTGAAGATTTATCCCTTGATCGGGATGAAAAGATGGCCGGACATGATACACCCCCCCGGAACGGTTTGCATCGGCCGGGCCGGCCGGGGGCTCGGGCGGTCGTTGTACCGCATTCCGGGCCGCCGTGTGTGACGGGATTTTTCACATCCCGGGGACAGGCCGGGCGCGCCTGCGCGGGGTGGCGGCTGTCATCGCTTCGCCGCGAAACCGCCATCGGGCTGTCGCGGCCCGGGCGCAGGCTGGCGGCCATCCCGGCCGACGGTTCCTGCCATGCGCGCGCTCGAACAGCACCTGCAGTCCCGCTATCCCCAGTGGTTCACCGGGCATCGCGCCCGCCTGGCCCGTCCGCTGCTCAAGGGCATCGGCCGCTGGTCGCGCTTCGACGCCATCGAGACCTTCCTGGATGGCCAGGGCGACCGCCGGGGCTTCGATTTCGTCGATGCGGCGGCCGACTTCCTCGGCCTGCGCTGCGAGGTGGCGCAGGCGGGGCTGGGCAACGTCCCGGCCGTCGGTCGCCTGCTGGTGGTGGCGAACCATCCCTCGGGCGCGCTCGACGCCCTGGCCCTGCTGCAGGCCCTGGGCCGGGTGCGCCGCGACGTGCGCATCGTCGCCAACGACCTGCTGGGCACGCTCGAGCCGCTGGCCGAGTTGCTGCTGCCGGTGCGCATCCTCGGCGGCCGGCCGTCGCCGGACAGCCTGCGCGCGATCGAGCAGGCGCTGGAGGCCGATCAGTGCGTGGTGGTGTTCCCGGCCGGCGAGGTGTCGCGACTGGGCTGGGCCGGCGTGCGTGATACCCGCTGGCGCCATGGCTTCGTCCGCTTCGCGCGGCGCAGCGGCGCGCCCGTGCTGCCGGTGCGGATCGCGGCGCGCAATTCGGCGCTGTTCTACGGCGCCTCGGCGCTCTACAAGCCGGTCGGCACGGCGCTGCTGGCGCGCGAGATGTTCGCGCGTCGCGGCCGGCCGGTGCAGCTGCACATCGGCACGCCGCTGCGCATCGAGGCCGGTGCGGATCACGGGCGCACGCTGC
>DASWYO010000046.1:0-1806 GCA_036404915.1 Lysobacteraceae bacterium
GAAAACCGGACTCGGCAACCGCCTGTCGGTCGCCAACCTGCCCACCAACATGCTGTGCGGCCTGGTGCTGCTGGCCGGCGAATTCGGCGTGAATGCCGAAAGCTGGTTTTCCGGCATGCGCCTGAACGTGCAGGAGATCCATGACCCGCAGGCCCGCGTGTCGTACCGCCAGGCGAGCGAGATCATTCGCCGCGCATTACCCACGCTGCCGATCGATGGCGTCGGCCTGGCCATGGGCGAAAAGCAGAACGGCGGCAACTTCGGCCTGCTCGGCCTGGCGATGAAGACCGCGCCGACGTTCGGCGATGCCGTGCAGATCGGCCTGGAGTACCAGCGCAACCTTGGCCCGCTGATGGACCTGGACCTGCAGGATCGCGATGACGGCGCGCTCGCCGTGGTCGCCACCGCGCCAGAGGAAGCGGCCGACCTGCTGCCCTTCCTGTGCGAAGAGATGTTCGCCAGTACGTTGATGCTGGCGCGCGAACTGGCGGGCCCCGAGTTCCGCCCGCTCCGCCTGGAACTCGGCTATCCCGCCCCGCGCTACGCAGCGCGCTATGCCGACCTGTTCGGCTGCGAGATCCGCTTCGAGCAGATGCAGCACGCGATGGTGGTGGATCGTCGCTGGCTGGAATTGCCTTTCGCCAGCTACAACCCGGTCACTTCACGACAGGCGCTGGCGCTGTGCCAGGCGCAACTCGCGGCGATGTCGCTGCGCGGCGAAACCACCGCGGCCGTTGAGCGGCAACTGCGTCCACGGCTACGCGAGAACCCGCAGATGACCGATGTCGCCGCGGCGCTGCACTTGAGCGAACGCACGCTGCGCCGCCAGTTGGCCGAAGAGAGCACGAGCTTCAGCGCGGTGCACGACCGCGTGCGCACCGAGCGCGCGCTCGAACTGTTGCAGGACCCCGATCTGACCATCGCGGTCGTCGGCAGCCAGATCGGCTTCACCGATGTGCGGGAGTTCCGGCGCGCGTTCAAACGCTGGACCGGGCATACACCGAGCGAGGCCCGGTTGCCGGGCCCCATCGGATAGACGAGGTCAGTCGAGCACCATTACCGCATCGACTTCGAATGCGGCGCCCTTCGGTAGGCCGGACACCTCGATGGTCGAGCGCGCCGGATACGGCGCCGCGAAGTACTCCTGCATCACGGCGTTGACCGCGGCGAACTGCGACAGGTCGGTCAGGTACAGCCCGAGGCGCACGATGCGATCGAGCGAACCGCCCGCCGCTTCGGCGACCGCCTTGAGGTTGTCGAACGCACGACGCGCCTGCGCCGCGATATCGCCGTCGACCAGGTTGCCGGTGGCGGGGTCCAGCGGGATCTGTCCCGAGAAATACACGGTGCCGCCGGCACGCACGGCCTGCGAATAGGGGCCGATGGCCGCCGGTGCGCGGTCGGTGTGGATGA
The DNA here is from genome assembly GCA_036404915.1 of Lysobacteraceae bacterium. GTDB lineage: Bacteria > Pseudomonadota > Gammaproteobacteria > Xanthomonadales > Xanthomonadaceae > Lysobacter_I. Next base: position 1,414 of record DASWYO010000046.1, read on the forward strand.
TCTGCTTGGACATGCGCGATTCCTGTGAGGATGACGGGATTCTACGTAGGGCGGGCCTTGGCCCGCCATCGCGACCGATCGGATCACGATGGCATTGATGGGAAAGACGACACAAGCGGATCAAGCCGACGCAAGTACAGGCACCAGGACGGCGGGCCAAGGCCCGCCCTACGTCACTGCCGGCGCACGCCGTGCACGACGTTGAGGCGCCGCAAGCGGCGCATCACTTCGGCCAGATGGTTGCGGTCGCGTACCTGGATGGAGAAACGCAGCACGGCCATGTTGATGTCGCGCTCGAGGTATTCCACGCGCTCGATGTTGGACTGGCTCTTCGCCACCGCCGCGGCGACCTGCGCGAGCACGCCCGGGCGGTTCTCGACGTCGATGAGCAGG
>DASWYO010000047.1:0-50603 GCA_036404915.1 Lysobacteraceae bacterium
GCAACAAAAAGCCGGTATGTTGCATCGCACCAATCACCGGCATCCCCCTCGGCCGGCCAACAGCCCCAGGAGCCCGTCATGTACCAGCAGTTCAACGAACAGTTCGCCAAGTCGACCCGTCAGTTCGCCGACACCACCGCCCAGGTCGGTCGCCTTGCCCTCGCCAATACCGAAGCCGTCTTCGGCCTGCAGCTGAATGCGATCGAAGAGAACATGAACGCGACCTTCGCCTTCTTCGGCGAGCTGGCCGAAGTCCGCGACATCGACGGCCTGAAGACCGTGTGGCCGAAGGGCGTGCAGGTGGCCCGCGAGAACGTCGAGCGCAGCATCGGCGCCGGCCAGGAAGTCTTCGGCCGCACGCTGAAGACCAACGAAGCCATCGCCCAGATCGCCAAGGTCCAGTACGAAACCGTCGCCAAGGCCGTCGAGACCGACGCCGAAGCCGTGGTCAAGGCCGCTGCCCGCAAGGCTTCGCGTTGATCTGATCAAGCGAGTCCGATCGGAGGCCTTCGCAGGCCTCCGGTCAAGGCAACGCCGCCAGGCGGTGCCGTTCCACTCTCCCCCATGGGATTGCAGGCTCCCCCGTCTGCAAACCCGTTATTCGCAAGTCGCTTCACTTCTCTCTCCAGCCCGACGGCCCCCACCGTCGGGCTTTTTTCTTGCCCGCGCCCTGTCCGGCCGCATCCGTCCAGCCGAGCCGCCAGAGCCGGCAAGGCCGTGCCGAGAATCATTCTTGCTCATTTTTTGAATCGGATTCAAAATACGAGCCCGCATTGCCCTCCCCTCCCCATGAGCACCAAGGACCGACGCCTGCGCGAACGGGCCGAGCGCGAGCAGCGTTTCCTGGACAAGGCCCAGGAGCTGATCCAGCGCGACGGCCTGCTGTCGCTGCAGATGTCGCGGATCGCCGAGGAATGCGATTACGCGATCGGCACGCTTTACCAGCACTTCGCCAGCAAGGAAGACCTGCTGGTCACCTTGGCGACGCGCAACTGCCTGAGCCGGGTCGACCTGTTCGAGCGCGCCGCGCGCTGGAAGGGCCCGAGCCGGGAACGCATGGTCTGCATCGCCCTGGCCGACCTGATGGTGATCCGCGAGCAGCCCGAGCACTTCCGCCTGGCCCAGTTCGTATGGACCGAAGTGATCTGGGGCGCCGCTTCGGCGGAGACCCGCCGGCGCTCGCTGGAAGCCAGCGCGCCGCTGGGTGCCCTGATCGACGGCATCGTCGAGGGGGCGCTGGCCGCCGGCGACCTCCCCGCCGGCCTCGGCCTGTCGCCGCAGGCCCTGACGGTTGGCCCATGGACCCTGTGCCTGGGCATGCATACCCTGACCCATACCGAGGGACTGCTCGAAGCGCATGCGCTGGGCGACCCCTACCGGCTGCTCATGAAGCACCTGCATTGCCTGCTCAACGGCTACGGATGGCAGCCGCTGTTCGACCCATCCGACGACGCCGCACTGGATGCGCTGAACGCGCGCCTGTGCCGCGAGGTGTTCGACACGCATTGCCCGAACGCCTGCCGCCCGCTCAACGCCTGCATGGTCAACATTTCGACATTCCCCGAGGCCTCCCCACATGACTGACCGTACCGAATCCACTCGCAAGGGTTTTCTCCGCAGGCTCCCGCCCAATGTGCTCATGGGCGCGGTGCTGCTCGGCGCCGTGCTGCTGTTCGCCGCCGTGTTCGGCATCAAGGCGATGATCGCGAAGGGCACGAACGAATTCTTCGACAACATGCCGCAACCGGCGGTCGCCGTGACCGCATACACCGCGAAGGGCGAGCGCTGGCGCGAGAACGGCGAAGCGGTCGGCACCTTCGTCGCGGTGAACGGCACCGACGTCACCGCCGAGGCCGGCGGCGTGATCCGCGAGATCCTGTTCCAGCCCGGGCAGCGGGTGAAGGCCGGCACGGTGCTGGTGCGGCTGAACACCACGAACGAGGAAGCCACGCTACGGGCGCTGGAAGCCTCGGCGAAACTGGCGGTGCAGCAGCGCGACCGCTGGCGCGAACTGGGCAAGGAAAAGCTCGTGTCGCAGGCCGAGGTCGAGGAACGCGCGACGCAGGCGGCGACCACGCTCGCGCAGGTCGAAGCGCAGCGCGCGGTGATCGCGCTCAAGACCGTGCGCGCCCCGTTCGACGGCGTGCTGGGCATCCGCAAGATCAACCTGGGCCAGTACGTCGCGCCCGGCGACCCGCTGGTGAATCTGCAGGCGCTGGACCCGATCCTGCTCGACTTCACCCTGCCGCAGCAGCGCCTGTCGCAGGTCGCCGAGGGCTCGGTGGTGCGCGCGTCCCTCGACGGCATCCCCGGGAATGCGTTCGATGGCACCGTCGTCGCGATCGAACCGCAGGTCGATGCGCAGACGCGCAACTTCAAGGTGCAGGCACGCTTCGTCAACGAAGACCTCACGCTGCGTCCCGGCATGTTCGCGAAGATCGCCTTCGACCTCGGCGGCGACCGCAGCGTCGTGGTGATTCCGCAGACGTCGATCACCTTCAATCCCTACGGCAACGCGGTCTTCGTGATCGAGGAAGTCAAGCGTGTTCCCGATGAGAAGGACGCGACGGGCAAGCCGCTGACCGGCAACAAGCTGCTCGTGCGCCAGCGCTTCGTGAAGACCGGCGCCACGCGCGGCGACCTGATCGCGGTGACCGAAGGCCTCAAGCCCGGCGAACGCGTGGTCACCAGCGGCCTGCTGAAGCTGCGCAACGACGCCGAGGTCACCGTGAACAACAAGGTGCAGCCCGCCGCCGACGCCAAGCCCTCGCCCGGCAACAGCTGAGCACCGGAGCCCCCACGATGAAATTCACCGACATCTTCATCCGCAAGCCCGTCCTTGCGGTCGTCGTCAGCCTGTTCATCCTGCTGTTCGGTCTCCGTGCGTACTCGGAACTCAACGTCCGCCAGTACCCGGAGATGCGCAACGCGGTGATCAACATCAGCACCGTGTACTTCGGTGCCGACGCCGACCTGATCCAGGGCTTCATCACCACGCCGCTGGAGCGCGAGATCGCCAGCGCCGAGGGCATCGAGTACATGAGCTCGAGCAGTTCGGCGGGCGTGAGCACCATCCAGGCCTTCATCCGCCTGGACCAGGACCCGAACGAAGCGCTGACCCAGATCGCCGCGAAGGTCAACAAGATGCGCGGCCAGCTGCCGCCGGAGTCGGAAGACCCGGTGATCGACCTGCAGCAGGGCCAGCAGATCGCGGCCATGTATCTGTCCTTCGCCAGCGACACGCTCGACAACAACCAGATCACCGACTACCTCAACCGCGTGATCCAGCCGAAGCTGGTCACCGTGCCCGGCGTGCAGCGCGCCGACATCCTCGGCGCCGGCACGTTCGCGATGCGCGTGTGGCTCAAGCCCGAGCGCATGACCGCGCTGAAGGTGACCGCCAGCGACGTGTCGGTCGCGCTGCAGTCGAACAACGTGCTGTCCGCGGTGGGCTCGACCAAGGGCCAGATGGTCGCGATCGACATGACCGCGCGCACCGACCTGCGCACGCCGGAGGAATTCCGCCAGCTGGTCATCCGCGAGCAGGACGGCGCGATCGTGCGCCTGGGCGACATCGCCGACGTCGTGCTCGGCTCGGAGTCGTACGGCACCTCGGTGCGCATGAACGGCGAAGCCGCGACCTTCGTCGGCGTGTACGTGGCACCCGACGCCAACTCGCTCGACGTGATCCGCGAAGTCCGCAAGCTGTGGGAAGCGGAAATCATTCCGCAGCTGCCGCAGGGCATCAAGGGCACGATTCCCTACGACAGCACGAAGCAGATCCAGGAAGCGATCGACGAGGTGGTGAGCACGATCATCGAGGCGGTCATCATCGTGATCGTGGTGATCTACTTCTTCCTGGGCTCGCTGCGCAGCGTGATCATCCCGGCGGTGACGGTGCCGCTGTCGCTGGTCGGCACCCTGTTCCTGATGCTGCTGATGGGCTTCACCATTAACCTGCTGACCCTGCTGGCGATGGTGCTGGCGATCGGCATCGTGGTCGACGACGCGATCATCGTGCTGGAGAACATCCACCGGCACATCGAGGAAGGGATGAAACCCTTCGATGCCGCGCTGCGTGGCGCGCGCGAACTGGCGTGGCCGGTGGTCGCGATGACCACCACCCTCGTCGCGGTGTACCTGCCGATCGGCTTCCAGGGCGGGCTCACCGGCGTGCTGTTCACCGAGTTCGCGTTCACGCTGGCGGGATCGGTGCTGCTGTCCGGCGTGGTCGCGTTGACGCTCTCGCCGATGATGAGCGCGAAGATGCTCAAGGCGCACGATCCCGAGCATCCGAAGGGCAAGCTGGAGTCCTGGCTGGACGAGCGCTTCGACCGCCTGCGCCGCGCCTACCAGCGCCTGCTGCACGGTGCGCTGCATGCACGCCACATGATCGGCGCGTTCGGCGCGGTCGTGTTCGTGTCCTGCGTGCTGCTGTACATGCAGTCGCCGAAGGAACCGGCGCCGATGGAGGATGAAGGCTTCATCTTCTCGATCGCCAGCGCCGACCCGTACTCCACGCTCGACTACGTGGAACGCTACACCGACGAGATCACCAAGATCGCGAAGACCGTGCCGGAAGTGGACGGCTACTTCCTGTTCAACGGCGGCTTCGGCGGGGGTGGCGGCGGTGCCAGCCCGATGGCGATGGCCGGATTCGTGCTGAAGCCGTGGAGCGAGCGCGAGCGCTCGACCAAGGCCGTGCTCGAACAGACGCTGCAGCCGCAGATCAGCCAGGTCACCGGCCTGAACGTGTTCGCGCTGGTCCCGCCTTCGCTGCCCAGCGCGGGTGGCGATGGCGGCGGCGGCGAGTTCATCATCGGCGGCGTCGGCGAACTGAGCCAGCTGTCCGAACTGGCCGACGCGATCCTCGGCAAGGCCTATGCGAGCAAGCGCTTCATCTTCCTCGACAAGGATCTGAAGATCGACAAGCCGCGCATCGAGGTGAACATCGACCGCGACAAGGCGGCGTCGCTGGGCATCGACATGCGCACGCTGGCCGCGGACATGGCGGCGCTGCTGTCGGGCGGCTACACCAACCGCTTCGCGATGCAGAACCGCTCGTATCGCGTGATCCCGCAGGTGCAGCGCGAGGACCGCCTCAACGCCAGCGCGCTGGAGAACTACTACACGCGCACGCGCACCGGCGAACTGATCCCGTTGTCGACCGTAGTGACGCTGAAGGAAACCGCGCAGCCGCAATCGCTCAAGCGCTTCCAGCAGCTCAACGCGGTGTCGATCACCTTCGCGCCGCGACCGGGCGTGACCAAGGGCGAGGCGCTGGAGATCCTGGAGCAGGCAGCGAAGGAAGTGCTGCCGCAGGGCTACAGCGTCGACTACGCCGGCGAGTCGCGCCAGTTCAAGCAGGAAGGCACGACGATGCTGGTCACGCTGCTGTTCGCGCTGATCATCATCTTCCTGGTCCTCGCCGCACAGTTCGAGAGCTTCCGCGACGCGATCATCATGCTGATCACGGTGCCGATGGCGATCTGCGGCGCGCTGCTGGTGCTCAATATCCTGTCCATCGCCAGCGGCATCCTGGGCATGCAGGGCATCGAGGCGTTCCCCGGGATGAGCATCAACATCTACACCCAGGTCGGCCTGGTGACGCTGGTCGGCGTGATCTCCAAGCACGGCATCCTGATCGTGGAGTTCGCGAACAAGCTGCAGATCGAACGCGGCCTGAGCAAGCGCGAAGCCATCGAGGAAGCCACCGCGATCCGCCTGCGTCCGGTCCTCATGACCACTGCCGCGCTGGTGTTCGCGATGATCCCGCTGCTGATCGCCAGTGGTCCGGGCGCGGCCGCGCGCTTCTCGATGGGCATGGTGATCGCCTCGGGCATGACCATCGGCACGCTGTTCACGCTGTTCGTGCTGCCGGCGTTCTACATCTACCTCGCGCGCGATCACGCGCACGACCCGAAGGCCGCGGAACATGCGGCATCGGGCAACACCGACGACGCACAGCCGCAACTGGGCTGAGCAGGTCGGTGAGCTTCACGGAAAAGCGCGCTTCGGCGCGCTTTTCTTTTTGGTGTTGGACGGGGATACCATTACATGCCCTTCGCCTTTCGATCGACACACAATGGTCGAGCCCACCATGATCCCGCCTGCAATGGAGAGAGCTGAGGCTCTGTCGGTCATCGGGCATATCAATGCCTTCATCCAGAGCCAGCCGTGGCTCGATTTCGATGTCGTGGAGTATCGCCACGCCAGGCTTGTCGTGGGCGGCGCATTGTCTTCATCCTATTCGCCCGACATCGAGATCGAATTCCGCGATGTCTTCTTCATGTCGCTGCCGATGGCTTGGCACACTGACACTTCAACGCCGCCACTGTCGCTCGTCGAAGGAGATGAAGCGCGGGAGTTGAACCTGCGATTCCATGCCGAACAAGGTCACCACATCTTCCAATTCCTGTCGGAGGAAGATCCCCGCATGCCTTGCCATGTCTGTGCGGCCTCCATCAAGTTCAGGATCCCCAAGCAAACGCAGGATTGAACCCGGGAAGCGGATTCCGCCGCTGACACTGTCGGCAATGCATCATCCGAATGGATTTTCGTGCGACGACGGCAACTGAAGACCCGTGGGAGCGACGCAAGTCGCGACGTTCGTCGCTCCTACAGTGGGCTCAGGGCAATGCCAGCGATTGCGCCATCCGCGCGGGATCGCTACCCGGTGCGAACGGCAGCACCCCCAGACACGGCGCAGGCAGCGCATCGCGCAGCAGGTCGAGATAGGCGTCGCGCTCGGCGAAGGCGGAGTCGACGGTATTGCCGATCCAGCCCAGCAGCGTGAAGCCGTCGGCGATGATCGCGCGGGCGCTCAGCCGCGCATGGCTGAGGCAGCCCAGGCGCAGGCCGACGACCAGCACGACCGGCGCGTCGATGGCGCGGGCGAAATCGCCCTGGTCCAGGCCGTCGTCCATCGGCGCGAGCCAGCCGCCCGCGCCTTCCACCACCACGGCGTCCGCCTGCGTGGCAAGGCGGCCGTGCGCAGCCAGCAGCACATCCGGATCGACCCGCACCCCGGCCGCGCGCGCGGCGAGCTGCGGTGCGGTGGGAATCTCGAGCGCGTACGGATTCACGTCGGCGTAGTCCGGACGCGGCTCGCTCGCCGCCTGCAGCGCCAGCGCATCCTCGTTGCGCAGGCCGTCGGGCGTGCGCTCGCAGCCGCTGGCGACCGGCTTCATCCCCGCAACACGCAGCCCCTCGCGACGCAGGCGATGGATCAGCGCGCTCGCGGCGACGGTCTTGCCGACGCCGGTGTCGGTGCCGGTGACGAACAGGCTGCGGAACGGGATGGCGACGGGCACGGACACTCCTGGGGCGACGCGGGTCAGTCGGCGTCGCTGCTACACTCGGCGCATGAGTTTCGCATCGATCCCGCTCACCGGCAGCAAGCCGGAACAGTACGCCCAGCTCCTCGCCCAGGCCGAGGCCATCCTCGCCGGCGAGTCCGACCGCATCGCCAACGCGGCGAACCTGTCGGCGCTGGTCTACCACGCCCTGCCCGACCTCAACTGGGTGGGTTTCTATTTCTACGACGGCACCGAGCTGGTGGTCGGGCCGTTCCAGGGCCTGCCGGCCTGCGTTCGCATCCCGCTGGACAAGGGCGTCTGCGGCGCTGCCGCGAGCACCCGCACCACCCAGCGCGTGGCCGACGTGCACGCCTTCCCGGGCCACATTGCCTGCGATTCGGCCTCGCGATCGGAGTTGGTCGTACCGCTCGCGATACCGATGGCCGAGGGCGACGCGCTGATCGGCGTGTTCGACCTCGACAGTCCGGTCCCCGATCGTTTCGACGTTGAAGATCAGGCAGGACTGGAAGCCATCGCGGCCGCCTTCCTGCGCTCGCTCCGGACCTGACGGCCGGCACGGACCGCCCCTCCCTTCTCGACGACGCCGAATGACCACTCCGCTCAAACTGCGCAACATCGGTCCGAAAAGCGCTGCCTGGCTGCGCCAGGTCGGCCTCCGCACCGAAGACGACCTGCGCGGCATCGGCGCGCTCGAAGCCTTCATGCGCGTCAAGCGCGCCGGCTTCAAGCCCAGCCTGAACCTGCTGTACGCCCTCGAGGGTGCGCTGGTCGGCTGCCATTGGCAGGAAGTGCCGCAGGAACGTCGCGCGGAACTGCTGGCCGCCGCCGAAGCCGCCATCGCCCTGCTGCCGCCGCCGCGCGGCCGCCCGGCCGCCGCGCCGGTGACCACCACGCACCACGCCCGCGAAGAAGCCGCGCCGGTCTTCAGCCTGTTCGACGAGCCCGATGGCGGGCATCACGGCGACGGCGGCAACGACTGACGTCTCCCGCCGGGCCCGCGCCCGGCGTCTCCCGACCCGATCCGCTACAATGCCGGCCGCTTCGCGGTGATCCGGCAACAGGTTCCTGTGCCGGATTGAAACGGGAAGCCGGTGCGTTTCGTCGTCGACGAACCCATTCCGGCGCTGCCCCCGCAACGGTAAGCACGTGAACCCTTCGCATCATCCGCCACTGCGGCATCCGCCGCGGGAAGGCGCGAAGGCCCCGGTCACGCCCATGGGCGACGACCGGACGCGCAAGCCCGGAGACCGGCCACGAAGCCCTACGGTTGCGATGCGGAGGGCGTCGCGGCGATGTCGCCGTCCGCTCGCGCCGGCCCTTCGCTCGTCCCTGCCTTCCCCATCGCGACTCCACACCAGATCAGCGCGCGGGTGCGCGCGATGGAGTCCCTGCATGTCGTCGTTCCAGCTTGTCCTTTCCGGCCGTCATTCCCGTCGTTCCTCCGGCCTGTCCCGAATCCTCCCGCTCAGCTTGGCCATCGCCGCCCTGTTGCCCGGCGCCGCCTTCGCCGCCGATGCCGATGCCGATGCCGGCGACGAGCTGGACGAGATCATCGTCACCGCCACCCGCACCGCCGTCACCGCAGACGCCGCGCTGGCACCGGTCGAAGTCATCACCCGCGACGAGATCCTGCGCGCCCAGGCGACTTCGCTCGCCGACCTGCTGCGCGGCCGCGCCGGCATCAACATCACCAACCAGGGCGGCGACGGCAAGCTCACCACGATGTTCGTGCGCGGCAGCGAGTCCGACCACGTGCTGGTGCTGATCGACGGCGTGCGCGTGGGCTCGGCCACCTCCGGCCTGGTCTCCTTCCAGGACCTGCCGATCTCGCTGATCGATCGCGTCGAGATCGTGCGCGGCCCGCGCTCCAGCCTGTACGGCTCGGAAGCCATCGGTGGCGTGATCCAGATCTTCACCCGCCGCGATCGCGGCGACGCGACCTTCCGCTTCCACGCTGGCGCCGGCAGCCACGGCCGCCGCGAAGGCGGCATCGGCATCGGTGGCGGCAGCGAGCGCGGCTGGTTCGGCCTCGACGCCGGCTTCAAGCGCACCGACGGCATCAACGCCTGCCGTGGCGCAGGCTTCCCGGTCTTCGCCGGCTGCTTCGTCGACGACCAGCTCGACCGCGACGGCTACACCCAGCACGCGTTCTCGCTGCGCGGCGGCGTCAACATCGGCGAGTCGGTCGTACTGCAGGGCCACGGCCTGCGCGTGAGCGGCGAGAACGAATACGACGGCAGCTTCGTCGACAATTCCGACATCGTGCAGCAGGTCGTCGGCGCGCAGTTGAAATGGCAGGCCGGCGAGCGCGTCGCCGTGCAGTTCGCCGCCGGCAGCAACAAGGACGAGTCCGAGAACTTCCTCGGCACCGCGCCCGCCGGCGAGTTCAACACGCAGCGCGACAGCGCCTCGGTGCAGTCCGACATCACCCTGGCCGAACGCCAGGTGCTCACCGTCGGCGTCGACTGGCTGCGCGATCGCGTCGACAGCGATACCGACTTCGACGACACCCGTCGCGGCAACCGCGCGGTGTTCGCGCAATACCAGGGCAGCTTTGGAACAAGCGCGTCCGGCGCGCATGACGTGCAGCTCGCCGTGCGTCGCGACGACAACGACCAGTTCGGCGGCAAGACCACCGGCACCGCCGCGTGGAGCGTCGGCTTCGCCAAGCACTGGCGCATCACCGCCAGCTACGGCACCGCGTTCAAGGCGCCGACCTTCAACGAACTGTACTTCCCGTTCTTCGGCAACCCGGACCTGCGTCCCGAGTATTCGAAGACCTTCGACCTCGGCCTGGCCTGGCGCGGCGAGCGCACCCGCATCGCCCTCAACGCCTTCGAAACCCGCGTCGACGACCTGATCGCCTACGACGGCTCGATCTTCCTGCCCAACAACATCGAAAAGACCCGACTGCGCGGCGCCGAGCTGCAGGTGGAGACCGCGCTGTTCGGCTGGAACGTCGCCGGTGCCGCCAGCTGGCTGGATCCGGAAAACCGCGCCCCGGGCCCGAACGACGGCAAGGATCTGCCGCGCCGCGCCCGCGAAACCGCACGCATCGACGTCGACCGCGCCTTCGGCGACTTCAGCATCGGCCTGACCGGCGTCGCCAACGGCAAGCGTTACGACGATCTCGGCAACACCCGTGAGGTCGACGGCTTCGCCACACTCGACCTGCGCGCCGAGTACCGCTTCGCGCGGCACTGGACCCTGCAGGCCAAGGTTGCGAACCTGTTCGACGAACAGTACGAAACCACCTCGTTCTACAACCAGCCCGGCCGCACCTGGTCGCTGATGCTGCGTTTCCAGCCGGCCGAGTAAGCCTGGCGGCGGCCGCCGGGGATCCGGCGGCCCTCTCCAGCCCTCCCCTTCCCGGGGAGGGCCGCGACGGAATGACCTCCCCCTCGAAATACGTCTTCCAGCGGTTGCGCCCGCTCTCCGGCGTGTGATACCAAATGCGCACAAGCGCACATTCCGTGCCCGCACCGCAGTACTCAGGACGGTCATGTCGTCCAGCACCGAACAGCTCAGCCCCGGCCTCTTCGTCGTCCGGCCCGCGACCGCCAAGGTCCCGGCCACGGGATTGGCACGTCTGGAGGGCAAGGCCAGCGTCAGCCCGCTGGGCGGCCGCCTGCCGGGCTGGGTGGTGAAGCTGAACAAGCTGCCGCGCAGCGCGCGCGAGGGCTGGCGCAGCCTGCACAAGCTGCTGGGGAACGACTTCCTGGTGATGCCGGCGCTGGTCGACGAACGCGGCGAGTGCCGCTACCCCACCGGACTGCTGTCGCTGCGCCTGGAGGACGAGGCCAGCGAGCAGGATCTGCAGGCGCTGGCGCGGACCTACGGGCTGGAATTCGTTGCGCGCGCCAAGTTCACCCGGCAGCAGGCGCTGTTCCGGCCGACCGAAGGCAGTGAAGTCTTCCTGCCCGACGTCAGCGGCCGCATCGAGGGCGATGCGCATGTCGAGGCCGTCTGGTTCGATGCGGAAAGCGCGTTCCACCGCTCGTAGGCCTGTTGCTTCGCGCCGCGTGCGATCCGATCGGCGGCGCGCCAGTCTCACGCCATGACGCGATTCTGGCGATAATCGAATCCTCCCTTACAGGAAGTGAGGTGCACCATGTCCTCCAAGTCCCCCGCATCCGCGCGCGCGGATACCGCCGTCGATCTTCCCGCGGAATCGGCGACCCGCACCGACCTGGGCATGCGCATGGGCTCCGGCGAATGGGTCGACCTCGAACCGCTGCCGCTCACGCTGGAAGCGGTCGCCGGCGAGACCGTGGCCCGGCTGTCGGGCACGCCTGTCGCGGCGATGGCCACCGCGCGGGTGATGCGCGCCGCGCAGGCCTTCTTCGAACTGCCCGAGCGCAGCCGCGTCGGCGGCGAAGTGCTGCAGGCGCCGAGTGCCGCCGCGCGCAAGGCGCACGACCAGTCGCTGCAACGCAAGACGATCACCGCCTGGCTGGATCGCGACACCCGGCTGATGCGCATCCTCTACAAGGAGATCGTGCTGCGCTTCCACGCGGACGCGCCGCAGAAGACGCGCGCCGCGATCCTGCGCGACACCGGCCTGAAAGTGCGCTCGCGCAATCCGCTGGTGCCCGACCAGTACATCCTCAGCGACGATGAGCATCATCATCCCGGCGAAGCGCTGGTGAAGCTGGCCGCACGCCTGGCGACACTGGACGAAGTCGCGTTCGCCGCGCCGAACTTCGTCTCGCAGTTCCGTCGCAGCCTGCCTGCCACGGTGTCGACGCCGCCGGCGAAACAGTGGCACCTGCGCACCATTGGCGCGGCGAAGGCCTGGAAGCTCACGCGCGGCAAGCGCGCCGTGGTGATCGCCGTGCTCGACGACGGCGTCGATGTCGAGCATCCCGAACTGCGCGGCAACGTGCTGCGCAACCCGGACCCTGACGAAACGCGTGACCTGTGCGGGCGCGACTTCTACCTGCCCGAGGACGACGCCGACCACTTCAACCCGCGCCCCAAGCGCTTCCGCGCACCGTTCGACCAGATGGGCGGCAACGACGTGCACGGCACGCCCTGCGCCGGCGTCGCCGTCGGTCGCGGGCCGCGCGCCTACGGCATCGCGCCGAACTGCCGCCTGCTGCCGGTGAAGATCTTCCACGCCGATGACTTCGCTTCGGAAAGCCAGGTCGCCGATGCGATCCGCTACGCCGCCACCTTCGCCGACGTGATCTCCTGCTCGTGGGGCGGCGCGAAAAGCCCCGACATCGAGTTCGCGCTGCAGGACGCGCGCCGCTTCGGACGCAAGGGCAAGGGCGCGGTCGTGGTCTGCGCCGCCGGCAACGACGGCGCGAACGAAATCGACTACCCCGCCACCGACCCGAACGCGATCGCGGTCGGCGCCTCGACCGACAAGGACGAACTCGCCGGCTATTCCAATCGCGGCCCGCAGATCTGCGTGGTCGCGCCTTCCAACGGCGGCGCGCGCGGCATCTTCACCACCGATATCTCGATTCCCGGTCGCGGCTTCAACCCGGGCACCGCAGGCGATGCGAACGGCCTCTACTGCGACGACTTCGGCGGCACCTCGTCCGCGACGCCGCTGGTCGCGGGCCTGTGCGGGCTGCTGCTCTCGCTCAAGCCGCAGCTCGCACCGGAGGACGTGCGCAAGCTGCTCTCCGGCAGCGCGAAGAAGATCGGCCCGGCCTCCGCGTACAAGACCAACGGCCACTCCAACCGCTACGGCTTCGGCCGCATCGACGCCGGCAAGGCGGTGGCGGCGGCGAAGGCGTGGAAGCCGAAGAAGCCGGGCTGATCTACCGGCCTGCCTTCACCAGGCACCGCCGAACAGCTCCGGCTGCGGCGACAGCGCGTCGTCGCGATCGCGGAACCCGCCCAGACCAACGCCGACGAGGCGATACAGCGTCGACGGCGGCAACTCGACGCGGTCGCGCAGTGCCAGTGCGATCGCGGTGAATTGTTCCAGGCTCGATGGCGGCAGTTCGGGGGTGTGGCTGCGGGTGAGGATGCGGAACTGCGCGGTCTTGAGCTTCAGCACCACGGTGCGGCCGACGCGCTCGGTCTTGCGCGACGCCGTCCACGTGCGCTCGGCCAGGCGCAGGAGCATCGGTTCGATGTCCGACAACGGCACGTCGCGCTCGAAGGTGTCTTCCGACGAGATCGACTGCACCGGCTGGTCGGGTTCGACCGGGCGCTCATCGATGCCCTGCGCGCGCTCGTGCAGGCGCAGGCCCCAGTTGCCGAATTCGTGCTGCAGGCGTTCCACGCCGAGCGCACGGAGATCGCCGACGGTCGCGACCCCGAGCGTTTCCAGCTTCTGCTGCATCACCTTGCCGACCCCGGGAATGCAGCCAACGGGCAGCGGCGTCAGGAAATCGAAGGCCTGCGCCGGCTTGATCACGAACTGTCCGTCCGGCTTGCGCCAGTCCGAGGCGATCTTGGCGAGGAACTTGTTCGGCGCCACGCCGGCCGATGCGGTGAGCGCGGTTTCTTCGCGGATCTGCGTGCGAATGATGTCTGCGATGGCGGTCGCGGTCGGCACCTCGCCGTTGTCCAGGCGCGTCATCGGATCCGTCACGTCGAGATAGGCTTCGTCCAGCGACAGCGGCTCGATCAGCTCGGTGTGGCGCGCGAAGATTTCGCGCACCTGCCTGGACACCGCCTTGTAGCGCGTGAAATCCGGCGGCACGAAGATCGCCTGCGGGCAGAGGCGTTCGGCGCGGATCGCCGGCATCGCCGAGCGCACGCCGAACTTGCGCGCCTCGTACGAGGCCGCGCAGACCACCGAACGGGCGCCACGCCAGGCCACCACCACCGGCTTGCCGCGCAGCGACGGATCGTCGCGCTGCTCGACCGAGGCATAGAACGCATCCATGTCGATGTGGATGATCTTGCGCATCGGCGCAGTCTACGCCGCGCGCATCGCACGGCGACAGGGTGCGTCACATCGCCGACCAGGACGCGTCGGGCACCGCTTCGCCGGCGACCGCGCGCGCGATCGCGGCATCGGCGCCGGCGATGTCGATGCCCTGCTCGATGTACCACGCCGGGTTGTAGTAGCTGTGCGAGTAGCGGTCGCCGCCGTCGCACAGGATGGTGACGATCGATCCTTCGCGGCCCTCGCGGCGCATGCGCTCGGCCGCAGTCAGCACGCCGACGAAATTGGTCCCGGTGGAGCCGCCGACGCGGCGGCCCAGCGTCTCGCTGACATGGCGCATCGCGGCCAGGCTGAGCGCGTCGGGCACTTTCACCATCGCATCGATGCAGGCGGCGATGAAGCTGCGCTCCACCTTCGGGCGACCGATGCCTTCGATGCCCGAGCCGCGCGGCAGCGTCATCTCGTGGCAGGGCGTGCCGCGCAGCACGCTGGCGTAGTGGTCGTAGAACACCGAATGCTCGGGATCGGCGCAGAGGATGCGGGTGTCGTAGCGACGGTAGCGCACGTAACGGCCGAGCGTGGCGCCGGTGCCACCGGTGCCGGGACTGCACACGATCCACTCGGGGATCGGATGCGGCTCGTGCGACATCTGCAGGAAGATCGATTCGGCGATGTTGTTGTTGGCGCGCCAGTCGGTCGCGCGCTCGGCGTAGGTGAACTGGTCCATGAAGTGCCCGCCGGTCTCGCGCGCCAGGCGCTCTGACTCGGCGTTGATCGCCGCCGGATCGTCGACCAGATGGCATTGTCCGCCGTGGAATTCGATCGCGCGCAGCTTGTCCGGCGACGTGCAGGTCGGCATCACCGCGATGAACGGCAGGTCGAGCAGGCGCGCGAAGTACGCTTCGGACACGGCGGTCGAGCCGCTCGATGCCTCGATCACCGGCCCGCCCTCGCGCAGCCAGCCGTTCGCCAGCGAGAACAGGAACAGCGAGCGTGCGAGGCGATGCTTCAGGCTGCCGGTGGGATGGCTGGACTCATCCTTGAAGTACACCTCGATCCCCGGAAAGCCCGGCAGGCGCATCGGGATGAGGTGGGTGTCGGCCGAGCGGTTGAAGTCGGCTTCGATGCGGCGGATGGCCGAGGCCGTCCAGGCGCGTGCCGTCAGGGTGGATGAGGTCATGGGGTCGATGCTCGTGTGATGCGGGGCGTTGGCGCGTCGCGCTCAGCTGCCGATGTAGAGGCGCGGAATGCGTTCGTTGAGACCGGTGAGGACTTCGTAGGCGATGGTGCCGATGGTCGCGGCCACGCTTTCGACGCGGATGACCTCGTCGCCCTGTTCGCCGATCAGCACGACCTCGTCCTCGTTCCAGGCACTGTCGCGTTCGATGTCGACCATGAACTGGTCCATGCACACGCGGCCGACGATGGGATAGCGCTTGCCGCGGATCAGCACTTCGCCGCGCGAGGACAGCGCGCGCGAATAGCCGTCGCCGTAGCCGATGGGAATGGTGACGACGCGGCAGTCGTGGTCGGACGACCAGGTGGCGCCGTAGCTCACCGTGTTGCCCGCCTTCACGACCTTGAAGTAGACGACCTGCGATTTCAGCGACAGCACCGGCGCGACCGGCACGGTCATGCGCGAAGCGGGATCGGGCGCGACGCCGTAGAGCAGGATGCCGGGGCGCACCATGTCGAGCCAGGTGTCCGGGTAGTGCAGCACGCCGCCGGAGTTGGCGAGATGGCGCAGCGGCATCGGTACGCCGAGCCGCGTGAAGTGCGCGCAGGCATCGGCGAAGCGCTCGACCTGGCGCGCGGTCATCGGCGACGCCGGATCGTCCGCGCAGGCCAGATGCGAATAGACGCCCTTGATCTCGCACCACGGCGATGCGACGGCGGCTTCGATGAAGGACGCGCAGGAATAGCTGTGCACGCCGACGCGTTCCATGCCGGTGTCGATCTTCAGGTGCACCACCGCCTTCCTGCGCTTCGCCTCGGCGACGGCTTCGACCTGGCGCAGCTTGTCGAGCGAGGAGACGGTGATCTCCAGGTCGTGGTCGATGAACTCCGCGATCTGCGGACCGAAGATGCCGCCGAGCACCAGGATCGGAATGCGGATGCCGGCGCGGCGCAGCGCGATGCCTTCCTCGAGGAAGGCCACGCCCAGCTGGTCGACACCGGACTGCACCAGATGGCGCGCCACCGGGACGAGGCCGTGGCCGTAGGCGTTCGCCTTGACGATGCCCATCACCGGCACGCGCACGTGGTCGCGGATCGCGCGGAGATTGCCTGCGAGGCGACCGAGATCGATCTCGATGCGGGTCGGTCGCTGGACGACGATGCTGTCACTCATTCGGGTGGTCGCTCATTCAGGCCGCTCATCAGGGGACACCCTGGCCCGCGACGCGGGAACCACGTCCCCGGCCCGTCGCTGGCAGGCGGCCATTATAAGGGCGCGCGGTTCAGGCTGCGGCCATCTTCGCGCAGGCGATCGCCCGGAATCATGCGATTTTCACGGCGATTCATGCAAAAAACGCGTAACCGCGCGGTAACTGCGGACGCGGCTTCGACGTCGCAGACTGTCGCCATGATCACGCCCTTCACGCTGCCTTCCATGCCCAAGCCCGTTCCCACACTGACCTTCGGCATCGAGGAGGAATTCTTCCTCGTCGACCCGGAGACCCGCGACCTCTGCGGCGATCGCACGCCCGCGTTGCTCTCGGCGTGCCGCGCGCGCCTGGGCGACCGCGTGCACGAGGAACTGCACCGTGCACAGATCGAGATCGCCACGCCAGTGCTGCACACCGCATCGATGGCCTACGAATCCCTGCACGAGCTGCGTCACGCCGTCACGCGGATCGCCAACAAGCTCGACCTGCAGCCGCTCGCATCAGGCACGCATCCGTTCGCGTCCTGGCGCGCGCAGGAACCGACGGACAAGGCGCGCTACGAGCGGCTGATGAGCGACTACGCCGCCATCGGTCGGCGCAGCCTGGTCTGCGGCCTGCACGTGCATGTGAGCGTGCCCGAAGGCGTGGACCGCATCGCGCTGATGAACCGCCTGCTGCCGTGGTTGCCCCTGTTCCTCGCGCTGTCGTGCTCGTCGCCGTTCTGGCGCGGCCAGCCGACCGGACTGTCGAGCTATCGGCAGGCCGCATACGACGAATGGCCGCGCGCCGGCCTGCCGGACGCCTTCGCCGACGATGCCGACTACGCGCGCTTCCTCGACACGCTGCGCGTCGCCGGCGCGGCGCGCGACGGCAGCGAAGTCTGGTGGGCGATCCGTCCCTCGTCGCGCTTTCCGACCCTGGAACTGCGCATCTGCGATGCCTGCACCCGGATCGAAGATACGCTGGCGCTGGCTTCGGCCTTCCGCTGCCTGGTGCGCGCGCACCTGCGGGACCCGCGCCTGGGCGCGGCCACTGCGGACACGCCCTGCGGCGCCACGGTCCGACGCATCGTCGACGAGAACCGCTGGCGCGCGAAGCGCCACGGGCTGTCGGCGGAATTCATCGACCCGGAGACCGGCGCCACCGAGCGCGTGGCCGATGCCGTGGCCCGCCTGTGCGCGCTGATCGCGCCCGACGTCGCCAGCCTGCGCTGCGAGCGCGAGATCGAACACCTGCAGAGCATCCTCGACACCGGCACGAGCGCCGATGCGCAACTGGCGATCTACCGGCAGCAGCGCGATGCGCTGCACAGCCGCGAGATCGCGACCGCACGCGTGACCGACTGGCTGGTGGAGACGACCGCAGGCGCGGGCGACGGCATGCGCGCGCCGCTCAAAGCCTGTCTATGAGCGACGCCTGTCCCTGCGCGCTCAGGTCGGCGCCTGGGTCGTGAACGCGTAACCCACGTTCGGCACGTACTCGACCCAGTTCGCCGAGCCGCCGGCAGCGGCGAGCTTGCGACGCAGGCGATGCACCACCTGCTTGAGCGATTCGCGATCGGCAGCCTCGCGGTCGGACCAGACGAAGCCGATCAGCTTGTCCGCATCCACCGGCCGCCCGCGCTGGGTCAGCAGCAGGCGCAGCAGACGCAATTCCAGCATCGACACGCGGAAGCTTTCGCCGCCCTCGACCTGGGCCTCGCTGCGCTCGACGTTGAGCGTCAGCGCACCGAACGTGAGCACGGCATCCTCCAGTTGCTCGTTGCCACGGCGCAGCAGCGAACGCACGCGCGCCAGCAGCGTGCGCGGGCTGAAGGGCTTCTTGAGGTAATCGTCGGCGCCGAGGTTCAGGCCGTGCACTTCGTCTTCCTCGGCCGCGCGCACCGTCAGCATCATCACAGGCACCTGGCTGTGGCGACGGATCAGGTCGAGCACCTCGAAGCCGTTGCGGATCGGCAGGTTGACGTCGAGGATGACCAGGTCCGGCTTGTGCTCGCGAAAACGCGTGATCGCCTGTTCGCCATCGAAGGCGCTGATGACGTCGTAGCCGGCGCCATTGAGGGCGAAGCGCAGCAGGCCCGCCAGTTCGACGTCGTCGTCGACGACCAGGATCCTCATGGGCCAACCCTCATGCGTTCGACTCCAGCGGCAGGACGATGCCGATGCGCGTGCCGCGCGCGCGCATCGGTTCCACCACCTTCACCACGCCGCCGTGCGCCAGCACGATCGCATGGACGATGGTCAGGCCCAGCCCGGTGCCGCGCTGGCTGGGTTCTTCGTGCGGCGAGCGCTTGAACGGCGCGAACAGGTCGCTGACCGTATGCGACACCGGCAGGCCCGGACCTTCATCCTCGACCCACACGGTCACGCGGTCCACGGCCCATTCGGCCTCGATCCAGATCCGCGTCTGGTCCGGCGCGAACTTGTTGGCGTTGGCCACCAGGTTGACGATCACCGAGAACAGGCGCTGCGCGTCGCCGACCAGCAGCGGGCCCGGCGGCAACGACGACAGCACGCGCTGGTCGCGCTGTTCGATCAGCGGCTGCATCAGCTCGATGGCTTCGGCGATGACCGAAATCAGGTCCAGGGGCGCGCGGCGCAGGCGCATCTCGCCGCTTTCGATGCGCACGCTGTCGAGCAGGTTGTTGACCAGCTGCGACAGGCGGATGCTGCCGCGGTACTGCGCATCGGCCAGGCGCATCGCGATCTCGTCGCCGTGGTCGCGCAGGTGGTCGCGCAGCAGTTCGATCGAGGCGATCTGCGCCGACAGCGGCGTCTGGAACTCGTGCGACAGGTTGGCGAGGATGCGGTCGCGCATGCCGCGCGCGGCCTCGATGGCGTTTTCCTCGCGCACCACCATCACGTGGCGGTCCTCGGCGGCGCGCAGGCGGCGGGCGATCACCGGCCGCATCATGTCCGTGGCGAAATAGCGCTCCGGCGCGGGCAGGCCCGGGATCGCACCCTCGCCGGCCGCGTTCGTCGACGGCACCGGCTTGAGGGTTTCGCGCAGCGGCCGGCCGATCACATCGCTGCGTTCGCGACCGACCAGCTCGAGGAACTGGCGATTGGCGTAGTGCACGACATCGTGGTCGTCGATGCCGACGATGCCTTCGTCCACGCCGTCGAGGATCACGTCGAGCTCCTGGCGCTGCTCGCGCTCGCTCTCGGTCAACGCGCTGACCCGTGCGCGCATGTTTTCCAGGTTCTCCGCCAGCGCCACCGGTTCCGACAGGAAGGTGCCCGGCGGTGCGACCGGCGTCGCCAGGTCGCCGGACCCGAGTCGCCGCGCGATGCTGGTGAGCCGCGCGAACGGCAGTGCGATGCGCGCTGCGAGCAGGTAGGCCAGCGCGAACGCGATGCCGCCGGTCACCAGGCTGGACAGGCCGAAGATGCCCAGCCATTCGAGGATGCGCCGCGTCATCCACTGCTCGTGCACGCTGGCGACCAGCAATGCGCCGGGGCGCCCGTCGGTGTCCCGGATGCTGACGATGCGCACGGCAGCGGTGCCGCGGATGTCCTCGTAGGTGTCGGCTTCGCCGGTGAACGACACTTCCTGCAGCGCTGCGGTCCAGGCATCGGGCTGGACCGTGCGCCGCGTCATCACCGGACGCAGGCGGACGTCGACGTATTCGACATCGGAGCGCTGCGAGAGACGGTCGCCCAGTCGCTGTGCGACGACGATGAACACGTCCTGCACGTAGGGCACGGGGCGGCGCACGATGCGCCAGGCTTCGGAACGCTTGCCGAAGACCAGGCCGGCGGCGGACGTCGGCGGACGCAGGCCCACCTGGCCGATCGTCTGGCCCTGGCGCTCCAGGCCGATGTAGTCGATGCCGCTGGTCTTGCCCACGTCGGCGATCAGCGTGCGCGCCTTGGTGAACTGGCCGCGCTGCAGGTAGAACGGCAGCGACGGCTGCTTGATCAGCAGGTCGGCGACCACCGCGGGTTCACGCTGCCATTCGAGCAGCCGGCGCCGCGCCTCGGAGGCGCTGCGCTCGGCCTCGTTGCGCGCCTGCGCCTGCGCCGCGGCGCGGATCGTGCCTACGCTGGCGCCCAGCAGGAAGACGGCGAAGAACAGCACCAGCCCGATGTAGCTCAGGAGCAGGACGTGCGACAGCTGCCGGCGTTTCAAGGGAGGGGCCGTCATGCGGAGAAGCGTGTGCGGATCGTCATGCCGGGATTATGCGGGCAGCCGGCCGGAGGCTCGACGCGGAACGTGAGGCGGCGGACCGCTGCGGACGTGATTCGGTTTGGGGTCGATATGGGTCGCGGGCATTTCCGGATTCCGGACAAATCGACGGCAGGCATGGCGCCCTGGAACGCCGATGCCTGCCGTTGACCCCTAACCGTGCGAGGCGACGCGGGGTGCGTCTGTCGGACCTGCGTGGATCGGGCCCGACGTACCTCCTGCATGGGGTGCAAGTTACGCCCGTGCACCCGGGGTGTCAGTTATGGAGCCGTTACGACCTGCGCGGCCTGCGAAACCAGGTTCACCCGGGGTTTCGGGCAGGGTGGCGGCCAAGGCTCGCGAGCATGATTCCGGGCCGGCAAGCGACCCGGCCCCCTCTCATTCCACCGTCACCGACTTGGCCAGATTGCGCGGCTTGTCGACGTCGGTGCCGCGTGCGAGCGCGGCGTGGTAGGCGAGCATCTGCACCGGAATCGCATGCACGATCGGGGAGAGGATGCCGACGTGACGCGGGGTGCGGATCACGTGCACGCCCTCGGATTCGCTGAAGTGGCTGTCGGCATCGGTGAACACGTACATCTCGCCGCCGCGCGCGCGCACTTCCTGGATGTTCGACTTCACCTTTTCCAGCAGGCTGTCGTTCGGCGCGATCACCACCACCGGCATCTGCGCATCGACCAGCGCGAGCGGGCCGTGCTTCAGCTCGCCGGCCGGATAGGCCTCGGCGTGGATGTAGGAGATTTCCTTGAGCTTGAGCGCGCCTTCGAGTGCGATCGGGTAATGGATGCCGCGACCGAGGAACAGCGCGTGCTGCTTCGGCGCGAAGCGTTCCGACCACACCGCGACCTGCGGTTCGAGGTTCAGCGCATGCTGCACGCTGCCCGGCAGGTGGCGCAGCGCATCGAGCAGTTCGGCTTCCTGTTCCGGCGACAGCTTGCCCTGCGCCTTGGCCACGGTGGCGGTGAGCGCGAACAGCGCGACCAGCTGCGTGGTGAAGGCCTTGGTCGAAGCGACGCCGATCTCGGCGCCGGCGCGGGTGTAGAACACCAGCTTGCTGGCGCGCGGGATGGCGCTCTCGGGCACGTTGCAGATCGACAGCGTCTTGTCGTGGCCCAGCGACTTGGCGTACTTCAGCGCCTCCATCGTGTCGAGCGTTTCGCCGGACTGCGAGATGGTGACGATCAGCTGGTTCGGATTCGCGACGACCTTGCGATAGCGGTACTCGCTGGCGATCTCGACGGTGCACGGCAGGCCGGTCATGGCCTCGAACCAGTAGCGCGCGGTGAGGCCGGCGTAGTAGCTGGTGCCGCAGGCGAGGATCTGCAGGCCGTCGATGTTGCGCAGCACGTGCGCGGCATCCGCGCCGAACAGCTCGGGGGTGAAGCCGCCGCGATCGACGATGGCCTCGATGGTGTCGGCGATCGCGCGCGGCTGCTCGTGGATTTCCTTCTGCATGAAGTGGCGATACGGGCCCAGTTCCAGCGACGCCAGCGACACGTCTGAGACGTGCACTTCGCGCTTGACTTCGGCGTCGTCGGCCGCGAACACGCGCACGCCTTCGCGGGTCACTTCAGCGGTATCGCCTTCTTCGAGGAAGATCACGCGGCGCGTGGCCTGGAGGATCGCGGACACGTCGGAGGCGATGAAGTTCTCGCCCTCGCCCAGACCGACCAGCAGCGGGCAGCCCATGCGCGCGCAGACCATGCGGTGTGGTTCCTTGCGGCTGACCACGGCCAGCGCGTAGGCGCCTTCCAGTTCCTTCACCGCGCGCTGCAGCGCCTGCAGCAGGTCGTCGCCCTGGGTGAGGTAGTGGTGGATCAGGTGCGCGATGACTTCGGTGTCGGTCTGCGATTCGAAACTGTAGCCGAGCGCGCGCAGGCGTTCGCGCTGCGCCTCGTGGTTCTCGATGATGCCGTTGTGCACGAGCGCCACGCCGTGGCTGATGTGCGGATGCGCATTGTGTTCGGTGACGCCGCCATGCGTGGCCCAGCGCGTGTGGCCGATGCCCAGGCCGGCGCTGAAGGCTTCGCTGGCGGCGGCGCTTTCCATCTCGGCGACGCGGCCGGTGCGGCGCACGCGGCGGACATCGGCGGGCGCCTCAGCGCCCTGGTCAACGATGGCGATGCCGGCGGAATCGTAACCACGGTATTCGAGGCGCTTGAGACCCTCGATCAATACAGGAACCACATCGCGATCCGCGATCGCGCCAACGATGCCGCACATGTCCTGCCGCCCCTCAGATTTGGTGTGGCTAGTGTAACGGCGAAACCGCGCAGGACCGTCCGCGCGGACGCGTCCGGACAGCGCGCGGACACTCGCGGACAGGCGATATTCCATGAAATTCAATGGCTTGCAGTTGGCACGGGGTTTGCTGAGCACTGGGCAGACATTCAGCACTTCGGCCCCCATGAGCATTCGCGACACCTCCGCACAGGACAGCCCCCTCGCCGCCGCCGCCGGCCGCGCCCCGCGTCGCCGCCTGATCGCCATCGGCGTCGCCGTGGTGGTCGTCGCGCTGGCCGGCGCCCTGGTCACCGCCTGGCGCGGCGGCGGCCGTTCGATCGACGGCGCACGCGTGCGCATCGCAGAAGTCACGCGCGGCGACCTCGTTCGCGACCTGTCGGCGGAAGGCCGGGTCATTTCGGCGAACAGCCCGACCCTGTACGCCATCGCCGGCGGCACGGTCACCCTGGACGTCGTGGCCGGCGATGCGGTGAAGCGCGGCCAGGCACTGGCGACGATCGACAGCCCCGAGTTGCGCAGCCGGCTGGCGCAGGAAGAAGCGACGCTGGCCAGCCTGGAAGCCGAGGCCAGCCGCGCCGAACTCGACGCCTCGCTCAGCCGCGCCAACGCGCGCAAGCTGCTGGACCAGGCGAGCATCGACCGCGTCGCCGCGCAGCGCGACCTCGAACGCAACCAGCGCGCCTACGAAGGCGGCGCGGTCGCGCAGATCGACGTGGCGCGCGCCCAGGACACCCTGAAGAAGGCCGACCTCGGCCTGGCCGCCGCCCGCCAGGAACATGCGCTGCAGGGCCAGGGCGCGGGCCTGGACACCCGCAACAAGCGCCTCCTGGCAGAGCGCCAGCGCTCGGTCGTCGTGGAGCTGCAGCGCCAGGTCGACGCGCTGACGCTGCGTGCGCCCTTCGACGGCCAGGTCGGCCAGCTGATGATCGCGCAGCGCGCCAACGTCGCCGCCAATGCCGCCGTGCTCAGCGTGGTCGACCTGTCGGTCTTCGAGGTCGAGATCAAGGTGCCGGAAAGCTTCGCCCGCGACCTGGGCATCGGCATCCCGGCCGAGGTGAGCGGCAACACCGGCACGTTCGCGGCCGCCATCTCGGCGGTGTCGCCTGAGGTCGTGAACGGCGAAGTCGCCGCACGCCTGCGCTTCACCGGCAAGCAGCCGCCGTCGCTGCGCCAGAACCAGCGCCTGAGCACGCGCATCGTGCTCGATACCCGCCGCAACGTACTGATGGTCGAGCGCGGCCCCTTCATCGACCAGGGCGGCGGCAACAGTGCCTACGTCATGGACGGTGGCATCGCCGTGAAGCGCCCGCTGCGCACCGGCGTCAGCAGCCTCGGTGCGGTCGAGATCCTCGATGGCGCCAAACCCGGAGACCGCATCGTGGTGTCCGGCAGCGACCTGTTCGGCGACGCCGAACGCATCCGCATCTCCGGAGAATGACCATGCACGCCCATACCCCCCTGTCCCCCGTGCTCCCGCAGTCCACGGACACCCCGTTCCCGGGTTACGCCCCGCTCGACATCGAACACGAGCCGCGCGACGACAACCCCTTTCCCTCGGCCCTGCCGTGGTCGGCCGACGATCTGGTCGAGGCCGTGCGCCTGCCGCTGCACCGGGAAGTGTTCGCGCCGTCCGCCAACGACGCGCGCCTGCACCGTCCGCGGCGCACGCTGCGCTTCCTCGCCACGCCGCCGCTGGCCACCCGTTTCAGGATCGGCGGCTGAGGCGTCGTTCCGCTGCGCGCACGGCTTTCTCTCTCCCCAGCGCGAAGCGCAACGCCACCCGGTCCGCCGCTCCTTTTTCCTTCCCGCACCACGTCCCCATTCGCCTTCCGGAGTTCCCCATGCTGCACATGCAAGCCGTCACCAAGGTCTACCGCACCGAGCTGGTCGAAACGCACGCGCTGCGCTCGCTCGACCTGCACGTGCGCGAAGGCGAATTCGTCGCGGTCACCGGCCCGTCCGGTTCGGGCAAGACCACCTTCCTCAACATCGCCGGCCTGCTCGAGGAATTCACCGGCGGCACCTACCTGCTCGATGGCGAGGACGTGAGCAAGCTCGGCGACGACGCGCGCTCGAAGCTGCGCAACCGCAAGATCGGCTTCATCTTCCAGGGCTTCAACCTGATTCCCGACCTGAACCTGTTCGACAACGTCGACGCGCCGCTGCGCTATCGCGGCATGCCTGCCGCCGAGCGGAAGCAGCGCATCGAGGACGCGCTGTCGCGGGTCGGGCTGGGTTCGCGCATGAAGCACTATCCGTCCGAACTCTCCGGCGGCCAGCAGCAGCGCGCCGCGATCGCCCGCGCCCTCGCCGGCAGCCCGCGCCTGCTGCTCGCGGACGAACCCACCGGCAACCTCGATTCGCAGATGGCGCGCAGCGTGATGGAGCTGCTGGAGGAGATCAACGGACAGGGCACGACCATCGTGATGGTCACCCACGATCCCGAGCTCGCCGCGCGCGCGCAGCGCAACGTGCACATCGTCGACGGTATGGCCACCGACCTGCAGCGCGAGGCCGGCCTGGTGCGCAGCGCCGCGACCACGCAGACCGCCAGCGTCTGAGGAGACCGCCATGTTCGGCTATTACCTCAACCTCGCGCTGCGCAGCTTCCGCCGCAACCAGGCGTTGACCGCGCTGATGGTGCTGGCGATCGCGCTGGGCATCGGCGCCAGCATGACCACGCTGACCGTGTTCCACGTGCTGTCCGGCGATCCGATCCCGCAGAAGAGCGACAAGCTGTTTTATCCGCGCATAGACCCGCGCGGCAAGGACAGCTATCAGCCCGGCGAAGATCCCGAATGGCAGATGACGCGTTTCGATGCCGAAGCGCTGCTGCGCGAAGCGAAGGGCGAACGCCAGGCGCTGATGACCGGCGGCAGCGTGGCCCTGGAGCCGCAGAAACCCGGCATGGATCCCTTCTATGCCGATGCGCGCTACACCACCGCCGACTTCTTCCCGATGTTCGAAGTGCCGATGCTCGAAGGTCGCGCCTGGACCGCCGAGGAAGACAAGGCGCGCGCCCGCGTCGTGGTCATCGCGCGGAAGCTCAAGGAACAGCTGTTCGGCGATGCGTCCGCGATCGGCAAGACGGTGCGCCTCGAACGCCACGACTTCCGCGTGATCGGCGTGATCGACGAATGGGAGATGACCCCGAAGTTCTACGACGTGACCGGCGACAGCCACGGCTCGCCGGAACTGCTGTTCGTGCCGTTCTGGACCAGCCGCGATACCCGCATGAGTCCCAACGGCAACATGAACTGCTGGGGCACCAGCGACTCCGACGACGAGGAAGGCAATACCGGCGTCAATGCCCCGTGCTCCTGGCTGCAGTACTGGGTGGAACTGTCGACGCCGGAGAAGGCCGCCGCCTACCGTCGCTACCTCGCGCAGTACTCCGCGCAGCAGCGCGCCGCCGGACGCTTCGAGCGCCCGGACAACGTCAGCCTGGACAACGTCATGGCATGGCTGGACATCAACGGCGCGGTGCCGTCCGACGTCCGCCTGCAAAGCTGGCTGGCCTTCGGCTTCCTCGCGGTGTGCCTGCTCAACACCATCGGCCTGCTGCTGGCGAAGTTCCTGCGCCGGTCCTCCGAGATCGGCGTGCGCCGCGCGCTCGGCGCCACGCGTCGCGACATCTTCACGCAGTACCTCGTCGAGGCCGGGATGATCGGCATCGCAGGCGGCGCGCTGGGCCTGTGCCTGGCGATGATCGGCCTGTGGGCGGTGCGCCAGCAGCCGACGACCTACGCCGAATACGTGCATTTCGACGGCAGCATGCTGCTGATCACGATCGTGTTGACCGTGGTCGCCAGCCTGCTCGCCGGCCTGCTGCCCGCCTGGCGCGCATGCCAGATCACGCCGGCCATCCAGCTCAAGTCGCAATAACCCACTCCCTTCCCCCGCATGCGGGGGAAGGAGACACCACCGAGGTTCGCATGGACATCCGCCCCATCCTTTCCACCCTGCGCCGGCACAAGACCGCCGCATCGCTGATCGTGCTGGAAATCGCACTCAGCTGCGCGATCATCTGCAATGCGCTGTTCCTCATCGGCACGCGCGTCGAGCGCGTCAACCGGCCGACCGGACTGGCCGATGAAGAAATCGTGCGCATCAACAGCGCCGGCATCGGCCGCGACGACAACGCGGATGCGCGCTACAAGGTCGACCTGGCCGCGCTGCGTGCGATTCCCGGCGTGAAGGCCGCGACCGCGACCAATCACCTGCCGTTCGACAACTCCTCGTGGAACACCTCGGTCTCCATTCGCCCGGACCAGCCGGTGCCGAGCCTGAATGTCGCGGTCTATCTCGGCGACGAACGGATGATCGACACCTTCGGCTTGCGCGTGGTGGCCGGCCGTGCCTTCCTGCCCGAGGAATACGTCGACTGGGGCGCGCTCAACAGCAACAAGGTCACGAGCGTTCCTGCCGCCATCGTCACCCGCGAGATGGCCGAGGCGCTGTTTCCCGGACAGAACCCGATCGGCAAGCTGCTGCACGACGGTTGGGGTGACAAGCCGATTCCGATCGTCGGCGTGGTAGAACGCCTGATCCGTCCGAACGACAACGAAGGCCCGGCGCACGCCTACAACAGCATGTTGCTGCCGGTGCGTCCGACGATGGGCCGCTTCGTGCTGCGCACCACGCCGGAGCGTCGCGATGAAGTGCTGAAGGCGGCCGTCGCCAGCCTCAAGCGCACCAATCCCAATCGCATCATCCTCGCCGAGCATGCCTTCGCCGACGTCAAGGCGCGCTACTACCGCCAGGACAGCGCGATGGTGTGGTTGCTGGCCTCGGTCTGCGCGGCGCTGCTGGTGGTGACGGCGCTGGGCATCGTCGGCCTGGCCAGCTTCTGGGTGCAGCAACGCACCAAGC
Source organism: Lysobacteraceae bacterium (assembly GCA_036404915.1). Lineage (GTDB taxonomy): Bacteria > Pseudomonadota > Gammaproteobacteria > Xanthomonadales > Xanthomonadaceae > Lysobacter_I. The sequence continues at coordinate 27,867 of DASWYO010000047.1, forward strand.
AGATCGGCGTGCGCCGCGCGCTGGGCGCGACGCGGGCGCAGATCCTGCGCTATTTCCAGACCGAGAACTTCCTGCTGACATCCCTGGGCATCGCGCTGGGCATGCTGGGCGCCTTCGGCCTGAACCAGTTGCTGATGACGCACTACGAACTGGCACGGTTGCCGGCGATCTACCTGCCGGTCGGCGCGGCGGTGCTGTGGCTGCTCGGACAGATCGCGGTGTTCGGCCCGGCGCGCCGCGCCGCCGCGGTGCCGCCGGCGATCGCCACGCGCAGCGTGTGATCGCACGACGCCGCACGCCATGACCATCGACCGAAGCCCGATCCCGTTCCGCTGAGTTAACCTGTCCGCATGCCCACGATCCTCGTCATCGACGACAACCCCGCCGTCGCGACCGCGCTCGAAACGCTGTTCGCGCTGCACGACATCGACACCCGCACCGCCGATGGTCCGCAGAGTGGCCTGGCGGCGCTGGCGCAGATGCCCTTCGATCTGGTCGTGCAGGACATGAACTTCGAGGCCGACACGACCTCGGGCGAGGAAGGCGAGGCGCTGTTCCGCGAGATCCGCACGCGGCATCCGGACCTGCCGGTGATCCTGCTCACCGCATGGACGCACCTGGAAGTGGCCGTCGACCTGGTCAAGGCCGGCGCCGCCGACTACCTCGCCAAGCCGTGGGACGACCGCAAGCTGATGGCGACGGTGAACAACCTGCTGGAGCTGTCGCAGACACGCCAGCAACTCGCCCGCTTCAACGCCGGCGAACAGCGCCGCCGCGCCGCGCTGGACGGCTTCGACCTGCGTGGCTTCGTCCATGCCGATGCGATGACCGCCGCTGCGCTGACCCTGGCCTGCCAGGTCGCGCGCTCGGACCTGCCGGTACTCATCACCGGCCCGAACGGCGCCGGCAAGGAACGCATGGCAGAGATCGTGCACGCGAACTCGCCGGTCGCCGGCGGTCCGTTCGTCGCACTGAACTGCGGTGCGCTGCCTGCGGACCTGATCGAAGCCGAACTGTTCGGCGCCGAGCAGGGCGCATACACCGGCGCGAACCGCGCGCGCGAAGGCAAGTTCGAGGCCGCCGATGGCGGCACGCTCTTCCTCGACGAGATCGGCACGCTGCCGCTGGCCGGGCAGATCAAGCTGCTGCGCGTGCTGGAAACCGGGCGTTTCCAGCGCCTGGGCGGCAATCGCGAGCGCGAGGTCAAGGTGCGCGTGGTCAGTGCGACGAATGCCGACCTGCCGGCGATGATCGCCGCCGGCCAGTTCCGCGAGGATCTCTACTACCGTCTCAACGCGATCGAAGTGCGGCTGCCCGCGCTGGCGCAGCGGCCGGACGACATCCTGCCGCTGGCCCGTCACTTCCTGCCCGCCGACAAGTCGCTGGACGCTTCCGCCGAACGCGCGCTGCTCGCGCATCGCTGGCCAGGCAACGTCCGCGAACTGCGCAACACGCTGCAGCGCGCGGCCCTGCTCGCACGCGGCCCGCGCATCTCGGCGACGGATCTTGGATTGCCCGCGCCCATGGCCATCCCGCCCGTGGCGGCCGGCAACGTCGACGCGAACGAACCGGACCGCGCCACCATCGAGGCCGCCATCGCACGTGCCGGCGGCGTGCTGGCGCAGGCCGCGAGCGAACTGGGCATGTCGCGGCAGGCGCTGTACCGCCGCATCGACCGCCTCGGCATCGCCCGCGACTGAGCACGGCCACAGTGCACATCCTCCGCCTGCTGCCGCTGACCCTGCGCCTGATCGTGCTGGGCGTGCTGTGCGTATCGCTTGCGTCGCTGTCGGGCGCGCTGCTGACGCGATGGCTGCCGGAATGGGCCGCCGCACTGCTGCCCGCGCTGCTGGTGTCCGCGCTGTTCGGCTGGAAACTGTGGCGCACGGTCACGCCGATGCGCGCGCTGTTCCGCGCGCTCGCCGGCACCGTCGCCAGCTATCGCGACGGCGATTTCGGCTTCGGCATCACCTGGGACAAGTACAGCGAACTGGTCGAACTGGTCGATGCGCACAACGCGCTCGGCGACGCCCTGCGCGAACAGCGCGTGTCGCTGGTGCAGCGGGAACTGCTGCTCGACACCATGGTGCAGAACACGCCGGTGTCGATGGTGCTCGTCGACGAATCCGGGCACATCGTGCTGGGCAACCTCGCTGCGCGCAAACTGCTCGGCGACGGCCGCCGCCTGGAAGGCCGTGCCTTCGAGGAGATCCTGTCCGCCGCGCCTCAACCGCTGCGCGACGCCATCGATCGCGGCGGCGACGGCATCTTCGCGGTCGGCGACGAGGACAACGAGGACATCTTCCATCTCTCGCGCCGTGGCTTCCGCCTCAACGGCCGCCGCCATGAACTGGTGTTGCTGCGCCAGCTCACCGCCGAGCTGCGCCGGCAGGAAGTGCAGACCTGGAAGAAGGTGATCCGCGTCATCAGCCACGAGCTCAACAACTCGCTGGCGCCGATCGCCTCGCTCGCCCATTCCAGCGCCGAACTGCTCAAACGCGGCCAACTGGAGCGGCTGCCCACCGCGCTGGCCACCATCGAAGGCCGCGCGCGCCACCTGGAAGGCTTCATCCGCGATTACGCGCGCTTCGCCAAGCTGCCGGCGCCGCGCCTCGAACCGCTGGCCTGGGGACGGTTCCTCGCGCAGCTGCGCAGCCAGGTCGAATTCGCCTGGGACGGTGCGCATGCCGACGACGTGGTGCACGTCGACATCCCCCAGTTCGAGCAGACCCTGCTCAACCTGGTCAAGAACGCGCACGAATCGGGCTCGCCGCCGGAAGACGTGCAGGTGCAGCTGCGCCGCCTGCCCGAGCAGTGGCGCATCGACATCCTCGATCGCGGCAGCGGCATGAGCGAGGCGGTGCTGGCGCAGGCGTTGCTGCCGTTCTATTCGACCAAGCGCCACGGCACCGGCCTGGGCCTGGCGCTGTGCCGCGACATCATCGAAGCCCACGGCGGCCGCATCGCCCTGCAGAACCGCGAGGGCGGCGGCCTGCTGGTCAGCCTGAGCCTGCCGGCGCGCTGACGCCCGTCGCGGCGCACGCTATCCTGCGGCGGAGCACGCCGGGGAGGGCGCAAGGCTGGACATGTCTGTCGATCGCACCCGCACGGACCGTACGCCCGCCGACTATTACGAACGCATCGCGGCGGGCTACCGCGAGGACCGTTTCGGCAACAGCTACGGCCGCTTCATCGATGCGGCCGAGCGGCGCTGGCTGGACGCATGCCTGTCGCATCGTCCCGAGGGTCCCGTGCTGGACCTGGCCTGCGGCGACGGCCGTTTCAGCGACCGCGCGGACCTCGGCATCGATCTCGCCGACGGCATGCTGCGCCTCGCCCGCGATGCGCATCCGGCACGCGGATTCGCGCGCGCCGACGCCAGCGCATGGCCACTCGCCGACGACACGCTGGCGGCCGCGTTCTGCTTCCATCTCGCCATGCATCTGCGCGAAGACCGCTTGCGCGCGCTGTTCGCCGAAGCGGCGCGCTGCCTGGAACCCGGCGGCCTGCTGTTGATCGATGTCCCGAGCCGGGCGCGTCGCCGCCTGCGCCCGCATCGCTCGGACATCGCGGAGTGGCACGGGCATTCGGCCTACGACGCCGACGACATCCTGGCGATGGCGCCGGGCTTCACGCTCGACAGGATCGACGGCCTGCTGATGCTGCCCCTGCATCGCGTCCCCGCGCGCTGGCGCCCGCTGTGCGCAGGGCTCGATCGCGCACTCTGTCGTCTGCTGCGACCGCTGGCGTCTTACCAGTTGATCGCACTGCGGCGCCGCTGACGATGCTGCGTCGACTGTTCCGCGCATTGCCCGACACGCCGCGCGCGCGGCTGCTGCAGGCGCGCATGCACGCACGCGACCTGTTTCGCAGCGACGTGCGCTTCGCCCGCGTCGACACACCGCATGCCTTGCCGCAGCACCATGCCTGGACCCAGGTCATCCACGAGACCCCGACTGCCGAGGCCAAGCGCCACAATCTGCGTCTCGCCGCCGACGCGCTGCAGCGCACGTGCATCGCACCGGGTGAAGTCTTCTCCTTCGCGCGCATCGTCGGCCCGCCGATCACCTCGCGCGGCTATCGTGCCGGGCGCACCCTGGTCGGCGGCGAAGTCGCGGCCAGCATCGGCGGCGGCCTGTGCCAGCTCAGTGGACTACTCTACGTCGCCGCGCTGGAATGCGGGCTGGAGATCGTCGAACGCCATCCGCACAGCCTCGACATCTACACCGACGCCACCCGCTTCGCCCCGTTGGGTGCAGATGCGACCGTGGTCTACGGCCACCGCGACCTGCGCTTCCGCAATACGCTGGATGTGCCGATCGGATTCGCCTGCGAGGTCGATGCCGGCCAGGTGACGCTATCGCTGTGTGCGTCACAGCCCCCCGTCAGACGCTCCATCGCGTTCATTGCGGAACCGCAGGCATCGCATACTCTCGTCACGACGATGGTCAATGGCGAGGCGATTCTGCAGCAATGCTATCGGACACCTACAGGTGCATGATCGCCGGCATATGAGGAATCAACCAGAAGCGTGATCGGACTGGACTGACGAGCCGGCGGGCGCATGTGCTGCCCCGCAAGTCTACTGTGAGCCGATTTTTTGAAAATCCGGATAGGCGAATGCAGCCGTTCCGCTCTGCCGATGATCACGATCGTTCAAACAGCCGACGAGCGGTGCTTGCGTGGGGATTCCATAGGCGAATTGTCAGGTTTCCTGCCGAGAAAGCAAGCAGCCGCAACATAATAAAAGACAAGCCAATGACCAGAAAATCCACGCACTTCATTTGCCTTGAAGGCAGAATACTCTTCTGAACTAATCTCGCGTATGAGCTTGCCGTGATTAAGCAGCAGATACTTCCCGTCATGGATAGTGGGGTTGCCTCCTTCCGTGGCGGCCATGAACAGCATGAAGTTGACAATTGCATAGGCAAAGATGGCGGCGCCGAGGATTGTCACCAAGCGGGGCAGGGTTGTGGCTATCCGCAACAAAGAAGTTCGAGAGCCCAAATCCCGTCGATAAAGAAGAACGAGCGGAATAAAAACAGCAAATATTCCAAGATGCAGTAGCCAAACGCCAGAAAAGTGAGCAGCAACATCCACACCCTGCAGTGCTGCAACATGAACCAGCAAAGAGGCCACGAAGCCGATAGCCGCTGCAGTGCCAAACAGAAAGCAAAAGTATCGCATCATGGAAATCTAACGCCTGAGTTAATCCGCCCCGATGCGGGGTCGGCTTGAACGAATTGTTAGGCCCCTGCTAGTCATAAGCCAAATACAAAGCTCTTCATGTCATCAGCAGCTGTTTTGGACAAGCCCTCTCTGTGCATTGCTGCTTGCCAATCAACTAGCCCCTGCTTCATTAGTGTCATTTCTTGCTTCCAGACAGGGCCAATATGCTGGATCCACAGTTCTACTTCTCTGGCAGAGTGCACAGTGGGACGCGCCATAATTTTTGCGATGCCAACAATGCTTCGTGCTAGCTTCTCATCTATTACCTCAGTTGGGCGAGCCCAGTGTGCTTTGCCAAGACAGTCCGTGTAGAACCCAAGCTGCTTTAGATTGTCAAGCACTGCCGTATGGTCAGAGTCATCAAAGAACATAGCTTTAAAGTGTTCAAGTTGGCGCGCTCCATTAGCAAATAGCTCCGGAAAAACCCATGAGGCGTTCTTGCGGGTATGGGAGCGATAGTCTTTCCAACAGGCTTTAGCCTCATCCTCTGATTTAGCTACAGCAATCGACCTAAGGATTGAGACTTTCCCAGACTCTTCAATTGCGAGGGCAGATAATGAAACGGCAGTGGCAAAGCTCCCGTTTTCTAGCAGTAGCTCGGCATCTGCGACAAGCCGCCCGGCATTCTCGGCGGCAGCGGTCATGCCTGCGGCTACTTGTTCCGCAGTCAACATTCCCTTGTATGAATCAAGTTTTCGCGACATTTGAGAGGGGCCTAACGCCTGAGTTAAGGGGCCGCCCACTGCGGGGCGTGGGCAAAGCATAATGCAATGACGCTTTGACCGCGCCCCGCAGTGGGCAGTCCCCTTGAACGAATTGTTAGGCACGTGTTTTGGCAAGTGCCTGGTCATATCCTGTGCGGAATTCGGCAGCATCAGCTTTTGACAGGTCACACGACCTCAGGCTATCAATCCCGGAACTTATGAGCATAGTTGTTCCGCGAAGAAGACCCATACTTACGTCTCTATTTCCCTGGTGGTACTCAAACCTTCGATCGCTGAGATCAGGAATTGGATTGAAAGTGGTGTTGCGCCATCTGCATTTTTCCATGACTCTCAGCATGGCTTTCTCATTCTCGCCATAAGTGAGAATTGTGGCGTACTGCTCGCCCTCTACCTGTACGAGCCATATGGAATCGATTCGACCGATTCGACTCGAAAGCGAAGTGCAGCTCAAGAGAAAGAGGCAGCAAATGGAAATTACAAATCGCATGCGTTTGAGTGCCTAACGCCTGAATTCAGCGGCGGCCGGCCGCGAACGGTTGGATTGGCCAAGCTCGCACCCGGCCGTCCGCTGGAATGAATTGTTAGGCCCGCGAAGTGATGCCGGCATTGGCAAAGCGCTGGACCAAGTTTGAGTGGAACTTGGTGTCGACCGAGGCAATAGCCGCCAATGCCCTGTTTGTATCAAATGCCTTGCCCGATAAGGATTCTAATGCCTGATTGTGCAGAGCGTAGGCCAGGAATGCAGCCTCGCGCACGTGCAAGTGATCTTTCGCAGAACTATCTAGGTAGCCGGACAGAAGTACCCGGATCTCGAAAATTGCTTGGGCTAGGATTCGCTCTTGCTCGGAGATATCAGTCACATTGCCCCCAAGGGCCTAACTACGATTAGACCCCAAGTCGGGTCATAACACCGAGGCTGCCACAGGCTTCCCAGGCGGTCAATCCAGGAAAACGCTCTGAAAACAACGAGATTCGGCTGAGTCCCAGTGGCACCAGAGAGGTGCGCCGCCCGGATAGGCGTCACTCGCACCCCGATATGTCTTATCGCGGCGAGCATGCCGTGTTATCGACTCTTCCCATGGACGCACCTCGGCGTGATGAGTTGGCTGCGACATGGCCGCTATTGCCCTCGTCTTCGCTGCGTTTCGCATCAATAAAACCGCGCTTCGCCGGGATATCCAGCCCGGGGCCTTTCAGGCTTGCATGCATTTATGCGGCGAGTGAGGCCTCACGAATGAGGGCCGATGCTCCTGACAGAAATCACAGACTAGGTGGTGGGCTGGAAGCCCACCCTACACCGGGACGTCAATCCGAACACTCACGCCTTCGGCTTCTTCACCGGCCGCTTCCAACCATCCACAGTGATCTGCTTCGCGCGGGCGACGGTGAGCTTGCCCGGGGCGGCGTCCTTGTTGATCACGGAGCCGGCGGCGATCGTGGCGCCTTCGCCGATGGTGACCGGGGCGACCAGTGCGCTGTTGGAGCCGATGAAGGCGCCATCACCAATCGTGGTGGTGGACTTGTTCGCGCCGTCGTAGTTGCAGGTGATGGTGCCGGCGCCGACGTTGACGCCCGCGCCGATCACCGCGTCACCGAGATATGTCAGATGATTGGCCTTGCTGCCAGTGCCGAGCGTGGCGTTCTTGGTCTCGACGAAATTGCCGACGTGCACGCCGTCGGCGAGCACCGTGCCGGGACGCAGGCGCGCGAACGGGCCGATGTGCACCGCGCCCTCGGTTTTCGCACCTTCCAGGTCGCAATGCGCGCGCACTTCGGTGCCGGCGGCAAGTTCCACATCCTTCAGCCGGCAGAACGGTCCGATGCGCACGTTGTCGCCGAGCACGACGCGACCTTCGAACACGACATTGGCGTCGATCTCGACATCGCGACCGACGATCACCTCGCCGCGCACGTCGACGCGATGCACATCGACGAAGCGCGCGCCGTCGACGCAGAGCTTACGCACGACGCGCAACTGGAACGCGCGCTCGAGCTGCGCGAGCTGCCACGGATCGTTGGCGCCCTCGGTTTCCTGCGGATCCTCGGCTATTACTATCTCGGCAGGAGTGAACTCCTGCGCGGCGGCGGCGAATACGTCGGTGAGGTAATACTCGCCTTGCACATTGTCGTTCTTCAGGCCCGCGAGCCAGCGCTTGAGCGCGGCGGCCTGCGCGACGATCACACCGGTGTAGACCAGATGGATGCGACGCTGCTCCTCGTCCGCGTCCTTTTCCTCGACGATGGCCGCGACATGGCCTTGCGCATCGCGCACCACGCGGCCATAGCCGAACGGGTTCTCCATCTCGGTGGTCAGGCCCACCAGCGGCGCATCGATCGCCAGCATCCGCCGCAGCGTCTCGGCGCGATTCAGCGGCGCATCGCCATAGAGCACGACCACGCGCGCATCGTCCGGTACCGCATCCATCGCCTGCTGCACCGCGTGACCCGTGCCCTTGCGTTCGATCTGCTCGGCCCAGTGCAGGTCGGGCTGGTCGACGAATGCGGCGCGCACCTGGTCGCCGCCATGGCCGTAGACCACGTGGATGCCGGCCGGCGCCAGTTCGCGTGCGGTGGCGATGACATGGCCGAGCATCGGCACGCCGGCGACCTTCTGCAGCACCTTGGGCAAGGCGGACTTCATGCGCTTGCCCTCGCCTGCGGCGAGGACGACGACGTGGAGGGGCGCGGCCATGGGAACTCCTGAACGTGGATCCCGGCATTCTACCGATGCGGCCCGGCCCGGCTGCTACGATGCGTCCGCCCCCGCCGCCCTGGTCCGCATGGAAGTCGCCGTCGACGCCCGCCCGCCCTCGCCCTTCCGTCGCACTGGCCCGCTGCTGGCCGTGGCCGGCGCGCTGGCGACCATCGCAGGCCTCGTCGTGCACGAGGTGTGGCGCGAACTGCCGGCCGAGCGCCTGCTGCTGTCGCTGGTCCTGATGGCGCTGGTCTGGCTGCTCGCCTGGCCGCTGCGCCGCTGGCGGCGTTGCAGCGCCGCCACGGCCTTCGCCGGTCTGTGGCTGCTCGCCCTGCTGGCCTACTGCGGCCCGCTGCCGGTGCTGTCTGTCGCCCTGCTCGCAGCGGCCGCCTGGGCCGTGGGCGATGCCTTGCTCCCGGCGATGCGCCCAGCCCGTCCTGCACTGGCCATCGTGCTGGGCTTGATCCTCATCGGCATGCTCGCGGGCTGGACGCTGACCTGGCCGATCCACCATCCCGCGGTCTGGGCGGCATTGCTGCTCGTGCCCATCGCGCTGCGTCGACGATCGCTGGTCATCGCCACGCGCGATGCCGCGACACGCTGGCGCGACACCGTCGCCGCCGCACCACGCGCCGCCGCCTGGGCGGTGATGCTGCTCGGCGTGGCCTCGGTGGCCTGCTGGATCCCGACGCTGCAGTCCGACGATCTGGGCTATCACCTCAACCTGCCGATGCAGTGGATGCTGCACGGCCGTTACGCGCCCGATGCCGAATACCAGGTGTGGTCGTACGCGCCCTGGGCCGGCGACGCGCTGCACGGCATCGCCTTCGTGCTGGCGCGACAGGACGCGCACGGCGCGCTGAATGCACTGTGGCTCGTCCTCATCGCGGCCGTCATCGGCGGACCGCTGGCGACGGCGATGCGCGCCACGCCGCTCGAGCGCTGGATCGGCGTCGCCCTATTCGCGACATTCCCGCCGCTGGTGTGGATGGCCGCCGGGATGCAGACCGAACTGGCCTCGACTGCGGTGCTCGTTGCGCTGGTCGCGTTGATCCTCGGTCCCGGCTCCGATACGCGTGCCGATGCACGCGTGCCGCGCGGCCTGTTCGCCGGTGCGATCCTGTTCGCCGGCCTGTTCGCGCTGAAACTGGTGCACGGCGTTGCCGCGCTGCCGCTGCTGCTCTTCGCGCTCTGGCGTCATCGCGCATGGATCCCGTGGCGCTGGCTGCCGCTGGCGTGCCTGCTGTGCATCGCGCTGGCGACGTCGAGTCATGTGCATGCCTGGCTCGCGACCGGCAACCCGGTGCTGCCGATGTTCAACCACGTGTTCGAATCGCCGTTCTTTCCGCGCGAACAGTTCCACGACCCGCGCTGGCATGCCGGTTTCGGACCGGACATCCTCTGGCGCATCAGCTTCGACACCGCGCGCTACGTCGAAGGCTGGCCCGGCGGCCTCGGCTTCGGCCTGATCGCGCTCGCCGGCCTCTGGCTGCTCCGTCTGCTGCGCCCCGCGCACGGCGGGCTGTTCCTTGCGGTGACCGCCTGCGTGCTGCTGCCGCTGCTGCCGATGCAATACGCGCGCTACGCCTGGCCGGGCATGGTCCTGCTGCTGGCCCTGCTGTGCTTCGGCGCGGAAGCCGCACTCGGTCGACGCTTCTTCGTGTGGTTGTTCGCCGGACTGTGCGCGCTCAACCTCGCCTACCAGGCGAATGCCAGCTGGCTGCACCATGCCGCTGCGGTGAAGCGCACGATCCGCAGCCTCGCCGCGCATGACGCGGTCGTCGCCGAGTACATCCCGGAGCGCGTGCTCATCCGACACATTCCACGCGACGACACGCGCGCCGTGCTCGCCGCCGACCCCGCACGCAATGTCGTGGCGGAGCTGGCAGGGCGCGGACGCACGACATCGCCGCACGATCCATCGCTCGCAGCAGAAGCGAAATCAGCCGAGAGCGACGCCAGCGGTGCCGCATGGGCGACGCTGCTCGCGCGCGAACGGATCGGCTGGGTACTCGTCAACCGCGCGACGGCATCGCATGCGCTCGACACAGGCCTGCGCCGTGCCGATGCGCAGCACATCGACACGCTGCATGAGGTCGAACTGTGGCGACTGCCACCTGCCGCGAAGGATGCGCCATGAGCCTGCCGCGCCAGGGAGGACATTACCTGCTGATCGGCGGCGTGCAGTGGCTGGTCGACTGGGGCGTGATGGTGCTGCTCAGCCATCTCGGCCTGCCGGTGGAAGCCGCGAACATCTGCGGCCGCATCAGTGGTGCGAGCTTGGGCTTCTGGCTCAACGGCCGCATCACCTTCGCCGGCAGCGACACCCGCATCGGCGGCACGCAACTGCGCCGCTTCGTCACGATGTGGCTGTGCACCACCACCGTCAGCACGCTCGCACTCGGCCACATCGACGATGTCTTCGGCCTGCAGTGGGCCTGGCTGGCGAAGCCACTGATCGAGCTGAGCCTCGGCGTGATCGGCTTCCTGCTGTCGCGGCACTGGGTCTACAAGGCATAGGCCGCACCGCTTGACTCACGCCGCATGAAAAGCCCGTTCGGCCAGCCGCCCCCTGTTGCTTGATGCACTCGCAAAACAAAAAACGCCGGCTTTCGCCGGCGTCTTCGTGTATCGCGGATGCGAGACGAAACCTCAGTGCTTGAGGTTCTTGCGCAGGCGCTCCAACGCACTCAGCTGGGCAAGGCTCATCGCCAGCTGCGCCTGGGCTTCCTCGGCGCTCATCTTCGGATCCTTGTGCGCCAGGGCGCGCTTGGCTTCTTCCATCGCCGCGCGGACCGCCGCTTCGTCGATGTCGCTGGCGCGCACTGCGGTGTCGGCCAGCACGGTCACGACCTGCGGCTGCACTTCGAGGATGCCGCCGGAGATCGCGAAGTCGAGCACTTCGCCGTTCGGCTGGGTCACGACGACCTTGCCGGGCTTCAGGCGGGTGATCAGCGGCGCGTGGCGCGGCGCGATGCCGAGTTCGCCTTCTTCGCCGGTGGCAACGACCAGCGTGGCTTCGCCGTGGAAGATCTCGGCTTCGGCGCTGACGATGTCGCAACGGATGGTGGCCATGTGTTTCGATTCCTGTTGGGTGGGCGTGCCCACCGCGGTTATCGCAGCACCAGGCATTCGCGAACGCCTGGTGCCTCGCAATGGCGGGCCATGGCCCGCCCTACGTCATCCCGCCTTACGTCATGCAGCGAGCTTCTTCGCCTTCTCGACGGCTTCTTCGATCGAACCGACCATGTAGAACGCCTGCTCCGGCAGGTGGTCGTATTCGCCGTCGACGATGCCCTTGAAGCCGCGGATGGTGTCCTTGAGGGACACGTACTTGCCCTTCGAGCCGGTGAACACTTCGGCGACCGTGAACGGCTGCGAGAAGAAGCGCTCGATCTTGCGGGCGCGCGACACGGCCAGCTTGTCGTCTTCCGACAGTTCGTCCATGCCCAGGATCGCGATGATGTCCTTCAGCTCCTTGTACTTCTGGAGCGTCGACTGCACGCGACGGGCGGTGTCGTAGTGCTCGTTGCCGATCACGTTCGGGTCGAGCTGGCGCGAGGTCGAGTCGAGCGGGTCCACGGCCGGGTAGATGCCGAGCGACGCGATGTTGCGCGACAGCACGACGGTGGCATCGAGATGCGCGAAGGTGGTCGCCGGCGACGGGTCGGTCAGGTCGTCCGCAGGCACGTACACGGCCTGGATCGAGGTGATCGAACCGGTCTTGGTCGAGGTGATGCGCTCCTGCAGGACGCCCATTTCCTCAGCGAGGGTCGGCTGGTAACCCACCGCCGACGGCATGCGGCCCAGCAGCGCCGACACTTCGGTACCGGCCAGCGTGTAGCGGTAGATGTTGTCGACGAACAGCAGCACGTCACGACCTTCGTCGCGGAAGTACTCGGCCATGGTCAGGCCGGTCAGCGCGACGCGCAGGCGGTTGCCCGGCGGCTCGTTCATCTGGCCGTACACCATCGCCACCTTCGACTTCTCCGGCTCGGCGACGTTGACGACGCCGGATTCCTGCATTTCATGGTAGAAGTCGTTGCCTTCGCGGGTACGCTCGCCCACGCCGGCGAACACCGACAGACCGCTGTGCTCGGTCGCGATGTTGTTGATGAGTTCCATCATGTTCACGGTCTTGCCGACGCCGGCGCCGCCGAACAGGCCGACCTTGCCGCCCTTCGCGAACGGGCACATCAGGTCGATGACCTTGATGCCGGTTTCCAGCAGTTCGGTGGTCGACGCCTGATCTTCGTACGACGGGGCCGCACGGTGGATTTCCCAGGTGGTGTCGCACTTGACCGCGCCGGCCTCGTCGATCGGGTTGCCGAGCACGTCCATGATGCGGCCGAGCGTGCCGATGCCGACCGGCACCGAGATGGCCTTGCCGGTGTTGTCGGCGAGCAGGTTGCGCTTCAGGCCGTCGGTCGAGCCGAGGGCGATCGTGCGCACCACGCCGTCACCCAGCTGCTGCTGGACTTCGAGGGTGATCTCGGTGTTCTGCACCTTGAGCGCGTCGTACACGCGCGGCACGTGCTCGCGCGGGAATTCGACGTCGACGACGGCGCCGATGATCTGGACGATCTTGCCTTGCGTGTTGGCGGTGTTCATGGAGGTTCCCGATTCGAAAATGTCTTGTTGCATGATGTCGATGCCGTGTCGTCGCGTCGCGGTGCCGGGTCGTCAGACCGCGGCCGCGCCGCCGACGATTTCGGAGATTTCCTGGGTGATCGCGGCCTGGCGCGCCTTGTTGTAGACGAGGTTCAGCGTGCCGATCAGCTTGGTCGCGTTGTCGCTGGCGGCCTTCATCGCCACCATGCGCGCCGCGTGCTCGGAGGCCACGTTCTCCATCACGGCCTGGTACACGAGCGACTCGATGTAGCGGGTCAGCACGTGCTCCAGCACGGCCTGCGCGCTCGGCTCGTAGATGTAGTCCCAGTCGTGCTCGGCGACGGCGGTTTCCGACGGCGGCAGCGGCAGCAGCTGGTCGAAGGCCGCGCGCTGGGTCATCGTGTTCACGAAGTCGTTGTAGACGAGGAAGACCTTGTCCACGCTGCCGGCGGTGTAGGCATCCAGCATGACCTTGATCACGCCGATCAGCTGGTCGACGCGCGGGGTGTCGCCCAGGTGCGTGACCGAAGCGAGCATGCCGACCTTGATACGACGGAAGAACACCGTGGCCTTCTGGCCGATGGTGACCACGTCGACTTCGACGCCCTTCGCCTGCCAGTCGCGGATCTCGACGAGCAGCTTGCGGAACAGGTTGTTGTTCAGGCCACCGGCGAGGCCGCGGTCGGACGAGACGATCACGTAGCCGATGCGCTTGATCTCCTTGCGTTCCTCCAGGTACGGATGGTGGAACTCGGAGTTGGCCTGGGCCAGGTGGCCGACGACCTGCTTCATCGCGCGCGCATACGGACGCGAGGCCTTCATGCGGTCCTGCGCCTTGCGGATCTTGGAAGCCGAGACCATTTCGAGCGCGCGCGTCACCTTGCGGGTGTTCTGCACCGACTTGATCTTGGTTTTGATTTCTCTGCCGCCTGCCATCTCTTTGATTCCCGTAGGGTGGGCCTTTGGCCCACCGTCGTGAGGTCACACGCTCGCCGGCGATTCGTTGCCGCAAGGGCGGGCCGAGGCCCGCCCTACGAACAGCGGATCAGGCCGATTACCACGAACCCGTCGTGACGAACTCTTCGATGCCCTTCTTGAAGCTGGCTTCGATGTCGTCGTTCCAACCACCGGTGGCGTCGATGTTGCCGATCAGGTCGCCGTAGTTGTTGGCGAAGTGGGCCTGCAGGCCGGCTTCGAACGCGAGGATCTTGTTCACCGGCACGCTGTCCATGTAGCCCTTGTCGACGGCATAGATCGACAGCGACTGCTGGGCGACCGACATCGGCGCGTACTGCTTCTGCTTCATCAGCTCGGTGACGCGCTGGCCGCGCTCGAGCTGCTTGCGGGTGGCTTCGTCGAGGTCCGAGGCGAACTGCGCGAACGCAGCCAGCTCGCGGTACTGGGCGAGCGCGATGCGGATGCCGCCCGACAGCTTCTTCATGATCTTGGTCTGGGCGGCGCCACCGACGCGCGACACCGAGATGCCGGCGTTCACGGCCGGGCGGATGCCGGCGTTGAACAGGTCGGTTTCGAGGAAGATCTGGCCGTCGGTGATCGAGATCACGTTGGTCGGCACGAACGCCGACACGTCACCGGCCTGCGTTTCGATGATCGGCAGCGCGGTGAGCGAGCCGGTCTTGCCCTTCACGGCGCCGTTGGTGAACTTCTCGACGTACTCTTCCGAGACGCGCGCGGCGCGCTCGAGCAGGCGGCTGTGCAGGTAGAACACGTCGCCCGGGTAGGCTTCGCGGCCCGGCGGGCGGCGCAGCAGCAGCGAGATCTGGCGGTAGGCCACGGCCTGCTTCGACAGATCGTCGTAGATGATCAGCGCGTCTTCACCGCGGTCGCGGAAGTATTCGCCCATCGTGCAGCCCGAGTAGGCGGCGATGTACTGCATCGCGGCCGATTCGGACGCCGAGGCGGCGACGACGGTCGTGTAGGCCATCGCACCGTTTTCTTCGAGCTTGCGCACGATGTTCGCGATGGTCGAGTTCTTCTGGCCGATCGCGACGTAGATGCATTTGATGCCGGAATGCTTCTGGTTGATGATCGCGTCGATCGCCAGCGCGGTCTTGCCGGTCTGGCGGTCGCCGATGATCAGCTCGCGCTGGCCGCGGCCGATCGGGATCATCGAGTCGACCGACTTGTAACCGGTCTGCACCGGCTGGTCGACCGACTTGCGCCAGATCACGCCCGGGGCGATGGTTTCGACCGGGGCCGAGACCTTCGCGTCGATCGGGCCCTTGCCGTCGATCGCTTCACCCAGCGCATTGACGACGCGGCCGAGCAGTTCGGGGCCGGTCGGCACTTCGAGGATGCGGCCGGTGGTCTTGGCGGTGTCGCCTTCGCGCAGGTGCTCGTAGTCGCCCAGGACCACGGAGCCGACCGAATCGCGCTCCAGGTTCAGCGCGAGCGCATAGGTGCCGTTCGGCAGCTCGATCATCTCGCCCTGCATCACGTCGGCCAGACCGTGGATGCGCACGATGCCGTCGGACACCGAGGTCACGGTGCCTTCGTTGCGCGCTTCGGCGGCGAGCTTGACCTTCTCGATGCGGGTCTTGATCAGTTCGCTGATTTCGGACGGGTTGAGCTGGGAGGTAGCCATGGTTGTTTCCTGGTTTGAAAGCGGGCCGGAGCCTGCCTCTTCAAGTGTGTGTTATTGCGCCAGCGCGGTCTGCAGCCGGGCGAGCTTGCTGCGCAGCGAGCCATCGATCACCACGTCGCCGGCATCGATCACCGCGCCGCCGATCAGGCTCTCGTCGACCGCCGTCTGCAGCTCGACCTCGCGGCCGAAGCGGCGCTTGAGCGCAGCCTTGATGCCGTCGAGTTCGCCTGCCTGCAGCGCCGTGGCGGAGGTGATCTTCGCCTTGACGATGCGTTCGGCATCGGCACGCAGCTCCTCGAACAATCCGGCGATTTCCGGCAGCAGCGGCAGGCGGCGGTTGTCCGCGAGCAGTGCGAGGAAATTGCCGAAGGTTTCGGACGATGCGTCGGGCGACAGCAGCGCGACGGCATCGGCGCGGGTGAGGTGCGGATGACCGAGCAGCGCCTGCACGCGCGGGTCGGCCGCGACGCGCGCCGCGAAGGCGAGCGCGTCGGACCATTGCGCGGCGGCACCGGCATCGCGCGCGAGCGCATAGGCGGCGCGGGCGTAGGGGCGTGCGAGAGTGAGGGCCTGGCTCATCGGTGGATTCGTCCCGTCAGAGCTGGGCGGCGAGGTCGTCGATCAGCGCCTTGTGGGCGTTGGCGTCGATTTCGCGCTTCAGCAGCTTCTCGGCGCCGGACACGGCCAGGGCGGACACCTGCTTGCGCAGGTCTTCCTTGGCGCGGTTGGCGGCAGCGGCGATCTCGGCTTCGGCCAGCGACTTCTGCCGGTTGGCTTCCGCCACGGCTTCGTTCTTGGCGTGATCGATGATCTGGTTCGCGCGCTGGTGGGCCTGTTCGATGATCTCGTTGGCCTTGCCGCGGGCGAGCTTGAGCTCTTCGTTGACCTTTTCTTCCGCCTGCTGCAGCAGCGCCTGGCTGTTGTCGGCGGCGGCGAGACCTTCGGCGATCTTCTGCTGGCGCTCTTCGATGGCCTTGAGCAGCGGCGGCCAGATCTTGGTCGCGATGATCCAGATCAGGCCGGCGAACGCGAGCGCCTGGGCAAATAGGGTGAGATTGATGTTCATGCGTAGGGCTCTGCCTGAAGTGACGGGAAAGGGCGCCGGAAGGCGCCCGTCCTTTCAGTCACGACGCGCGCGGACGGGGCCGTGCGCGTCGCCGATCCGCTGAGGCTGGATCAGCCGGCCAGACGCGCGGCTTCGGCCAGCAGGGCCGAGGCGAGCGGGTTGGCGAAGGCGAGCAGCAGGGCCACGGCGACCGTGATGATGAACGCGGCGTCGATCAGGCCGGCGGTGATGAACATGCGGACCTGCAGCACCGGGATCAGTTCCGGCTGGCGGGCGGCCGATTCGAGGAACTTGCCGGCCATGATGGCCAGACCGATACCGGCGCCGAGGGCGGCGAGGCCGATCATGATGCCGACGGCGAGAACGGTCGAAGCCTGAACCGAAGCGAGGTGGGCGAGGATTTCCATGGTGATCTCCGAAACGAGTGCTTAAGGGTGGAAGGGTGAGACGAAAGAGTGGGGTTTCGCTGCAGGGAAGCGCTTAGTGCGCTTCTTCCGAGAGGCTGAGGTACACGATCGACAGCATCATGAAGATGAAGGCCTGCAGCGGGATCACGAGCAGGTGGAAGAGCATCCAGCCGAAGCCGAAGGCACCGCCTGCGAGCGCACCCAGGAGGCCGGCGCCGCCGAGCACCCAGATGAGCAGGAAGACGATTTCGCCGCCGAACATGTTGCCGAACAGTCGCATTGCAAGCGACACCGGCTTGCTGAGCCATTCGACGATGTTGAGCAGGAGGTTGAAGGGCATCATCCACTTGCCGAACGGCGCGGTCAGGAACTCGTGCGTGAAGCCGCCGAGGCCCTTCGAGCGGAGGGCGAAGATGAGCATCAGGAAGAACACGCTGATCGACATGCCGAGGGTGGCGTTGACGTCGGCGGTCGGCACCGGCTTCCAGTAGGGAATACCGATCAGTTCGAGGGGTTTCGCGATGAAGTCCGCCGGAATCATCTTCAGCAGGTTCATCAGCAGGATCCAGAAGAACAGGGTGATCGCGATCGGCGTCACCAGCTTGCTGGAACCGTGGTAGGTGTCGCGGACCTGCTTGTCGACGAACTCGAGCATGATCTCGACGAACGCCTGCCACTTGCCCGGAACGCCGGCGGTGGCCCTGCGGGTGCCCGCCCAGAACGCGAACACGATGACCAGGCCCAGCGTGAAGGACGTGATCAGGGTGTCGAGATGCAGCGTCCAGAAGCTCCCCTCGCCGACCGAGGCCGTGAGGTTCTGCAGATGGTGCTGGATGTAACTCGTGGGAGTGAGTTCGTGGTGCTCGCCCGCCGCCATAGGTACAGACCTTTCAAGTTGAATGGGGGTTTCAGCGCCGGGC
Source organism: Lysobacteraceae bacterium (assembly GCA_036404915.1). GTDB lineage: Bacteria > Pseudomonadota > Gammaproteobacteria > Xanthomonadales > Xanthomonadaceae > Lysobacter_I. Next base: position 46,125 of record DASWYO010000047.1, read on the forward strand.
CATCGCGACGAACTGCGCGGCCAGCGCGACCAGGACTCCGACCAGAAGAGGCAGCGCAGGAAGGCGCCAGAGGAGGAGACCCAGGGAAAACACGGTGAAGACCAGCAACCACTTGAGAACCACGCCGCCGAACATGCGGGCCAGCGCGACCCCGGAAGGAACCACGTCGCGTCGCAGCGACCATCCGGCCGACAGCGCCGCGCCGAGCGTGACCGCCCCGCCCCCCGCGAGTACGGCCAGCGCGCTTTCGACACCCAGCGCGAGGCAGACCAGCGAGGCTGCGCACACCGCGACCGCCTGGTAAGCGATCGCGCGTCGCGCCAGCCGGCGACCCGCAGCGACAGAATTCAGCACGCGCGGCACCCGGTGAAATGGCGAGAAGCGGCGAGGCGGCGATCCGGAACCAGCGATGAAAAGCGCCTCACGAAGCCGCAAAAGTATAGCAGTGGGGGGTTTTGGGGGGCAACCGCAGACTGCCTGGCAGGACCGTAGCCCGCAGGGGCGGCCATTTCGATAGTCAACGCCTATCGATTCCTTGCAAATAATTGATTTGCAAGGAAATCCGACTGGGAGCAGTCTGGATCCTCAACCCAATCGGACCGCTTCCATGGCCAAGACCCTCAGTTTCGCCGGCCTGCACATGGGCACGGCCTTCGGCATCGGCTACGTCATGACCGGCAGTACGTGGGTCGGCGGTGCGCTGGCCCTGGTCGAACCGGCCTGCAACACGGTGGTGTTCCACTTTCACGAGAAGGTATGGAAACGGATCGAGGCTCGGCGCAGCGCCGGAAGGCTGATCGGCGCCTGAATCCGGACCGGCAGACCCCGGAACTCCGTCTGCGCCGGCCAGTCACACCTTGCGCCTGCAAACATCTCCCTCGGTCGTAACAGGCAACGAAGCCCCGGCACGTCCGGGGCTTCGTCTTTTCGTGGCGATCAGGCGTCGAGCGCCCAGTCGGCCGCCGCTTCGGCGTGGATGCGCGCGGTATCGAACAGCGGCACGGTTGCGTCGCCCTTCCCCACCAGCAGGCCGATTTCCGTGCAGCCGAGGATCGCGCCCTCCGCGCCCTGCGCCACGAGCCCGGCGATGATGGCGTGATACGCGTCGCGCGAGACGTCGAGGATCCGTCCGAGGCAGAGCTCGTCGTAGATCACGCGATGCACGATCTCGCGCTGCGCGGCTCCGGGCACGATCACCTCGATGCCGGCGGCCTCGATGCGTCGGCGGTAGAAATCGCGCTCCATCGTGAAGCGCGTGCCGAGCAGCGCGACGCGCGACAGGCCGGCGGCGCGGATCCGCGCGGCGGTGGCATCGGCGATGTGCAGCAGCGGGATGTCGACGGCGGCCTCGATCGCCGGCGCGACTAGGTGCATGGTGTTGGTGCAGATGACGAGGCCTTCCGCGCCCGCCGCACGCAATCCGCGCGCGGCGTCGACGAGGATCGCGCCGGCCGCGTCCCAGTCGCCAGCGTGCTGCAGCGCCTCGATCTCGGCGAAGTCGACGCTGTGCAACACCAGCTTCGCCGAATGCAGGCCGCCGAGCCGCTGCCGTACCCGCTCGTTGACGATGCGGTAGTACGGCAGCGTGGATTCCCAACTCATGCCGCCGAGCAGGCCGAGCGTGCGCACGGCTTATTTCTTCTTCGGGATATAGAGATCGGTGATCGTGCCGTCGAACACTTCCGCCGCCATGCCCACCGATTCGCTGAGCGTGGGATGCGGATGGATGGTGTGGCCGATGTCGGCGACCTCGCAGCCCATCTCGATGGCGAGCGTGGCTTCGGCGATCAGGTCGCCGGCATGCACGCCGACGATGCCCGCGCCGATGATGCGGTGCGTCGCTTCATCGAAGATCAGCTTGGTGAAGCCTTCGGTACGGCCGATGCCGATCGCGCGGCCGGACGCGGCCCACGGGAACTTGCCGACGCCGACCTTCAGTCCCTTGGCCTTCGCTTCGGTCTCGGTGACGCCGACCCAGGCGATTTCCGGATCGGTGTACGCGACCGACGGAATCACGCGCGCCAGCCACTCCTTCTTCTCGCCGGCAGCGACTTCCGCCGCGAGCTTGCCTTCGTGCGTGGCTTTGTGCGCCAGCATCGGCTGGCCGATGATGTCGCCGATCGCGAAGATGTGCCCGACATTCGTGCGCATCTGCCGGTCGACCTCGATGAAGCCGCGCTCGGTGACCGCGACGCCGGCCTTGTCGGCATCGATCTTCCTGCCGTTCGGCGCGCGGCCGACGGCGACCAGGACGCGGTCGTAGGTGTCCTTCGCGGGAATGCTGGCACCTTCGAAACTGCAGACGATGCCTTGCTTGTCCGCCCTGGCGTCGACGACCTTGGTCTTGAGGTGCACGGTGACGCCCTGCTTCTTCAGGCGGTCGGCGAGCGGCTTGATCAGGTCGGTATCCGCGCCCGGCATCAGCTGGTCCATGAATTCGACCACGGTGACTTCGGCGCCGAGCGCGCGATAGACCGTCGCCATTTCCAGGCCGATGATGCCGCCGCCGACGACGAGCAGCGACTTCGGGATGTCCTTGAGTTCGAGCGCGTCGGTCGAGTCCATCACGCGTCCGTCGTCCCAGGGGAAGGCCGGCAGCTTCACCGGCTGCGAGCCGGCGGCGATGATGCATTGTTCGAAACGCACGAGCTGGGTGCCGGCATCGCCCGTCACTTCGATCTCGTTGGGCGACACGAACTTGCCGACACCCTGCAGCGTGCGCACCTTGCGCTGCTTGGCCATGCCCGACAGGCCCTTGGTGAGCTGGCCGACGACTTTTTCCTTGTAGCCGCGCAGCGCGTCGAGCGCGATCTTCGGCGCGCCGAAATCGATGCCGTAGTCCTTCGCGTGTGCTGCTTCGTCGATCACGTTCGCCGCGTGCAGCAGCGCCTTCGACGGAATGCAGCCGACGTTGAGGCAGACACCGCCGAGGCTGGCGTAACGCTCGACCAGCACGGTATCGAGGCCGAGGTCGGCGCTGCGGAATGCGGCGGTGTAGCCGCCGGGGCCAGCGCCGAGCACGAGCATTCGGCATTCGACATCGGCCTTGCGGCCGCTCGATGCGGCGGCGGCAGGTGCGGGCGAGGCAGGCGCGGACGCTGCCGGCGCCGGGGCTGGCGCTGCTGCAGGCGCCGGGGCGTCCGCCTTCGGTGCGGCAGGCGCGGCGGCGGCCGCTTCGGCGCTTTCCAGCACCGCGATCACGCTGCCCTCGGAGACGTTGTCGCCGATCTTGACCTTCAATTCCTTCACCACGCCGGCGGCGGACGAGGGCACTTCCATCGTCGCCTTGTCCGATTCCAGCGTGACCAGGCCCTGGTCCTTCGCCACCGTGTCGCCGGGCTTGACCAGAATCTCGATCACCGGGATGCCGTCGAAATCGCCGATGTCGGGGACCTTCACTTCGATCGTGTTCGTCATCGTCGGCACCTCAGAGCAGCACGCGGCGCATGTCGGCCAGCAGCGCGGCCAGGTGCGCGGTGAAGCGCGCGGCGGCGGCGCCGTCGATCACGCGGTGGTCGTAGCTGAGCGACAGCGGCAGGATCAGGCGCGGCGCGAACTGCTTGCCGTCCCACACCGGCTTGATCGCCGACTTGGAGACACCGAGGATCGCGACTTCGGGTGCATTGACGATCGGCGCGAAGCTGGTGCCGCCGATGCCGCCGAGCGAGCTGATCGAGAAGCAGCCGCCGCTCATGTCGGCGGGACCGAGCTTGCCGTCGCGGGCTTTCTTCGCGAGTTCGCCGGTTTCCTGCGCGATCTCGATGACGCCCTTCTTGTCGACATCGCGCACCACCGGGACGACGAGACCGTTCGGCGTGTCCGCGGCGAAGCCGACGTGGAAGTACTTCTTGAGGACGTGGTTGCCGTCGGCATCGAGCGACGAGTTGAAATCCGGGTACTTCTTCAGGCCGGAGACGACGGCCTTCATCAGGAAGGCGAGCATGGTCAGCTTGATACCGGCCTTCTCGTTTTCCTTGTTGAGCGCGACGCGCAGGTCTTCCAGGTCGGTGATGTCGGCATCGTCGTGCTGGGTGACGTGCGGGATCATCGCCCAGTTGCGTGCGAGGTTGGCGCCGGAAATCTTCTTGATGCGCGACAGTTCGCGCACTTCGATCTCGCCGAACTTCGAGAAGTCCACCTTCGGCCACGGCAGCAGGTTCAAGCCGGAACCACCGCCGGCCGCCGGCGCGGCGGACGCGCCGCCGCCCTGCATCGCCGCCTTGACGTAGTTCTGCACGTCTTCCTTGCTGATCCGGCCGGCGCGGGCTGTGCCCGCGACACGGGCGAGATCAACGCCCAGTTCGCGCGCGAACAGGCGCACGGCGGGGCTGGCGTAGGGCACCTTGTCGGGCAGCACGGCGGCGGCTTCGAAGCGCACCGGCGGCAGGCCGGCGCCCATGGGGTTGGAGGTCGCGGGGTTGGAGGTCGCGGGGTTGGAGGTCGCGGGGTTGGAGGTCGCGGCAACCGGGGCCGGCGCCG
>DASWYO010000048.1:0-348848 GCA_036404915.1 Lysobacteraceae bacterium
AGCATCGGCGGCGAGCCCGGCGAAGTGGGCGGGCCAGGCGTTGCCCTGCTGCGCGGCGAAGGGGGCGTGCCCGCCGCAGTCCCACAGCAGCCGCGCGGCGTCCTCCAGCGTGGCGCCGTCGCGCACGGCCGCGATGGCGGAGCGCCCCCGGTAGTACGGCCCGTCGGGGCGGATCAGCGAGATCCGCGTCTCCAGCACCGGCAGGCCACGGTCCAGGCTGTGCGCGGCCGCCGCCGCCGCGCTGCGGCCCACCTGCTTGCGCTGCGCCAGGCGCTCCACGTCGAGCCGGGCGTAGAGGCGGGTGCGGTGGTCGGGACCGGGCCGGGATTCGATCAGGCCGCGACTGACGTAGGCGTAGAGCGTGGCCTGGCTGATGCCGAGCAGGCTGCAGGTCTCGCGAGCGGTGAGGAGATCGGCCATGGCGACAGATTGATCGATCCAATCAAGATTGATCAACCCCCGGCTTGGTGCGAGATTGGCGCCCCGACGGCCGCTGCCGTCGATCCCGACGGGATCCGCTCGTCGGCGTTTCAGGAGGATTCCATGTCCATCGCTTCCCCCGGTGCACGCTTCCGTGCCGCCCTCGCCGAAGAAAGCCCCTTGCAGGTGATCGGCGCCATCAACGCCAACCACGCCCTGCTCGCCAGGCGCGCCGGCTATCGCGCCATCTACCTGTCGGGCGGCGGCGTCGCCGCCGGCTCGCTGGGCCTGCCCGACCTGGGCATCAACACGCTCGAAGACGTGCTGATCGACGTCCGCCGCATCACCGATGTCTGCGACCTGCCGCTGCTGGTCGACATCGACACCGGCTTCGGCCCCAGCGCCTTCAACATCGAGCGCACGGTGAAGTCGCTGATCAAGGCCGGCGCCGCCGCCTGCCACATCGAGGACCAGGTCGGCGCGAAGCGCTGCGGCCATCGTCCCGGCAAGGAAATCGTGTCGCAGGGCGAGATGGTCGACCGCGTGAAGGCCGCTGCCGACGCGAAGACCGATCCGGACTTCTTCCTGATCGCGCGCACCGATGCCATCCAGGTCGATGGCGTGGATGCGGCGATCGAACGCGCCATCGCCTGCGTCGAGGCCGGCGCCGACGGCATCTTCGCCGAGGCCGCCTACGATCTCGACACCTACCGCCGCTTCGTCGATGCGGTGAAGGTACCGGTGCTGGCCAACATCACCGAGTTCGGCAAGACCCCGCTGTTCACCCGCGACGAGCTGGCCTCGGCCGGCGTCGCCATCCAGCTGTTCCCGCTGTCCGCGTTCCGCGCCATGAACAAGGCCGCCGAACACGTGTACGAGAGCATCCGCCGCACAGGCCACCAGAAGGCCGTGGTCGAGACGATGCAGACCCGCGAGGAACTGTACGACCGCATCGGCTACCACGCGTTCGAAGGGAAACTCGACGCGCTGTTCGCCGCGAAGAAATGACGCAGAAGACACGAGACGAAAGGACAGGACCATGAGCGATTCCCAGCAAGTGCTTCCCAAAGCCAAGAAATCCGTCGCGCTGAGCGGCACCGCAGCCGGTAATACCGCGCTGTGTACCGTCGGCCGCAGCGGCAACGACCTGCATTACCGCGGTTACGACATCCACGACCTCGCCACGCAGTCGACCTTCGAGGAAGTCGCGCACCTGCTGGTGCACGGCAGCCTGCCGACCGCATCGCAGCTGAAGGCCTATCGCACCAAGCTCAAGCGCCTGCGTGGCCTGCCCGCGCTGGTCCAGGAGGCCCTGGAGCTGGTGCCCGCGAACGCGCATCCGATGGACGTGATGCGCACCGGCTGCTCGGTGCTGGGCACGGTGCTGCCCGAGCGCGAAGGCCATCCGGCCAGCGAAGCGCGCGACCTCGCCGACAAGCTCATCGCCAGCTTCGGCTCGATGCTCCTGTACTGGTGGCACTTCACCCGCAACGGTCGCCGCATCGACGTCGAAACCGACGACGATTCGGTCGCCGCGCACTTCCTGCACCTGCTGCACGGCGAACCGCCGAGCGACCTGCACGCCGATTCGCTGGACAAGTCGCTGATCCTCTACGCCGAGCACGAGTTCAACGCCTCGACGTTCACCGCGCGCGTGATCGCCGGCACCGGCTCGGACATGCATTCGTGCATCACCGGCGCCATCGGCGCGCTGCGTGGCCCGAAGCACGGCGGCGCCAACGAAGTCGCGATGGACATCATCAGCCGCTACGGTTCGGCCGGCGAAGCGGAAGCCGACATCCGCGCACGCATGGAGCGCAAGGAAATCATCATCGGCTTCGGCCACCCGGTGTACACGATCGGCGATCCGCGCAACCCGATCATCAAGGAACTCTCGCGCAAGCTCTGCGCGGACGGCGGCAACAACACGCTGTTCGACGTCAGCGAGCGTATCGAGACGCTGATGATGGACACCAAGAAGATGTTCCCGAACCTCGACTGGTACAGCGCATCTGCCTATCACATGATGGGGATCCCGACGCCGATGTTCACGCCGCTGTTCGTGATCGCGCGCACCACCGGCTGGAGCGCGCACGTGATCGAGCAGCGCGAGGACGGCAAGATCATCCGCCCGAGCGCCAACTACACGGGTCCGGAAGACCGCGCCTACGTCGCGATCGACAAGCGCGGCTGATCTGCAGGAAGTCATCGCGAGATGGGATCGGGGCGCCTTCGGGCGCCCCGATGCGTTCCGGCGAGGCGTGGGGTATCGTGCTTCGGTCGAACTCATGCAACATCGCGATGGATACGTCCTGGCTGATCCCCTCCGAACAATGGGCCGAGCACGCGCTGGTCGCGCTGGCCGCCGCAGGCGTGACCGCGCTGGTCGTGGTCCTGCACTACGAGGGCCTGCACTGGCTGGCGAAGCATTTTTCCGGTCGCGCGCCCAGCCGCAGTCGCACGGCGATGCTGCGCATCATGTTCTCGCTGCTGGCGCTGCACATCGTCGAGATCTGGTGCTACGGGTTGGCCTACTGGACCCTGCTGAAGATTCCCGGCACCGGCTTCGTCCACGGCGAACACGGCCTGGACAACCTGTTCGACGCGATCTATCTCTCCGCCACCACCTATTCCACGCTCGGTTTCGGCGATCTCGCACCGGTCGGCGCGATTCGACTGGTCGCAGGTCTGGAAGCGCTGACCGGCTTCCTGCTGGTCACGTGGTCGGCATCGTTCACGTATCTGGAAATGTCGCGGTATTGGCGACGGGAAGACTGAGCATGCGACAGGAAATCTACGTCAGTACTGATGTCGAGACCGATGGTCCGATTCCCGGGCCGAATTCGATGCTCAGTCTCGGTTCCGCTGCGTACACGGCAGACAAGCAACTGATCGCGACGTTTTCTGTCAATTTGACCGAGCTGCCCGGCGCTTCGCCGGACCCGGACACGGCGGCGTGGTGGAAAACGCAGCCGGAAGCCTGGGCTGCGTGTCGACAAGGGGTGGAAAACCCGGAAGTGGCACTGCCGAGATATCGCGACTGGTTGCGACAACTTCCCGGAAAGCCGGTGTTCGTGGCTTATCCCGTCGGATTCGACTTCATGTTCGTGCACTGGTATCTGGTGCGTTTCGCGGGCGAGGATCCTTTCGGTCACTCGGCGCTGGACATGAAGACGCTTGCGATGACCCTGCTCGGCTGCGGCTATCGAGATGCGACGAAGCGAAACATGCCTGCAGGATGGTTCGATCCTCTGCCGCATACGCATGTCGCTCTTGACGATGCGATCGAGCAAGGAGCGTTGTTCTGCAACATGCTGGCCGAACTGCGGCGTCTTGCTCCGCTGAGTCGCTTCAAAGACTGAAGGCCCTGCTTCGGAAAGCGAAGGCCTTCGTCTGAAGTAATTACGACAGCCCTTCGTCCTTCAGTACCTTCTGCACGGCCGGGTCGGCTTCGACACGCGCGGCGAACGCGGCGAGGTTATCCAGGCCGGAAAGGTCGACGCCGGTGCTGCGTGCCCAGCGATAGGTGACATAGAGATACGGGTCGGCGATGGAGCGCGTGTCGCCGGCGATCCAGTCGCGCGACTTCAGCTGTTCGTCGGCGCGTTCGTAGAGCGTGCGCACTTTCGCGCGCGCCGCGTCCTTGCTCTTGTCGATCAGCGCGGCGTCTTCGAGATACGCGGTGCTGCCGAAGATCGGATGGAACGCCGGATGCACGTCGGAGTTCGCGAACGCCAGCCACTTGTTCACTTCGGCACGGCTCTTCGCGCTGCCGTCGCCGCCGAGGCCCGATTCTGGATTGAGGTCGGCGATGTAGTTGAGGATCGCCGCGTTCTGCGTGAGAACCCAGCCGTCGTGCTCCAGCGCGGGAACGGCGCCGGCGGGATTGATCGCGAGATAGGCGGGCTGGTAGCGCTCTTCGCGCGTCACGCGCACGGCTTCGTAGGGCTTGCCGACCCATTCCAGCGCGATGTGGTCGGCGAGCGAGCATGCGCCGGGCGAGTAGTACAGTTTCATCAGCGACTCCATTCCTGCGTGGGAAAGTGAATCGCGATGATGGTGGTCGTGCGCGTGCCGCTCAATCGTGGCGCATGGAACGCACTGTCGTCGCGCCAAAAAAATGTGGAAAAAACGAAGGCCGCGCGAGGCGGCCCTTGAGTCCTGCAATGGAGTTGCAGCTTGCCGGAAAGATCAGCCTTGCGCGCGCACCTGCACGAGCTTGCGGTCCTTCGGCTTGAGTGCCTGCACCTTGAGGAAGGTGTGGTCACCGATCGTGGCGACCTGGTAGGCGTTGCGCCAGCTGGGCTGGGCGATCGACAGCGCGGCGAAGTGGCTGGCGCCGGGCACGATCTCCTTGCGCTCGCCATCGGGCAGGGCCCAGTTGCGCTCGGCTTCGAGGGCGATCGTGACCGCCTGCGACCAGGCTTCGGCATTGCCCAGTTGCGTGCGCGGCGACACCAGGGTGGGCGCGAACTGCTTGCGGGCGGTGACGACTTCGCACATCGAGTCGCCCCACAGGCCGCTGTCCTCGCGACGGAGGGCGACCTCGGCGACGGCCTGCTGGCCGCGGACCGGCTGGTTGCGCGCTTCGAGGTAGAGGGTGGTACTGAGACACAGCGAGTCGGCGGCCTGGGGCGGCAACACCGACGCGATCCAGAGGATCCATGCGAGTTTCATTGAGACTCCTTGCTCCGTTGCTTCGGGCCGTACGGGGGCGCTGTCGCATGGCAAAGGCCTGACAGGGCGTCGTGATCGGCGGGACGAGTTGGCGTACTGGGGAGGGCGAGCGACTCTGTGGTCACTTGGCGTCTGCCGGCGCTCTCTGCGGAGCGGTGTTGCCGGAATCAGACCCTTGCCCGAACGTGGACCGGGCGCAGGGGCTTCACCTCTCCGGGTGGAGCATCGCCTGCCGCGATCTCGCGCTGGTCCCGCACTGGCCAGGGCGGGAAAGCGGGCGCATCGTAGCCGGCGAAACATAATGCCAGCTGAATGCAAAATCAGAACTTCATGATTTGAATGGAGTTTTTGTTCGGAAGGCGCTGTAAGCCCCTGTTCCCGCAGGCGTATCAGGCCGTGCTGAGTCATGCCACAGGTGCCGCACCGCAGCAGCCGAAGCCGCGATACGGATCACGGAATGCGCGGGTTTCGGCCGCGGAACTGCCCGTGGAACATGATTTTCGTGTTCCACGGGTGTCCGGGTGGCTTGATCGAGCCTTGCAGCGGCTCCGGATGCGTCAGTTACAGCTTTGCGGCGAGTCGGCTGCCCTGGTCGATCGCGCGCTTGGCGTCCAGTTCGGAGGCCACGTCGGCGCCACCGATGAGGTGCGCCTCGACGCCGAGTGCCTTCAGCGCGTCGTGCAGGTCGCGTCGCGGTTCCTGCCCGGCGCAGACCACCACGTGATCGACCGGGAGCATCTGTTCCTGGCCATCGACACGGATGCGGAAACCGTTGTCGTCCACGCCCAGATACTCCACGCCGCCGAGCATCGTCACCTGGCGCGCCTTCAGCGTCGCGCGATGGATCCAGCCGGTGGTCTTGCCCAGCTTCGCACCGGGTTTGCCCGGGCTGCGCTGCAGCAGCCAGACCTGGCGCGCAGGCGCTTCGGGCTCGGGCTTGCGCAGGCCGCCGGGCGATGAGAAGGTCGGGTCCACGCCCCATTCGGCCATCCAGCGCTGAGGATCGAGCGCGGGCACGAGGTGCGTGTCGTCGGCAGGGCCGGGCGCCACGTCCAGCACGCTCGCGTCGACCAGCGGGTGATGGTGATGCACCAGCCACTCGGCCACGTCGAAACCGATGCCGCCGGCGCCCACGATCGCCACCTTCGCGCCCGGATTCACCCGGCCGCCCAGCACGTCGAGATAGCTGATGACCCTGGCGTGGTCCGAGCCCGGGAAACGCACCGTGCGCGGCACGATGCCCGTGGCCAGCACGACTTCGTCGAAACCCTTCAGCGTCTCGGCGTCGGCGGTGGTCGACAGGCGCAGTTCGACGCCTGTGTCCCGCAGCTTGTGCTCGAAGTAGCGGAGGGTTTCGTGGAATTCCTCCTTGCCCGGGATCGTCTTGGCGATGTTGAACTGGCCGCCGATCCGGTGGCTGGCATCGAACAGGGTGACGCGATGGCCGCGTTCGGCCGCGACCGTGGCGCAGGCCAGTCCGGCCGGGCCGGCGCCGACCACGGCGATGCGCTTCGGCGTCGCGACACGCTTATAGATGAGTTCGGTTTCGGCGCAGGCGCGCGGGTTCACCAGGCAACTCGCCTTCTTCTGCTCGAACACGTGGTCCAGGCAGGCCTGGTTGCAGGCGATGCACGTATTGATGCGATCGGCGCGACCGGCCCGGGCCTTGTTCGGCCATTCCGGGTCGGCAAGCAGCGGTCGCGCCATCGACACCAGGTCGGCGCCGCCCGAGGCGAGGATGCCTTCGGCCACGTCCGGCATGTTGATGCGGTTGGTCGCGACCAGCGGCAGCTTCACTTCCGGGCGCAGCTTGGCGGTGACGCCCGCGAATGCGGCGCGCGGCACCGAGGTGGCGATGGTCGGCACCCGCGCCTCGTGCCAGCCGATGCCGGTGTTGAGGATGGTCGCGCCAGCGGCCTCGATGGCCTTCGCCTGGGTCACGATCTCGTCCCAGGACGAGCCGTCCGGCACCAGTTCGAGCATCGACAGCCGGTACACGATGATGAAGTCCGGCCCGCAGGCCTCGCGCACGCGACGGACGATCTCGGTCGCGAAGCGCATCCGCTTGTCGAGCGTGCCGCCCCAGCCGTCGCTGCGCCGGTTGGTGCGCGCGCTCATGAACTGGTTGATGAGGTAGCCCTCGGAACCCATGATCTCGACGCCGTCGTAGCCGCCCTCGCGGGCCAGCTTCGCGGCGCCGGCGTAGGCCGAGATCGTGCGTTCGACGCCGAACCCGGTCAGCGCGCGCGGCGTGAACGGGTTGATCGGCGACTTGATCCGCGACGGCGCCACCTGCAGCGGATGGTAGGCGTAGCGACCGGCATGCAGCAGTTGCAGGCAGATCTTCGCGCCATGGGCATGCACCGCGTCGGTCACCTGGCGATGCTTGCGCGCCTCCCAGGGCCAGCTGAGCTTGCTGCCGAACGGCGCCAGCCACCCCATCATGTTCGGCGAGAAGCCGCCGGTGACGATCAGCCCCACGCCGCCGGCCGCGCGCTCGGCGAAATAGGCCGCCAGCTTCGGGAAGTCGCGGGCGCGGTCTTCCAGGCCGGTGTGCATCGATCCCATCAGCACCCGGTTGCGCAGGGTGGTGAAGCCCAGGTCGAGCGGCGAGAACAGATGCGGATAGGCGGGAGCGGGCCCGGCGGAGGCGGTGATGGCCATGTGTCAATACGTTGGCGTATGGAATTGGGCAGGGTGCCGGGAATGCACGGCGGATTCAAGCATGGCATGCCTCGGCGCCGGGCATGCGCGCCGCATGCCGCGCTTCCGTAGAGCGGAGCTTCCTCCGCTCGCCCATCCCCGGAAGCGCATGAGCGGAGGAAGCTCCGCTCCACAGGAGGCGCGGTTGCCATCCGCATCCGCATCGCCGACCATGGCCGCCCTTTGCCAGACGCCCCGTACGCCGACGCCTTGATGGAGCCCAGCGACCACCCCGACAGCGCGCCCATGCGGGACTTCCTCCGCGCGGGCATCGTCGCCGAGGACCTGCCCGAGCTCCATCCGCTGCTGGCCGCGCGCGATCTGCTGCGGGCGTTCTCGACCCTGTTCCACGGCGGCGAGGAAACCGTGTTCGTCCGGCTGCTGGTGCTGCGCGCCATCGGCGAACGCGGCGAGGCCCCGGACTGGTCGCCGCAGGAACTGCGCGACACCTTCGCCTACCTCGACCCGGTCAAGTGCGACACCGTGCTGCAGCGGTTGCGCGACAACCACCTGCTGCTCTGGGACGGCGCGACCCAGCGCTACCGGATCAGCCCGGTCGGGCGCCAGGCGCTGGCCGCCATCGGCATGCTGCTGCAGTTCAACCAGGAAGGCGACGAACTGGCTTACGTCACCGCGCAGATCGCCGCCGGCCAGGCGGTGGGCAAGGTGGCTGCAGACGACCTCCAGCACCTGCTGTCGCGACTCAACGAACTGCGCGCCGATTTCGACGAAGCCGTGCTCAGCGGCTCCGAGCACCGCATCCACCGCGCTGCGAACACCCTGCAGTCGGTGTGGCGCTGGGTGGAGAAGGGCACCGAGATCGTCAACCGCATCGCTGCCGACGACATGCTGGACCCGGCCACGCATCGCGTCGCCCAGCAGATCGGCCGTGCGCAGAGCGCGATGCTGCGCCAGGCCAGCGTGTTCCAGCGCGCCCTCAACCAGCTCGACCGCCACCGCGTGCACCTCGGCGCCAGCGGCCTGTCCTCGTCCGACGTCAACCGCTACCTGCGCGCGATCGATGCGAAGACCTTGCGCGCGCATGCCGACGACGCGCTGGCCACGGTGCCGGCGCCGGCGTTCGCGCTGTCGCCGATCGCGCTGGACATCGCCGAGTTCGAGCTGATCGAACGCGAACGCGAAGCCGCGGAAGACGAAAGCCTCCCCGACGCCCAGGCCGTGCCGAAGGACGCCGCGATCCCGCTGCCGGAATCCGACGAAACCGTCGCGCGCAACTGGCTCGACCAGCTTGGCGCGCTCATCGAGGGCGGCCGTCTCGCCGACCTCGTGCCGCACGGGGATTTCGTGCGCAGCGCCTATCGTTTCTCGCTGCTCGGCCTGCTCGGCGATCCCGGCGCCGAGAACCGCAGCGGCGTGAGCGCCGAGCTGGCGCGCATCCCGCTGCGCTGGCGCACCACGCGCGAGCTCGAAACCGTCGGTCGCGCCGGCGTTGCCGCCATCAGCCGCAGCGAGCTCGTGCCCTTCGATGGCGATGAGCCGGCGCCGGAGTCGCCGGACGACACGCCCGCCAGCGCTGCCGATGGCATGCAGGCCGAGGCACCGGCCGCCGCACCGCGCAAGCGCAAACAACAGGCGAGTGCCGGCAAGGCGCCCGCCAAACGCAAGAAGACCGCATGACGTCCTCCGACCCCGTTGCATCGCTGATCGCGCGACTGCTGGCCGAACGCTGGCTGCCGCGCGACGACCTCGCCGTCCGCCAGATGCTGGTCGACGCCGGCCCGCGCGCCGAACTCGACCGCCGCCTCGCCGAGTCAGGCCTGCGCCTGCTCGAACATCCGTACGCCGCGCACGTCGCGCTCGGCATCGCCAAAGCACAGGAAACCGACGTGTTCGGCGGCGGCCGCGCCTGGGCCGCCAGCAACCTGCAGCTCGACCGCGATGCCATGGCGCTGCTGGTGGTGATCTGGGCGCAGCTGATCCTGCCCAAGCGCCAGCGACAGCTTGATCGCCAGGAAAACGACCGCGCGCAGGACCAGTCGCAGATGTTCGCGGAGCTCAAGCCGGTGCCGGTCGGCGCCGAAATCGTCGAGCCGCTGAGCGAGCGCACGCTGATCGCCGATTTCGGCGACAAGCTCGGTGGCAAGACCCGGATCAGCTTCAACCTCGGCATCCTCGCCCGCCACGGTTTCATCCTCCGCCGACGCGAACGCGTGCAGGAAGGCCCGCTGCTCGACCTGGCCTTCGATTACGAACGCATCGCCGGCCGCATCATGGGCGGCGCGCTGGCCTTCGTGGTCGATCGCGCGCGCGAGAACGTGATGCACGCGCGCAACGTCGACGATGTCTACGTGGAGGACGACGTCGTACAAGAAGAAGGCGTGGTCGACGACCCGCTTCACGACGCGGACAGCCTGGCCGATGGCTTCGCCGACACCGCTGCCGACGACGCGGAGGCCCGCGATGTTTGAGTTCCGTTCCCTCGAAGTCGTCCACTGGGATTACTGGCAGCGCTTCGAACTGCCGCTCGACGGCAACATCGTCACCGTCGTCGGCCCGAACGGCTCGGGCAAGACCACGCTGCTCGATGCGCTGCGCACCATCCTCGCCATCGAGGACCGCGACACCGCGCGCGATTACAAGACCTACCTGCGCCACAACGGCAAGCCGCACGCTTGGCTACGCGCGGTGGTCAGCAACCGCCAGGACCGCCGCGGCGGCCGTCCGTTCTTCCCGCTGAAGGACGAAACCGTCACGCTGTTCTGCCGCATCCGCAAGAAGGGCGGTGAATGGGTGCGCGACTACCGCATCGCCGGTGGCGACGTGCCCATCGAGGACAACGAGCAGGGCGGCGACTGGATGGGCGTGCGCGACTACCGTGTGCGCCTGGCCGGTGCCGGCCTCACCCGCGCGATCTGCCGCGTGCTGACCCTGGAGCAGGGCGCCACCGACAAGCTCTGCCAGTATTCGCCGCGCGAACTGCTGCAGCTGGTCTTCGACGTGTTCGAGGACAAGGTCGTGCTCGACGACTACCAGCGCGCGCGCAACGAGCAGTTCGACGTCGAGCGCGAGATCGCGCAGCTGCGCCAGGATCTCGCCGGCCTCCACGTGCGCCTGGAAGCCGCGCGCGCCGACGTGCGCTCGTACGAAGAAGGACGTTCGCTGCGCAACGAACTGCAGCGCCTGCAGGCCGAGATCGCCCCGAAGGTCGAACTGGCCGAGCTGCGCGCCGAAACCCTGGGCGCACGCGCCAGCCTCGTCGGCCTGCGTCGCGGTGTCTTCGAACGCGCCGCGCTGCGCGACGCCGCGCGCGCCAGACACACCGAAGCGCAGGCGGCCGTCGAGCACCTGCGCGAGCGCCTGAAGCAGGACCGCGGCGATGCGCGCCAGGCCGAAGCGCTGTTCCAGCAGGCGCGCGACCTGGCCCGCGATGCCGAAAAGCTCATCCAGCGCCACGACGAACTGCTGGTGTCCGATGCCGAACGCGGCGCCGTGGATGCCGACGCGCTCGCCGCGCGCATCGAGCAGACGCGCACGCGCCAGGCCGAGCTGCATTTCGAGGAGAAGCGCGACCGCCAGCGCGCCGCCGAACTCACCGCCGAGCTGGCCGCCCATGGCCGCGGCGAAGCCCCGGTGCCCGCCGACGAGCGCGCCTTCCGCAAGGCCCTCGACGACGCCGGCATCCGCCATCGCGCGCTGACCGAACTGGTCGAGATCCGAGACCCGGCGTGGGCAGTCGCCGTCGAGGCGGTGCTGCGTCCGTATCGCCAGCTGATCGTGCTCGAAAACCCGAAGGACGCCCGCGATGCCTGGCGCCTCGGCGAGCAGATGGAGTACCGCCATTTCGTCGTCGCCGACCGTGCGCCCGCCGGCAAGGCCAGTGCCGGCACGCTGCTCGAAGTCGTGCGCTTCGCAGCCGAACCGCCGGCCTGGCTGCCGCGCCAGCTAGACCGGATCCGTCGTGTCGCCGACATCGAGCACGGCGCGAAGCTGCCCAAGGACCAGGACTGGATCACCCGCAACGGCTACCTGCGCGAACATCGCGGCGGTCGCCACATCGGCGGTGGTCCGCAGGTGTTCGGCGCCGGTGCGAAGGAATCTCGCGCGCAGGCGCTGCGTGTCGAACAGACCACGCTGATCCAGCGCGCACAGGCCCGCGAGGCCGAACTGCAGACCCTGCGCCAGCATCTCGCGGCCGACGAAGCCCGCCTGCGCGGACTCGATGGCGCGCAGGAGCTGGTCGCGCGCGCCGCCGAATTCGCCGAGGCCAAGGCGCGCTTTCCCGAGCTGTCGCAGGCCGCCGCCGACGCCGCCCAGGCGATGCAGGCGGCCAAGGCTCGGCTCGACGCATCCCAGGAAGACGACAAGCGCGCCGACACCGCCGTCGCCACCAGCGCCTACGAAGCCGAACGCCTCGATCGCGAACTGCAGCAGGCCCGCGCGCAGATCGACCAGCAGCGCCGCCAGCTGGCCCGGCGCATCGTCGAGTTCCGCGGTCGCCGCGCGAAGATGCCCGCCGTCTGGCGCTCGGCCGAGGCGCTGGCCGCGGCGCGCGAGGAATACGAAAGCCTGCATGCGGTGCGCAAGGAGATCGAGCGCATCGGCGAGCGCCTGGCCCGCGATCGTTACGTCGAGGACGATGCCTGCGTCGCGCTGCGCGACAAGATCGGTGCAGACCACCACGACATGGAAACCACGCTTGGCCGGCGCGAAGCCCACCTCGAACGCGCCAAGCGCCTCACCGAGGAAGCCCGTGGCGCCTACCTGAACGTGCTGCGCGCCACCGTCCGCCGCTACCGGAAGAATCTGATCGCTCTCGGCGAACTGGCCGGCATTGCCGTGGATGCCGAGATGCCCGAGCTGGCCAACGACGATGTCGCCCTGGCCCAGGCGGGCCTGTCGGTGCGCTTCGACTTCGACCGCAAGGGCTGGATCGGCCTCGACGACGGCGAGGCTTCCGGCGGCCAGCAGGTCATGAAGTCCCTGCTGCTCCTGGTCGCCCTGCTGCGCGACGAAGACCAGCCCGGCGGCTTCGTCTTCATCGACGAACCCTTCGCCCACCTCGACGTCTTCAACATCGAGAAGGTCGGCCGCTTCCTGCGCGCCACCGATGCGCAGTACATTCTCACCACGCCCATCACCCACAACCTCAACGTCTACGAACCGTCCGACCTGGTGCTGGCCACCAGCAAGCGTCGTCCGGGCGGGCAGTGGGCTGAACCGGTGGCAGTGATCAAGCGTCAGCGTGAGTGAACAGGTCAGCAGATAGGCGCACAACGCTGTATTTTCAGACTGAATCGCAGGTGTTGCGCCGCAACAAACCCCCTGGAAGCGTGCTTGGCATCCCAAAACTGTTATGCTAGTGTTAACAAGGCCATGACGCGGCCGGATGATAATGAACGAGAGCGTGCCATGTACGGCCACGGTCGAATTCAGAAATCGAAACCACCGAGTCTTTCAATTCCTCCAAGGAGCATTGAGTAATGAATAAGAAACTCCTCTGCGCTGCGCTGCTGAGCGGTCTGGCCGTGGCCCAGACCGCCTCCGCGCAGGACTACGATGACCGTTGGTACCTCACGCCGGGCGTGGGCTTCAACTTCCAGGACAACCAGCGCGGCACCAACAACGCCCCGTTCGTTGCCCTCGGCTTCGGCAAGAACCTCAGCTCGACCTGGTCGCTCGACGCCCAGCTGAACTACCAGAAGCCGACCTTCGGCAACGAGCGCAACAACCTGCGCAACCCGGCCACCGCCGGTGCCGTCAGCGGCTTCGCCCAGGACCAGAACTGGAGCCAGTACGGCGTCTCGCTGGATCTGCGTCGCCACTTCCGCGCCGAAGGCCGCAACTGGAACCCGTACATCCTGCTCGGCCTGGGCTACCAGCGCGCCGAGGAAGAATTCGACGCCTACCCGAGCCCGGTCTCCCCGGGTGAGCGCAAGGACGGCAACCTCGCCGGCAAGATCGGTGGCGGTCTCGAGGGCGACCTCGGCCCGGTCCGCACCCGTCTGGAACTGGCCTACCGCGCCGACTTCGACGACAGCAGCGTCGCCAACCCCGACGAAAGCTGGTTCGGCGACGTGCTCGCTTCGGTTGGTTTCGTGATCCCGCTGGGTCCGGAAGCCGAAGAAGCCGCTCCGCCGCCGCCGCCGCCGCCGGCAGCTCCGAACTGTGCCGACAAGGACAGCGACGGTGACGGCGTCAACGATTGCAACGACAAGTGCCCGAACTCGCAGGCCGGTGAAGCCATCGGTCCCGACGGCTGCAAGGTCGCCATCGCGATCGACCTGAAGGGCGTGAACTTCGACTTCGACAAGGCCACCCTGCGTCCGGACGCAGTTGCGATCCTCAACGAGGCCGTCGAAATCCTGAAGCGCTACCCCGACCTGAAGGTCGAAGTCGCCGGTCACACCGACCTGTGCGGCAACGACGGCTACAACCAGTCGCTGTCGCAGCGTCGTTCGCAGACCGTGTACGACTACCTGACCAGCAACGGCATCGACAGCGGCCGCCTGGCCGGCCCGAACGGCTACGGCGAGAGCCGTCCGCTCGTGCAGACCGCGCAGACCCTGCCGGAATGCAAGAACGAGACCAACCGTCGCACCGAGCTGAACGTCCAGTAATTCCGGTCGTTCGAAACCGCTCCACGAAGCCCGGCCTTGTGCCGGGCTTCGTTTTTTTGCGCCCGGCGATTCGTGCGAATCGCTGCATTGCCCTTCTCGGCAGGGGATTCCTGCCCGCGATCACGTTCTTCGGCACGCGTCGCCGCAGGCGGTTGTCCCCATGGGCGTGCGGGCCTACACTCCGGGCACGTTCGTCGAGGAGAGTCCGCATGCGCATCCGATCCGTCGCCCCGTGCCTGTCGTCCGGAGGCGCTCTGATGACGCTGGCCATGTCGGGATTGCTGATGTCGGCGACCGCTTCGGCCGCCGTGGATTGCGCGGCACTCAAACCGGTGGCACCTGCACAGACGAATGCACTGCAACTCAATCCGATCGCCGAGGAACTGGCAGCGCCGAGCGCGCAGATCGGCAGCGGCGTCGGTTTTTCGCAGCTCTTTTCCGATGGCGTGACGGTCGATCTGGCCTTGTCGCGCGCCAAGCATCATGAGTGTCGTGCGATGGTCGCCGCAGCGCAGCCGCTGCCGACGGCGGGCGGTTACCAGCCCAAGCCGGGCGATGCGAGCGCCTGGCGTTTCGACATGACGCAGAACGGCAAGCGCATGACCGCCGACGAGTTCGACGCCTGGATGAAGGCGCGCGGCGTGCGCGTGGTGCAGGGGCCGCCGAAGCCGGCGCAGCCCGTAGCGGCGCCCGCGCCGCCGCCCGCGCCGCCGCCGAAGAAAAAGAAGCGTTGATTCCGGGCGATCCGCTCACCTCTGGCCTTGATGCGGGACGCTCCTGGTGCGCGCCGTGTTCCTGATCCTCTTCTTCGGCCTCTTCCTGCTGGTGGGTCTGGCGATGCTGGGCTTCGCCGGGCATTCGTGGTGGAAGTCGAGCCAGGTCGAGCACTGGCCGGTGGTCGATGGCGAGATCATCGATCGCGACTTCAGCGAGGACAGCGATTCCGACGGCACCACGTACCGGACCGTGGTTCGTTACCGCTACACCGTGGCCGGTCGCAGCTACGACGCCGATCGCATCGCCTTCGGCTATGTCGGCAGCAGCGGCCGCGATGCGCACCAGGCCATCCATGATGCCTTGTCGCGCAGCGACCGCATCGGCGTGCGCTACAACCCGGGCAATCCGTCCGAATCCGCGCTCGCCTACGGTTTGAACCGGTCGACGGTGATGCTGCTGGTGTTCGGCATCGTCTGGACCTTCTTCACGCTGGGGCTGGCGACGCTGTTCTGGTTGGGCGAGTCCCGCGATGTCGCGCTGGTCGAGCGCCTGATCGTGAGATGAGCGGACGTGCGATGAGCGGGCGGGCGCGCGGCACGCGATATGGCATCGCCCGCATTCTGTCCAAGCGCGGTGTCTGCTCGCGCACGCAGGCGGCGGAGTGGGTGCGCGCCGGGCGCGTGAGCGTGGGGGGGCGCGTGGTCCACGATCCGGAATTCCCGACCTCGCTCGAACGCGACGATATCCGCGTCGATGGCGAGCCGCTGCGCGCGGCCGCGCCGCTGATCCTGATGCTGAACAAGCCGCGCGGGCTGGTGACGACCGCCAGCGACGAGCGCGGGCGCGACACGGTCTATCGCTGCTTCGACGGCGCGACGCGCGACGGTGCGCCCTTGCCGTGGATCGCGCCCGTGGGCCGTCTCGACAAGGCCAGCGAGGGGCTGCTGCTGTTCTCCAGCGACCCGGTCTGGGCGGCGCGCATCACCGATCCGGCGACTGGCCCGTCCAAGACCTACCACGTCCAGATCGACCGCATTCCCGACGCGGCCCTGCTCGCGGCCCTGCAGTCGGGCGTGGAGATCGATGGCGAATGGCTCTCCGCGGCGTCTGCGCGCCTGCTGCGCGCGGGCGAGCGCAACGCATGGCTGGAGATCGTGCTAGACGAGGGGCGCAACCGGCAGATCCGTCGCCTGCTCGAGGCCTTGGATCTCGCGACCCTGCGCCTGCTGCGCGTCGCGATCGGTGGCCTCGTGCTCGGCACCCTGGCCAAAGGTGCCTGGCGCGTGCTGGGTCCCGAGGATCTGAAGGCGATCGGGTCGGGATTCGAATCGAATTGAGATGGATTTCACGCGAAATCCTGCATGCATCTCGGTTCTGTGGCTGTGCGCACGTGCGTGTTCAGATACACGAGAACGCCGTCTCAATACACTTGCGCCGGGGGAAATCGCCCCGTCGTGAAGGTTCGAACACCATGCGTCGTGTCCTGTTGGCGTCGATGAGCGCCGCTCTGCTTCTGTCTGCCGGTGGTCTGACCGGCTGCGCCACGGATCGCGCGCTCACCCGTCATGCACCGTCGGCGCCGGCGCCGGTGGTGAAGGCGCCCGGGAAATCGAACCGGTTCGAGATGACCCAGAACGGCCGCCGCATGAGTGCAGGCGATTTCGACGCCTGGATGAAGGCGCGCGGGATCCGCATCGCGAAAGGACCGCAGCGTGCCCGCACGCAGGTCCGTGCCGATGCGCCGAAGCCGAAGGCCAAGCCGCAGCCGAAGCGGCGCTGAGGTCAGTCCGGTGTCGTTTCCGGCTCGCGCCAGCGCGCGAGCCGGCTGTCGAGCAGTTGCGTCACCACCTCGAAGGCGCGCGCGTCGCCCGGGCCGCGCGCGTCGTGGCTCACGCCCTTGCCGTGGTTGCAGCCTGCGCAGGCGATGGCGAGGTTGCGAGGGTCGTTGGTGTCGTTGCCGACACGTTCGCACAGCGCCGCTGCCGCGCGCTTGCCGAACCAGGCCTGCGGGACAACGTGTTCCAGCGTGGCCTGGCCGAGTGCTTCGCCGTCGAGGCGCACCTGCAGTCGCTTGCGGCAGTGCAGGCAGCGCGTCTCCCAGTGGTCGTCGCGCAGGGTCGCGGCACTGTCGGTCGACAGGGCGCGAAGGAACAGCCGTCGCAATGCGGGGCGCATTCAGTCGTGGCCCATCGGTGCGGCCCGTCGGCGTGGAATCGTCAGGCCTTGATCACGCCCAGTTCGCGACCGATGCGGGTGAAGGCGTCGATCGCGCGGTCCAGGTGCTCGCGGGTGTGCGCCGCGCTCATCTGCGTGCGGATGCGCGCCTGGCCCTTCGCCACCACCGGGAAGAAGAAGCCGATCGCGTAGATGCCTTCTTCCAGCAAGCGCTCGGCGAACGTCTGCGCGAGCGGTGCGTCGTACAGCATGACCGGGCTGATCGGGTGCACGCCCGGCTTGATGTCGAAACCGGCGGCGGTCATCTTCTCGCGGAAATAACGGGTGTTGTCCTGCAGGCGTTCGCGCAGGTCGCCGGCGGCGGCGAGCATCTCGAAGGCCTTGATGCCCGCAGCGACCACATGCGGCGGCAGCGAGTTGGAGAAGAGGTAGGGGCGCGAGCGTTGGCGCAGCATCTCGATCACTTCGCGCTTGCCGGTGGTGAAGCCGCCGAGCGCGCCGCCCATGGCCTTGCCGAGCGTGCCGGTGAAAATGTCGATGCGGTCCATCACGCCCTTCACTTCGGCCGAGCCGCGGCCGGTGGCGCCGAGGAAGCCGGTGGCGTGGCATTCGTCGATGTGCACGAGCGCGCCGTACTTCTCCGCGAGGGCGGTGATCTCGTCGAGCGGGGCGATGAAGCCGTCCATCGAGAACACGCCGTCGGAAGTGATCATGATCGTGCGCGCGCCGTCGGCCTTGGCCTGCTGCAGCTGCTTTTCGAGATCGGCCATGTCGCAGTTGGCGTAGCGGTAGCGCTTGGCTTTGCACAGGCGCACGCCGTCGATGATCGAGGCGTGGTTCAGCGCGTCGGAAATGATCGCGTCGTGCTCCTCCAGCAGCGGCTCGAACAGGCCGCCGTTGGCGTCGAAGCAGGCGGCGTAGAGGATGGTGTCCTCGGTGCCGAAGAAGTCGGCGATGGTCTTTTCCAGCTGCTTGTGCAGGTCCTGGGTGCCGCAGATGAAGCGTACCGAGGCCATGCCGAAACCATGGGTGTCCAACGCGTCCTTGGCGGCGGCGATGATGTCCGGATGGTCGGCCAGGCCCAGGTAGTTGTTGGCGCAGAAGTTCAGCACGGTGCGGCCGTCCGCCAGGGTGATCTCGGCCGACTGCGGGCTGGTGATGATGCGCTCGGCCTTGAACAGCCCCTGGGTGCGGATCGCCTCCAGTTCGTCGGCATAGCGACGGGTGAGGTCGGCGCGGGCGGGGGCGGCGGGCTGGGTCATGGCGGCATCGGTGGCGTGTGGACGGGGCGCATAGTGTACGCGCAGCCCTGCGGGGTCCCGGTCGACACAGGGCCCGGGCGGGCGGCCGATACGGGGTGTGCTGTTCAAGATATTCATCAATATGTATCCTGAAAACGAATCACCGAAGGGGCTGTCACTGCGCCGAGCGCGCGAGGTGGCGCTTGAAACATCCGCAGGCGGGGCGGAGCGCGTCCCTGGAGTATTCAAGGGTTAAAGATGGGTTAACCTCGGGGCGATGCTGCAAAGCGGCATCGACTCTCCCCCCAGACCCCACGTCCATACAACCGAGGAGGTTTCCGTGCGTAAACACATGATCGCGTTGGCTCTTCTGGCGCTGCTGCCGCTCACGGCGCAGGCCCAGGAGGAAGACGAATCCGGCTTCAACTGGAATGCAGCCCTCACGTCCGAATACCTGTTCCGCGGCATTTCACAGACCGACGACCAGCCCGCCCTCCAGGCCGGCGCCGGATACAGCTGGAGCAATGGCCTGTACGTCGGCGCCTGGGCGTCGAACGTGGACTTCAACGAAGGCACCGATGCCGAAGTCGACACCTTCGTCGGCTGGAATGGCGACCTCGGCGAAAACGTCAATCTCGACGTGCAGCTGGTCCGCTACAACTACGTCGGCGAGCCGGACGGTGTGAACTACGCCTACAACGAGCTGATCGGCAAGCTGGGCTTCGCCGAAAACTACTCGGCCACGCTGGGCTACACCAACGATTTCCTCGCCACCGACACCGACAGCGTGTACGTGGGCCTGGGCGGCGACTGGGAGATCGGCAAGGGCTACAACCTGACCGCCGGCGTGGGCTACACCACGATCGACGACGACCTCGGTGGCGTCGATGGCTACGCCGATTATTCCGTCGGCGTGAATCGCGACTTCGGCCCGGTCAACATCGCGCTGGGCTACTACGGCACCAATGCCGATGCCGAGGACTTCTTCGGCAACGACAACGCCGAAGACAAGTTCGTGCTGACGTTCTCGGTCGGCGGCTGATGCCGGTACGCGACTGCTGCAACGAAGAAGGGCGCCGCAAGGCGCCCTTCTTCGTTTCCGTCGATGCTGCGTCGTCGATGCGCGGGCGGATCAGTTCCAGCTCAGCACGACCTTGCCGGACTTGCCCGATTCCATCAGTTCGAAACCCTTCTGGAAATCGTCGATCGGCAGCTGGTGCGTGAGCGCCTTCTGCAGCGGGAAGCCCGACAGCACCAGTTGGGTCATCTTGTACCAGGTCTCGTACATGCGCCGGCCGTAGATACCCTGCACGGTCAGGCCCTTGAAGATGATCCTGTCCCAGTCGGCGCCGGCGCCCTTGGGCATGATGCCGAGCATCGCGATCTTGCCGCCGTGGTACATGCAGTCGAGCATGTCGTTGAAGGCGCGCGGGTTGCCGCTCATTTCCAGGCCCACGTCGAAGCCTTCCATGTGCAGGTCGGCCATCACGTCCTTCAGCGAGGTCTTGCTGACGTTGACCACGCGGGTGGCGCCCATGTCGGCGGCCAGCTTCAGGCGATAGTCGTTGACGTCGGTGACGACGACATTGCGCGCGCCGATGTGCTTGCAGATGCCGGCGGCGATGATGCCGATCGGGCCGGCGCCGGTGATCAGCACGTCCTCGCCGATCACGTCGAACTCCAGCGCGCAGTGCGCGGCGTTGCCGTAGGGGTCGAAGAACGCGGCCAGTTCGCTGGGGATCTGGTCGGGGATCGGCCAGAGGTTGCTGGCCGGCATGACGATGTATTCGGCGAACGCGCCGTTGCGGTTGACACCGATGCCGACGGTGTTCGGGCACAGGTGCGGGCGGCCGGCACGGCAGTTGCGGCAGTGGCCGCAGACGATGTGGCCTTCGGCCGAGACGCGCTGGCCGAGGGTGTAGCCGGTGACGCCGGGACCGATCTCGACGATGCGGCCGACGAACTCGTGGCCGATCACCAGGCCCGGCGTGATCGTGCGCTGGCTCCACTCGTCCCACAGGTAGATGTGCAGGTCGGTGCCGCAGATCGCGGTCTTTTCGAGCTTGATCAGCACTTCGTTCGGGCCGGGCGCGGGCACCGGCACGTGTTCCATCCAGATCCCCTTGGTCGCTTCCCGTTTGACCAGGGCTTTCATCGTCGTCGCGGCCATCGGGGCGCCTGCAGGGGGTAGGGAACGGGACGCGGATTATAAACGCCGGGACGGCCCGGGCCGAGGGCCGGGCTTGGCCGTCCGACCATGACCATCGGACATGGTGGCGACACCGGGGGACGCCTACACTGGCCGACCATTGCGCCTTGCGCCGCCCCCGAGAGAGCCCTCATGCACGATCAGCCCCTCCGACCCGTCCGCCGCCTCGCCGTCGGCGGCACCGCGTTCGCCGTCGCCGCGCTCGCCACCGCCATCTCCGTCGCCCACGCCGGCGAAGGCATGTGGGTGCCCCAGCAGTTGCCCGAGATCTCCGCTCCGCTGAAGGCCGCCGGCCTGAAGCTGCCGGCCAAGCAGCTGAGCGACCTGACCGGCGACCCCCTGGGCGCGGTGGTTTCGCTGGGCGGCTGCACCGCCAGCTTCGTCTCGCCGGAAGGCCTGGTCACCACCAACCATCACTGCGTCTACGGTGCGATCCAGCTGAACTCGACGCCCGAGCGCAACCTGATGAAGACCGGCTTCAACGCCGCGACCCGCGCCGACGAACTCAGCGCCGGCCCGAATGCCCGCATCTACGTGCTCGACCGCATCGACGACGTCACCGAGCGCGTGCGCGCCGCCATCGATGCCGCGCCGGACGCCCTGTCGCGCAGCCGCGCGCTCGACACGGTGGAAAAGCAGCTGATCGCCGGCTGCGAGTCCGAGCCGGGCTACAACTGCCGCCTGTACAGCTTCTTCGGCGGCATCCAGTACCGCCTGTTCCGCAACATCGAGATCAAGGACGTGCGCTTGGTCTACGCGCCCCCGGGCAGCGTCGGCAACTACGGTGGCGAGATCGACAACTGGATGTGGCCGCGCCACACCGGCGACTTCTCGTTCTATCGCGCCTATGTCGGCCCCGACGGCAAGCCGGCGGCCTTCTCCAAGGACAACGTGCCGTACCGTCCCAAGCGCTGGCTGAAGATCGCCGACAAGCCGCTGGCCGCCGGCGATTTCGTGATGGTCGCGGGCTATCCGGGTTCGACCAACCGCTATGCCCTGGCCGACGACTTCCGCAACACCACCGACTGGACCTACCCGACGATCAGCCGCCACAACAAGGCGACCGTCGCGATGGTCGATGCCGAAGGCAGGAAGGTGCCGGACATCGCGGTGAAGTACGCCAACACCGTGCGCGGCATGGAAAACGTGCTGAAGAACTACGACGGCCAGCTCGAAGGTTTCGAGCGCATGGGCGCCGGCGAGATCAAGCGCAAGCAGGAAGAAGCGGTGCTGGCCTGGCTGCGCAAGCGCGGCAAGGCCGGCGTACCGGCGCTTGAAGCGCACGAAACCCTGCGCGCGCTGTCGGCGCAGACCGCGGCCACGCGCGAACGCGACCTGGTGCTGGGCCGCTTCAACGGCGGCGGCGTGGTCGGCACCGCGCTGTCGCTGTACCGCCTGTCGATCGAACGCGCGAAGGCCGATGCCGATCGCGAGCCGGGCTACCAGGAACGCGACCTGCCGGCGTTCGAAGGCGCGATGAAGCAGATGGAGCGTCGCTACCATCCGACCATGGACCGCGAGCTGATGCGCTACTGGCTCAAGGAATACGTGGCCCTGCCGAAGCAGCAGCGCCTGCAGGCGATGGACAAGTGGCTGGGCGGCAACGACGACAAGGCGATCGCCGCCGCGCTGAAGTCGCTGGGCGGCACTAAGCTGGGCGATACCGCCGAGCGCCTGCGCTGGCTCAAGGCCGACCGCAAGGAATTCGAGCGCAGCAAGGATCCGGCGATCCGCTACGCGGTGGCGATGATGCCGACCGTGCTGCAGCTCGAGGAAGCCCGCAAGATGCGCACCGGCGATGCCCTGCGCGCGCGTCCGGTCTACCTGCAGGCAGTGATCGATTACAAGAAGAGCAAGGGCGAAGCGGTGTATCCGGACGCCAACAGCTCGCTGCGCATCACCTTCGGCAACGTCACCGGTTACAGCAAGCGCGACGGCAGCAAGCAGAAGCCGTTCACGCTGCTGGAGGAAGTGGCGGCCAAGGCCACCGGCCAGGAGCCGTTCGATGCGCCGCAGTCGCTGCTCGACGCCATTCGCGCCAAGCGCTACGGCGGTCTGGCCGACAAGAAGCTGGGCACGGTGCCGGTGAACTTCCTGTCCGATCTCGACATCACCGGCGGCAACTCCGGCTCGCCGGTGCTCAACGCCGAAGGCAAGCTGGTCGGCCTGGCCTTCGACGGCAACTGGGAATCGGTCAGCTCGAACTGGCTGTTCGATGCATCGGTGACGCGCATGATCACGGTCGATCAGCGCTACATGCGCTGGATCATGCAGGAAGTCTATCCGGCGCCGCAGCTGCTGCAGGAAATGGGCGTCGCGCCGAAGAAGTGATGGCCTGCCTCATGTGAGACGTGAAAACGGCGGCCTCGGCCGCCGTTTTCGTTTGCGTGCCGCGCGTTTCAGTCGTTCGGCAGGCAGATGGAGTAGCCCGAGCTGTAGCGGCTCGTGCGCACGCCGGTTTCGTGCAGGTTGCCCTGGCAGTCCATCGAGGCTTCGCCGACGACCTGGCCGGCAGCGTTGAAATAGACGAAGAACTCGCCGATTTCGTTCGGGCCCGGCGGGCGGGCGAGGGCGGCGCCGGCGTACAGGGCGACGCCGAGGGCGATGACGAGCATCTTGCGCATGTGATTCTCCTTGGGTGTCGTCGGAACAGGAGGCGCGGATCGCGACGACGATCGAACCGCGCGGGGGAGGCGTCGCGTGGCGCGGGCCCGTGATGTCCCGCGTCGGTGCTGCGTGGCGGCACGGAGGCCGGGCCGTGCGTCAGATCGGGTCGGGATCGCAGATGAAATAGCCGTCGGCGTAGTGTTTCGTGAACTTGCCCCATGCACTGTAGTTGCCGTGGCAATCGATGGCCTGGTAGCCGACGACATTGCCGGTGCTGTCGTAGTAGTAATAGAACTGACCCGGGCCAGTGGGGCCGATGGCCGCGATGGCGTAGCCGGCCACCGCGGCGGCGACCAGGCCGATGGCGAGTGCGGTCTTGCGCATGAATCACTCCTTGCGTGCGATGCCGGCGTCATTGCCGGCGACGCGACGCTATCGCCTTCGCGTCTCGCGGACTGGGACGCGGGTGTGAAGAATGCGTGGATTCGTGA
Organism: Lysobacteraceae bacterium; assembly: GCA_036404915.1. GTDB lineage: Bacteria > Pseudomonadota > Gammaproteobacteria > Xanthomonadales > Xanthomonadaceae > Lysobacter_I. The sequence continues at coordinate 23,819 of DASWYO010000048.1, forward strand.
CGACGAACGTGTCGCGCGCATGCCGCGACGCGAATCGACAGATCGCGCAAGACGGAACGTTCATGCGGTCGCTCGATCACTGGATGAGAGGCGGCGAACGCCACGGTCGCGCGAACGCGCGTCAAGCGGACAGCGAATAGTCGAACGTGTAGAAATGCGCGCCGTCGACGATGTCGATGGTCAGCGCGCCACGCAGCCCGGCCAACGCATCGGTGCCCGAGCCGGGAACGACCTTGATCGACTGCAGCGGCGCGCCGTGATCCATGAGGCTGCTGTGCTGGAGCATGAAACTGCCGGCATGACCCTCCAGCGTGCCGACGACGCGCTCCAGCGCGACGTAGCCGCCGGATCCGGTCGCCGGGTCCATCACGCCGAGCATGTGCACGACCGACGTCGCGGCCAGCGGCCCGTGGAAGGTCTTGTCGAAGCGCAGGCGCATCGCCTGAACGCCGTCGCCGAAGTCCGCGGCGGGTTCGGGCGTGCGCTGGATGTCGAATGTTCCCTTGGCCTGGTGCATGGGGCGTTCCTTCGGGTGGGGGAGTGGCCAGCATCGCGCGTTCCGGCGCCGGCCGCGAGTGCACGAGTCGTGTCCCCGGGGTTTGCCGGTCACCGGATGTCTGCTACGCTCCGAGCTGTCGCGGATTCCCATGCCAGCCGGCCCCGTCTCCCGACCCGCAGTTGGATCGTCGTTCATGCCCCAGGCATGGCGGACGGTCCACCGGACCAGCGTCATCGGTCCATCCGAATCGTCCAGGGCATTCACTCCCGACCCGGTTCGCGTTCTGTGCAGTGCCGGCCAGTTCCAGCATGGGCTCCGCGGGATTTCCATTCCCCACTCAGGAGCCGAAGAAATGAAAGTGCTGGCATGCGATGGTATCCACGAAGACGGCCTGGCGATGTTCCGTGACGCCGGCTGGACCGTCGAAATCTCCGATCCGATCAAGGACCCCGCGAAGCTCTCCGCCGCGTTCGAAGGCGTGGACGCGCTGCTCGTGCGCTCGGCCACCCAGGTCACCGCCGAGGCCATCGAAGGCGCAAAGCAGCTGAAGGTGATCGGCCGTGCCGGCGCCGGCGTGGACACCATCGATGTCGACGCCGCCACGGCGCGCGGCATCGCGGTGATGAACGCGCCCGACGGCAACACCCTCGCCGCCGCCGAACACGCGATCTCGCTCCTGTTCTCGCTCGCCAGGCACGTGCCGCGCGCCGACGCGGGCATGAAGGCGGGGCAGTGGCCGAAAGCCGGCCTCACCGGCTTCGAGCTCGAAGGCAAGAAGCTCGGTGTCATTGGTCTGGGCCGCATCGGCGGCACCGTCGCGCGCAAGGCGCAGGGCATCGGCATGGAGGTCGCCGCGTTCGATCCCTTCCTGCCGGCCACCGCCGCCGCCAAGGGCAGCGTGCCGCTCAAGTCGCTCGACGACCTGCTGGCCTGGGCCGACATCGTCACCCTGCACATCCCGCGCACCAAGGACACCACCAACCTCATCTCCGAAGCGCGCATGCGCCAGATGAAGAAGGGCGCCTACCTCATCAACGCCGCGCGCGGCGGCCTGGTCGACGAGGACGCGCTTCGGCTGCTGCTCGACGAAGGCCACCTTGCCGGCGCCGCGCTCGACACCTTCGCCACCGAACCGCTGCAGGCCGATTCGCCGCTGCGCACGCACGCCAAGCTGATCCTCACCCCGCACCTCGGCGCATCGACCAGCGAAGCGCAGCAGGCGGTCAGCACCATCCTTGCCCGCCAGATCATCGATTTCGCCGCCACCGGCGCGGTTGCCGGTTGCGTCAACCTGCCGCCGCTCAGCGCCGAGGCCGCGCGCGAAGTCGGCCCGTGGATGCCGCTGATGTCGGCGCTGGGCCGGCTCGCGGTGCGCCTGGTGCAGGCGCCGACGCGTCTGGAAATCACCTATGCCGGCCGCACCGACGCGCTCGACACCCGTCCGCTCACCCGCCTGCTGGTCGCCGCGCTGCTCGGCACATCGTCGGGTCGCGTCACGCCGGTGAACGCATTGCAGGAAGCCGCGTCGCGCGGGCTCACGGTCGCCGAGACCGTCGGCGGCGACGGCGATGGTTTCGACCGCCTGCTCAAGGTGCGCGTGACCGGCGAGAACAGTGCCGGTGTCAGCCGCAGCCGCGAGATCGAGGCCACCCTGCATCGCGGTCCGCGCGTCGTGCGACTGGACGGCGTGGAAATCGAATTCGACCCGCTGTCGCACGTGCTGCTGATGCGCAACGAGGACCGCCCCGGCATGATCGGCCGCGTCGGCACGCTGCTGGGCGAGGCCGGCGTGAACATCATCAACTTCGCCCTGGGTGCCGCCGGCGACGGCCAGGCCCGCGCCGCGATCACCATCGACAAGCCGCTGACCGACGCCCAGGTCGCCACGATCAAGGCCGCGCCGGGCATCCTGTCGCTGCAGCAGGTCTGAGGCCTGAACGCATGAAAATCCTCCTCGCACGCCACGGCGAAACGCCGTGGAACGCCGAAGGCCGCTACCAGGGCCAGATCGACATCCCGCTCTCGCCCGTGGGCGAGGGCCAGGCGCGCGCGCTCGGTGCGCGTCTGGCGGACGCGCGCATCGACCGCGCGGTCGCATCGCCACTCGCCCGCGCGCGCTGCACCGCCGAGTTCGCGCTCGGCGACGCCCGCCGCGATCTGCTCTCGACCGATGCCGGACTGATGGAGATCGGCCACGGCGAATGGGAAGGGCTGCTCGCCAGCGAGATCCGCGAGCGCGATCCCGAGCGGCTGCAGGCCTGGCGCGACGCGCCCGACACCGTGCTGATGCCCGGCACCGGTGGCGAAACCCTGCAGGCCGTGCTCGATCGCGCATGGCCGGCCTTCGAGCGCGCCACGGCCGGCCTCGGCGACGACGACATGCTGCTGATCGTCGCCCACGATGCCGTGAACCGCGTGCTGCTGTGCCGGATCCTCGGCATCCCGCTGAATCGCCTGTGGAGTTTCCGCCAGGCGCCGGCGACGCTGAACCTGCTCGAAGGCCCGTCCGCCGACCGCATCGAAGTCGTGCGTCTCAACGACTGCGCGCACCACACCGCGCTGTTCGGCGAAGCGGTGCACCGGGCGCTCTGACAGGCCCCGTGAATCGCCCGAAGCGGCGCGGTCAGGGCACCGGATGCCCGCGCGCCGCTTCCCACAGCGCGTACCACGCGTCGTGCGGCAAGGGGGTCGTGCAGGCGAGAACCGCATCCGCCAGACGACCCGCGCGCGCCGTGCCCAGCACCACGCGCGTGCGCGGCACCGTCGCCACCCAGCGCAGGAGGAGCGACGCGGGATCGGTCGCGAATTCGGCGGCCATCGCGCGCAATGCGGGCTGCAGGCGCGCGCCGAGCGGGGTATTGGCGTCGAGCAACTGGCCGCCACCGAGCGGCGACCAGGCCTGCACTTCGGCGCCGCGTGCGAGCGTGGCGCCGTGCGTGCCGTCGTCCAGCGGTGCCCAGTGCGCGAGCGACAATTCGATCTGGTTCGCGGCGATCGGCTGCAGGCCGTCGAACCGCGCGATCGCGTGCGCATCGAAATTGGAGACGCCGAATGCACCGACGCGACCTTCACGCTGCCGGTCCACCACCCAGGCCGCGATCTCGTCCACGCGCAGCAGCGGATCGAAGCGATGCAGCATCAGCGTGTCGACATGATCGACGCCGAGCGTGCGCAGCGTTTCGTCCAGCGCATCGCGCAGGTGCGCGACCGACAGGTCGTAGTAGGGCAGGCCGCGGGCATTGGCGGGATTCGCGGTCGTCACGATGCCGATCTTCGCCACCAGCCTGAAGCGCGCGCGCAGGCCGGGGCGCAGGGCGAAGGCCGCGCCGACCAGGGCGTTGGTGGTGTGGCCGCCGTAGATGTCGGCCAGGTCGAGGGTGTCGATGCCGACGTCCAGTGCCGTTTCCAGCAGGTCGGCCACCGCTGCGGGCGCGAGGCGTGCGCCCCAGTCGCCGAAACGCATGGAACCCAGCAGCGGCAGGCATGTCGACATGGAGCCTCGGAGTGGTCGGGCAGGGCGCAGCGCCGGATAATAGCGGGATGACCCCGCGCACGCTGTCCGACTGGCTCGACTACATCGAACGCCAGCACTTCAAGTCCATCGACATGAGCCTCGACCGCCTGCGGGCGGTCGCCGAGCGGATGGCCCTGCCCAGACCGGCCCGACACGTCGTCACCGTCGGCGGCACCAACGGCAAGGGCTCGACTGTCGCCTTCATCGACGCCATCGCGCGCGTCGCCGGGCTGTCGGTCGGCACCTACACCTCGCCGCATCTGCTGCGCTACAACGAGCGCGTGCGCATCGACGGCGTCGAAGTCGGCGATGCGGCGCTGGTCGCCGCCTTCGAAGCGGTCGAGGCCGCGCGCGTCGATCCCGGCGGTGCGTCGACCTCGCTGACCTATTTCGAATACGGCACGCTCGCCGCGCTGTGGCTGTTCGCGCGCCGCGACCTCGACCTGGTGGTGCTGGAAGTCGGGCTCGGCGGGCGGCTCGATGCGGTGAACCTCGTCGATCCCGATGTCGCGGTGATCACCACCGTCGACCTCGACCACCAGGCTTGGCTGGGCGACACCATCGAGGCCATCGGCGCCGAGAAGGTGCGGATCGCACGGGCCTGGAAGCCGCTGGTGCTGGGCGACGACGATCCGCCGTCGAGCGTGCTCGGCCACGCCTACGCCATCGGCGCGTCGGCGCTGCGCATCGGCTGCGATTTCTTCTTCCAGCCACCGGTCGACGACGCTGCGCACTGGACCTGGCGCGAAGTGGGCTGCGAGCTCGAACTGCCGATGCCGGCGCTGGCCGCGCCGGTGCAGCTGCGCAACGCCGCCGTCGCCATCGCCGCGCTGCGCGCCCTGCCCATCGATCTGCCCGAAACCGCGTTCGCCGAAGGCGTGCGCGATGCGCGCGTGCCGGCCCGGCTGCAGCGCTTCGAACATGCAGGCGTCGAGGTGGTGGTCGATGTCGGCCACAACCCGCAGGCCGCGCGCTCGCTGGCCGACTGGTTGGCCAGCGAGCCTGTCGAAGGCCCGACGCATGCGGTGTTCGCCGTGCTCGGCGACAAGGACGTGGCCGGGGTGGTCGAGGCGCTGGCCTCGCGGATCGACCGCTGGTGGCTGGCCGGCCTGGCGGACGTGGCCGCGCGCGGGCTGGCGGTCGACGCCTTCGCCGACACGCTGCGCGATACCGCCGCTGCGGATGGCACCCGCTGCCCGACCGTCGATGCCGCCATCGATGCCGCCCTGCGCGAGACGCCGGCTGGCGGGCGCATCCTGGTGTTCGGCTCGTTCCACACCGCCGCCGCTGCGCTGGCGAGGTTCGGCGGCTGATCCGCCGGGGCAGGTGATGCCCCTTGCCCGCTCGCTGAACCGGGCGGGCGTCGCGGACGACCCACACCGGCACGGGGGTATAATCCGCCCGCCCCTCCAAGCCTCCTCCCACTTTCAGGATGTCGATGGACACTGGACTGAAGCAGCGCCTGATCGGCGCGGCCGTTCTGATCGCGCTGGCCGTGATCTTCCTGCCGATGCTGGTCAAGGGCCCGGCGCCCGACAGCGGCGTCTCCGATGTGTCCATCAAGATGCCCGACGCCCCCGACGGGGAGACCGAAACCCGCGAGCTGCCGCTCGTCATGCCCGGCGACGTGCCCAAGGGCGGCGCGGTCGGCATGAACGCCACGCCGGTGGATCGTCCCGGCGCACAGGCGCTGCCGACAGCGGACGGCGCCGCGACCGATCCTGCTGCTGCCGCCACCACCACGCCGGCCGATCCGTCTGCGGCCCTGCCGGCCGCCACCGCCGGCGGCAACTACGCCGTGCACTTCGGCGCCTACGCCAGCCAGAAGGGCGCCGAGACCGTCGCGGCGCTGGCGACCGCCGCGCAACTGCCGGCCTACACCGAGGCGACCACGATCAATGGCAAGCCCGCGTTCCGCGTGCGCATCGGTCCCTATGCGACGCGCGCCGAAGCCGAGACCGCGCGCCTGAAGGCGCTGGAAGTGCGCAGCGACGTGCCGGTGCGCGTGATCGCGCTGGACGCCGAGCCGGCACCGATCGCCGCTGCCGCCACCACGCCCGCAACGACGACGGTCGCGGCCACCGAGCCCGCGAAGCCGGTCGCGCCGAAGCCCGCGGAAACCAGGCCTGAGCCCAAGCCTGAATCGAAGCCCGAACCGAAGCCCGTGCCGCCGGCCGCCAAGCCGGTCGCGGCGAAGCCTGCCGACGTCAAGCCTGTCGCACCGAAACCCGCCGACACCGCCGCGAAGCCGGCCGCGCCGAAGCCCGCGCCGCCGGCCGCCGCCAAGCTCGGTTTCGCCGTGCAGGTCGGTGCGTTCAGCGACGCCACCGAAGCCGGCGCGATGCGCGAGCGCCTGCGCGCCGCCGGATTCACGGCCTTCACCGAAACGGTGACGACCGACCAGGGCAAGCTCACCCGCGTGCGCGTCGGCCCCGTGCTCGACCGCGCCGCCGCCGACCAGCTCAAGGCCCAGATCCAGTCGAAAGCCGGCGTCGACGGCATCGTCCGTCCGCATCCCTGATCCATCCGCGCGGCGCCCTGGTGGCGCCGCGCAGTGTCCTGCAGCGTCCCGCATCACTCGCGCACCACCTTCGCGTCATCAAGCGCTTCACCGGAGTCACCATCATGTGCGGCATCATCGGCATCGTCGGCACCTCGGACGTCGCGGCCTCTCTCTACGACGGCCTGACCGTTCTCCAGCATCGCGGACAGGACGCCGCCGGCATCGCCACCGCCAACGGCACCCAGCTCCGCGTCGTGAAGGGGAATGGCCTTGTGCGCGACGCCTTCCGCGCGAGCGAGATGGCGCTGCTGCAGGGCCGCGTAGGCATCGGCCATTGCCGCTATCCCACCGCCGGCAGCGAAGGCAGCGACGAGGCGCAGCCGTTCTACGTGAATTCGCCGTACGGCATCGCGCTGGCGCACAACGGCAACCTGATCAACACCGATACGCTGCGACGCGAGGTGTTCGAGCAGGACCGCCGCAACGTCAACACCGAATCCGACTCCGAAGTGCTGCTCAACGTGTTCGCGCACGAACTGGACAAGCAGCGCGTGCTGACCCCCGACGCGGCCTTCCGCGCGGTCGAGAACGTGGCTCGTCGCGCCAAGGGCGGCTATGCCGTGGTGACGCTGGTGCTGGGCCTGGGCCTGGTGGCCTTCCGCGACCCGCACGGCATCCGCCCGCTGGTGCTGGGCAAGCGCGACACCGACGCCGGCAGCGAATACATCATCGCGTCCGAATCGGCGGCGCTCGACGTGCTGGGCTTCGAGCGCGTGCGCGACATCGCGCCGGGCGAAGCCGTCGTCATCACCCCGCGCGGCGAGCTGCATTCGCGCCAGTGCGCCGAGGGCGAGCTGCGTTCGTGCATCTTCGAGTTCGTCTACTTCGCGCGCCCGGACTCGCTGATCGACGAGATCTCCGTGCACAAGGCGCGCATGCGCATGGGCGTGACCCTCGGCGAAAAGATCCTGCGCGAACGGCCGGATCACGACATCGACGTGGTCATCCCGATTCCCGACACCTCGCGCGACGCGGCGCTGGAAATCGCCGCCGTGCTCGGCGTGAAGTACCGCGAGGGCTTCAACAAGAACCGCTACGTCGGCCGCACCTTCATCATGCCGGGGCAGGGCGAGCGCGCGAAATCCGTGCGCCGCAAGCTCAACCCGATTCCGCTGGAGTTCCGCAACCGCGTCGTGCTGCTGGTCGACGACTCGATCGTGCGCGGCACCACCTCGCAGCAGATCGTGCAGATGGCGCGCGATGCCGGTGCGAAGAAGGTCTATCTTGCTTCCGCCGCGCCGCCGGTGCGCCACCCGAACATCTACGGCATCGACATGCCCTCGCCCGAGGAGTTGGTCGCGCATGGCCGCACCGAGCAGGAAGTGCAGGAATTGCTGGGCTGCGACTGGCTGATCTACCAGGATCTCAAGGATCTGGAAGAGGCCGTCGCCGGTCCCAAGTTCCCGGGCCGCCAGTTCGATTCCTCGTGCTTCAACGGCGAATACGTCACCGGCATCGAACCGGGCTACTTCGAGCGCCTCAACCAGCTGCGCTCGGACGAAGCCAAGAAGAAGCGCCGGCTGGCGGGTTGAGCGTGGGCCGGGCCCCCCGCATCCTGTTGCTCGCCGGTGCCGTGCTGGCCGGCATGCTCATCGCGCGTCCCGCGTCAGCGGTCGACCTGGGATGCACCTATCCCGAACTCGGCCTGCCGCTTGCAGGGCCCGACGCCGTCGATTGCGGGATTGTGGGGAACCACAATGAGGAGGCGCGTCGTCGCGCCGTCGAATGTGCGCGCAAGGCGACCGCTGCTGGAAAGCCGATGCGCGTCGGCACGGGCTTCCACGGTGGCGACGTGCTGGGTTGCGACGTGTTGGTGGTCGATGCGGAGCGCCAGTACTGGCTGATCGCGCTTTTCATGGACTTCTCGTTGGACATGAAGGTTCCGGAGGTCTTCGTGGGCAGGTGCCCGACGATCGACCTGGGCTGGCAGGATCCGACCGGAGAAGGCCGATTCGGCCCTCGCGACTGCCCGTTCGATGCCGAGGCATTCGAGGTGTTGAGGGCTTCGTTCTGATGACGTTGTTCACCGCCGCCCACGCCTGCCTCCGCGCCGCCGCGCCGGACGAGAAGATCGCGCTGGCCTTCGCGTCCGCCGAGGCCTTCGCGCGCGGCATCCTGCTGGCGGGGTGAGCCATGCGCGCGGCGCTTCTGCTTCTCGCAATCATTGCCGTCATGGTGCCCGTCTGGGCGCAGGCCCGGGGCAATGCCTGCCCGTTCCAGCCGAAGCTCGGGCTGGCACTCGCCGGTCCGGACGCAGTCGACTGCGGTGTCGCCCTGATGAAGGATCGTGGCGACCGACGGCGTGTCGCCGAATGTGCGAAAGATGCCATCAAGGCCAAGCGCCCGGTGCGTTTCGGGGTGGGCAGCGGAGGAATGGGCATCGATGTTTTCGATTGCGATGTCGTCGTGGTCGATCAGGAGGAGAATTACTGGCTGATCGAGTATTCCTACGACCTTTCGTTCGGGCAGGATGCTCGCCCGGTCGCCTCGGTCTCGCGTTGCCCGACGATCGATTTCGCATGGAAGGATCCGATGGAACGTGGACGATTCGGTCCGCGCGATTGCGTGATCGACGAGAACGCATTCGAGCGTCTTCGACTGACCCGGCCATGAGCCTCTTCACTGCCGCCCACGCCTGCCTCCGCGCCGCTGCGCCGGACGAGAAGCTCGCGCTGACCTTCGCGACTGCCGAGGCCTTCGCACGCGGCGAGTTGTCGATCGATGACGACGCGCCGCCGCCGGAGCCGATCCGCATGCCGGGCCGTCCCGATCGGCCGAAACTCGTGCATCCGCGCGAGCTGCCGAAGCGCGGATTCGGCAACGACGAAGGCCGTGCGGCCTTCATCCATTCGATCGCGCACATCGAATTCAACGCCATCGACCTGGCCTGGGACGCGATCTACCGTTTCCGGGGCATGCCGCACGACTATTACGCCGACTGGGCGCAGGTCGCGCACGACGAGGCTCGGCATTTCACCTTGCTGCGCACGCGGCTGAAGGACTTCGGTCGCGATTACGGCGACTACGACGCCCACAACGGCCTGTGGGAAATGACCGAGAAGACCGCGCACAGCGGCCTCGAACGGATGGCGCTGGTGCCGCGCGTGCTGGAGGCGCGCGGGCTCGACGTCACGCCGGGGATGATCGTGAAGCTGCGCCAGCTCGGCGACCACGCGACCGCCGACATCCTCGACATCATCCTGCGCGAGGAAGTCGGCCACGTCGCCGCCGGGTCGCGCTGGTTCCGCTGGCATTGCGAGCGCGAAGGCGTCGCGCCCGAAGCGACCTTCCGCCACCTGCTCGTGCAATACGGGCGCGGTGTGCTCCACGGCCCGTTCAATCTCGAAGCGCGCGGCGCGGCGGGTTTCAGCGAGGAAGAGCTGCAGGCGCTGCAGAGCGCAGTCGCCGAGTTCGGCTGACCGGCTCTTGTAGAGCGGAGCTTGCTCCGCTCATGACTCGCGGCGAACGTTCGAGCGGAGCAAGCTCCGCTCTACACATGTGCGTTTCCGTTCCGATGCAGCCGGGCTTCGCTCCGCTCTGTGGGAACGCGCGCGATCGAAACAATGTTTCGTCTTTCCTCACTGTCGAAACTTTCATTGCGATCAAGCGCAACACCGCTGCAACGCCGCGTACATACATGCGCCGCAGTATGTCGGACTGCCCCGACGGCCGTCGCGGGGCGCTTCCTCCGAACGGCGGCCCACTCCCACGGAATACCATTTCGATGACGAAGACGACGATCCTCGCCGCCTCCATCCTGCTGTGCCTGCAAGCCGGCGCCGCATCCGCCCAGACCGTGCCCGACGGGGGCGACGACACCGGCGCCTCCGAGCTCGACACCATTTCCGTCGTCGGTACCGGCCAGACCCGCCAGGTGCAGTCGCTGGGCAAGGACGACCTCGCGCGCGAAGCCGCCGGCGCCAGCCCGCTCAAGGCCGTCGCGAAGCTGCCGGGCGTGAATTTCCAGAGTTCCGACCCGTGGGGCAACTACGAGTGGTCGACCAAGCTGAGCATCCGCGGCTTCTCGCAGCAGCAGCTCGGCTTCACGCTCGACGGCATCCCGCTGGGCGACATGAGCTACGGCAACCACAACGGCCTGCACGTCAGCCGCGCGGTCATCAGCGAGAACCTCAACGGCACCGAACTGTCGCAGGGCAGCGGCGCGATCGATACCGCCTCCACCGGCAACCTCGGCGGCACGCTGCGCTTCTTCACCTCCAGGCCAGCGGAAGACTTCGGCGTGCGTGTGGCGCAGACCATCGGCACCGAATCGACCACGCGCACCTTCGTGCGCATGGACAGCGGCCGCCAGGGCGATTTCTCGGCCTACGTCAGCGGCGCCTGGCACGACGGCGACAAGTGGAAGGGCGACGGTCCGCAGCGCAACGCGCAGTTCAACGGCAAGGCCGTATACGCGACCGACACCCTGGAAATCACCGGCTATGCCGCCACCTCGCGTCGCCGCGAGACCGACTACGCCGACCTCTCGCTCGAATCCGCGCGTCGCCTCGGCTACGACTGGGACAACTACGCCGGCGACTGGCAGCGCGCGATCGATGCCGCGAACGGCATCTTCACCGGTGGCGTCAACAGCCTCGACGATGCGTACTACATCGCGCGCGGCGTGCGCGACGACGATCTGCTCTCGCTCGCCGTGGAATGGCAGGCCAACGACGACTTCGCGCTGAACGCCACGGCCTACTACCACCGCAACGAGGGCCAGGGCCACTGGGCCACGCCGTATTCGGCTTCGCCGGACGTGCCGATCCGCATGCGCACCACCGAATACGACATCGAGCGCACCGGCATCATGCCCGGCTTCGAATGGCGCATCGGCGATCACCAGCTGCGCGCCGGCCTGTGGCTGGAGAAGAACGCGCACGGCGTGCAGCGCAATTTCTACGACCTGCGTCGCGACACGCCGCCGGACGACATCTTCTTCTACCGCAATCCCGACCAGCGCGTGTTCCGCCAGCGCTTCGATACCGACACCCGCCAGTTCTACGTGCTCGACCACATGGAGTTCGCCGACGGTCGCCTGGCGATCGATGCGGGCTTCAAGGGCACGCGCGTCGAGATCGACGGACGCAGCATCATCGGCACGCGTGCCGGTGGCACCCTGGTCGCGCAGGACAACTTCCAGCCGCAGTTCGGTGCGCGCTGGCGCTTCAACGAGCATGAAGAAATCTTCGGTTCGTATGCCGAGACCATGTCGGCGTTCCGCAGCGGCGTGAACGGCCCGCATTCGACCACGCAGGCCGGGTTCGACGCGGTGAAGGACAGCGTCGAGCCGGAAAGCTCGCGCACGTTCGAAGTCGGCCTGCGCAGCAGCCGCGACTGGTTCGACGCGTCGCTGGCGCTGTACCGCGTGGACTTCGAGAACCGCCTGCTCGGCATCGCCCAGTGCGCCGGCATCGTCGGCTGCGCTGCGGTGTTCGCCAACGTCGGCGACGTGGAAACGCGCGGTGCCGAGGCGGTGTTCCAGCTCAAGCCGATGGACGGACTGGTCTGGTACAACTCGCTGTCCTGGAACGATTCGGAATACGCCTCGGACTATATCGACGGCATCAACGTGATCCGCACCTCGGGCAAGCAGGTCGTCGACGCGCCGAAGAAGCTGTTCGCCAGCGAAATCAGCTGGAACCGCAACGGCCTGAGCCTCCAGCTCGGCGCGAAGTACACCGACCGCCGCTACGTCAGCTATCTCAACGACTCGTCCGTGCCCGGTTTCTGGGTCGCCGATGCCGGCGCCTCGTACGAATGGACCTCGCTGGGCTGGGCCAAGTCGTTCAAGCTCAAGCTCGACGTGACCAACCTGTTCGACAAGGAATACTTCTCCAGCGTCGGCACGAATGGTTTCGTCGTTTCCGATCCGAACGGCCTGAACTACACGCTCAACGCCGGTGCGCCGCGCCAGGTCTTCCTGACCGCCGACATCCGGTTCTGATCCTCTGTCCGTTCTCAGCCAGTCGCGTGCGGCCCGGAATCTCCGGGCCGCTTCGCGTGGAGTCTTCCATGCCTGCATTCCTGCCTGTCCTGCATCGCATCTTCATTCTCTCTGCGATTTTCGCGATGACCGCGCCGGCCATCGCCGCCACGCCTCTGCCCGCACAGGACGCCGAACTTACCCGCATCGCCTTCGGCTCGTGCTCGAAGGAAACCCTGCCGCAGCCGATCTGGAACGCGGTGCTGTCCGAAAAACCCGAGCTGTTCGTCTTCCTCGGCGACAACATCTACGGCGACACCCGCGACATGGACGTGCTGCGCGGCAAGTACGCGAAACTCGCCGCGATCGACGGGTTCCGCACGCTGCGCGCGCAGGTGCTGGTGGTCGCGACCTGGGACGACCACGACTACGGCGAGGACGATGCCGGCGGCGACTACCCGATGAAGGAGCAGAGCCGTCGCATCTTCCTCGACTTCTGGGGCGAGCCGGCCGATTCGCCGCGTCGCGAGCGCGATGGCGTCTACACCAGCTACACCTTCGGCCCGAAAGGTCGGCGCGTGCAGCTGATCCTGCTCGACCTGCGCTACAACCGCACGCCGATCGCGACCTCGCCGTTCCTCGCAGACGAAGCTGCGTATCGCACGTGGGCGGAGCGTGCCGGCAAGGCCGGCCGCGACGTCCCGGGTCCATATGCACGCAATCCCGATCCGGCCGCGACGATGCTCGGCGAGCGCCAGTGGCAGTGGCTGGAAGCGCAGCTGCGCCAGCCGGCCGACGTGCGCCTGATCGGTTCCAGCCTGCAGGTGCTGGCCGATTTCCCGGGCTGGGAAGCCTGGGTGAATTACCCGAACGACCAGCAGCGCCTGTTCCGCCTGATCCGCGAGACGGACGCACGCGGCGTGGTCATGCTCAGCGGCGACACGCACTACGGCGAGATCACGCGGCAGGCGGAGAACGTGCCGTACCCGCTGTACGACATCACCAGCAGCGGCCTGACCCAGGTCTGGCACGTGCCGGTGCCGAACGCGCTGCGCATCGACGGACGCTATTTCCGCCAGGCGAACTTCGGCATGGTCGAGATCGACTGGACGCAGCGCAACGTGGCGCTGGTGCTGCGCGACGAACGCGGCGACGAACTGATGCGGCAGACGCTGGCGCTGGCGGAGCTGGCGCCGCGCTGACCGAAGGTGTTGTAGAGCGGAGCTTGCTCCGCTCATGTATTTTCATGAAAAACGAGCGGAGCAAGCTCCGCTCTACAGGACAGGGATCACAGCGGCAGCGCGTCGAGCAGCATCCCGTCCGCATCCACCCGCAGCACCGAGCCCTGGGTGTACCAGTCCCCGAGCACCACGCGGCGCGCGGCGCGGCCATCGATGTCGAGGCCGTGGATCGCCGGACGATGGGTGTGGCCGTGGATCAGGGTGTCGATGCCGTAGCGCGCCAGGGTCGCCTGCACGGTGGCGGGCGATACGTCGGTGACGGTCTCGAACTGTGCGCGATCGTCCTGCTTCAGCGCCTGCTGGCGCTGCTGGCTGGCCGCGCGCGCCTGCGCGGCGAAGGCCAGGCGCGCGGCCAGCGGCTGGGCGAGGAAGCCTGCGCGCCAGACCGGGTCGCGGGTCTGTGCACGGAAGGCTTGGTAGCCCACATCGTCGGTGCACAGGCTGTCGCCGTGCATCAGCAGTACGGGCCGGCCATAGAGCATCACGACGGCGGATTCCGGCAGCAGGCCCGCGCCCGCGCGCCGGGCGAAGTCGTGGCCGACCAGGAAATCGCGGTTGCCATGCTGGAAATACACCGGGACGCCGGCCTCGTGCAGCCCGCGCAGCTTGCCGGCGACGAAGGTGCCGATCTCGGCCGGGTCATCGTCGCCGACCCAGGCCTCGAACAGGTCGCCGAGGATGTACAGGGCATCGGCGCCGCGCGCCTCGCCGTCGATGAAGTCGCCGAACAGGCGGGTGACCTCCGGACGCTCGGGATCGAGGTGGAGGTCGGAGATGAAGAGGGTGGTCATGGGGCGGAATTGTAGGGGAGGGCGGCGGCCCGCAGTCCGGCAGACGACCGGCGCACCCCGTCGACCGGGTAAAATCGTCCTCTTTCCCGTGATCCGGCCCCGCGCATGACCATCCGTACCCGCTTCGCCCCCAGCCCCACCGGCTACCTGCACATCGGCGGCGCCCGCACCGCGCTGTACTGCTGGCTGGCCTCGCGCCACGCCGGTGGCCAGTTCGTGCTGCGGATCGAGGATACGGACCGCGAACGCAGTACCCAGGGTGCGATCGACGCCATCCTGGAGGCGATGGAGTGGCTGGGCCTGAACTACGACGAAGGCCCGATCTACCAGACCCAGCGCCTCGACCGTTACCGCGAAGTCGCCGAGCAGATGGTCGCCGCCGGCACTGCGTACTACGCCTACGAGACCAAGGAAGAACTGCAGGCCGTGCGTGAAGCTGCACTCGCCGCGAAGGAGAAACCGCGCTACAACGGCGCCTATCGCGATGCCGATGCCGGCTTCCGCGACGACCCGAACCGGGTCATCCGCTTCAAGAATCCGCTCGACGGCAAGGTCGCGTGGGACGACAAGGTCAAGGGCCGCATCGAGTTCGACAACACCGAGCTCGACGACCTGGTCATCTTCCGCGCCGACGGCTACCCGACCTACAACTTCGCTGTCGTGGTCGACGATCTCGACATGGGCATCACCGATGTCGTGCGCGGCGACGACCACGTCAACAACACGCCGCGTCAGATCAACATCTACAAAGCGCTCGGTGCCCCGGTGCCGAACTTCGCGCATCTGCCGATGATCCTCGACCAGGAAGGCGCGAAGCTGTCCAAGCGCACCGGCGCGGCCGACGTGATGGGCTATCGCGATGCCGGCTACCTGCCGCACGCGCTGCTCAACTACCTCGTCCGTCTCGGCTGGTCGCATGGCGACCAGGAGATCTTCAGCATCGAGGAGATGGTGAAGCTGTTCGAGCTGCACGACGTGAACCCGGCCGCCTCGCGGCTGGACATGGCCAAGCTCGGCTGGCTCAACCAGCAGTACCTCAAGAGCGATGCGCCGGAAGACGTGGCGAAGCACCTGGTCTGGCACCTGGAGAAGGCCGGTTACGATCTGGCGAAGGGCCCGAAGCCGGTCGACCTCGTCATCGCCCTGCGCGAACGCGCGCAGACGCTGAAGGAGATGGCGGAGAAGTCGGCGGTGTGGTTCGGTCCGCTGACCACCTACGACGAGGCCGCCGTGGCCAAGCACCTCAAGCCCGAGGCCGCTGCGCCGCTGGCCGACGCCCGTGACCGCCTGGCCGCGCTGCCGTCGTGGTCCGCCGAGACCGTGTCCGCCGCCTTGCACGCCACCGCCGAGGCGCTGGGCATCGGCATGGGCAAGGTCGCGCAGCCGCTGCGCGTGGCGATCACCGGCACCCAGGTCAGTCCCGACATCTCGCACACGGTCCATCTGGCCGGGCAGGCCGAGGCCGTGGCCCGCATCGACGCCGCACTGGCGAAGATCGCGCAGGCCTGATGACGTCGGCCGGCCTTGAGTCCGGCCCCCCTCGGCGCCATCATCGACGCATGCCGCACACCTGCACCGACCCGACGCACCACGTCCACGACGCCGCCGGCTTCATCGCGGCGGTCGAGCACGCCTGTCGCGAGCGCGGCCTGCGCCTCACGCCGATCCGTGCGCGCGTGCTCGGCCTGATCGCCGGCCACGGCAAACCGGTCAAGGCCTACGACCTGCTCGACCACCTCCGCGCCGACCGAGAAGCGGACGAGGACGGCGCCGGTGCCGCCGCGCCGCCGACCGTCTACCGCGCACTCGATTTCCTGCTCGCCAACGGCTTCATCCACAAGCTCGAATCGGTCAACGCCTTCGTCGCGTGCCATCACCCGAGCACCGCGCAGCACTCGGTGCCGTTCCTCATCTGCAACCGCTGCCACAGCGCGGTGGAACTGGAAGACATGCAGATCGTCGCCGCGCTGGATGCGCGCGCCCGCGCGCTGGGTTTCGTGCCGCAGGCGCAGACGCTGGAAGTCCACGGCCTCTGCGCGCGCTGCGCCGGCGCCGGCTGAGCCGGACGCCGCGCTTCAACGCATGAATCACGCACTCCCGGCCATGCCGGGAGATTCGCCGTGCGCCTGTCCGATCCCGTCGAAAGCGCGCGTTGGTTGCGATGCAGGCACGCCGACACGATGTTGCGCATCCCCTGGGCCTGCAGCGCGATGGCGTCGTGACGGAGAGTGACAAGGAGCAACACATGCCAGGCGACATCTTCACCAACAGGAACCGCTTCGTCGACGTCATCTTCCGCTATCCCTGCCCGCAGCGCGTGCTGATCGTGGCCGACGGCGGCCTGGGCTTCAATCCGGCGGACGACTTCGGGCTCACGGAGTTCATCTCGGTGATCCAGGCCGGCGGCCACACCATCAGCACCGCGCATCGCACGGGCGATGCGTTCGCGACGATTCCGGGCAGTTTCAACTTCCACACCGCGGCGACTTCGGTGACGGTCGCGAACTACGACCAGATCTGGATGTTCGGCATCAGCGGCACGCCGCTGGATGCGGACGAGCAGATCAAGCTCGAAAAATTCATGAAGGACGGCGGCGGCGTCTTCGCCACCGGCGATCATTCCAGCCTCGGCTTCGGCATGGGCGCGCACCTGCCGCGCGTGCGCCACATGCGCAACTGGTCGAGCATTCCGATGAGTTCGCCGCAGCGGCTCGACACGGTGATCGATCCGGGCACCAACAACATCAAGGAATTCCAGGA
The DNA here is from genome assembly GCA_036404915.1 of Lysobacteraceae bacterium. Classification (GTDB taxonomy): domain Bacteria; phylum Pseudomonadota; class Gammaproteobacteria; order Xanthomonadales; family Xanthomonadaceae; genus Lysobacter_I. The sequence goes on from DASWYO010000048.1 coordinate 41,113, forward strand.
CCAGGCCGACGCGATCGCGCAGCGCATGTACCCGGTGTTCTTCTCCAACGGCGGGCCGGACACGTCGCCATCGAGCTGGGCGGTGCATCCGGTACTGCGCCACGCGTCGGGCGCGGTGGATGTCCTGCCGGACCATCCGCACGAAAGCGAGTGCCTGGCGCCGACGCCCGGTCCCGGCAATTTCTCGGCCTTCGAAGAATGGCCCGCGCCGCTCGCCGGTGGCAGCCGCATCGCACCGGTCGTCGCGGCAGTCTCGATGTCCGCCGGACGCTTCGTGACCGACAGCCTGAAGCCGCCGGTGTATCCGCGCAGCTTCGGTGCGATCTCGGCCTACGACGGCGATCCTGCGCATGTCGGCCGCATCGTCTGCGATGCCACCTGGCATCACTTCGTGAACATCAACCTCAACGGCACGGGCGCGGGCAACGATCCGCTGACGGGCCTGCCGCGCCAGGGCCTCAAGCCCGGCGGCGTGCCGACGCCGGAATACCTGAAGATCCAGACGTACTACCGCAACACCGTGCGCTGGCTGGCGCCGCGCAATCGCCGCTACTGCTGGCCGTTCCTGGTCGCCGCGATCGCGCGCTTCGACATGGAAGCGCTGGAATTGCAGCTGCCGCATCCGCATCCGTGCCCGTGGGATCCGCTCGTGAAGATCGGCAGGACGATGCAGGACGTGATCGACGGCCAGTTCGGCGTCGGCACGGTGGCCTCGGTCGTCGACGATATCCTCGCGACGCTGGGCGAAGGCTCAGGACTGGCGGCGCTGCTCGACAGCCGCAGCCTGGCGCAACGCAAGGAAGGCGTCGAAAGCCTGCTGCCGGTGGCCGACATGCGTCGCGCGGTGTTCGCGAGCCTGGTCAACCTGCTCGCCGACAAGCTGCCGAGGAACGAACGCGAACTCGAGGCGATCATGAAGGATCACGATCGTGTCGCGCTGGAGTTGATCGGCGAAAGCCTGAAGGCGGCGGAAGCCGCGATCGCGGTGCAACTGGAGCGCGCGCTCAAGGATGCGGGCAACGACTTCGCGCTGCTCGGCAAGCGCCCCGCCGCGCAGAGCGTGGCCGCGAACCGGAAACTGCTCGCCGCGCAGGCAATCAAGCCCAGGCCCGTGCGCGGCAAGGCACCCGCGAAGAAGAAACCGCGCTGACGCGGGATCGAACATCAAGTTGCACGCGCCGCGCGGCCGCCAGGGAGAGTGAACGGCCGCGCGGTGCGTGCGGGGGCACCGTCAGAAGAACATCCGCACGCCGAACGAGACGTTGCGTCCCGGCAGCGGCGCGAGATCCTTCAGGAACGAGGTGTGCGGGCGCGCTTCCTCGTCCAGCAGGTTGTTGGCGTTGAGGAACAGTTCCCAGGCGTTGCCGTTCGCACGGTCGATGTGCCACGCGATGTCGGCGTTGACCAGCGTGTAACCCTCCGTGTTTTCCTCGAATTCGGCGACGCGGTCCTGCTCGAAGTAGTGCACCGCGCCCAGTCCGGCGCGCCAGTGCGTGTTCGACCAGCGCAGTTCCGCGCCGAAGCGCGCGGGCGCGATGCGCGGCAGGTCGCCGCTCAGCGCGATGTCGGCCGAATAGTCGTGCGTGTGGTCGTCGTGCGGCACCGAGAAGGCCACGCTGCGCGTACCCGATCCGGTGAGCCGGCCGCGCACGATGTCGCCGAACGCGTGCAGCATCCAGTCGCCGCCGGCGTTTTCCAGGAAGGTCCACTTCAGGTCGAACTCGGCGCCGGTGAACCGCGCATCGGCCTGGGTCCAGACGCGTGCCGGAATGTCGTCGTCGGACACGCCGGTGTCGGCGAGATAGACGTAGTCGTCGTAGCCGACGTGATAGAGCGATGCGCCCAGCGACAAGCCGCCGCGATGCCAGTGCACGCCGGCTTCCACGCGGTTCGCGGTTTCCACGTCCAGGGTCGGGTCGCCGAACTCGAAGCTGTTCGTCGCCACGTGCAGGCCATACGAATACAGTTCCTCGGCCGTCGGCGAGCGCTGCGCGCGATCGAGGCCGAAGGACAGGTGGACATCGTCGCTGAGGTTCCAGCGCAGCGCGGCCGAGAGGCTGGTGGCATCGAACGAGCGCGACGGGCCGATCGCCTCGATGCGGTCCACATCGATGGTGTTGCGGTCGTAGCGCGCGCCGACTTCCAGCTTGATCGCTCCGAACTCGCGTTCGCCGATCCAGAACAGGCCGGTGTCGCGCGACTTGGATGCCGGCACGAAGGCTTCATCGCCGATCGCCACGAAGTCGCGCTGCGATGCCTGCAGGCCGAACGCGCCATCCCAGCCGGCCCAGTCCTGGTGCACCAGTTCGGCGCGCGCTTCGAGGGTGTCGCTCTCGAACACGGTGCCGACTTCGTCGCCTTCGTATTCGGTGTGGGTGTAGTCGCTGTTCGACACCTTCACGTTCAGGCTGTCGAACACGCCCAGGCCACGCAGGCCACCGCGCAGCTCGGTGCGGCGCTGTTCCATGCGGATGCTGACGCTTTCTTCGCCGTGTTCCTCGCCGCCGCCGTGGTCGTCCTCGTGGGCGTGCGCATGCCCCGGGATGCCGTAGCGCGTATTGAACAGGCTGGCGGCCATGCCCAGGTGCCCGCGCTCGCCGACGTACGACATGCCGAAGGCGCCGGCGTCGGTACGCACGAAGCTGTTCGGCAGGCGGCCGCGCGCGCCGGGCTCGTGGTCCTCGTCGCCGTCGTGGGCATGCTCGGCGAAGCCCGGGATGTCGTAGTCGCCGGTCTCGCGATGCAGGCCGTCGATGTGGAAGACCAGCTTGCCGTTGGCGGCCGTGGCATCCATGCGCGCCATCGCGGTCTTCTCGTCGTTGCCGGTGCCGAAGCGGACTTCGGCGCGACCTTCCAGCGGCTCGGCGGTGACGGCAGAAGGCACGCGGCCTTCGACCACGTTCACCGCGCCGCCGATCGCGCCGCTGCCGTAGAGCAGGGTCGCCGGGCCCTTCAGCACCTCGATCTGGTTGGCCAGGAAGGGTTCGATGCTGACCGCATGGTCGACGCTGACTGTCGACACGTCGCCGGCGCTCAGGCCGTCGCTCAGCACCTGCACGCGCGCGCCGTCGAGGCCGCGGATGATCGGGCGGCCGACGCCGGGGCCGAAGTACGAGGCCTGCACGCCCGGGAGGCGGCCGACGGTTTCGCCCAGCGAATTCGCCTTGGCGTTGTCGAGGGCCTCGCCGCCGAGCACTTCGACCGGACGGATCAGATCCTCGGCGTTGCGCTGCAGCGGGCTGACGCTGACCACGACGCGGTCAAGGTCCTTCACCTCGTCGTGGCGCGGATCCTGGCCGCTGTCCTGGGCCATCGCCATGCCCGGCAGGGCCAAGGCGAGCGCGAGGAACAGGGGGCTGCGCAGGGCGCGGGGCATCGGGCGACGAATGGAGCGACGGGACTGCGGAAAGGCCATGGCGGACGGGTTACACTGTTGGGCGAAGTGGAAATGTTATAATGTTCCAAAACAAAAACCACCCCCCGGAAGTCATGCAAACCCCCTCCATGACCCTGCACAAGGCCGATCGCCTCGGCTTCGCCGCCTCATTCCTCTGCGCGATCCACTGCGCCCTGTGGCCCTGGCTGCTCGCGCTGGCGCCCGCGTTCGGGCTGGAATTGGGCGGCTGGATCGACCTGGACCAGGCCTTCGTGGTATTCGCGAGCCTGCTCGGCGTCTCCACGCTGACCCTCGGCTGGCGCCGCCATCGCGCCTTCCACGCCTGGGCACTGCTGGTGCCGGGCCTGATCCTGGTCTGGGTCGGCGCGTTCTCGCCGCTGCACGACCACTCCATGATCCACGCCATCGTGATGACCCTCGGCGGCCTGCTGCTGGCCCTGGCCCATCTGGTCAACCTGCGCCTGACCCACTCGGCCGCCGCCGCGCGGGCCTGAGCCGCGCCTGCAGCGATGCTGCGCGCGGGGATCGGCCCCGCGTGGTAGGATGCGCGTCCTCGCGGCCCTGCCGCGACTCCACATCGCATACGATCGGCCGCTTTTCACGGCCGGTTTCCAGAGAATCGATTTCTAGAGGATTTCCAACATGGGCAAGGGCGACCGCAAGACCGCCAAAGGCAAGCGCTACAACTCCAGCTACGGCAACGCCCGTCCGCAGGCCACGAAGAAGGCTGCCGGCACCGCCACTGCTGCTGTGAAGAAGGTCGTCAAGGCCGCGCCGGCCGCGAAGAAGACCGCCGTGAAGAAGGTCGCCGCGAAGGGCTGATCGCCCCTCGACGCACCGCACGCAAAGCCCCGCCTCGGCGGGGCTTTCGCGTTTCAGGCCTCGGCGGACGCGGCGCGCGCCGGCACGCGTTCGAGCTGGCCGCCGGCGTAGTCGGTCGCGAACGGCAGGTCCTCGCGGTGCACGTAGCCGATGAAGCAGTCGCAGGTCCGGTTCGGGCAGGGACGCGGCCCGAGGTACGTCTCGAAACTGCCGTCGTAGAGATTGCCCAGCGGTTCGGCGACGAAATGGCAGCGCCGCACATCGCCATCGCCATTCACCGACAGCACGCGCGTGCCGGTGGCGCAGGGCGCGCCGAAGCTGGGCGGCGGCGACAGGCTCCAGCGGAAATGCGGATCGATGCGCGACAGCCGCGCCACGGCCGCATCGTCGTAGTAATCCGGCGGGCGCACATCGTAGGCGTTGAGCCACAGCGGCACGTCGTCCGGCAACGCCGCGCGCAAGCGGTCGATGTCGTCGAACAGGTTGTGCAGCGCAACCATGCCCACGCTGAAGCGGATGCCGCGCTGGTGCAGCTTGCGACAGCGCGCAACGAAGGCCTCCAGCGACACTTCGCTGGGGTGCCAGGTGCACCACAGCGCGAAACTGCGCGGATCGACATCCTCGAGCCAGCGCATGCCGACGCACAGGTTGGTCTGGATCGCGACGCGGCGCACGTGCGGCAGGTGGCTCAGCCGGGTCATCGCGTCGCGATAATGCCTGCGCACCAGTCCCTCGCCCCAGGGCGTGAACAGGATCGACACGTCGTGCTCGCGGTGCGACACCCAGTCGACGAAGCGCGCCAGGTCGGCGGCATCGCGCTGCAGCGTCGCGCGGCTGTCGCGGGTCTTCGCGAACGGGCAATAGCTGCAGTCGTAGTTGCAGCTGCTGAGCCGGCCGCGATACAGCAGCGACAGGTGGCGTGCCGGTGCCGTGCGGGCATCGGCATCGAGCGCGGCGATGGTGGCATGCGGCGTGGTCATGTCAACGCAGGCTGTAATCGGCCATGCGCGCGGCGACCGTCGGCGAGATCAGCCACGGACCCAGCGTGTCCGCGCGCGCGAAACCTTCATCGCTCAGTGCGAGCAGATCGCCGTCGAGCCGCGCGAGACCGGCGGGTTCGAGTTCGCGCAACTGCGGCAGGTCGTCGAAGAGCCCGCTGCCGAAGCGTGCATGCCAGGCGGACAGCGACAGTCCGGGTTTGACCAGCAACGACTGGATCGCATGCCGGCGCCGCTGTTCGTCGCCATCGAGCACGATGCCGTGATCGACGCGTGCGAAGTCTTCGCGCGACAGGGACAGGTAGTGATCGAGGATGTCGACCACGCCGCGCCGCGACACGCCGTATTCGCTGGCGTAATGCAGGCCGCGCGTGTACGAGCGCGCCCCGCAGCCGATCCCGACCATGCCGTCGTCCTGGCAGCAATACGCCGGGCCAGCATCGGTCGCGGGTGCATGCGGTGCGCGGAACATGCGCATCGACACCTGCGTGTAGCCGGCCGCGAGCAGGCGATCGCGGCCGGCGCGATACATCGCCAGGCGATCGTCGACCGGTTCCGGCTGCAATGCGATGCGGCGTATGCCGTCCCGCTTGCCGTCGCTCTCGGCGATGCGGCCCAGCCCGGTGAGTGGGCGGACGTACAACGGATACAGATAGAGCTCTTCCGGCGCGAACGCCAGCGCGCTGTCGATCGAGGCGATGAAGCTGTCGACGGTCTGGCCTTCGATGCCGTAGATCAGGTCGAGGTTGAGCGTCGGGAAGTGCTGCGCGCGGATCGCATCGATCGCGCGTTCGACGACATCGCGCTGCTGCGGCCTGACCAGTGCGCGGACTTCCGCTTCGCTGAAACTCTGGATGCCCATGCTGATGCGGTCGATGCCGGCATCGCGACACAGCGCCATTTTTCCGGCATCGACGGTCTCCGGCGACACCTCCATGCCGGCCGGGATCGCGCGCAGGTCGACGCCGCCGGCGCGCAGCATGCCGAACAGGCGATCCAGCTGCGATGCGTCGAGGTAGCTGGGCGTGCCGCCGCCGAGGGCGAAACGCGCGAACGCGTGGTCGCCGAGCGCGTCCAGTGTTGCGGCGAACTGCGCTTCCAGCTGATCGAGATAGCGGGTCACGGTGTCGTCGGCGGGCCGCGCCAGCGCGAACAGGTTGCAGAAGCCGCAGCGATACGAGCAGAACGGGATGTGTACGTAGAGGAACAGCGCGCGCCGGTCTTCGTCTGCCCACGCTTCGCGCAGCGTGCGCGAAGCGTCCAGCGCGCGGTAGGCGGTCTTGTGCGGGTACGAATACGAGTACGCCTGGTAGGGCGGAAGGCGCAGCAGCGCTTCGAGCGGATGCGCGCTGGACGCGATGGAGGTCGGGGCAGGAGAGGCGATCGCGTTCACGGGGTGAGCGGGAAGTGGGTGTAGGGCACGTGCATCACCACATCGTGGGCGATGCGGTGGCCATGGTAGCCATCCTCGCCGTAGGCGGTGCCGTGGTCGGAGCAGACGATGACGAAGGTGGGCGCGCGTGCGGCGGCGCAGGCGAACAGTGGCGCGAGCGCGCCGTCGACGTATTCGAGCGCGGCGCAGTGGCTGTCGAGGCTGTCGTCGCTCGCGCCGGACAGGTAGTGACGGTTCGGCTGGTGCAGCGCAGACACGTTGATGAAGGTGAAGCAGCGTTGGCCGCGCAGATCATCGCTGCGCAGGCGTTCGCAGGCCAGTGCGACCTGCGCGTCGGTGGAGTCGGGTGCGGTGACGCCGAATCCGGGCTGCCAGTGCGCTTCGTCGAACAGGCCGGGCAATGCACGGCCGAGCGGATTGGCGAGGTTGAAGAAACCGACGCCGCCGATGCAGAGCGTGCGGTAACCGAGTGAAGCGAAGCCGTGCACGATGTCGGCATGGCCTTCGAACACGAACGTGTTCGCATCGATGGTCTCGCTGCCGGCGAAGGCCAGCGCGAACAGGCGCGGATGCGGCCCCGGCCGCGCCGGTGTGGGCAGGAAGCCGGCGAAGAAGGCCTGATGTGCGGCATAGGTGAAGCTGGCCGGCGTGTGCCGCAGTTCCCAGCCGTCGGCTGGCAGGTGGCGCGACAGTACCGGCAGGCGGCCTTCCCGGAAACAGCGTTGTGCGGCGTCGTAACGCAGCGTGTCCAGGGTGATGAACAGCACGTCGTGGCTGCCGACGATGGCGTGCATGTCCAGCGGCGCTGACATCCGTGCGCTCTCAGACATGCGCATGGTGCCTTGCGAGCGACGCATGCTCCGCTGTCGGCAGCGAATACGCCCAGGCGACCTGGTCGTCGCAGGCATCGCGGCCTTGCCATGTCACATCCTGCACGTCGTCGCCGAAAGCGTTGGCTTCAAGGAAGACGCAGCGGTCGCGCAGTGGCACGAGGTCGAAGCCGATGCATCGGCTGTCCGGAAACGCCGTCGAAGCCTGGGCGACCGCACGCTCGATTCGTGCGGTCGCGTCATCGTCGAGCAGGAGCTGGAGATCTGCACGCCGGTTGCCCAGGTGCAGGTTGGTCATCGGGCCACTCGACAGGCGTGCCACGCGCTGTCGTGCTTCGCCGTTGCAGGCGACCACGCGCAGGTCGAAATGCTCGGCGTGCACGTTCGATGCGCGTGGTTTCGCGACCCAGGCTTCGGCATAGGCGCCCTGGCCTGCGAGGGCGTCTACCAGCGCCGCGATCTCGGCGGGGCAGGTGTATCGCTGCAGGTCAAGCCGGTTGAACAAGCGTGTCCGCCCGTCGACGTGCTGCACTTCGGTCGTGGTGCTGGCGATGGCGCGGCCGTCGCGATGCCGTCGATACGCCACGACGCCGGCAGCGGACGAGCCGTAGCGCGCCTTGACGAACACACGGTCCTGCCCGCTGGCATCGAGCATCGATTGCAGGTGGTCATAGTCTTCGATCAGGCCGAGCATCGCGGGCGTCTGCACGCCAGCCGCTTCCAGTGCCTGCTGGCAGCGCCACTTGTCGCACATGCGCAGGATGTCGTCCGGTGCGTTGAGCCAGCGTGCGGTGGGCAGGGCGCTGGCCAGCGACTGCAGCAGATTGGCGAAACCGAGGAAGCGCAGGTGCCCATCGACCAGTTCGCCGTGCGCACGCGCTTGCACCTGGGTACTGTCGACCCGCCATGCGCCGCGACGCACGAAGGCGTCATGCGCCTCGTCGCCGCCACCGGGCGAATCGAGCTTCACCGCGATGGCATCTCGCGCGGCATCGAGAAAATCGTCAGGCGATGCCAGTACCGAGGCGTAGTCGAACACCTGCGGCGGCGGCAGGCCACGCCGGGCCAGTGCCGCGCGCAATGCCTGCGTGCGGCGCTGCCCGGATGGCTGCTGTCCAGACTGGCCGACCAGCACCATGCGCGACGACATCGCTTACTCGCCGACCTCGACGTAGCGGTCGCCGTCGGTGTCGTCGGCATCCTGCGGATCGTCGAGCACGACCTTGCACGGCAGCGTCTTGAGCCTGGCCTGCACTTCGTCGCTGATGTAGTGGTGGCTCAGGTCGAGCGTGCCCAGCCCGGCGAGGTGCGGGCTGTCGCACAGCGCCTGCGCGCCCTCGTCGCCGATGGTGCCCATCGACAGGTCCAGCGTGTCGAGCTTGCCCAGCCAAGGTTGCGCGGCCAGGTGCAGCGCCAGCGCATCGCTGATCTGTGCATTGCGCAGGCCCAGATGCTGCAGGCGCGAAGCGTCGATCGCCTCCAGAAACTGCGCGTACAGCGCGAGATCGCCATCGAAGCCGTAGTTGTCGTCGCCCAGCCACAGCTCGATGCGCTTGAGCGCAGGCAAGCGCGAGGCGGCGATCGACTTCACGATCCCGCTGGGCAGGCCGCCGCATTCGATGGCGAAGTTTTCCAGCGCCTCGTGCGTGAACGGCGCCAGTGCCAGGCTGGTGCTGCCGCGCACGCGCAGCGATTGCAGCTTCGGAAAGGCATCGAGGAACGGGTTGTAGTCGGCCTGGATGATCCACGAGATCTCGCACTCTTCGTAGGTTATGTCGCCGATGAACACGTGGCGCAGTGCCGGCAGCTCGGCGCGGCGTTCGATCAGGCCGTCGAGGAAGTCCTTCGGGCTCTCGTCGTGGGCTTCGCTCCAGGCACCGATGATCAGGCTGTCGAGCGCGGCGGTGTCGACCTGGGCCAGGAACGCGTCGAGCAGATCGCGCTGGCTCTCTTGCGAATCGTAGTCCTGCGTCAGCCGGTAGGCAGTGGTGCGCACCGAGGCCGGGTCGGCGATGGTGTCGCCCATGCGGAATTCGACGACGGGCTTGCCGTGGTACTGCGCCTGGGTGTCGTTGACGGTCATGCGGGATCCTTGTTGCGTCAGGTCGGGTGAAGGGCGGGATTGTCGCGTGTGCGAGTCTCGGATCGCGAGACCGGGGCGGGATGCGTCAGCGCGCGGCGAAGGCAGCGAAACCCGCGACGAAGTCGGCCAGCGCGCGTCGCGTGGCGTCGTCGGTCAACTGGCCTTGCGCATCGAACAGGCTGCCGGCGCGCGACACCTGCAGGCGTCCGCCGGTCCAGTAGCGCACCTTGAGCGTGCGCAGCACCGGCAGCCAGGCGTTCTGCGCGAGGATCGTGCCGAAGCCGCCGGGCGATGCACCGATCACCGCGAAGGGCCGGTCGCCGAAGATGCGGCCGATGTCGTCCGACGGGCGCGACAGCCAGTCGATGGCGTTCTTGAACACGCCCGGGATGCCGTTGTTGTATTCCGGCGTGGACAGCAGCACGGCATCGCTGTCGACGATGCGCTGCTTGAGTGCGGCCACCGCATCGGGAATGCCTTCGCGTTGTTCCAGATCGCCGTCGTACAGCGGGATGCCGTGGAGAGTCGCGATGTCGAGCGTCACGCCATCCGCGACGTTTGCTTCTGCCGCGCGCAGCAGCGCCGTGTTGAAGGAGCCGGCGCGCAGGCTGCCGGAAATGCCGAGGATCTTCATGCGATGTCTCCTGGAGTGTGTCCCGTGCGTGGATCAGCGCGCTGCGGCGGCCTCAATGGCCGTCCACGCGCGCAGCAGGTTGCCGCCGAGGATCTTGCGGATGTCGGCGTCCGAGTATTTGCGCGCCTGCAGGCCGGCGACGAGGTTCGGGAAGTCGGCGACGGTCTTCAGGCCCTGCGGCAGCGCGCCGCCGACGCCGTCGAAATCCGAGCCGATGCCGATGTGGTCGATGCCGAGGAGCTTCACGCCGTAATCGATCTGGTCGAGCACGGCGTCGATGCCGACCGGCAGCGGCGGATGGGTCTTGTCCCATTCGGCATCGAACTCGGCGACGGTCCTGGTGGTGCGGCCAGCGGCGCGCTCGCGTTCGAAGTCGGCATAGGCGGCGAAATAGGCCTGAGTCTGCGCGGCGGAGGCCGGGTCGACGAAGGCATTGCCGAACGGAATCTGGATCACGCCGCCCTTCGCGGCGATGGCCTTGGCCAGGTCGTCGCTGAGGTTGCGCTCGAAGCCGGGCGTGAAATGGCGCAGCGCGGAGTGGCTGGCGATCACCGGCGCGCGGCTGAGGTCGATGGCCTGCCGTGCGGCGTCGTCGGACAGGTGCGAGACATCGATCATCATGCCGAGCCGGTTCATCTCGCTCACGACCTCGCGGCCGAACGGGCTGAGGCCCTTCCAGCGCTTGTCCATGGCATAGGACGAGTCGGCGATGCGGTTGTTGGCGCTGTGGGCGAGGGTGATGTAGCGCACGCCGCGCTGGAAGAAGAATTCGAGCTTCTTGAGGTCGTCGCCGATCGGCGCGCCGTTCTCCATGCCCATCGGCAGCAGCACGCGATCATTGGCGCGCAGGCGGTCCACGTCGCGCGGCGAGCGCAGGATCGCGAACTTGTCGGGATGGCGCAGCGCCAGCGAGTCCACGGCGTCGATCATCCGGTTGGCGATGTTCCAGGCGCTGCCATCTTCATCCTGGCCGGGCGAGGTGTAGATCGACATGAAGGCCACGTCGAGGCCGCCGGCGCGCGCCTTGGGGTAATCGAATTCGCCGGACTGCGCCTCGCCGAGGTCCTTCCACTGTTTCATCAGTTCGGTCGGCGAATCGATGTGGGTGTCGACGATCACCGCGTCCTGCGCGAGCTTGCGCGCAGCGGGCGTGGCGTCGGCCGCGTGTGTCGTCGCGGAGAGCAGCGCAAGGCCGAGGAGCGGCACGGAGAAGACCGGGGCGAGTGTCGTGCGCATGGGCCCTCCGGGCCTGTCTGGTTCGAGGGATTGTCCCGTGAAGCAGGGCGGGCGGGAAGTGGCGCCGCGTGTCCTGCTCCCGCAGGGCTTTCCGATTCGGCACACTACACGATCCCCTGCCCTCGACCTCATGGAGACTGGATGTTCACTCGTTCCGAAAAGATCCTCGGCGCCTATGCCGGCGTGCTCACCGTCGCCCTCGTCGCGGTCATGCTGACCGGCGCGCGTTCCGGCGCACCGGCGAAGTTCGATACCCTCGACGTCCAGCGCATCAACATTCGCGAGCCCGATGGCACGCTGCGCATGGTGCTGTCGAGCAACGGCCGGTTCCCCGGCGCCATCATCGCCGGCAAGGAATACCCGCATCCGCGCACCCAGGCCGGCGTGTTGTTCTTCGATGACGAGGGCAGCGAGAACGGTGGCCTGATCTTCGCGGGCAAGCAGGGCGCCGACGGCAAGGTCAGCAGCGGCGTGAGCCTGACCTTCGACCGCTACCGGCAGGACCAGCAGCTGCAGTTGATGGGGCTGGACCAGGGCGGGCGCCATTTCGCGGGCCTGACCGTGAACGACGTGATCGACGGGACGAAACACCCGGTGTTCGGCGGCGAGCAGAAGCAGGGCGAAGGGCCGCAGGCGATCACGCGTCGCCTCTACGTCGGCAAGACGCCGTCCGGCGACGCAGTGCTGCATCTGGGCGACGCCAGCGGCAAGCCGCGACTGGCGATCAAGGTCACGCCTGCGGGCGAGGGCGCGATCATGTTCCTGGACGAAAAAGGCCAGCCGACGAAGGTGATCACGGCCGACGACATCGCCGCCGCGAAGCCCTGATCGACGGCTGCCTGATCGACATCCTGCGCAGATGCGAACGCGGGCGGACGGCTCAGCGCCGTTCGCCCGCCGACCAGACCCCGCGCGAGAGGTCGCCGCCGAGCCAATAGCACAGCTCGGCCGGGCGACGGATGTTCCACAGCGCAAGGTCCGCGCGCAGGCCGACGCGCAGCACGCCGCGATCGTGCAGGCCCAGCGCGCGCGCGGCATGCGTGGTCGCGCCGCGCAGGGCTTCCTCCGGCGTCAGCCGGAAATGCGTGCAGGCCAGCGACATCGCCTCGCGCAGCGACAGCACCGGCGCTGTACCGGGGTTGCAGTCGGTGGCCACGGCCATCGGCACGCCGTGGGCGCGGAACGCAGCCAGTGGCGGCAGTTTCGTTTCGCGCAGGCAGTGGAAGGCACCGGGCAGCAGCACCGCAACCGTGCCGGACGCGGCCATCGCGCGCACCGCATCCTCGTTCGTGTATTCGACATGGTCGGCGGACAGGCCGCCGAATTCCGCTGCAAGCGCTGCGCCGCCGAGGTCGCTGAGCTGGTCGGCATGCAGTTTCACCGGCAGGTCGAGCGCGCGCGCGGCCTCGAACACGCGCCGCGTCTGCGCGGGCGAGAAGCCGATGCCTTCGCAGAACGCATCGACGGCATCGACCAGGTCTTCGCTGTGCAGCCTCGGCAGCCAGTCCACCACGGCGTCGATGTAGTCATCGGCGCGGCCGGTGAACTCCGGCGACAGCGCGTGCGCGGCGAGATAGGTGGTTTGCACCGTGATCCCGAGCGTCTCGCCGATGCGGCGGGCGACGCGCAGCATCTTGCGCTCGTTCTCGACGTCCAGGCCGTAGCCGGACTTGATCTCCAGCGTGGCCACGCCGTCACGCAGCAAAGCCGCTGCGCGCGGCAGGGATTGCGCGAGGAGTTCGTCCTCGCTGGCGGCGCGCACCGCGCGCACGGTCGACAGGATCCCGCCGCCGGCGCGCGCGATCTCCTCGTAGCTCGCGCCCTGCAGGCGCAGTTCGAACTCGTGTGCGCGGTCGCCGGCGAAGACCACATGGGTGTGGCAATCGACCAGCGCGGGCGTGATCCAGCCGCCATCGGTCTCGATGACTTCGCCGGCCTGCGCTTCGGCATCGGCGGGCAATGCGGAACGCGGGCCGACGAACGTCAGCAGCCCATCGCGCCAGCCGAGCGCGCCGTCCTCGATGACGCCGTAACCGTCGCCGTCGAGTGTGGCGAGGTTCGCGCCGAGAAGCAGGCCGTCGAAGGAAAATGTGTCGTTCATGGGCATCGTGTCGTCAGCTGCGACATGCTTTTGTAGAGCGGAGCTTGCTCCGCTGCATGTCTGGAAAGAACGAGCGGAGCGAGCTCCGCTCTACAGGCGCCGGTGTCCATCATCGCACCGCACCGTTCGCGCGCAGCGCATCCCCATCGAACCCAAGCCCCGCGCAGATCGCATCGGTGTGCTCGCCCAGATGCGGCGGGCGGACGGGATCGGTCATCGGCGAGGCGCTCATCCGCAGCGGGCTGGCGACCATCGGCACGCCGTCGGCTTCGATGCGCAGGCCGCGCGCGGTGGCGAGCTCGCCGTGCAGGGCATCGCGAACGGAATTCACCGGCCCGGCGGGAATGCCGGCGGTCTCGAAGCGTGCCAGCCAGGCGGCGACGGTGTCGGTAGCGAACAGGCGTTCGAGTTCCGGGATCAGCCAGTCGCGATGCTGCACCCGCGTCGCATTCGTGATGCAGCGCGGATCGTCGCGCCAGTCGTCGCGGCCGATCAGGCCGCACAGCCGTTGCCACAGCGCGTCGCTGCCGCAGGCCAGCGCGAACGCGCCGTCGGCGGCGTCGAAGGTCTGGTAGGGCACGATGCTGGCGTGCGCGTTGCCGTAGCGCTTCGCATCCTGGCCGGTGAACAGCACGCTGCTCGATACGTTCGCGAGCGCCTGCACCTGCACGTCGAACAGGCTGAGTTCGATGCGCTGGCCTTCGCCGGTGGTGTTCCGCTGGTGCAGGGCGGCGAGGATCGCGATGGTGGCGTTGAGCCCGGTCGTGAGGTCGACCGAGGCGACGCCGACCTTGCTCGCCGGCCCATCGGCTGGGCCGGTGATCGACATCAGGCCAGATTCGGCCTGCACCGCGAAGTCGTAGCCCGGTCGCAGCGCGCCGGGACCGGTGCGGCCGTAGCCGGAGATCGCACAGAGGATCAGGCGCGGGTTGAGCGCGCGCAGGGTCGCCTCGTCCAGGCCCAGCGATTCGGCGACACCGGTGCGGAAGTTCTCGATCAGCACGTCGGCGTCGCGGATCAGCGCCTCCAGCAGCGGGCGCGCGTCGGGATGGCGCAGGTCCATCGCGATCGAGCGCTTGCCGCGGTTGCAGCTGGCGAAATAGGCCGACAGCCGGGTCTCGCCCTCGCCGAGGAAGGGCGGACCGTAGCCCCGGGTGTCGTCGCCCTCCAGCGGCTCGATCTTGATCACCTCGGCGCCGAGGTCGGCGAGGGTCATCCCGCACCACGGCCCCGCGAGCACGCGGGCGAGTTCGAGGACCTTGAGGCCGGAGAGTGCGGGCATGGCGGCGGGCGGGCGGGGGAAAGTGGGAGTGTAGCGGGCGGCGCTGGCAGGCGTCGGGACGGCGAGAGGATTGGACGGAGGGTTGGGGCGGGACCAGCCCGATGCGACAATCCGCCGATGACCTCCCAGATCGCACACGTCGACGGCCGCTGGCAGCTGCCCGGTATCGTCAACCAGCATTCGCATGCGTTCCAGCGCGCCATGGCCGGCCTGGCCGAGCGCATGACGAACCCCACGGACTCCTTCTGGACCTGGCGCGAGACCATGTACCGCATGGCCGCGCGCTTCGATCCCGACCAACTGCATGCGGTTGCTTCGCAGCTGTACGCCGAGATGCTGGAAGCCGGCTACACCACGGTCTGCGAATTCCATTACCTGCATCACGCGCCGGACGGCCGCCCCTACGACGATCCGGCGACGATGTCGCGCGCCCTGATCGCCGCCGCGCGCGACACCGGCATCCGCCTGACCCTGCTGCCTGTGCTGTACATGACCGGCGGCTTCGACGCCCGCCCGCTCAACGAACGCCAGCGCCGCTTCGGCCACACCGTCGACGCCTATCTGAAGTTGTTCGAGACCCTGCATCGCGAACAGGACGACACCCTGCGCGTCGGCTGCGCCCTGCACAGCCTGCGTGCGGTGCAACCTGATGCGATGACGGCCGTGCTCGCCGCGCTGCCCGCCGACGCCCGCATCCACATCCACATCGCCGAGCAGATCGGCGAAGTGCAGGACTGCCTCGCCATTCGCGGCGATCGCCCGGTGCGATGGCTGCTCAATCATGTCGACGTGGACGCGCGCTGGACCCTGGTGCATGCCACGCATCTCGACACCGATGAAGTGGTCCGCGTGGCCGACAGCGGCGCCAACATCGCGATCTGCACCACCACCGAAGCCAACCTCGGCGACGGCCTGTTCCCGGTGCGCGATTACTTCGATGCCGGTGGCGCCTGGGGCGTGGGCTCCGACTCGCACATCTCGGTCTCGCCGGTCGAGGAACTGCGCTGGCTGGAATACGGCCAGCGGCTGGTCACGAAACACCGCAACATCGTCGCCACCGAGGTCATGCCCAGCGTCGGCGACGTGCTGCTGGCCGGCGTGCGCGCGAGCGCAGAGCGCAGCAGCGGCTTCGCCGATGCCGTGCTGGCGACGGACCGCATCGTCCTCGATGGCGATGCGCCGCACCTCATCGGTGCGACGCCGCAGGACATCGCCGACCGCTGGCTGTTCAGCGGCAATCGCAATCTCGTCGACCGCGTCGAGGTCGACGGTCGCGAAGTCGTGCGCGGTGGCCGGCATGTCGACCGCGAGGCCATCGCCGCGCGGTATGCCGTCGCGCTGAAGGCGCTGCTGGCGGGCTGATCGGCGCCCGGAACGGATTCATCCCCGGCCAGCGGGGTTTCGTCGCAAGGCCGGGCAGGGGGCCGGCCGCAGGATCATCCTGAGTCTGTCGCCGCATGGTGCGGTTGGATCAAGACGAAGGATGCTTTCATGAAGCGCAAGGCTTTTCCCCTCGAATCCATGTCCCTGAAGACCCTGGCCGTCGCCGCGACGCTGGCGATGGGCGGTCTCTCCGCGTTCGCCGTACCGACGTTCGCCGCCGTCGCCGATGCGCCGGCCGGATCCGCGGCCGCGCCCGCTGCGCACGTGCCGCTGTTGTGGAAGGTGTCCGATGGCGACAACAGCCTCTATCTGCTCGGCTCGATCCATGTGCTGAAGAAGAGCGACTATCCGCTGTCGCCCGACGTGGATGCGGCGCTGCGCGATGCCAAGACGGTGATCTTCGAGCTGGACATGGATGACATGACCAAGCCGGAGAACCTGGCGAAGATGCAGCAGAGCTTCGCATTCGAGGATGGCCGCAAGCTCAGTGGCGTGTTGCCGCCGGCGACCTGGACCAAGCTCGAAGCGATGTTCGCCAAGACAGGCACGCCCGTGTCCGCAGTCGAAGGCGTCGAGCCGTGGGCGCTCAACCTGCAGCTGGTGATGGGCGTGATGATCGGCATGGGCTTCGATCCCCAGGCCGGCGTGGACCATCACCTGACCCGGGAGGCGAAGAAGGCCGGCAAGTCGCTGATCGCGCTGGAAACGCTGCAGGACCAGATCGACATGTTCGAAGCGCAGCCCGACGCCGAGCAGGTTCGCGGACTGGAACGGTTCTTCGACAACCCGAAGGAGACCGTGCAGTTGATGCAGGCCATGCATGCCGGATGGAAAGCGGGTGATGTCGAAGCACTGGATCGCGACCTGCGCGGCGTGATGGCTGCCGGCGCGCCCGAAAGCTATCGCGTGGTGAATGTCGTGCGCAACGACAAGTGGGTGCCGAAGCTGCAGGCGCGCCTGGACGCGCACGGCCGTGGCGACGACAGCCTGGCGGTGGTCGGTGCGATGCACCTGCTGGGCGCGGATGGCGTGGTCGAGAAACTCCGCGCGAAGGGCTACCGCGTCGAGCGCGTGTGTTCCGCCTGCGACACCGCGAGGCACTGAGTGATGGCTTCGAGTCCCGGCGAACGCGAGGCGATGCGCGGCGATCACCGGAACACGACGGGCCGCAGGGCACCGGGCCGGAAGACACCCGGCCATCCATCCCACGGCGATCGCGGCGACGATGTCGCGATCGCGGCGGCGCCGGAGCCTCAGCTGCCGAAGCCCTCGTGGCGATGGCGCCTGCTGCTCTGCGCGGCCATCGTCTGCGCCGTGCTCGCGATGACCGCCGCCGTCATGCCGGAACTGTTCCTGCCGTCGGCCCAGCCGACCCTGTCGCACGCGCAGCCCTGACCCTGCCTGCTTTCGAACCCTGTGGAGATCCAAACCATGTCGATCGATCTGAAGATGCTCAGCAAATCGTCCACCGACCGTCAGTGCGACGGCATCTGCGGTGGCCTGGGCGAGCACACGCCATGGCCGGCGTGGCTGTGGCGCGCGCTGTTCGTGCTGCTGGCGCTCTGCTACGGCGCGGGCATCGTGATCTATTTCGTGCTGGCCGTCTTCATGCCCAGCGCGCAGGCGAAGGTGCTCTCGACCGAGCCGTGAGTCGACGTGCCACGCAACACCGCAACGGGCGCCCATGCGAGTGGGCGCCCGTTGTCGTTGGTGGCGCCGTGGACGCGAGCCGCCAGCGCCCGGGCGGTGCTGGGCGCCCCGGCAGGCGCTCCACCACGGGGCAGCGGGCGTTCGTCGCCGCCAGGGCCGGTTTCGTCGCAAACCCCGGCGGCCTTGCGTCGTCGCCGGCAAGCTGGTTCCACATCGAACCCGGACGTTGCGAAGACCTCATGGCCATCCTCACCTATCCGACCATCCTCGGCACGCTGCTGTTCCTGGCGTTCGCGATGCCGTCCTCCAACCATCGGACCGATGCCGGCACGGCGGTCGCTGGCGCGCAGGCCGCCGTCCTGCTCGATGGCGACGTGGACATCGACGGGCGCTGGGGCCGGCTTTCGGGCACGGTGGCGGTGCGCGCCGCGCGTCCGCTCGCGATCTGGAATGCCGAAGTGGCGGCGCTGGGCATCCGCGCCGGATTTGCGCATGATGCCTCCGGCTTCCGGGCGGAGATCGATCCCCGGGACCTGCTGTCGACGCTGGTGGATGCGTCGCTGTCGTCCGTCCTCCCGTTCCAGCCTTGAGCCACGCCGTGTCCCTCGACTATTCCCCGCGTCGCCCGCTGCCGACCGATCTGAAGTTCGGCACGCACAATCTCTTCACGCGCTACAAGGACTATCCGGTCTTCAGTTTCGGATGGTGGTGGCGCCGCACCGCGACCGTGACGCTGGCGTGCTTCGTCCTGGTCTTCGCGACCACGTTTTCGCAGTGGATCAACCTGAGCGCCCCGCGCCCCGCGTTCCTGGTCGCGTTCCTCACCTTCCTGTCCTGCGTCCTGTCCCTGAGCCTCGGGCCGGGCGTGGCGGCCCTGGTGCGCCACCGGCGTCTGGCCGAGAAGACGATGGGCCTGCTGATCGTGGTCGCGATCATCGTCTTCGCGGTCGCGGGGCGCGGCATCGACCTGTGGCTGCGCGAGATCTGTTTCGAGATCATGAAACCGTTCCCGCAATCGCATGCCATGTCCGCCGTGCTGCGGTCATCCCTGACCTTCTACTCCTACCTGACCAGCCTGATCTTCTTCGGCCTGCTCGGCGGCGGCTGGGCCATCCCGGCGTATTTCGCGGAACGGCAGCGCTGGCACTACGTCAACGGGCTGCGCAAGGAAGAGCGGCTGCGCAACCAGAAACTGCAGGCGGACCTGCGCCTGAGCGTGCTGCAGGCCCAGGTCGAACCGCACTTCCTGTTCAACACGCTGGCATCGATCCGCGCGCTGATCCGGCAGGCGCCCGACCAGTCCGAAGCGACGCTGGACGCGTTGGTCGAATACCTGCGCGCGAGCATCCCGAAGCTGCGCGACAGCGAGCGTTCAACATCGACGCTGGGGCAGCAGCTGGACCTGTGCGCGAACTACCTGGAAGTCATGCGCCTGCGCACGGCGGGCCGCCTGCGTTACGCCATCGAGGCTGACACCGCGCTTCGCGCATTGCCGTTCCCGCCGATGCTGCTCATCACCCTGGCCGAGAACGCGATCAAGCACGGCATCGAGCCCAAGCGAGGCCCCGGGCTGGTCACGATTTCCGCCGTGAGCGAGGGCGAGCGCCTGCGCGTGAGCGTGATCGACGATGGCGTCGGGCTGCAGCTCGGCGTGGGTGGCGGCCTGGGCCTGGCGAACGTGCGCGCGCAGCTCGACACCCTGTTCGACGGGCGCGCCACGTTCGACCTGCGCAACCAGCCGGCGGGCGGCGTGCGCGCCGAGATGGTCGTGCCGCTCGCGGAGGTCGCCGCATGATCGCGATCATCGCCGAAGACGAAAAGCCGCTGCGCGATGCGCTGCGCGCGATGCTGGGCATCGTCTGGCCGGAGCTCGAGATCGTGGCCGAGTGCGAGGACGGCATCGCCGCGATGGAAGCCATCGCCGGGCATCGACCCGATGTGTGCTTCCTCGACATCCGCATGCCGGGCGTGACCGGCCTCGACGTGGCGCGCGCGGCCATCGCCGCGAAGGCGCAGGTCGTGTTCACCACCGCCTACGACGAATACGCGGTGCGTGCCTTCGAGGCCGGCGCCGCCGATTACCTGCTCAAGCCGATCCAGCCGGAGCGCCTGGGCCGCGCCATCGCGCGCCTGCGCGAACGCATGGCGACGCGCGGCGGCGACGATGCCGCCGCCGAAGTCGATGCGCTGGAGGCCCGGCTCAAACCCGCCGGTTCGCGCCTGATCCGCTGGATCAGCGCCGCGGTCGGCGACAGCGTGCGCATGCTCGGCATCGACGAAGTGCTGTATTTCCAGGCGCAGGACAAGTACGTGCGCGTGGTCACCGCCGACGGCGAGGCGATCATCCGCACGCCGATCAAGGACATCCTCGCCGGCCTCGATCCCGAGACGTTCTGGCAGGTGCATCGCGGCACCGTGGTGCGCGTGTCGGCGATCGACCGCGTGCGCAGGGACGAACTGGGCAAGAGCGTGCTGACGCTGCGCGGGCGTCAGGACGCGCTGCCGGTCAGCGCGGCGTTCCTGCATCGTTTCAGGGGGATGTGACGCTTCGCTTGCGTCACTTCAGCGCATCGCGCGTCGATGCCAGCGTGCCGTCGTTCGGTGCCGGTTCGATGCCCAGCAGGTGCGCGAGCAGCGGATAGACGTCGACGTTATCGAACGCGGGCAAGGTGGTGCCGCGCTTGAACGAAGGCCCGGCGGCGACGAACACCGCGCGCATCTCCGGCGCTTCCGGCGTGAAGCCGTGTTCGCCTTTCACCGGGTTCGGCCATGCGGTGTGCCGGCGTGCCTGCACGCGCCAGCCCGTGTCGGACTGGCACAGGATCGCGGGGATGCGCGGATGCGTGCCGTAGCGCCACTGCGCCGGCAGTTCGCCCTTGCGCCAGCAGGCGTAGACGTCGTGGCGGCCGACGAAGGCGCGCTCGACCTCCCTTTCATGCCCCGGCTTCGGCTGGATGCCGGTGAACGATCCCCACCAGATCACGTCGTAGCTGGAGGCGTCGGGCGGGTTTTCGAGCCTGTCGTCGAGCAGGCGCAGCTGCGTGCGCGGCACGTCGGCCATGCCGTGGTCGGACAGCACGATCAGATCGGTGCGTTCGTCCAGCCCGCGCGCGTGCAGTCCGGCGCGCAGTCGCGCCAGTGCGCGGTCGATCCCGTGCAACTCGCGCAGCGATTGCGGCGCCAACGTGCCGTGCTCGTGCGCGGCGACGTCGTACTGCTCGAAGTACAGCGTGAGCAGTTGCGGTCGCGCGTTTGCCGGCAGGTCCAGCCAGTCCAGCACGCGGTCCACCCGCGCGTCGGGCGACAGCGCCCGGTCGAATGGCACGTAATGCCTCGGTCGCTGCCCGGCGATATCCGCCTCCGACCCCGGCCAGAACATCGTCGCGGCGATCCCGCCCTGGCGCTGCAGCGTGGCCCAGATCGGCTCGCCGCCCCACCAGCGGCCATCCTTCGCGCCGGCCTCCTTCGAAATGAACACGCCCAACGCCACGTCGCGCATGTTGTTGTGCACGATGCCGTGGCGATCGGGCCGCAGGCCGGTGACGAGGGTGTAGTGGTTCGGGAAGGTCAGCGTGGGATAGCTCGGCGTCAGCCACCGGGCATGCACGCCTTCCGCAGACAGGGCGTCGAGCGTGGGCAGCGTGCCGTCGCCCAGCATCGAAGCGGGCAGGCCATCGATCGAGACCAGGATCACGTAGCGCGAGGCGGGTTCCGGATCGGGCGTGGCCGTGCGTGGCGCGCTCGCACAGGCGGACAGCAGCAGGGTGGCAAGGACGAGCGGGGCGGCCCGCCGGGCGCCGATCAAGGCAAGGGACGCCGCCAAGGCGCGCAAGATGGAATCGACAGGCATTCGCCGATCATAACGTCCGATCCGCGTCAGTTGATGCGCACCAGGAGGTGCAGGCATGAAGCGCACAAGGGTGTGGGCCGTCCTGGCCATCGTCGTCCCGGCCCTGCAGGCGGCACCATCGCATGCGGGCGGCTTTTCCATCGAGGAATGCGCGGTCTGGACCCGCGAGCTGAGCTTCGCCGACACCGTCGCCCGCCACGATGCCGAGGCCTTCGCCGCGCACATCGAGCCCGGCGCGGTCTTCGGTGCCGGCGGCGATGCCCGCAGCCGTGGCCGCGATGCCATCGTCGAACGCTGGCGCCGGATCATCGAAGGCAAACAGGTGACCATCGAGTGGTACCCGACCCGGACCACCGTCGGCGGTGTCGACGGCATTGCCTGGTCGGAAGGCCCGGCGCTGGTGATCACCGAACCCGGCACGCCGCAGGCCGCCTACCGGCTGGGCCGGTTCCGTTCGGTCTGGCGGCGCGGCGAGGACGGCACGTGGCGCGTGCTGTTCGACGACGGCGACGAGGCGCGGCCGGCCACCCCGGAGGAGGTGCGCGGGTTCCGGGCCGGGCGGCGCGAGAGCTGCCCGCAGGGCTGACCGAAGCGCCCGCTGAACCCCGCCCGGCGTATTCATGCACGCCGCCCGGCACCGCGCTATGGTGTCGCCACTGTCCGTGCCACCCCCGCCAGGAGCCGCCGTCATGATCCGTTCCGCCGCCATCGCGTCCGCATCCCTCGCCCTCCTGCTCGCGTCCG
Source organism: Lysobacteraceae bacterium (assembly GCA_036404915.1). GTDB lineage: Bacteria > Pseudomonadota > Gammaproteobacteria > Xanthomonadales > Xanthomonadaceae > Lysobacter_I. The sequence continues at coordinate 63,516 of DASWYO010000048.1, forward strand.
CCGCCGCTTCCGCGCAGACCGCGACGGTCGAAGCCTCCACGCAGGCCCAGACGCCCGACATGGTCGTCACTGGCCAGGCCGATCAGGACGACCGCGACCTCCGTTCCCGCACCTGCATCCGCAGCACCGGTTCGCGCATCGTCGCCGCCCGCAACGAACGCGCCGAAAAGGAAGGCAAGCCGCAGCGCTGCGTCGCGTCCTCCGGCAAGGTCTACACTCGCCGCGACCTCGACAGCACCGGCCACGTCGACATCGCCGACGCCCTGCGCAGCCTCGATACCTCGATGCGCTGATTCAATCCTTACCGAATGCATCGAACGCCCGGCCTCGCGCCGGGCGTTTCGTTTTGGGTCTTCGCGGATCTGCGGATGGCGCAGAGTCGTGCTTGCGGCGTGGCGGTGCCGGACGCAAACGCCGCATGCTGGGTGACATGCGCGACAGAACATCACCGTCATCCTCGCGCAAGCGAGGACCCATGCTTGAACGCGGCTGATGTCTGGGTCCTCGCTTGCGCGAGGATGACGTGCCTGCGATGCGCTCGTATCTCTCTGGATGCCTCAGTCGAACAAGCCCGGCGTCCGAGCCGACACCGGCAACGCCCCCTCCAGCCGCAGCAGCGCTTCCTTGATCGGCAAGCCACCACCGAATCCCGTGAGGCTGCCATCCGCGCCGATCACCCGATGGCAGGGCAGCACGATCGGCAACGGATTGCGGCCATTCGCCGCGCCGACCGCGCGCATCGCATCGGGCTTGCCGATCGCCCGCGCCAGCGCGCCATAACTCCAGGTCGCGCCGAACGGAATCGTCGCCAGCGTCCGCCAGACCTCGATCTGGAAGTCCGTACCGCGCGGTGCCAGCGGCAGCTCGAAATCGCGACGCGCGCCGTCGAAGTATTCGCGCAGCTGTTGCGATGTCATCGCGAGGATGTCCGCCGCGGTGCCTTCCGCACCCGGCACCCAGCTTTCACGACTCACAGGATGCCGGTTGCTCGGGAATTCGATGTGGCGCAGGCCCTCGGCATCGGCGGCCAGCACCAGCGTGCCGATCGGCGTGTCCAGCGTCTCCATGTACAAGGTGCTCATGCAGCGTCACTCGCGGCAGCGTCGGCGGGAAGATGCCACAGGTGCAGCACCGCGTACGCGCGCCACGGGCGCCACGCCTGCGAGCGCGCCTCGGTCGTGCGCTCGGTCAATCGCGGCACGCCCTGCGCCACGCCGAGGCGCTGTTGCAGCACCAGGTCGCCGGCGGGGAAGGCATCGGGCATCGCCATGCCGCGCATCGCGATGTACTGCGCCGTCCACGGGCCGATGCCCGGCAGCGCGACCGCGCGTTCGACGAAGTCCTCCAGCCGCTGCCCGCCCGCGAACGACAGCCGGCCCTCGGCGACGGCGGCGGACACCGTGCGGATCGTCGCCGCTCGCGCCTTCGGCAGGCCCACGTCTTCCAGCGTCGCATCGCGCAGCGTCTCCGGCGACGGGAACGCGCGATCCAGTCCCTCCGGCGCATCGGCCGGCATGCGCAGCGGCGTGCCCCAGCGTTCGACGATGCGTCGCGCGAAGGTGGTCGCACCGGCCACGCTGATCTGCTGGCCCAGCACCGCGCGCACCGCCAGCTCGAAGCCCTCCCAGCCGCAGGGCACGCGCAGGCCGGGATGCAGGTCGAGCGCGCGTGCGAGCAGCGGATCCTGCGCCAGCGTGTCGTGGATCGCGCGCGGATCCGCGTCGAGATCGAACAGGCGCCGCACGCGCCGCACCACATCGGGAATGGCCTGCGGCGCCACGCCGCCGATCTCCAGCGACAGTTCCGGCTTGCCCTCGATCGCACGCACGCGGATCCAGCCCGCGCTGCCATCCGCGCCTGTACCGGGATTGGGTATCGCACGCTCGTAGCGATCCGCACCCACGTGCTCGATGCCCGGGATCGCGCGCTTCGCGATGAACGCGAGCAGCAGCGGGAAGTCCAAGGGCGGCCGATAGCCCAGGCGCAGCCGCAGCGTGCCCAGCGGCAGGGCCTCGGCGGATTTCTGCCGGCGGATCGCCCCCGGCGCCATGCCGCAGCCTTCCAGGAACGCGGCGTTGAAACGGCGGATGCTGTTGTAGCCCGAGGCCAGCGCTACGTCGGTCACCGGCAGCGCGGTTTCGGTCAGCAGCTGTTTCGCCAGCAGCAGGCGCCGCGTCGCGTGCACCGCATGCGGCGTCGCGCCCACCTGGGCCACGAACACCCGCTGCAGCTGCCGCGCGCTCAGGCCCACCCGCGCCGCCAGCGCATCCACGCTCTCGTCCTGCAGCGCGCCCTCCGCGATCAAGGCCAGCGCCCGCCGCACGCTGTCCTCGCGCACCTGCGCGAAGGCATCCGGCGACAGCTCCGGCCGGCAGCGCAGGCACGGCCGATACCCCGCCGCCGTCGCCGACGCCGCATTCGGATGGAACGTGATGTTCTCCCGCTTCGGCGGCGGCGCCGGGCACACCGGCCGGCAATAGATCCCCGTGCTGCGCACCGCGATGAAGAACACCCCGTCGAACCGATGATCCTTCGCCGCCATCGCCCGCAGGCAGACCTCGCGGGGCGGCAGGGCAGGGTGGTGGTCGTGGGCCGTGGTCATGGGGATAGCGTAGACCAGCGAGCCGGACGTGACCGGCCGTTTTCGGACAGGGGTGTGGGTGGCTGGTTCTTGTCATCCCGAGCGCTGCCTTCAGCCCCGGCGAAGGCCGGGGGAGGGACCTGCTTTTGAAAGCCGGGACTGGCTTGGTGGAATCAGATCGGGATCAGATCGGGATCATTTGATGGCATGCATTGCATAGAAAGCCGATCCGGGTGTTATGTGGGGCGGGGCTTGGACCCGCCGATGGTGGAGCGGGTGGGGTACGAGGTATGGAGGAAGGCGAAGGGTTTGAGGGGCGGCGTGTGGAATTGGGGCAAGTGAACGAGACTGTCATCTCTGACAGGTCACTCGTCGTCGCCTATCCGCGACCATCATCGCTGGCTATAAGCATGCAGGTCCGAAATCGGTCGGGGTTGGGGCGCGTCAAGGCTTGTTTCGTCGATCCGTACTGCAGGGAAACGGCAGGAAAATGTTGCCGTCCTGTAGAAAAGTTGCCGGACCGAGAGAGTGTTTGCATCGTTTCGACATCACCGCAGCCTTCGTGGCGATAAAAGATATCGGGGTGCATCGGCCAGATGTGCGGGCAACGTCATCTTGCGTGAGCAGAGAGGGCGTCCCCTATCCTGTTGTTTGGCTGATGATTTGACGATTGACCACCTTGGAGAGGCTGTGGCAGCCTCGGTGTTATGCCCCGATTGGGGTCTAATCGTAGTTAGGGATTTTCAATCGAGGTATTCATGTTCGGCAAGAAAAAAGCTACAGGAAAACGTGGTGAGCCGATGCCGGAAAGCAATGAAGGATTGCCTGACTCGATGCGTCCGTCTGGCCTGTGCCCAAGGTGCGAAAAACAGTCAAGCTTTGACTATGTGCATTCACTTCCTCTAACTTTTGATGGCGGCTACATCGCAGGTCGAGGGGGGCCGAACACGCCAACTTACATTGAACGATCTACTGTCTTAATCTGCCGGCATTGCAATCAAGGTATTGCTGTTCTTGAGGAACAATGGACAGGAGACTGCAGGTCTGTTGAAAGCCACGGCGGTGGAGCAATAACCTGGCGCGGCTTTCATTGGTGGCCTCTCGTTGGCAGCAGCTTGCATCAAGCAGTCCCCTTACCAATCGCGTCTGCTTTTAATGAAGCAGTACAAGCACTGTCCGCAAACTGCCCTCGGGCTGCTGTCGTCATGGCCCGGAGAACATTGGAAGCTATTGCGGTCGATAAAGGTGAGACGGCCGGCACGTTAGCTCAACGCCTAAATAATCTTGCAAGCAAAGGATTACTGCATGCAACACTTGCTGACTGGTCAAAAGAAGTACGACTCATTGGCAACGTCGGAGCGCACTTTGACCCTCTAAACGATGTTTCTGCTGAAGACTCACGCCAACTCAATGACTTCATCCGTGAGCTAGTCAAGTTCGTGTATGTGTTGCCATTTGAATTAAATGCCCGCCGGGCACCAAAGCCCTAACAATTCAAGCCACCCCGTGTCGTGGCGTCGGCCACGTGCTATACGCTACGCTGGCACGCGTCCGCCGCCCCGCCACGGGGCGGCTTAACTCAGGCGTTAGGCTCTACATGTCGATTATCTACCCACCCGATCTACTTCCTCAGATCAAAAGCGCTTGGAAGGCGCCGACCGGATTTCATAGCCGTCCGCGCCCCTCCCTACCTGATGATGACGCGCTGAAAGAGCTACTTGATCTGGCGTATCAAACCAGTCTTCTTCGAGAAGAAGGCCGAAAACTCACTTTCCGTATTGTCTATTTGCCGCGTGACAAGGGAAAAAAGCGAGGGGCGACAAGCCTTAGTCGTCAAAATTCGCGCTTAGCTGAATTTTCGAATGATCGCCAATTCACGATTGCCGAGCTTCGACGCCTCGCTCCAGCGGCGGACGCAATACGAAGCATGATTTGTGTTGACTATGTCAAGGGCGAATGGCGCGTGTGGGCCATCTTGGATACGGGGGCCAATTGGTGGAATTTCTCCCGTCATGAATCAAACATCGGAAAACCTCCGCCAGAGAATTTCGCAATTTACAGCCAAGGACCCGGCGAGCTCACCATCTCGTCTGGTGGATTCACACTTCTCTCGTTGAGAAGCGGTTCCGTGTATATGCCAATGGGGTCGGCGTTGCATCGGGGGCCGGTCAGCTCGCATTTCCAGCCAGCACGGGAACTACTATATAAAGAAGCCATTGAAGAACTGGAGCAAAGGGTTTGGGACGAGGATGGAAACGATGATGATTACCCAAGCCGCTTCTACGACATGTGCCTTTCGAGAATTCTTTCAGGCATACGCGAGCTTGGGCATGGAGGCACACTCATCGTTGTTCCCGACCATCTGTCACCCAATGATTCACGACTAACAGACAGAATCACAATCAAGCACCAATGCAATTATGACTTTGCGTGGAACTTGATGGTTCAAAGCTTGGAGCTACACAGCAAGTACTACGCCCTGCACTTCCCCTTATGGGAATCACAGAGACCGATTGCAACAGACGACTACCAAAGCATCTCAATACTTGAGTCGAGGCGACTCGAGAATAGCGAGTCCCTTTCTGATTGCCTGCGCTTCATAGCTTCGCTTTCATCAGTCGACGGCGCGCTGATCCTCACAACAAAAATGCGACTCATCGGGTTCGGCGGGGAAATAACAGCCCAATCTCCAACTCTGCAGAATGTTCAGCTAGCCGCGAATCCAGATGCATCGACATTAAAGCGCGTGTCCATCGAGTCTTATGGAACGCGCCATCGTTCTGCGTTCCGGTTAGTATCTTCCTACGAGGATGCAATCGCATTTGTAATTTCTTCGGACGGTGGTGTTAAGGCCACGAAGCGAATTGGATCAAACGTAGTGCTTTGGCCTGAAATTCAAGCAAATCAATTTTCTTAAAGGGTGTAGCGCGATAGGATGGGTTCCGCTACGCGGAACCCATCGCTTTTCATGATGCCAATGATGGGTATCGCTACGCTCAACCCATCCTACAAGGGCGTCGTCGCTTGATTGGGTTAAAGGTGTCCACCGTTGTCGACCCATCCTCGCACCGTGCTCGGCGCATCAAGGTAGAGGTGAATTGCTTCGCAAACCTTGACGCGCCTGCGCGCGATGCGGCTCTGAATCGCCAACGGCGCCCACTCCGGGCGTCGGGCGAAACGGAGTGCCGTCATGTCCGAGTCCCAGTTCCAGTCGTACAACGTCCCGGCTTCGAATGTCCTGGTCGTCGAAGTCCCGCCCCAGTTCATCGCCCTGTGCGAAGCCAGCGGCGCCAGCCCGCAAGCCGCGCTGCGCGGCATGGCCGCCATGCTCTGCGGCCTGCAGTACGACGAGTGCAATCGGCTGGTGCCGCTGGAGGTCGAAGCCGCGTGACCGCCACCCGGGCGCGGATCGCTCCCGCGCCCGGGTGGCGCTTTGTAGCCCGGGTAAGGCCGAAGGCCGCACCCGGGGTTCACGCGGAAGTTCGCGTGCGTTCGTCCCGGGTGCGCGCGTTGCGCTTACCCGGGCTACCAAACCTTGACGCGCATGCGCGCGATGCGGCCCTGAATCGCCCATGGCGCCCACTCCGGGCGTCGCGCGAAGCGAAGTGCCAACATGGTCAAGCACAATCCGCAGCTCCGGCTGTCCAACTTCCTGCTGGTTGAAGTCCCACGCTGCGCAATAATCTGGAAAAATTGGACGCATGATCAAAGAGACGTCAAACCGAAATAGAAGACTCCGCAAGAAATTGCGTGTTGGCGAGTTCAGGGTCATGGGGTTCCCCGTGTCCGTTTCGTTGCTCGACTCGCTGACGGTCGAGGAGCACAACGCCTTCTGGGATCGTTTCATCCTGGAGGCCATAGAAAGGCAGGATCTTCAATATGGTGGCCTCGCTGAGGGATATGCCATGCGTGAATCGAATGTCTCTGCGACTGACGATGACATGGGTCACGTGCAGACATGGCTCCTGAACCAGCCGGAAGTGACTGGCTGCGAGATTGGCCCATTGAGTGACGCCTATGGTCTCCGCGGCCCATGGTTCAAGGTTCCGCCGACGCGGCATTGCGCCCCGATGTTGAAAAGACGGCACTGGGACAAGTTTCGTCGTACTGCGTTGTAACGAAAGCCAAAGCCCGCGCGGACAGTGTGTCGAAAGGTGTTCCCGTTGTCGTCCCACTGTCGCACCGTGCTCGGCGCGTCAAGGTCGAGGCGAGTTGCTGCGCAAACCTTGACGCGCCTGCGCGCGATGCGATCCGTAATTGCCAACGGCGCCCACTCCGGGCGTCGGGCGAAACGGAGTGCCGTCATGTCCAAGTCGCAGCAGAAGTTCCAGCCGTCCAATGTCCTGCTCGTCGAAGTCCCGCCCCAGTTCATCGCCCTGTGCGAAGCCAGCGGCGCCAGCCCGCAAGCCGCACTGCGCGGCATGGCCGCGATGGTCTGCGGCCTGCAGTACGACGACTGCAATCGGCTGGTGCCGCTGGACGTCGAAGCCGCGTGACCGCCACCCGGGCGCGGGTCGCTCCCGCGCCCGGATTCCGTCATAGGGTGTGCCTCGGCGTAGCGCTTTTGTCGCGGCGGTACGAAAGCCGGTGCGGCCAGCCGCACCCTATGCAAACCTTCACGCTGCGCCCGGCCGCCATTGCGCCCACGCGACCGGCAACGTTGCCCCTCGGACCGCCATCGATGGCGCTTTTTTCGTCATCGATGTCCCTTTCACCGGCATCGCTGCCCCTCGGAGGTGCATCGTCGGGGCTTCAACCGGCAGCGTCGGCCTTTCAACCGCCGACGTTGCACCAACTTGGGGCATGCATGGCCCTTCCAGTGGCAACGCCGGCCGTGCAACCGGCAGCGTCGGCGCTTCGAGCGGCAGGCTTGCGCCGTCACAGGCGCAAGGCCGGCGCTTTTCTCGCCATCGCTGCCCCTTCGACCGGCAACGATGGCCCTGCGAAGGGCAGCGTCGGCCTTCTGACCGGCAACGCTGCACCCGATTGGGGCAACGTCGGCGCTTCGACCGGCATCGTTGCCCCTTCGAGGGTCAGGGCCGTAGGCTAGGCCATCGACCCGGCCACCTGTTTGCATGATCCGTCTGGCAGAACTCAAAGCGAGTGCGCAGGTCATCGATGACCTGGCCTGGCCCTATGACTTCGATCTCGATCGGGTTGACGCCGATCGCTTGGGATTCACGTTCAGCCCATCGATGACGTTCCACGTACTGGCGGGCGACGGTACTGGCGGCGTGTTCCTCGCCTACGGCGAAGGTTCGCCGGATCATCTGCCCGTGCTGCATGCCACATCCGAGGGCCAGGCGGGCAAGATCGCCAACAATCTCGGTGAGGCCGTGGCATTGCATCTCCAACTGCCGTTCTGGAGGGATGTGCTTCACTTCTCAGGCAATGGCGATCTAGCCCAGATGCGTCGTGCCTCGACTGTTCTTGAGGCTGATCACAGTGAAGACATGCCGGAGCTGCCCGATGCGAAGGCACGACTCCTGGCGGCACTGGATGTTCCGGTTCTCGATGACCCGGTCGCCTACCTTCATCAGTGCGTCCGGGAAACGGACTGCACGTTGGTGGCAAGCGATGGCTACGTGTGGGAGTCGCTGTTCAATTCATTCACGATTGGCGGGGGCGAAGCTAGGGCCTTAGACTGGTTATCAATCTAGCCACCCGGTTGATTGACAATTGCTGCGTGCAGAGCCCTCAGCCTGCCCGTCAAGGGTCTGGATCGGCAGAGCATTGAATGGAGCGTTATTCACCATGACAGTCGTGCCTGAAGCACTTCGTATTTCCGAGTTACACCAGTTGGGCCTTTCGGAATCTTTGTGTCGGCTTTCGTTGGGAGAAACAGTACATCAGGTTTTCTCTGTTTCTTGTCAGGGGCCTCCTTTCTATTCCTATCATGGAGCTTGGGTGCCTGAGGGGCGTCAGTTTCTTCCGTTGTGGGATTACAGCGGTACTGTCTGCGGCATTCATTGCAAGACTGATGGGCTGGAGTTCGTCGAGTATTACATCGAGACGCCGGGTGAAATTCGTGTCATTTCTCGAACGGAGCAAGGTTTCTGGGCACATCAATTCGATTTTTTGTATGAATGCGACCAATCGATCGATGACTTGATGGCGGCTGCGGATCTGGTCGGCTTCGCGTATCTTGATTTCTACTTGCAGTCACGGACTGAAGCCGAAGAAAAGCTCATGCGATCTGAGGATAAGGATGCATGGATCCAGAAGGTCATTGATGAAATTGACCGGGATTCGATCGGCAAGCATTTAACGCCATAAGGCCATGACCCGCGCATGACGGCGCGGCGGCGACGTCGCACCGTGCTCAGCGGCGTAGGGCGGGCTCAAGCCCGCCGGAACGAAGTCGCGATCTGCAAGAAGCCATACAACTCCGAGATGCGCATTCGACTGCGTGCAGAACATCATGTACTGCAATGGCGGGCTTGAGCCCGCCCTACAAAAGCTCTGCTATCGGAATCGTCCATCGACATGCCGTGATGAGGGGTGTGCGTGATGATTGCCGTAGCGACGTAGGGCGGGCTCTAGCCCGCCGGGACGAAGTCGCGATTTGCGAGAAGCGATACAACTCCGAGATGCGCGTTCGAATGCTTGCAGAATGTCGTGTGCTGCAATGGCGGGCTTGAGCCCGCCCTGTAAAGGCTCTGGTACTTCACCGGATAAGTCCATCATCCGCACACGCCGCCGCCCCGAGGCGCGCCCTGATGTGTCGTCGTTCACGGGATGCGCTGGGTCGCCGGTCGACACAGCATGCCCTCACGCCCGGGCTTCCGTTCCAGCCATGCAACCTCCCCACTTCGAATCAAACACTTGCGAACCGCAGCTCACGCATGCTGCTCCGCACAACAGCCCTTCGCGAAAGCTCTGCTAACGTCGGCCCCGGCCATACGGTGGCGTACCGTCCGCGCAGGAGCGCTCAGGGGGAACGCCGCGACACCGTCGCCGCTTTGCGGTTCCACTTGCGTCCAACTGGAGGGAGTCATGCGTCGTGGATTCATCGGTCTCGCGTTCTCGTTCGTGCTGCTCGCACTCGCTGCCCTGCCTGCGCAGGCGCAGTCCGGGTATACCCAAACCCGATACCCGATCGTGCTGGTCCACGGTCTGTTCGGTTTCGATTCGGTGCTTGGCGTCTACGACTACTGGTACGGCATCGGCGACGAGCTGAGGGCCGGTGGCGCCAGGGTCTACACCGCCAGCGTGTCCGCCGCCAATTCCAGCGAAGTCCGCGGCGAACAGCTGATCCGCGACCTGGATCGCCTGCGTGCGATCACCGGCCAATCCAGGTTCAACCTGCTCGGCCACAGCCACGGCGGGCAGACCATCCGCTACGTGGCGTCGGTGCGCCCGGACCTGGTGGCCTCGGTCACCATGACCGGCACGCCCAACCTGGGCTCGCCGGTGGCCGACGGCGTCAACAACACGCTGCCGGCGGGCTCGCCGCTGCGTCCACTGGTGGCCGGGTTCGTCAATGCGTTCGCCGGCTTCATCGGTGCGCTGTCGGGCAATCTCGACCCGCAGGATTCGCTGGGGGCGCTGGGCTCGCTCAATACCCGTGGCGCCGCCACGTTCAACAGCCGGCACCCGCAGGGCAGGCCGACCACGTCCTGCGGCAGCGGCGCAAACCTGGTCAACGGCGTGCGCTACTACTCGATCGGCGGCACCTGGGTGCTGAGCAACGTGCTCGACATCACCGACGCGGCGCTGGGTGCAGGCGGGCTGTTCTTCGGCTTCGAGCAGAACGACGGCCTGGTGAGCCGCTGCTCGTCGCGCTGGGGCACGGTGCTGCGCGATGACTACCCGTGGAACCACCTCGACGAGGTCAACCAGTTCCTCGGTCTGCGCGGCCTGTTCACGCCGGATCCGCGTTCGGTGTATCGCGCCCAGGCCAACCGCCTGAAGAACCTCGGCCTGTGAAGCGGTCGACACTCGCCACCGGCGTCGCCCTCGCGGCGGCGCTGGCGGCCGGGCTGTGGTGGGTGTCGCGATCGACGCCCATCGACAGCGAGACGCCTGCGACTGCGCGCACCGAGGCATCGGCGCAGGCGGATGCTGATAGCGCGCGCGGCTCGGGCCGTGACGCAGCGACGAACCCGCTGACGGTCGGCTCGCTGCGTGGCACCGAAGTCGACGGTGAGGTGCGCTTCGCGGCCGACGGCAGCGTGATTCCCGATGCCGGCCTGCGTCGCCTGTTCGATTACTTCCTGAGCACGATGGGCGAGACCGATGCCGCCGGTGTGCGCGGCCTGCTGCGGACCTACCTGCAGTCGCGTTTCGACGTGGCGCGGACCGAGCGCGTGCTGGCCGTCTTCGACCGCTATGTCGCGTACCAGCGCGCGCTGATGGCGGCGCCCGGCGCGCGGTCGACCGATCCCGCCATGCGTCTGGCCGAAGCCAGGCGCCTGCGCCGCAGTCTGCTGGGCGAGGCGATGGCGGAAGGCTTCTTCGCGGAGGAAGAGGCGCTGGCGGAATTGAGCCTCAAGCGGCGCGACATCGTCGCCGACCCGACATTGAGCGCGGAGCGCAAGCGCGAATTGCTCGACGCGCTGGACCGCGAGGCCGGCTACGCCGCGCGTGGCGATGCCGAAGTCGCGGACCTCGCCGCACGCCAGGCCGAAGACATCGAACGTCGTGGTCTCAACGCGGCACAACGGCAGGCGGAACGCAGCGCGCTGTGGGGCCCCGAGGCCGCGGAGCGCCTCGCCGCGCTGGATGCACAGCAGGCCGACTGGGATGCCCGCGTGCTGCGCTACATCGAGGCGCGCAACCGCATCCTGCAGGACACGCGACTCGCCCCTGCGCAGCGCGCGCAGCAGATCGCCGCGCTGCGCTCACGCATGTTCACCGCGCCGGAACAGCGGCGCATCGCCGCGCTGGAAGAGATCGGCCAGCTGCAGGCGGCATTGTCGTCGCCCTGAGCGTTGCGGACCGCGCGTCGGGGACCCGGTGGCGGCCCGTGGTCGACCGTCCGGAAATGGGCTTATGCTGTGCCGGATCGGATCTCTGGGGGAGAAACCGCATGAACAGTCGCGTGAAGTCGCCTGCGTGGTTCAAGGTCGTCGCGGTCCTGGCCTTGCTGTGGAATCTGCTGGGGTGCGTGGCGTTCTTCGCGGATCTCGCCATTTCGCCGGAAGACGTGGCCAAGCTGCCCGAAGCGCAGCAGGCGCTGCATGCCGCGCGCCCAGGCTGGGCGGTGATGGCGACCGGCGCGGCGGTGTTCGGCGGCGCGCTCGGCTGCATCGGCCTGCTCCTCGGAAAGCGATGGGCGCTGCCGCTGTTCGTGATCTCCCTGCTCGGCATCCTCGTGCAGGACTTCGGCCTCTTCATCCTCGTGGACGGCGCAACGCTCGGGGGCACCGCCGTGGTCGTGATGCAGGGCATCGTGCTCGCGGTCGGCATCGGTCTTGTGCTGTTGAGCCGAAAGGCAATTGCACGCGGCTGGTTGTCGTAACGCGACGCGGCACGACTCGGTATCGCATCGGTATCGCAGATGCGGGCGCCGATCCAGCCAGGTGCATGATCGACACCCGCCGGGTGCGGAGTGCCCGGTTTGAGAGCCAAGCAAACGGTTGGACGCTTCGCTAAAAGGACAGCCATGGAAAGCAGCCTCAAACCCACCACCGTCAACGACCTGATCTTGACGGTTCTTCAGGACGCGCAATTGAATGCCGATGACAAGCGGTTGCTCATCGACGAGATACGCAAGAACAACCCCGGCACCGCCGATCGCTGGACCTATCGATGGGCCATCTACATCCTCGGCGGCGTTGCCGCATTGACCGTGATCGGACTGATCCTGATCGCATCGTGGAACCTCACCGCGCCGGATGGTCTAGTAGCTATCGGATCCGCGTCGATCGGTGGGCTGGCGGGCCTGCTCGCGCCCAGCTTGTCGAAGTCCTCGGCATAAACGAAGTAGGGTGGGCATTCTGCCCACCGCTTTCCCTGTGACGTGCAGCGCATGATTCCGATCGTTGCGCGCCGATGCGTGTTGTTCGCACGGTGGGCAGAATGCCCACCCTACGCATCCACCGCCAACCCCTCCAGCAGCCGCCGCAACGCCCGGGCATGCAGCGCGCGGAATTCCTTCGCATCGCAGTTGAACCGTCCGGCGCGGTACAGCGCGATCAGGCCGTGCGAGTGCGCCCACAGCGTCAGCGCGACTTCCCAAGGGTCGTCCTGTTTCAGGGCGCCGGCGGATTGCGCGTCGGCGACGGCGTCGGCGACTTCGTTGAGCGTCGGTGAGCGGCGCGCGCGGAAGTCGTCGGGGTAGCGGCGGGCGTCGTCGCGGCGGGCGCTGAAGGCGTGGTCGAACAGGTGAGGGTAGGCGAGGGCGTAGTCGAGGTAGATCTCCTGCAGGGCGACGATGCGGGTCATCACGTCGGGGCCGCTGTTGCGGGCGTGCCAGTGGTGGGCGATCTCCTGGAAGCTGTCGTCGCAGATGCGCTTGAGCAGGGCGTCGCGGTTGGGGAAGTGGCGGTAGATCGCCATGGGCGTGATGCCGACCTCCTGCGCGATGCGGCGCATGGTCATCGCGGCGGCGCCTTCGCGTTCGAACAGGACGCGGGCGGCGTGGAGGATGCGGTCGGCGGTGGCGGGCTGCGTCATGTCTACAGCGTACACAAACCAGCGCTTGGTGGTCGAGAATCAATGACTTGCGGGCGTGCTGGCCAGTCGCGGTCGATGTTTCGATCATGGGCGCGGGACATGCGGCGGGATAATTCCAGCATCGCCACCGCGCCACGCCGCGCAAGGAGTCCGCCATGAGCACCTCGTCGAACCGCCACGACCCGTCCCGCAAGATCCGCGCGCCGCGTGGCGCCGAGAAGACCTGCAAGAGCTGGCTCAGTGAAGCCGCGTACCGGATGATCCAGAACAACCTCGATGCCGAGGTGGCCGAGCGGCCGGAAGACCTCGTCGTGTATGGCGGCATCGGCCGCGCCGCGCGCGACTGGGAGAGCTACGACGCCATCCTCGAATCGCTGCGCAATCTCGAAGACAACGAAACCCTGCTGATCCAGTCGGGCAAGCCGGTCGGCATCTTCCCGACCCATGCCGATGCGCCGCGCGTGCTGCTCGCCAATTCCAACCTGGTGCCGCACTGGGCGACCTGGGAACACTTCAACGAACTGGATAGGAAAGGCCTGATGATGTACGGCCAGATGACAGCCGGTTCGTGGATCTACATCGGTTCGCAGGGCATCGTGCAGGGCACCTACGAAACCTTCGTCGAGATGGGCCGCCAGCACTACAACGGCGACCTCACCGGCAAATGGCTGCTCACCGCCGGTCTCGGCGGCATGGGTGGCGCGCAGCCGCTGGCCGCCGCGCTCGCGGGCATGAGTTCGCTGAACATCGAATGCCGCCAGAGCAGCATCGACATGCGCCTGCGCACGCGCTACGTCGACGAGCAGGCGACCGACCTCGACGACGCGCTCGCCCGCATCGAGAAGTACACCAAGGCCGGCGAGGCGAAGTCGATCGCGCTGCTCGGCAACGCCGCCGACATCCTGCCGGAGCTGGTGCGTCGCGGCGTGCGCCCGGACTGCGTGACCGACCAGACCAGCGCGCACGACCCGGTGCACGGCTACCTGCCGATCGGCTGGACGGTGGAGCAGTGGCTCGCCGAACAGCAGGCGAATCCGGAAGGCGTGCGCGACGCGGCGAAGCGTTCGATGCGCGTGCATGTCGAGGCGATGCTGGCCTTCCACGCGCAGGGCATCCCGACCGTCGACTACGGCAACAACATCCGCCAGATGGCGTTCGACGAAGGCTGCGCGAACGCCTTCGATTTCCCGGGCTTCGTGCCGGCCTACGTGCGTCCGCTGTTCTGTCGCGGCGTCGGCCCGTTCCGCTGGGTCGCGCTGAGCGGCGATCCCGAGGACATCGCGAAGACCGATGCCAAGGTCAAGGAACTCATTCCCGACGACGCGCACCTGCATCGCTGGCTCGACATGGCTGCCGAGCGCATCAGCTTCCAGGGCCTGCCGGCGCGCATCTGCTGGGTCGGCCTGGGCCTGCGTCACAAGCTCGGCCTCGCGTTCAACGAGATGGTGCGCAACGGCGAACTGAAGGCGCCGATCGTGATCGGTCGCGACCACCTGGACAGCGGCAGCGTGTCGTCGCCGAACCGCGAGACGGAGGCGATGAAGGACGGCAGCGACGCGGTCAGCGATTGGCCGCTGCTCAACGCGATGTTGAACGTTGCCGGTGGCGCGACCTGGGTGTCGCTGCACCACGGCGGCGGCGTCGGCATGGGCTTCAGCCAGCACAGCGGCGTGGTGATCGTGTGCGATGGTACGGAAGAAGCGGACAAGCGCATCGCCCGCGTGCTGTGGAACGACCCCGGCACCGGCGTCATGCGCCATGCCGACGCCGGCTACGAGATCGCGCAGCAGTGCGCGCGCGAGCAGGGCCTCAAGCTGCCGATGCAGCGCTGATCACCGGAGATATCGACGCATGAACACGACTTTGACTCTGGTGCCCGGTTCCGTGTCGCTGGCGCAGTGGCGCCGCGTGTGGCAAGGCGATGTGACCATCGCGCTCGACGCTTCGGCCTGGGGCCCGGTGAGCGCCTCCGCCGACGCCGTGGGCCGCATCGTCGCGGCCGGCAAGCCCGCGTACGGCATCAACACCGGTTTCGGCAAGCTCGCGAGCTCGCATATCCCGGAAGACCAGCTGGAGCGCCTGCAGGCGAACCTGATCCGCTCGCACTCGGTCGGCGTCGGTGCGCTGATGGACGACGCCGTGGTGCGCCTGATCCTTGCGATGAAGATCGCGAGCCTCGCGCGCGGCTGCTCGGGCGTGCGCCCGCAGCTGCTGGAAACGATGATCGCCGCGTACAACGCAGGGATCCTGCCGTGCATCCCGGCCAAGGGCTCGGTCGGCGCGTCGGGCGATCTCGCGCCGCTGTCGCACATGACGCTCGCGCTGATGGGCGAGGGCGAAGTGCGCGTGCACGGTGAACTCCGCGATGCGGCATCGGCGCTGGCTGCCGCCGGCATCGCGCCGATCACGCTCGCCGCGAAGGAAGGTCTCGCACTCATCAACGGCACCCAGGCCTCGACCGCGCTGGCGCTGCAGGGCTTGTTCCTCGCCGAGCACACCTTCGCCGCCGCACTGGCCTCCGGCGCGATGTCGGTCGATGCCGCACGCGGCTCCGATGCGCCCTTCGATGCGCGCATCCACGCGGTGCGCGGCCAGCCCGGGCAGATCGTGGTCGCCGCACGTTACCGCGCGCTGCTCGAAGGGTCGGAGATCCGCCGCTCGCATCTGGTCGGCGACGACCGCGTGCAGGATCCGTACTCGCTGCGCTGCCAGCCGCAGGTCATGGGCGCCTGCCTCGACCTGATGCGTCAGGTGTCGGTCACGCTGTCGACGGAAGCCAATGCGGTGTCCGACAACCCGCTGCTGTTCGAGCAGGACGGCGACTGGTCCGTGCTGTCCGGCGGCAATTTCCACGCCGAGCCGGTGGCCTTCGCCGCCGACACGCTCGCGCTGGCGATCGCCGAGATCGGCGCGCTGTCCGAGCGCCGCATCGCGCTGCTGATCGACGCCTCGCTGTCGCGCCTGCCGGCCTTCCTCGTGCCCGAACCCGGCCTCAACTCCGGCTTCATGATCGCCCACGTCACCGCCGCCGCGCTGGCGTCCGAGAACAAGTCGCTCGCGCATCCGGCCAGCGTCGACAGCCTGCCGACCTCGGCCAACCAGGAAGACCACGTCAGCATGGCGACTTTCGCCGGCCGACGCCTGACCGAGATGGCGAAGAACACCGCGTACATCGTCGGCATCGAACTGCTCGCCGCCGCGCAGGGCATCGATTTCCACGCGGGCCTGAAGACCTCCGCTACCCTCGCCGAGTACCACGCCGCCCTGCGCGAACGCGTGCCGTTCTACGCCGAGGACCGCTACCTCGCCCCCGACCTGCAGGCCGCGCAGGATCTGGTGCTGTCGGGGCGCTTCGACGCGGTGGCGGCGGAGATGTTGTTTTCGTTGGAATGATGGGTGGATTCATTACCCATCGGCTTGGATCGGATCCTGCCGCAGTGCGGTAAAATGTGTCGAAAATCACGGCGGAGCGAACCAATGCGTGCCCATGAAGATGCCCCACGGTCGGTTGGACGCTGGGCCGTGCGTTCCTGGGGCAGGGGCCTTGCGGTTTCCGTGCTCTGCCTTGCCGGTCTTGCCCAGTCGGAGCCTTGGACAAGTCCGACGATCACGACCTATGCCGGAGGCGGAAGCCCTGCCTCCGGCAACGGCGATGGTGGTCCCGCCACTTCCGCCAGGTTGATCAATCCGATCGATGTCGCCATCGACCCTGCCGGCAACGTCTATATCGCGGATATCGCGATCTATGTCGGGCAGGATGCATTCAAGGTGCGCAAGGTCGATGTCGATGGCCGCATTTCCACCGTGGCAGGCAATGGAACGCTCGAATACAACGGTGATGGCATCGCCGCGACTGCGGCCGGAATTTCGGTGAAGGGCATTGCCGTCGATGGGGCAGGCAATCTTTTCATCGCGGATGGGCACAACCAGCGTATCCGCAAGGTTGCGCCCAACGGTGTCATCACGACCGTCGCGGGTACCGGAGTGGCCGGTTTCTCCGGCGACGGTGGGCAGGCGAGAAATGCGCGCCTGAATTTCCCGATCGATGTGGCCACGGATGCCTTGGGGAATCTCTACGTCATGGATGGCATGAACGTCCGCGTGAGGCAGATCACGACGGATGGTGTCATCAGGACCATTGCCGGGAACGGCCAAAGCGGTTTTTCCGGGGATGGTGGCCCGGCGACGCAGGCCAGTTTCCTGGATCCGCAGGGTATCTTCGTGGGTCGTGATGGCAGCCTCTATGTGGCCGACCGCGGCAACGATCGTATCCGGAAAGTTTCGGCTGGAATCATTCGGACCATCGCAGGTGGAGGTCCTTTCCGGACCGATCCCGTGGCGACGAATTCCAAGCTGTACAACCCCACCGGTGTCGCCCTGGATTCTCGCGACAATCTCTACATCGCCGAACAGAACAATCTTGTTCGCGTGATGAACAAGGACGGCATCATTCGCCCTCTTGCCGGTCAGTACAACGATTCCTCGTTTGATGTCGATGGCGGGCTACGGGGGTTTTCAGGGGACGGAGGTCCTGCGGATCAGGCGTTGTTGTACGAGCCCATGAATCTCGCCCTTGATACGTCATCAAACATCCTGGTTGCAGACAGTAGAAATGGCCGAGTTCGCAAGATTTCGGCATCTGGTGTTCCTCGTACGCCCAAGGGTACGCGGGCCTTCCATCCCTATGAGTACTACATGGTCGGCAGCTATACGCAACATGTCGCCGTGGCGGACGTGACGGGCGATGGACGCGACGATGCGATCCTCACCACGACCTCATGGGGATGCGGCATAGGCGCCGAGCCAGACAACGACATGCGACTCTGGCTGTTCGTGCAGCGCCCGGATGGCACGCTGGCGCCGCCATCGAAGACGCCGTTGTCTGGAGGCGAGTGCACCGCGTTCGGCACTGGTCTCGCAACATCCGATCTGAATCATGATGGCTATATGGATGCTGTCGTCGGAAGGCCGAATGGCGTATCGATCAATCTTGGCAGCTCGACTGGATTCCAGAACGAAATCCTCTCGTTGGCGCCAGGTGATTCGAAAATGGTCAGCAGCGTTGCCGTGACCGACGTGGACCGCGATGGTAACGACGATATCGTCACTTTCGGAGGGGGTTCCGACGGAGGGGCGATCAATCTGAATGGGATCACCATCCACTACGGCAATGGGGTTGGGGGCATTGCGAGGAAGAGATTCTTTTCTTCGTCCATCGGCGGCGGGAATCTACAGGCCGTGGACATGAATCGCGATGGATTCGAGGATCTGGTGTCGCATTGGGTTGCTTCTCCCTGGGGCGAAACGCCTGCAGGTGGCGTCGATATCCTCTACCACGATCGTGTTTCGGGTTATTTGCCGCCGGTTCGTCTTCGTGTGAGTGTCCCGGAGCAAATGGTGGGTGATCATGCCGTGGGCGATTTCAATGGCGATGGTCTGATGGATGCGGTGATTTCGCGCAACGCGAATGCCCCGAGGGCCTGGTATGTGCTGTTTCTACAGAATGCGCGGGGAGGTTTCGATATCGCCCGAGATTGGCGGGCTTTCGATGTGCCGGCAGCAATGCTGGGTGCCGACATGAACGGCGATGGTCGCGATGATCTGCTCGTTGCGCATGGGGGGTGGAGCTCAATCGGCTATCACCAGCAGGAGGGGATCGGTCTCGACGATGAAATCAAGTATTTCATCCGGCATTCCGCCAATCCTCGTCATCCATCACTCGCTTCCGGAGATCTCAATTCGGATGGATGCAAGGATGCCGTCGCCTCGGATTACAACTATGGCCTCATCGTGTTGCGAGGCAGGAATTGCTCGATGCCTGCGAATGGTTCACTGCCCAAGCTGCCTCCTTCCAGCAAGCGCTGGGAAGGTGTTGCATCCCATCTTTCCGGGGTGAAGGGTTATCGGCGTAGTGCCGAGCATGCAATACCGCAGCGGATTTCTGCGGGCATGCCCGCAGCCTCTGCCTGGGCTGGGCAGGCCTGGATGCACGACAGTTCGCGAATGGGTTTCGCTTTTTCGACAGCGTTGCTCACCCTGTGCCTGGGACTGAGCTTCCTGTTGTTTTCCGCGTGGCCAGCCGTTCTGAAATCGACCCGTTGAGCATGTCGATAACTGGATCGCCGTAGTGCCGCTCAGGCCGCAGTCGCCATTTGGTGACCGCGACCTGAGCGTCTTCCAATACGCGCGGCGTTGCTGCGACGCAGCAGGAGTCGGTTTTCCTCTTGCAAACGGCTTTGCCGATCTTGCCATCGAAGGGATCGATGCGATCTCTCCCGGTGTCATGCCGATCCGTCTATAAGCGATGCGGATCCGCGTCTGACCGCGAGGACTCGCGTCGGACAACGCACTTCGTCCTCGCATTGACGCGGACTGCGCACCTCATGACGTTTCGACATCCGTTCCGGTATGTCCCATGGCGGACATCCCGGGCGCGCCGCGTCATGCCGTTCGCGGCATGACGACCCAGCGCTTGTTCATTGGGCCGGGCGGTGCGCGACCCTTAGGGTCTGCGCCGCAAATCGGGCCGGCTTCCGCGATGCGGAGCGCGGCGATTCGCCACACCCACCCAGGAGAGATGCCATGTCGGTCGAGTCCAAGGAAAGACGCAAGGCCTTGCAGTTGTTCGGTGCCACGTCGCTGTTCGCGCTGGCAGGTGGCGCGAATTCCCAGCAGCTGTGCCGCAATGGCGGCGAGAGCACAGCCGGGCCTTATCCGGACATCGCGCTGCGCAACCGCCGCGACCTGCGCGCCAATTCCACCAGCACGATCCCCAAGCCCGGCGCCGCGCTCACACTTCGCGTGCGTGTGGTCGACATCCTCAACAACTGCGCACCGATCCGGAATGCGGTGGTGGACATCTGGTCCTGCGACGCCACGGGTCTGTATTCGGGCTATTCGGCCTTCAACACCGTCGGCCAGGATTTCTGCCGTGGCTACCAGGTCACCGATGCGAACGGTGTGGCCGAATTCGTGACCCTGTTCCCGGGCAGCTATACCGGCCGCGCGATCCACATCCACGCCGCGGTGCAGAACGCCGCGCGCCGGGTATCGCCGAACGCGCACGGACGCAACCTGTCCAGCGTGTTCGTCTGCCAGTTCTATTTCGCGCGCAGCGTGGTCGACCAGGTGTTCAACACCAATCCGATTTATCGTCGCGGCGCACCGATCACGCCCAACGAGAACGACTTCATCTACCGCAACGAAGGCGGTCCCTCGTACCTGACAAACGTGGTGGCCAGCGGAGGTGGCTATGTCGGCAACGTGCAGATCGGTACGACGCGCGCGGGCGTGGGCAATCCCGTCTGAGCACCAACGGCATCCGACGATCCCCTTGTGACCTTTGCGACGCCTGTCCCCGGAATGCGTCGTTTCGGCGAGCCTGTCGGCTCGCCATTTTTTTTGCAGCAGCGGTGGATTACGCCGGCTTGCGCATCAGCGCCGCGATCTCGTCCAGTCGGTCGCGAATGTCTTCCAGCAGCTTTGTCTGCCTGTCGTCCTCATCCCGGGTGTACGCGGGATGGACGCGCAGCCGCTCGCGGCGGCGCAGGATCTCGGCGCGCAGCGCGTGGGCGTCGACGATGCCGACCAGTTGCATGCTGTGCGCCTGGTTCGGGCCCTGGCCTGCGGTCTCGATGCGCAGCAGGCTGAGGTTGAACTGGCGCAGCAGCGGGCCTTCGATGAAGGTGACGTCCTGGATGTTCTCCAGCGGGATGGTCTTCTCCACCTGGAACAGGATGCCCTTGCGGAAGCTCAGCACCCGGTCGTCGAGTTCGCACTTGAGCTTGCGGAAATACTCGGCGGCCCACCACTGGCCCGGGCCCAGCACCCAGACCAGGATCAGCGGGCTGAAGATCACCGTGATCAGCAGCCACCAGGCCACGTACATCAGCATGTAGCGGCGCACCATCGGGTTGAAGCTGGCGCGATAAGCTGCGGTGTCGGACATGCGGGACTCGTGGCGGACGGGCCCCGGATTGTGTCATGCGCCCTGCTGGCGCTGCATCCGGCGGCGGGCGAGGCACGTAGGCATTGACCGTGGATCGCCTGCAGAGGAGTCTGTGGGCGGACGAACCCGGAGTCGACCCATGCGCCTGAAACTGTTCGCCAAGCTGTACCTGATCGTCCTGCCCGTGTTCTTCGCCATCGACCTGCTCTGGCTGGGCCTGCTGGCGAAGGATTTCTACGATGCGCAGATCGGGTCGCTGCTCAAGGCCGATGTGAACTGGACGGCGGCGATCGCCTTCTACCTCGTGTTCATCGCCGGGATCGTGCATTTCGTGCTGATGCCGGCGGTGGAGAAGCATTCGCTGAAGCACGCGGCGCTCAACGGTGCGGCGTTCGGCTTCGTCACCTACGCGACCTTCGACCTGACCAGCCTCGCCCTGATCCGCGACTGGCCTCTGCTGATCACCGTGGTGGACCTGGCCTGGGGCACCGTGCTGACCACCAGCGTGTCCTCGATCGCGTTCGCCCTGCACCGCATGGGAGGACAGGCACGATGAACGTCGTCGGATGGGAACAGCTGGGCTGGCCGGCGGCGGTGATGGTCGCGCTGGCGGTGGGCATGTGGCTGTTGAGCGTGAAGCTGCGCGACGTGAGCATCGTCGACAGCGCGTGGTCGATCTTCTTCCTGTTGTTCGCGCTGGTCTTCGCATGGCGGCAGGGCGACGGGTCGGTCGCGATGCTGGCCATGCTGGCGCTGGTCGCGGCCTGGGCGCTGCGCCTGTCGATCTACATCACCTGGCGCAACCACGGCCACGGCGAGGACCGGCGCTACCAGGCGATCCGCGCGCGCAACCAGCCGAATTTCGAATTCAAGAGCCTGTACCTGGTGTTCCTGCTGCAGGCGGTCCTGGCCTTCGTGATCGCGATGCCGCTGCTGCCTGCGCTCAACGGCGCGAACGATGCCAACCTCGTGACCTGGCTGGGCATGGCCGTGGCAGCGTTCGGT
Organism: Lysobacteraceae bacterium; assembly: GCA_036404915.1. Lineage (GTDB taxonomy): Bacteria > Pseudomonadota > Gammaproteobacteria > Xanthomonadales > Xanthomonadaceae > Lysobacter_I. The sequence goes on from DASWYO010000048.1 coordinate 85,670, forward strand.
CTGCTGTTCGAGACCGTCGGCGATGCGCAGATGGCGCGGTTCAAGGCCGATCCCGCATCGGCGGGACAGGTGATGGATCGCGGCCTGTGGCGTTACACGCGGCATCCGAACTACTTCGGCGAATCGGTGTTCTGGTGGGGCGTGTGGATCGCGTCGGCCAGCCTGGGCGGTGCGTGGACGGTGTTCTCGCCGCTGCTGATGACCTTCCTGCTGCTGCGCGTGTCCGGCGTGCCGCTGCTGGAGGCCGACCTGAAGCAGCGGCGTCCGGCCTATGCCGAATACCTGCGGACGACCTCGTCGTTCGTGCCGTGGCTGCCGAAGCGCTGAGGCCCGTCAGCTACCCCCATGCACGGATGAAGGGCGCGAGCTGCGGCAGCAGGTCGACGGTCCCGTGCAGCGCGACCACCAGCCACAGCGAGCGCGTGCGTGCCCAGAGCACGCCGAAGGCGATGCCGGCGGGGGCGATCATCACCACCGAATAGGCCACGGCCCATGGCAGCGTGGCGTCGGCGACGCCTTCCATTGCGTGCGCGCCGCGCAGGTACAGGCCGGGTGCGTGCGCGAGGCCGAACAGCAGCGAGGCCCACAGCACGGCCGCGACCTGCGAGCGCGTGGCATCGGCGATGCGCTGCTGCAGCACGCGCCGGAACAGCACTTCCTCGCACAGGCCCGCCTCGACGATCTGCCACAGCCAGCAGAGCGGAATCGCCCACAGCAGCGTGCTCATGGCGGGCGCGAGCTCGCGCAGGGTGGTCAGGCCACGGCCGAACACGGCCTGGAAGGCAAGGAAGGCCACGGCCATGCCGACGAACACCCACCACAGCCGTGCGCTGCCGAATCGCGGGCGCAGCGTGCTGCCGCCCAGGAACAGCAAGACGGGCAGGACGACCATGGTCGCCAGCTTCAGCAGGGTCTGGGCGATGGACTGCGCGGGTTCTGTCGGCCACTGCGCCTGCAGCGCGGTGAAGCCCCAGCCCAGCACGAGCACGGCGAACACGGCGAGGTAGAGCAGGGGCCCGGCCAACCGCTTCGAGGGTGCGGACAGGCGCGGCCTGTCGTCGTGGCCACGGCTGCGGCCGCGCGTGAGCAGCCAGGCGAGGGCGGGGAAGGCGCCGCCGAGCACGACCAGCAGGAAGAGCGGCTCGACGAGCGTGTCGACCAAGCTGGCGCCGGGCATGCGCGCCAGCACGGCGAGCGACAGCGCATACGCTGCGAGCGCCACGGTCGTGGCGATCAGGGCAGGTCGTCCGGGCAGGGCCAAGGCCATGGCCCGGGATGATGCGCCCGCGCCGGCATGCCGCCACGCGGCATTGGTCACCCAACCAACGGCAGGGGCGACCGGCATCATGTCGAAAGCGGCCCTGCGTCACGCCTTGAATCTCGTCGGAGCGACGTACTGCGGCGCATGTGCGGAAGCGTGAATTCCGTCGCGTTCGATGGCGGCGAATCCGCGTTTCATCGTCCGCCTCTGGGGAGGTCGCATGAGCAGTACCCGTTCCTCGAATCGAGCCGCGAAGCTCGAACAGATCGCACGTGTCGTCCTTGGCGCGGCGCTCGCTGCCGCAGTGGTCTGGGCGATGACCGAAGGCGGGATGTCGTGGCCCTTGCCGTCGGGATCCGGCGCGAGTCCCTGATCCTTCCGGACGGGGATATCCTGCGGGCATGTCCGCCCATCCGCTCGACAACCCGTTCTGGACCGCGCTGGCATCCCGTCACGCCGGCCTCGCCCAGCGCCATGGCGATGTCGCGCGCTATCCGGCGGATGTCGCACCGTTCCTCGGTCTCGCCCATGCCGATGTCGACATGGCCGGCGCCGTGGACACACTGGTGCCGCCCGGCGACAGCGTCTACCTGCTCGGCGTCGCACCGGCCCGTGTGCCGCAGGGCTGGCGCCTCGAGGCCTTCGCGCCGCTGGCGCAGATGATCCGCGAGGCACCGGTGGACGTGCCCGGCGGTGCCGGGTTCCGCCAGCTCGACCACCGCGATCGCGACGATGTGCTGGCGCTCACCGCACGGGTCTATCCGCACTACTTCCGGCCGCGCACGATGGCGCTGGGACGCTACTTCGCCATCCACACCGACGGCGCACTGGCCGCGATGGCCGGCGAGCGACTCGCGACCGACGACTTCCAGGAAGTCAGCGCGATCTGCACGCACCCGGACCATCTCGGTCGCGGCCATGCGCACCGGCTCACCGCGCTGCTCACCAACGACATCCTCGCCCAGGGCCGCACGCCGTACCTGCATGTCAGCCACGCCAACGCGCGGGCGAAAGCGCTGTACGAACGCATCGGCTACCGGCTGCGGCGCGACATCGGCTTCTGGGCGCTCCTGCGCGACAGCTGATGCATCGACAGGCCCCCTGCGAACAGGGGGCGGGCGCCTCGTCTGCGACGTGATCCGGCTTCGGCGTCCTTGCCGTCGTCCGGGCGCTAGCCGGCCTGGACGAAATCCGCCGGATCGGCTTCCTCGGCCAGCAGGAGGCGGATGTCGTTGGTCGGCAGCAGCATCTTCAACTGCGCGGCCAGCGGTTTGAGCTGGTCGTGGCCAGTGCACAGCAGCCAGATGCGGTCGATCATGTCTTCGTAGCTCGCCGACGGGTCCCACGGCACCGCGCCGCTCTGCGCGACGATCTGCAGCAGCTGCCGCGCAATGCCGCGTGCCTGTTCCACCCTGGCCGCGTGCGGTTGCAGTGCGAGCTGCACGCTCTGCTGCAGGTCGTGGAGCAGCAGCGCGGCCGCGGCGAGCTGTCGCCGGCGCAGGGTGCCGCGTTTCTCGTCGTCGAACATCGGTGCGAGCACGCGCGACTTGAAGCCGGCGACATCCGCCGCCGCAACGAGCCGGTGACCGGACAAGGTGCTTTCGGTCGCGTCGATCCACGCGAGCAGTTGCGGCAGCGCCTGCGGCGTCTTGCGTTCGAACGCGCGTACCAGCACGGGGAACTGCAGCAGGGCGTCGGACAGTTGTCGTGTCAATTGCAGCGTCGATCTGAACATGGCGTCACTCCGGCAGCAGGCGGCGTTCGAGGGTGCCGTCGCTCTTCTCGAGCGTCTGCCATTCCATGCCGTCCTCGCCGATCTTCAGCCGGATGCGCAGGATGTCCTCGGGGCGCTGTTCGCGCAGGCGATGCGATTCGGCGACGACTTCGAGCTGGTCGAGCGTGGTTTTCCGTTCGACGCCGGTGATCAGGGTGCCGCAGCGCTTGTACAGGCGTTCGACCATGAGTTCGCGGCGGAATTCGAGCGAAGGCATGACCTTGAACAGGTCGTGGCGTTCGGCGATTTCCGCGAAGCGATTCGTGGTCTTGTCGGCGAATACATGGAAACTCTTGTCGGACGGATCGGCCTGCATCAGTTCGACGAGCGTTCGCGTTTCGTCCGAGAGCGCGGCGACCATGTCGTTCGACACCAGCAGCGGCAGTTCGGCGGCGCCGATGCTGGCGCATATCTCGCGGTAGGCTTCGGTGCGGAAGCGATCGTTGCCGACCGGTGCGAGCTGGTATTCGACGCGGTCGACCAGGCCTTCGATGGCGACGGGAATGGTCAGCTCGATGTCGCCGATGCGCATGCGCGGCACGGCGAAGTGTTTCAGCAGATCGTGGCGGGCGTACTGCTCGGCGACGGCGACGGTCTGCGCATCGGCCATCACGCGCGCATTCGTGACGCTGGCGATGAGGCCGCCGAGATATTCGTTGAGGGTGGGCATGTCGGTGTCCTGTGAACGAAGTGATGCAGAGGGATGCGGGGCAGAGGGGCCGGCCCGAAGGCCGGCCCCGGTACTGCAGGTGATGTGCTTACTGCCCGGCGATGCTGTCTTCCAGCAGGGTCAGGATGCGATCCAGGCCGGCCGGCAGTTCGTCGTTGACCGCGCGGACGTGCACCGCGAGGGTGTAGGTGCGCTCGGTGCTCGTGCCGCTGCTGGACGTGCGCTTGTACGACGCCGACGCCTTGAAGTTCACCTTCCAGAACCGGGCACTCAGCTCGGCGCTGCCGGCGAATTCGCTGGACACGTTGCTGGTCTCGGTCGACGTGAGCTTGGCGTTGAAGTCGATGGTGACTTCCTCGATGCGCAGCGCCGGGATGGTCAGCATGGTCAGGAACGGCACCGAGATCAGCACTTCGGCTTCGTTGAACGGCAGGCTGTTCGGGCCGCTGGTCGCGGCCGGATCGTAGGTCGGGTTCGGGACCTTCTTGGTGTACTTGAAGTCGACGTAGCGCAGCTCCTTGCCGCCGGCGCCGTCGTCCTTGAAGCCCACTTCCTGGATGAAGCTGACCTGGGACATCGATGCGGCATGCTGGGCACTCACGGCGGCCTGCAGCGGGCCGCCGATGTAGACGCTGAAGTCGAGGCTGTTGAGTTCCTGGACGAGATTGGGCATGTGTTGCTCCTTGGGATTGTGCCTACTCGTGGTGTGCGGCTTTTCGGCGACCGCCGCTGCGTGTGGCGCCGTCCTCCGCCGCGCCGTCGCCTTCCGTGGCGACGACGCCCGCTTCGGTTGCGTCCTTGCGGAATGCGGCGTCCTGCTGCATTCCCGGCGATTCGCGATGGCTCCGTGGGCACGCATCCCGGCGGTCGCGAATGGGCTGTGTTCTTTGCGTGCCGTCCATTCTCCCGATCCGCTTCGCACCGGTTGCGACCCGTATCGACGACAGGGCAACGCTGCGTTCGTGGCGTGCATGCGTGCAGTCGCAGCGCATGCGTCATCGCCATGCGACAAAAAAGAGAAGGCCCGGGACATGCCCGGGCCTTCGTCATCGCGACCTGTCGGCCGGATGTCAGAACGTGATGCTCCAGCTGTTGATATAGCCGGTGTCGCCGCCGGCGTTGTCGTTGACGCGCAGCTTCCAGGTGCCGTTGAGCGGTTCGCTGGACAGGTTGGTGGTATAGGTCTGGTTGATGTTGTCGGCGGAACCACCCGCGCGGTTGTGCAGCACGTACACCGAGCCGTCCGGCGCCACGAGATCGACCTTCAGATCGCCCTTGTAGGTATGGACGATGTTGACCGCGACCGGCGTGCTGGCCGGCGCGTTGCCGGTGCGACCGGAGACGGCGATCGGGCTTTCGACCGTGGTGTTGTCGCCGATCGTGATGTCGGTGCCGTTGGTGTAGGTCTGCGCGCCGCCGGAGGTGGTCACCGTCACCGACTGCGTCCGCGTGTTGGTCAGCCCGCCGTTGTCCGTCACCGTCAGCGTCACCGTGTAGGTGCCGGCTGCGGCATAGGTCTTGGTCGGGTTGGCCACGGTCGAGGTGGTGCCGTCGCCGAAGTTCCAGCTGCGCAAGGCGATGCTGCCGTCGCTGTCGGTGGAGGTGTCGGTGAACGTCGCGGTCAGCGCGGAGGTGCCGACGTTGAAGTTCGCCACCGGTGCGACGTTGCCGCCGCCGCTGGTGATGTTGACCAGCACCGCGTTCGGCGTGCCGAGCTTGCCCGACGCATCGGTGCCCTGCACGTAGAAGATGTGGCGGCCGGCGGCGAGGCCGGTGGTCGACACGCTGGCGGTCACCGTCTCGCGCGTGCTGTTGAAGCTGCCGTCGCTGGCGGACATCGCGATGGCGCTGGCGCCGGATTCCCACGGCGGGGTATCGATGTACACGCGCGCCGACGAGATGGCGTGCGTGGCCTCGGTGCCGTTGCTCTGGTTGAACTGGCTGTCGTCCAGCACCGCGCTGATCGTCACCGGCGTACCGGCGGCGACCGAAGTGCTGGACGCGGACACGCTCACCGTGTTCGGCCCGGCCGGGTAGCGGTAGGGCGCGGTGAGGTTGCGCGCGGAATACTTCAGCGCGTTGAGGTTGCGCGGCAGCGTGGTGCCTTCGAAGGTCGAGCACGACTCGAAGAACGCGACGCCCAGTTCGATGGTGTAGGCGGGCACGCCGAGCAGGCCGTACATCGTGTCGTCGGTGGTGCCGTCGGTCGGATACAGGCCGACCGACTGTTCGGGCTTGTAGTTGTTGAAATAGGCCATGCGCCGGCCCAGGGTCTGCAGCGCGGTGCTGTTCGGTGCGAGGTTGGTGGTGTCGCCCCAGGGCCACAGCACCAGCTGGGAGTAGCTGTGGATGTCGAGGAACAGGCCCTGATAGTCATCCGGTGCCGCGCTGCTGGCCGAATCGCTGCGGCGATCGGGGAAGATGCCGCCGCTGTACGTGCCGCCGGCACCGGGCGTGCCCGCGACCAGGCGCACGAGGTTCTGCGTCTCCGGCTCGGACGAGGCGCCCGGGCCGTGGTAGGTCTCGGCGCAGGCGTTGCTGCTGGAGCCGCCATTGGTGTTCCAGTGGAACGGGAAATTGCGGTTGAGGTCGACGCCGACGCTGCTCGCACTGCAGCTGCCGTTGGTGTTGTTGACGTTCTTGCGCCACGACGAGCCGGCTTCGGCCTTCTTGCGTCCGTCCGGATTCGCCTGCAGCACCAGGTGGAACACGTAGTTGTCCATCAGCCAGGTGGCTTCCGGATCCGTGCCGTAGCCGTTGACCAGCCATTCGGCGAAGCGCGTGGTCAGTTCGGCCGGCGTGTACTCGCGCGCATGGATCGAGCCGAACACGACCATGGCGGGCTTGTTCGGGCGCGATGCATTCGTCGCGGAGTTGGTCAGGCGCAGCACCTTCATGTCGTAGCCGCCCTGGTTGCGCGACTTCAGCCACGAAGGCCCGATGTTGGTCACGGTCGCCAGTGCGGGCTTGCTGCTCGCGAGCTGGTTCATCGTGGTGTAGGTCTCTTCCACGGTGCGGTAGCAGGCATAGCCGCTGATGCTGCGGGTACCGAACATGCCGGTGCGCATGGCGCGCTCGGCGCTGCGGATGCGCGCGGTCGCAGTGCGGTCGATCGCCACCTGCAGGCCGAGCGCGCGCATCTGCGCGATCTCCGCGGCATTGGCTTCGACGCGGGCGGTCTTCGTGGCCTGGTCGACGATCAGATGCTGGAACATCGCACCGATCTTCCTGAGCTGGGCCGGGTCGCGATAGCGGATCGTCACGAAGGACAGTTCGTCCTGCGCAGCCGATGCGGTGTTGCCCGAGGCGGGCGATGAGGCGCCGGTGGGCAGAGTGATACTGAATAACAGGGCCGCAGGCAGCGCGGCCCCCAGGAACAGGCGGGCTTTCATATCGTCTCCATTCGTTTGAATTGTCTGAAACGGTGCAACAACGGTGTGTGCAGAAAAGCCACGTGCGTGTGGCGAAGCGCCGGGGGTGTCGCGTGTTTGCCGTGAAAGTTGGTGATTTGCAAATCGGCACGCATCGGCTTGCGCCGGGTCGGTCTGTCGCGCGCAGTCGCAGACGCGCGATCCTGCGCATGCGGTTCACGCGAGACGTGGGCAACGCCCTGAAAATGGCCGTGTTTTCGATGCCGTGATGTGATCGCGCGCTCGGCGTGCCATGCCGGCGCATGCGCGCGGCCCGGACCGTATACGCGCCCGCTGCTGCAGCGCAGCAGGCGATTGCGATGACGGCGCATCGCTCTTGTCGTCACCGCAGCGCCGACACTGCGACGCGCGTCTCGTTTGCGCATTCCGCATGCGCGGCCGCCTTCCGGACGCGACAGAACCCGTGACGCATCATGGCCGATGGGATGCCGATGGCGACGGGATCGCGTAGCCTGCGCCGATGAGTCGACTTCTCGTTCTTGGCGCCACCGGTCTGGTCGGCGGCCACCTGCTCCGTCTCGCGCTCGGCGATGCCCGGGTCAGCCATGTCATCGCGCCGGTGCGTCGCGCGCTGCCCGCGCATGCCGAACCCATGCATTCGAAGCTTGAAGCGCCCGTGGTCGACTTCGATGCGCTGCCCGACGATGCGCCCTGGTGGCGCGTGGATGCGGTGGCCTGCGCGCTCGGCACCACGATCCGCGACGCAGGATCGCGCGAGGGCTTCCGCCGCGTCGATGTGGAGTACGTCGTCGATGCCGCGCGTCGCGCGCGTGCGGCCGGCGCACGCAGCTTCGCGCTCAATTCCTCGGCCGGCGCGAACCTGTCCTCCTTCGGCTTCTACCTGCGCTGCAAGGCCGAGGCAGAAGCGGGCGTGGCTGCGCTGGACTATCCCTCGTACACGATCGTGCGGCCGTCGATGATCGGCGGCGAACGTGCGCGGCGCCGCGCGCTCGAACACGCGGTGGTGCGCGTGGCACGCGCGGGCGCGGCCCTGATCCCGGCGCGCTACCGCGTGGTCGAGGCCGAAGCCATCGCGCGCCGCCTGCTCGACGCCGCCATGGAGGCGGCGCCGGGCAGGCACGTGGTGGAATCCGAGGCGATTTGAACGCCAGCACCCATGAAAAAACCGCCGGTCCTGCGACCGGCGGTTTCGGGTCTGCGATCCGGACGGATCAGAAACGGTAGTTCACGCCGATGCGCAGGGTGGTGTAGTCCAGGTCCTGGTTGATGCTCTCGCTGTAGGCCGGCGTGACGAAGCTGCTGCCCGGCTGGTACTCGGTCACGAAGTCGGTGTCTTCCAGGTCGGTGCGCAGCAGTTCGGCACGCAGCGACCAGTTGTTGCCGAAGTCGTATTCGTAGCCGACGCCGAACTGCACGCCGTGCAGGTTGTCGGCTTCGCTGTTGCGCTTGTTGTACAGACCGTTGCTGACGATGCTGGCGGTGAAGGTGGTGTCGACGCGGGCCATGCCGACGGTGCCGTAGACCGCGTGGCGGTTGCCGGCGTAACCCAGCTTGATGCGCAGGGCCAGCTCGTCGTCGACTTCGGCGCGATTGCCCACGTCGTAGGTCAGCGAGGGGAACGGTGCCGTCGCCTTCGGGCCGGTCTGGCGGTTGTCGTCCATGTTCATGCGGTTGTAGCTCAGTTCGCCGCCGAGCAGGAAGTTGCCGAAGCTGTGGTTGTAGCCCAGCTGCACGCCGAACTGCGCGCCGTCCGGGTCCAGGCTCGGCGACATCTCGTTGACGACGTGGCTCTGCAGCGCCGCCGATTCGCTGGACCAGGCGCCGCCGAGGGTGGTCTCGACGTCCGAGGTGCCGCGGCTGTAGCCGGCGTTGGCGCCGACATACCAGCCGGTCCAGTTGTCGGAGGCCATGGCGTTGGCGCTGAGCAGGGAGGCGGCGACGAGGATGGAGAGGCGTTTGAACATGGTCTGTTTTCCTTGACGATGACGGGTGTGGAGGACGATGGCCTTGGCCACCTGATTTCCCTGAACGCGGGCGATGCGCGCGACAGGACACACATGTGAAGATTCCGTTCAGGCGCCGTCCGCCCGCTGATGGCGGGTCGTGTCGGCGCGCATAGTGTGCCGCGAAGTGATCGGCCGATCACGGCCCAGGCCTCAGGGTCGATGTCCGCCTGAGTTGTTTTCAGGTCGCAAAGGTGTTTCATATCATCTTGATTCAAATGACATTTTTTGCCGAAATGGAGCGCTGCGCCATCGGCGTGTTCCCGGGCGATGCGTCGCCATGCGTCCGGGTTAGAGCGACAAATCCAGCCCCGGCGTCCACAATATTCGGTCCACTCCGCCGCGCCGAGATCCGCCATGTCGACCGAGACCCCCTCCCTGCGCTTCGCCGATCTGGGCCTTGCCGAGCCCGTGATGGCAGCGGTGGCCGAGGTCGGCTACGAAACTCCGTCGCCCATCCAGGCGGCCACCATCCCCGCGCTGCTCGAAGGGCGCGATGTGCTGGGCCAGGCCCAGACCGGCACCGGCAAGACCGCCGCGTTCGCGCTGCCGCTGCTGTCGCGGCTGGATCTGAAGCAGGGCAAGCCGCAGGTGCTGGTGCTCGCGCCCACCCGCGAACTGGCGATCCAGGTCGCCGAAGCCTTCCAGCGCTACGCCAACAAGATTCCCGGTTTCCACGTGCTGCCCATCTACGGCGGCCAGAGCTACTACCCGCAGCTGCAGGCGCTCAAGCGCGGCGTGCACGTCGTCGTCGGCACGCCGGGCCGGGTGATCGACCACCTGGATCGCGGCACGCTGGACCTGTCCGAACTCAAGGCGCTGGTGCTCGACGAAGCCGATGAAATGCTGCGCATGGGCTTCATCGACGACGTCGAGGCGGTGCTGAAGAAGGTGCCCGAACAGCGCCAGGTCGCGCTGTTCTCGGCGACGATGCCGTCGCAGATCCGCCGCATCGCCCAGACCTACCTGCGCGACCCGGTCGAAGTGACCATCGCCGCGAAGACCACCACCGCGACGAACATCCGCCAGCGTTTCTGGTTCGTCAGCGGCCTGCACAAGCTCGACGCGCTGACCCGCATCCTCGAAGCCGAACCGTACGACGCGATGATCATCTTCGCGCGCACCAAATCGGCGACCGATGAACTGGCCGAGAAGCTGCAGGCGCGCGGCCTGGCTGCCGCGGCGATCAACGGCGACGTGCAGCAGGCGCAGCGCGAGAAGACCATCCAGCAGCTCAAGGACGGCAAGCTCGACATCCTCGTCGCCACCGACGTCGCCGCGCGCGGCCTCGACGTGGAGCGCATCAGCCACGTGCTGAACTACGACATTCCCTACGACACCGAGAGCTACGTCCACCGCATCGGCCGCACCGGCCGCGCCGGGCGCAGCGGCGAGGCGATCCTGTTCGTCAGCCCGCGCGAGAAGAACATGCTGCGCGCGATCGAGCGTGCCACGCGCCAGCCGATCGCCGAGATGCAGCTGCCGACGGTGGAAAGCGTCAACGACGCGCGCGTCACCCGGTTCCTGTCGCGCATCAGCGACACGCTGGCGCTGGACGAGAGCAGCGGCGGCGACCTGGGCCTTTACCGCGAGCTGGTCGAACGTTTCGAGCGCGAGCGCAACGTGCCGGCGATCGAAGTCGCCGCCGCGCTGGCGAAGCTGCTGCAGGGCGATACGCCGCTGCTGCTGGCGCCGGAGCGCAAGCGCGAGCCGCAGGAATTCCGCCAGCAACGCGAATACGTCGAACGCGCCGAACGCGGCGCGGAGCGTCGCGAGCGTCCGGTCCGCGAGCCGCGCGAGTCGCGCCCGGAACGCGAAGGCTTCACCCCGCGCCCGAAGAAGGACGTGGGGCCGCGCCAGCCGCCCGATGCCGGCATGGAGACCTTCCGCATCGAGGTCGGCCACATGCACGGCGTGAAGCCGGGCAACATCGTCGGCGCGATCGCCAACGAGGCCGAGCTGGACAGCAAGTACATCGGCCGCATCGATATCCATGACGACCATTCGATCCTCGACCTGCCCGAAGGCATGCCCAAGCCGCTGCTGATGCACCTGAAGAAGGTGCGCGTGGCCGGCCAGGCGCTGCGCCTGCAGAAGCTGGACGAGTACGACGGCAGCGGCGGCAGCGAGAAGCCGCGCGGCGGCTTCCGTCCCTTCGCGCCGCGTCCGCAGGGCGGCAAGCCGGGTGCGCCGGGCAGGAAGCCGCAGCATCGCAAGGGTCCGCCGCGCGACTGAGTCCGCGCGACGGTCCGGCGCAAGGGCACGGCTTGACCGCGATCAGCGTCGCGAACCGTCGTCTTCCGCCTGCTGCTTCGGCATGGCGCGCATCGTCGCCGGATCCATGCGGATCCGCTCGCTGCGCTCGGCGACCGAACGCTCCTGCGGTCCGGGCGTCGCGCTCGAGCGGTCCATGCCCGGGCTCGCCTCGTCCTTGCCCGCCTGCGCATCGTCGCGCGCGCGCATGGCGCGGGCGGTGGCCAGGCAGGGGTTCGGGTTGTCGTAGAACAGCGACGAACTCAGGCCGTCGGCCAACTGCAGCGAATAATCGACGCTCACCAGTGTTGCAGGCTGCGGCGCCGCCAGGGTGCAGCCGTCGCCATTGCCGGTCATCAGGCCGAAGGCCTGGCTGCCAGTGAGGTTGCGGAACCAGGTCATGTCCTGCGCGTCGGTGCACGAAGGCGGCGGGATCAACCGCGTGCCGCGGAACGCGCGGACCGGCGTGGCGCCGGGCGACACCTGCGCCGTCGAATGGCAGCTGATGCAGGACGACACCGGGTTGTCGACCGGCCCGTTGAGCCGACCGTGGCGACCGAGCTTGCCCTGGAACACCGCCGGGATGCCGGGGCTGATCCAGGTTTCGTCGAGCGTGCCTACGCCGCTGGCGGTGACGTCCGGATCGTTGCCCCACTGCAGGCCGATCGGCGCGAGCCTGCGCCAGGCCACGGGTTCTCCCACGCGCGATTCGTCGTAGACGTAGGTCGCGAACACCCAACCGGTCTGCGACGAGCGCGGATCCTTCACCGCGACGTCGACCTGGATCAGGCGCACGGTCTTCAGTGGCGCATTCGGCGCGGCGACATCCTGCACCTGCCACTGCGGCGCGCCGTCGAGCGGATAGGTCGCGGCATCGACCTTCGTGGGATCGTGCTCGGCGAACAGCAGCTTGAACACGAAGGCACCGTCGATGAACTGCGCCTTCGACGGATCGGACAGCGCGGGATCGGGATCCTTGAACACCTGGCCGAGGGTGTAGCCGCCCTGCGCGTTGTAGTAGCCGATCGCGAACGACTGCAACTGCTGCCCGGGCAGGATCCAGTCGTGGTCGGCTGCGGTCAGCGGCCGTTCCTTGGTCAGGCCGCGATAGGGCTCGCGACGGCTGATCGGGTCGGTGGTCATCATCGGCACGTGATACCAGCGCCGCGTGCGGTTCTTCTGCGCGACGAAATCGACCTCGACCATGCCGGCGAGGAAGTAATCGCGCAATGCATCGAGATAGGCCGGGCGCTGCGCGGCGACGCGGAAGTCGTGCGCGCTCCAGGGTCCGGTGGCCGGTGCCGGTGGATCCCAACGGATCACGCGGGTCTGGCCGTCGACTTCACCGAACACCGGGGTGCCCAGCGGAAAGCCCTGCGACAGCTGGAATGCGGTGGCCGAGGGCGGCGGATTGCGCGCGATCCAGTCCGGGAACCAGCCCGAGCACTGCGCGAGGTAGCCGCTGCCGGCCTGGCCGAATTCGCCGGTGGTGGGCGTGCTGCCGACCGTCGAGGGATCATCGCGGCAGGCGGAGAGGAGGATCGCGGCGCCGCATGCGGCGAACAGGGCACGCGTGCATCCGGTGGACGTGGCCATGGCATCGTTCCTTCGAGGATCCTGAAGCGGACAACGCCCGCATGCCATGCGATCGGCCATGGATCCGGCAGGTTTCCGACGAACGCGCTGCCCTGGGTTTGGGTACGCTGTCGCCTCCTGTCCACCCGATGCGACGACGTGATCATTCCCAGCTACTGGGCCGAAGCCCGCCTGCAGCACCGAGAAGGCCGCCGACAGGTCACGCTGCGCCGGTTCGGCTGGTCGGAGGAGAGCGAGGAGGCTGCGCAGGTGCATGCCGATGCGCGCGTGCGCGAGGCGATGGATCGCGTGCTGGCCGGCGAGAGCCTGCCGCGCCGGGAGCGCCGCGTCGCCTACAACGGCGCCGAGGGTGTGCCGATCCGCGAGGAGATCGTCGATCGGCACGGCGACAGCGTCATCACCCGCAACGGCTATGGCGCGTTGTGCCTGAACACGCCGAACGTGCTGTTCGCGGACATGGATGCCAGCGACGACGACCTGCGTTTCAGGCATGGCTGCTTGCTGGTGGTCGCAGGCACCATTGCCTTCGCGGCTGCGTTGAGACTGGCGGGAATGGTGAATCTCGCGGCAGCGATCGGAATCGGTTTCGCGTCCGCATGGGCCGTGTCGTGGCTTGTGGATTGGCTGTACGGGCGGTTCGTCGCGCGTCCGCGCGTTCGCGATCGACGGCAGCAATGGGATGCGCATGCGCTGGCCCGCATCCGCGCCTTCGCCGAATCGCACCGCGACTGGCGCCTGCGCGTCTACCGCACGCCGGCGGGCTTCCGCCTGCTGGCGATGCACCGCACCTTCGACCCGCTCGATGTCGAAGTGCAGGCGTGCTTCGAGGCACTGGACGTCGATCCCACCTACGCGCGGATGTGCCGCAACCAGCGCTGCTTCCGCGCGCGCATCAGTCCGAAACCCTGGCGCATCGGCCTGCAGCGGTTGCGTGCGCCGTATTCCGCCGCGTGGCGTGCCGAGCATGCCGATCTGGGCGAGCGCCTCGACTGGATCAGGCGCTACGACACCGCGGCGTCCCGTTTCGCGTCCTGCCGCTTCGTCGAGACCCTGGGGCAGGGCGCTGAGGTGCCCGAGGCCATCGCCGTGCGCGATGCCCACGACCTCTTCTGTCGTGCCGACCAGGGTCTGCCGCTGGCCTGACCGGCGCGTCGCGATCCCGTGCCGCGCGGGCCTTGCTCAGCCGGCGACGACCTCGATGCGCGTGTCGCCGATCAGCACGACCTGGCCGACGCGGATCTTGCAGGTCTTGCGCAGTTCGACCTCGCCGTCGACCCGCACCGCGCCGCTGGCGACGAGGTGCTTGCCGGCACCGCCGCTGTCGCACACGCCGGCCAGCTTGAGCAACTGGTTGAGTTCGACGAAGTCGCGGTCGAGATCGAAGACGATATTGGACATGACGATCGGTAGGTCGGCCGGGACGGGCAGGAGACGTAGCATAGCCGAGCCCCGATGCCTGCTGACACGCTGTTGTCAGCAGGCAGCCGTCATGCTGTCGGCGTGCCGGTGGAGCCGGCGCCTTCCCGTCACCCGAACCACACACAGGACACGACCATGCTCGCCTACGCCACCCTCGGAACCGCCGACCTGCAACGCGCCGCCGCCTTCTACGATGTCGTGCTCGCCGAAATCGGCGCCCAGCGTTTCATGGAAGAGCCCGACTATTTCATCGCCTGGGGCAACTCTGAGCAGGGGGCTGGCCTGGGCATCACCTATCCGTTCAACAAGGCAGCGGCGACCGTCGGCAACGGTACGATGGTCGCGCTGGCCGCGACCAGCCGCGAGCAGGTCGATGCCGTGTACGCGAAGGCGATCGAACTCGGCGGCACCGACGAAGGTGCGCCCGGCCAGCGTTCACCAGGCTTCTATGCCGCGTATTTCCGCGACCTCGACGGCAACAAGCTCAACTGCTGCTACATGGGCGAATGATCCCGCGCCCTGCGATCACAGGCTGCTGACGCCACGCTGTCAGCAGCCTGGCCGCAGCATGTGCGCTGGTCCGGACAAGGAGACGCGCATGCTGCACAGCCGACACAACGCGGTGAACTGGTTCGAGATTCCGGTCCTCGACCTGGATCGTGCGCAGCGCTTCTACGAAATCCTGTTCGCCACGCCCCTGCTGCGCGACAGGCGGGACGGCAAGGGCGGGCTCGCGGTGTTTCCCTACGAGAAGTACGGCGTCGGCGGCTGCCTGCGACGCAACGCCGATGGCCCGAAACCGTCGCCCGACGGCGCCACGGTCTACCTCAACGCCGTGCCCACGCTCGAGGCCGTGCTGGCGCGCGTGGAAGCGGCGGGCGGCCACATCGCCCTGTCGCGAACCGAACTGCCCGGCGGCATGGGCTGCTTCGCGCACGTGATCGACAGCGAAGGCAACCGCGTCGGGCTGCATGCGCTGCAGTGAGTGCCCGAACAGGCGCCGGGCGCGCATGGCATAGTCGCCGCATCACTCCCATGCCTGTCATGCGCCGCGCCGACCGCCTGTTCCAGATCGTCCAGCTCATCCGGGGCCGTCGCCTGACGACGGCTGCGTTCCTGGCCGAACGCCTGGAGATTTCGTCGCGTTCGGTCTATCGCGACATCGCCGCGCTGCAGGCCCAGGGCGTGCCGATCGAGGGCGAGGCCGGCGTGGGCTATCGGATGCGCCGCGGCTTCGACCTGCCGCCGCTGATGTTCGACAGCCGCGAGGCGCAGGCACTCGTGGCTTGCGTGCGCATGGCGCAATCGCGGCTCGATACCGATCTCGCGCGCCGCGCCGAGGATGCGCTGGCGAAGATCCTCGGCGTGCTGCCGACGCTGGAGCGCACCGCGGCCGAAAGCGTGTCGCTGTACGCGCCGCCGGTCGGCCCGGATCCGGACACGCGCGCGCGTCTGCAGACCCTGCGCCACGCCACCGAGCGTCGCGAGAAGCTGCGCATCGAATACCTCGATCTCAAGGACGCCCGCAGCACGCGCACGCTGCGGCCGCTGGGCTGCTTCTTCTGGGGCAACGTGTGGACCTTGTCGGCCTGGTGCGAAACCCGCGAGGATTTCCGCAGTTTCCGCGTCGACCGCATCGTCGCGGTCGAGGTGCTCGAGGAGCGCTTCCGCGACGAACCCGGGCGCACGCTGGCGGACATGCTGCGCGGTTACGAATGCGAAGGCGAGTGGTAGCGATCTGTGTGGGCTGCGTGAAAGGCAGTCGCGACAGTATCCCGACAGCTGCGCTCAACGCATGTCGATCTGCAGCCGTGCGCCCTGCCAGTTCAGGACCACGCCGTCGCGGGTGATCGATTCGATCTGCGCGTCGCCGATCAGGTCGCCTTCGCCCAGGCGCTGGCCATCGAGGATCACGAAACGGCGTCCCGCATCCTCGTTCCACATGTGCATGCTCATCTTCAGCGCGGGCAACTGCTTGCGCGAGCCGGCGTCGAGTTCGGACAGCGCCATCGGCCGGCCATCGCTGGCAGGGCGCGGTGTCGCCGGGCGTGGCGCATGCGGCGGTTCCGGCAGGCTAGCCGCTGCAGGCGGCGCCGCCGGCAGCGCTGCGATGGTCGTGGGCGCTGGCGGCGCGGGTGCCGTCATGGGCTGAGCCGGGAGCGGTGACGGGATCGACGGCGCCGGTTGCGTCGCCTCCACGGCAGGCGCGGCGACCGGGGCATCGGCTGGCGTATCGACGGTTGCATCGATGATCGCCGCCTGCGGCAGCGGAGCCACTGCAGCGGTGGGTGCCGGTTCGCGCTGCAGCACCAGCCAGGTGGCGATGCCCAGCGAGCACACGCCGACGACGCCGACGATCCAGACCGGTGCGTGCCTGCGTTCGCGCGCGGGTGCGGGCGCGTCGTGCATGGTGCTGAAGAGATCGGGTGTCTCGCTGCGGCGACGTGCGGCTTCCGACTTGCGCAGGGCTTCGAGGATGAAGGACATGCGATCAGCCTCCCGTGGCCGCAGCGGCTGCAGACAGGCGCGGACCGCTGCCCCGGCTGGCGAGCACGAACAGCGTGTCGCCGCCGAGCGCGGCATCGTTGCGCAGGCCGTGGCGCAGCTTGAACGTGCGCAGGCCGGCGACCGGATCGGTGGCGTCGACGCCGTCGTCGCGCAGGCGCGCGCGCACCCACTCGACCGCGCGCGAGTCGCCGGTGTTGAAGCGGGATTCGACCGTATCCGGCACCGGCCACAGCGCGAGGTATTCGCCGTTCCACAGGCTGGCCAGGGCGACGCGATCGGCATCGAAGGCGTTGCCGTCGATCGACAGGCGCACGCTGCCGGCATCCGCGCCGAGCAGCGATGCCCAGGTCGCGGCAGGCTCGGCGCGCAGGCGCAGCAGCACCGGGCGGTCCACGCGCAGCAACTGGTCGAGCGTCGCGCGGCTGCGCAGGCAGCGCCAGCCGGGCGCGGGCTGCGCGGGGCAGGCATCGGCAGAGACCTTGCGCACCGTCGCCGGGGCTTTCCAGCGTGCGTTCAGCGCCTGCCATTCGCGTGCGGCGTCCGGCGCGGCCTGCTGCACGCGCAGCAGCAGGGCTTCGCCATCGAGCGCGGTGCTGGATCGTGTCGGC
The DNA here is from genome assembly GCA_036404915.1 of Lysobacteraceae bacterium. Lineage (GTDB taxonomy): Bacteria > Pseudomonadota > Gammaproteobacteria > Xanthomonadales > Xanthomonadaceae > Lysobacter_I. The sequence continues at coordinate 103,154 of DASWYO010000048.1, forward strand.
GCGGATCGTGCCGGCGCGGGTTGTGCGGCCGGTGCGGTCTGCGCCGCAGGTGTCGTCGTCGATGCCTGCGCCACCGTGCCAGCGACCGGCGCGACCGTTTGCGGCGCTTCGCGTCGCGACAGCAGGAAGGCGATCGCCAGTGTCGCCAGCACCAGCCCGCCGCCGATCATCAGGGGCATGCGGTCATGCGCGTCCTTGCGTGCATCGCTGCCGCCGGGCGCGAGTGCTTCTGACGCCGCACGATCGACGGTCTTCGCGTCGACCGCCAGCAGATCCTGCGCATAGCCGCCGAGCAGCGCGCGTTCGGCGATCACGTTGATCAGGCGCGGCACCCCGCCGCTGTGGCGATGGATGCGCTTCACCGCATCGGCGGTGAACGGGAAGCGTTTGGCGCCTGCGGTGGTCAGGCGATGGCGCAGGTAGGCGCCGGTGCCGTGCGCGTCGAGCGGGCGCAGGTGATAGCGGGCGGTGATGCGCTGCGCGAGCTGGCGCAGCTCCGGCCGCGCCAGCGAATCGCGCAGTTCCGGCTGGCCGATCAGGATGATCTGCAGCAGCTTCTGGGTTTCGGTTTCGAGATTGGTCAGCAGGCGCACCTGTTCCAGTGCGTCGGCCGAGAGGTTCTGCGCTTCGTCGATGATCAGCACCACGCGGTCGCCCTTCGCGTAGGCCTCCAGCAGGTAGGCGCCGAGCCGGTCGAACCAGATCTTGCCGCCGGCCGTGACGGGCGAGGGCGGGGATACGGGCGTGGCTGCATCGTCCGCCGCTGCCGCAGAATCCGGTGAATCCGTCGTCGCGTCGGCGGGCGCCTGCGCGGATTCGCCGGGCGTCAGCCGAAGCTCCTCGCAGATCGTCTGCAGCAGTTCCACCGGGTCCAGGCGGGGATTCAGCACCAGCGCTGCGTGGGTGTTCTCTGGCAACTGGTTCAGCAGCAGCCGGCTGAGCGTGGTCTTGCCGGTGCCCACCTCGCCGGTGAGCTGCACGAAACCGCCGCCGCCGCCCTGCTGGATGCCGTAGAGCAGGTGCGCCAATGCATCCCGGTGGTGTTCGCTGAGGAACACGTAATGCGGGTCCGGGGTGATCGAGAACGGCGCCTGTTCGAGGCCGTAGTACTCCAGATACATGGCGGGCTTCGGCTGCGGGCGGGGCAGGGAGGGCGCCTAGACTGCCACAGCGCGGTCAGGGCGACTAATCGAGGGTCTTGGACTCACTGACCGCCAGCAGCTCGGGATGTTCCGGCTCGGCGGCCCGATCGTCCGCCCGTTTCGGCCGCACCAGCAGCGGGTAGACCAGCACCGCGCCGAGGATGATGGCCACGCCGAGGTAGAACTGCGGCGTGAGTTCGCGCTGTTCGCCCAGGAACAGGATGGCCAGGACGATGGCGTAGACCGGTTCCAGGCTGATCGCCAACTGCGCGGCGAACGCGCTCATGTGGCGCATCGCGACCAGCGACAGCACGAAGGGCAGCAGGGTGCAGGCGATCGCCAGCACCAGCAGAAGCACGGCGTCGCGGCCGTCGGGCAGTTCGAACGGGTTGCCGCCCAGCGCCGGCAGGATCAGCCCGGTCAGCGGCGCCAGCAGCATCAGCACGAATGCGCCGCTGGCCATTTCCAGCGCCGTGACCGACAGCGGATCGGCGTGTTCGAGCAGGCGCTTGTTGAGCGAGGCGAAGATCGCGACCAGCAGCGCCGACACGCCGCCCACCGCGATGCCGACCAGCATGCCCGGCGGCACGCCGTCGGTGACCAGCAGCACGCCGGGCAGGGCGACCACGCCCAGTGCCACCTCGCGCTTGGAGATGCGCTTGCCGGTGAACATCGGTTCGATCAACGCGGTCATCACCGTGACCATCGCCATGCAGATCACGCCGACCGACGCGTTCGACAGCTTCACCGCCGCGTAGAAGGTCAGCCAGTGCAGCGCGATCAGCGCACCCGCGCAGGCGTAGCCCAGGCGCAGCTTCGGCGTCATCCCGCGCAGCCCGCGCCATACGCGTGGTACCAGCAGCAACAGCACGGTCACGATGGCCATGCGCCACCACACCAGCGGCATCGCGCCGAGCGTGATGAGCTTGCCGAGGATCGCGGTGAAGCCCCACAGCAGCACGCAGAAGTGGATCTGGAACCAGGCGGTGCGCTGGATGCGGGCGGCGCTTGCCGTTGCGTCGGTCATGTCGGGCGTGGGGTCTTGTGCGTGGTGATTGCCCGGAGCGTCGGGCAACGCGTGGTCGGCATTATCGACGCTGCCGTTCCGGCGCGCTTGTCTCCAGCAGCCAGTCCACGAACTGCCGCGCGACCGGGCGCAGCGGGCGGTGCGAGGGATAGACGACGTGGTAGCTCCAGCGCGTCGGCAGCACCGGGCCGGGCAGCTGGCGCAGGCGGCCGTTGTCGAGCCACGGGCCGAGGATCTTCTCGCGCGACAGCGCCACGCCCAGGCCGCGCGCGGCGGCTTCCATGGCGTCGGTGCTGTCGCTGAAGCTGTGGCGGATGTCGAGTTGCGCGCCATGCACGCCGGCGGCGCGGAACCAGTCGGCCCAGCCCTGGCGGGCGTGGTCGCCGATCAGCGGCAGCCGCGCGATGTCGGCGGGGCAGGTCACGCCTGCGGCCGTGGCCGGATCCGCGACCGGGATCAGCGCGTCGTCCATGACGTGATGCGCGGTGAGTCCGGGCCAGTGGCCGGGCCCGTGGCGGATGCCCAGGTCGGGGCCGCCGTCGTCGAAGCGGGTCAGCGTGACTTCGGTGTCGATCATCACCCGGATGTCGGGGTGCCGCGCCGTGAAGTCGTGCAGGCGCGGCAGCAGCCAGGTGTTGGTGAACGAGTGCAGCGTGGTGATGCGCACGCGCTGGTCGTCGCCGCGTCCGGTGCGCAGGGCCTGCAGCGTGCTTTCCACGTCGCTGAGCGCGCTGCCGGCGGCGTCGGCCAGCCGGCGGCCCTCCAGGGTGAGGATCACTCCGCGCGCATGGCGCTGGAACAGGGACACGCCCAGTCGCTCCTCCAGCTTGCGGACGTGGTGGCTGACCGCGCTGGCGGTCAGGTGCAGTTCTTCGGCGGCATGCGCGAAATTCTGGTGCCGTGCCGCCGCCTCGAAGGCCGCCAGGGCCGGCAGCCAGTCTGCCCGGAGGGACATGTCGAGCCTCAAATCTGATTTGTGTCTGAGGCCTAAAGTATGCGCTTGTGCGGGCTCGGGCGCAGCCCATAATCGACGCCAGACACGGGTCAGATGATCGGCTGGCGCCGCGCCGGCCTCGTCCACGGGAGATTCGACATGCCAGTACAGCCGCGACACGCGCACACCGGCGCGCTCGGATCCAGGTCATCCGCGAGCGTTCGACGGAGCACGACGACCGAACCGGTCCGCCAGCGCGTGGCTTCGGTGACGCCGCTGCCGTCGCAGTCGGTGGACACCGAGGCGCTGCCGCCGATGCTGCTGGGCAGCGGCTGTGTCCGCCGTGCCCTGCCGGCACCGCCCGGCGCGCGCGCCTGGCTGGTCGACATGGCGCCGGGCAGCGAATGGCCGTGGGTCGATCGCGCCGAGACCGGCGAGGCCTATTTCGTGCTGCAGGGCGAGGTCATCGACGACGAGGTGCGCCATCCGGCGGGCACGCAGGTGGTGATCTCGCCGGGCGGCCGGCATCGCCCGCGCAGCGAGACCGGCGCGCGGCTGGTGGGGTTCCATCTCGAAGCCGACGCCTTCCTCGGCGCAGGCGGCAATCCCGACGTGCTGATCGGCCGGTTGCACCTGCAGCAAGGCTGATCTTTCCTTTCCGAACCTCCCCAACGGAGTTCCGATGAACGCAGCGACTACGCCGTGCACACTCGATGTGCGCACGAGCCCGGCGTGGCTCACGCCGCTCGAACTGACCGCACTGGGCGCCATCTGGGGCGCGTCATTCCTGTTCATGCGCGTGGCCGCGCCGGACTTCGGCCCCGCGCCGCTGGTCGCGGTGCGGCTGTGGCTCGGCGCGCTGGTGCTGCTGCCGCTGCTGTGGCATGCACGGCGCGCGTTTCCGCCGGCGCTGTGGCCACGCCTGGCGCTGATCGGCGCGATCAACTCGGCGATCCCGTTCACGCTGTTCGCCTGGGCCGCGCAGCGCGCGCCGGCCGGCGTCGGCGCGATCACCAATTCGATGGCGGTGCTGTTCGTCGCGCTGATCGCCTTCCTGTTCTACGGCGAGAAGATCGGTGCGCGCCGCGCGGTCGCGCTGCTCGCGGGTTTCGCCGGGGTGGTCGTGCTGGCCAGCGGCAAGGTCGCTGGTGCGGACGTCGGTCCGGCGGTCGCGGCAGGCACGGTGGCGGCGTTCCTGTACGGCATCGGCGCGAACCTGGTGAAGCGCCATCTCGCCGGTCTGCCGGCGACGGCGGTCGCGGGCGCGACCTTGCTGTGCGCGGCGCTGCTGTCCACGCCGTTCGCGATCGCCGACTGGCCGACCGCGCCGGTGCCGATGCGCGCCTGGTTGTCGGTCACCGCGCTCGGCGTGCTCTGCACCGGCATCGCCTTCGTCATGTACTACCGCCTGATCGCACGCATCGGCGCACCGCGCGCGGCGACTTCGACCTACCTCGTGCCGCTGTTCGGCGTGGCCTGGGCGTGGTGGCTGCTCGGCGAGCCGCTGACCTGGACGATGGCGCTGGCCGGCGTGCTGATCCTCGGCGGCGTGGTGCTGAGCCAGAAGCGCTGAGCGAGGTGTCTGGGCCGTGCCGCTGCCCTCCCCTTCGTTTCCCGTAGAGCGGAGCTTGCTCTGCTCGCGTCACGGCACATGGCTGTTCACGCCATCCGCAAAGCACGAAAGCATGAGCGGAGCAAGCTCCGCTCTGCAGGGGCGTGTGTGATCAGACGGCCTGCGCCGGCATGCCCACGCGACGCGGAATGCCTTCGTCGTCGAGCAGGCGCTCGATGCGGGTGAACACTTCCGGCCGCGAGAAGGGCTTCTTCATGAAGTCGTCGGCGCCGATGCGCTGCACGTAGAACTGCTCGGTGGCGAGCATGTTGCCGCTGATCATGATCACCGGCACGTCCTTGGTGACCGGGTCGCGGCGCAGCGCGCGCAGCGCGGCGAAACCGTCCATGCCCGGCAGCACGATGTCGAGGAAGATGATCTCCGGCACCAGCACCTTGGCCAGTTCCAGCGCTTCCTCGGCGGTGTAGGCCTCGTAGGTCTGGAAACCGTTCTGCTGCAGCATCTTGCGCAGCACCGCGACGACCACGTTGGAATCGTCGACGATCAGCGCGCGCGTGCCGGCGCGGGCATTCACGCGGTTGCGTTCGCGACGCTCCGGGCCCTGGTAGCTGTCGTCCTGCGGCACATGATCTTCGGCGGCGGCTTCGATGGCGCTGTCGGTCACGTCGTCCGGCGAAGGCGCCAGGACCGGCGCGACGGCCGGCGCGGGCGCGGCGACCTCGGCCTGCGCCATCGGGATCGGTGCGGGTGCCGCCGGTTCGGGTTTGACTGCAGCGGGTGCAGGCGCGGGTGCGACTGGCCGCGCGGGCGCCGGCGCGGCAGCGGAGGGCGTGGTCGGCGCGCTGTCGCGGCCAAGCAGGCGTCTGACGGAATCGAAAATGCTCACCCTGGACTACCCCTCATGCGTTCGGGCCTTGCGTGTCCCCCTGAATACGACATTCCGGGCCCGGTGCGGACGGCCGCAAGGATAGCGGCGGCCCGGCCGTACGGCCAAGTCCGGCAAAGGTCTTCCGCATCGCTGGATGCGCGAAGCCCCGGGCAGGCCCGGGGCTTCGGCGGTGGCGCGTGCGGACGGGCCGTCTTACTTGATCGGCTCGTCCAGCATCATCGAGCGCACGAAGCGCACCGGCGGCGCGCCGTACGACAGCACCTGGTCGTGATAGGCCTTGAGCTGGAAGTCCTTGCCGCGCTTGGCCATCACCGCCTTGCGCAGGTCGAAGTGTTCCTGCACGCCGACGAAGTAGGTCGGCAGCTGCGCGCTGCTGAGCTGTGCGCGGATCCACTTGCCGGCGGCCTCGCGCTCCTGCTGGAAGGTGCGACGGGTCATCAGGTCCATCGCCTGCTCGCGCGTCCAGTTGTCGACGTGCACGCCCTGGTCGAGGATCGCGTTGGCCACGGCGCGCAGGTAGAACTTGTAGCGCATCAGGTGGAACAGCGGGTCGTTGTCGAGGTAGCCGTTCTCCATCATCACGGTCTCGGTGTAGACCGCCCAGCCCTCGGCGAACATGCCCGAACGCAGCACGCCGCGCAGCACCGACGGATGCCGCGCCGAGTGCGCGCCCTCCAGGTAGTGGCCCGGCATCGCCTCGTGGATCGACAGCAGGTGGATCATCCGCGTGTTGTACTCGCGCAGGAACGAATCGGTCTGCTTCGCGTCCCAGTCATCCGGGATCGGCGAAATCGCGTAGTACGTCTTCTGGCCCTTGTCGAGCGGACCGGGCGAATCGCAGTACGCCACCGAGAAACCGCGCTGGAATTCCGGCATCAGGATGATTTCCACCGGGTCGTCCGGCACCGTCACCAGATCCTTGGCGCGGGTGAAGACGGTCGCCTGTTCCAGCGTCTGCTTGGCGGTGTCGACCACCTTGTCGCGCGCCGGCTTCTCGGCGTACGCCAGTTCCAGCGCGGCCTCGATCGCCTTCTGCTGCTGTTCGTCGCTCGGCGCATCGGGCAGCTCCGGCGCGTTCGGCGTGTCCTTCAGCACCTGCTGCGCGATCTTGTACATCGTTGCGCGCACGCTGGTGATCTCGGCCTCGGCGCGCTGCTTGATCTCGGCGCGCGACAGCGACGACATCAGCGCGAACTTCAGCTTCTCGTCGTAGCGCTGCGCGCCGATGCGGAAGTCGCCCTTGGCGTTCGGCACCAGGGTCTTGTCCAGCCATGCCTGGTGTTCCTCGACGGCCGTGGTCAGCGTCGCGACTGCGGCATCAAGGCGCTTGCGCTCGTCGCCCTGCAGCTTGTCGGCATTGGGCTTGATGAACTCTTCGATCAGCGACAGCACGCCCTTGTTCTGCTTCGCCACGGTTTCGGCGTGGGTCTTCGGCACGCGTGCGGGATCGAGGTTCTCGCGCGCCTGCGCCAGCAGGGCCGGGATCTTCTCCATGCGTGCGGCCGCGGCGTTCAGGCGCTGCGGCATCGGCGCGTAATCGCGGGCCATCAGGTTGTAGATCGCGCCGCCGGCCAGGCCGCTGTAGACCTGCGGATCCCAGGCCCAGCTCTGCATCGTCTCCAGGTTCCAGATGTCGCCCTGCAGCTGGTTGCGCAGGATCGAGGCGTCGATCTGGTTCTCGCGCGACAGCTTGCTCGCATCGATGCCATCCAGTTCGGCCAGGATGCCCTTGCTGAAGGCAACGTATTCATCGCGCGACGCGGCGCTGAGGTCGTCGAGTTCCGCATCGAAACGATGGTCGCCCTGCTGGGTCGCGGTCACCGGGTTGCGCTTGAGCCAGCCATCCAGCCAGCGCTTGCTGATCTCGGCGAACTTCGACTCGACGGCGGCATCGGCGGTCGGCGCTGCGGCGGCCTTGTCCGGTTGCGCGGACGGGGTGGTCGCGCCGTCCCCGCCGCAGGCGGCCAGGGTGACGGTGAGCAGGGCAACGGCAAGGGGTGTCAGGCGCATGGTCGGATCCGACGGTGATGAAGGGGGCGAGCATAGAACGTAGACGCCATGACGTGCATGTGCCGGATCCGGCTAGAGTGGCTGATCGGACCGTCGTGTCCGCCATCGAACAGGAGTCGCACATGCGCCATCTCGGGAGATCTGCGGTCCATGTGCCGGCGGTATGCGCGCTGGTGGCGCTGTTCGCCCTCATGAGCGGCATCGCGCATGCGGCCTGCCCATCCAGCGACTGGTCGCGCGAGGCACTGGCGAGCTGGAAAGCCGAGAGTGGCGCGCGTCTGGAAGCCGGCCGGCGCGACACGCTGGTGTCGACGCTGACCGACTGCCTGGCATCGCCCGATCCCGCGCTGCGCGACGGGCTGGGTTACGAGGGATTGCAAGCGCTCCTGCGCGCGAATTCGCTCGATCACGATCGCCTGCGCGCGCTGCGCGATCGCCTGCAGGGCATGCTCGATGCGCCGGATCCGCAGGGCGTGGCGCGACCGTTCGCGGCGCTGGTGCTGTCGGAAGTGGCGCGCACCGATCGCGTGTCGCCGTGGATGCGCGCGGACGAACGCGCGGCGATGGTCGAACGTGCGGCGGCGTATCTGGCCTCGGTCGATGATTATCGCGGCTTCGACAAGACGGTCGGCTGGCGTCACGGTGTCGCGCATGGTGCGGACTGGGTGATGCAGCTCGCGATGAATCCCGCGCTGGAAAAGCCACAGCTCGATCGCCTGCGCGACGCCGTCGCGGCGCAGGTCGTGCCGGTGTCCGGACATGCCTACGTCTTCGGTGAACCGGAGCGCCTTGCGCGCCCGCTGCTGTTCATCGCGAAGCGCGGCCTGCACGACGAAGCCGAGTGGACCGCATGGTTCGCCACGCTGTCGAAAGCGCTGGATGATGCGGCGCGCGCATGGAAGGACGAAGCCCGGCTGGCGAAACGCCACGATCTGGCCGCATTCCTGCGCGTGCTCTACCTGGAGACCGATCTCAGCGAAGATCCGGGCATCGCGACGCTGCGGCCGGGCATCCTCGCGGCGCTGAAGGCCTTGCCGTGACGCGACGTGGTCGTACCTGCAATACCCGCAACCCATCCCCACCCAAACCCTCCCCTTGAAGGGGAGGGCTTCAAAGCACCACGCTTTTCTCCCTCCCCTTCAAGGGGAGGGCCGGGGTGGGGATGGGGTTCAGTCTTCTGGAGTGCACGTAAGCCGTATGAACTTCTGCATGCTGACGGAGAAGCGACTTACCCCAGCGCGATCCGCTCCCGCCCCGCGTAGACCGTCATGCGTCCGTCGCGCGCGAACGCGATCAGGGTGATGCCGGCGGCCTCGGCCTGTGCGATCGCCTGCGCGGTCGGCGCCGATATCGCGACGACGACCGGAATGCCTGCGAACGCGGCCTTGCGCACGATCTCGTAGGACGCGCGCGAGGTCACCACCAGCATGCCGGCCGTCGCATCGACTGCGGGTGTCGCGCGATGCAGCGCGCCGACCAGCTTGTCGACCGCGTTGTGCCGGCCCACATCCTCGCGCACCCATGCATCGTCGCCGTGCACGAAGCCTGCGGCATGCACGCCGCCGCTGCGCGCATTCATCGGCTGATGGCGCGAGACGGTCTCCAGCGCGGCATGGATCTGGTCGGGCGCGATCTTGCCGCCGATGCCGACGCGCGGTGGCGGGCGCACCGCCTCGCGCAGTTCCGCGACGCCGCACAGCCCGCAACCGCTGCGGCCTTCCAGCGTGCGCCTGCGGTCTTCCAGCCGATCGAAGCGCGCCTGCGGGATCGCCGCGTGCAGCGCGACCCCGGCCTCGTCGCGCACCACGTCGACCAGCGCGAACTCGCTCGCGGTCGCGACGATGCCTTCGCACAGCGCGAAACCCAGCGCGAAGTCCTCCAGATCGACCGGCGTCGCCATCATCACCGCGAACGGCAGGCCGTTGTAGAGCAGGGCGATCGGCGATTCCTCGATCACGGCGTCGTCATGCTCGAGCGTGCGACCGGGTTCGATGCGCAGCGCGTGCACCGTGCGCAGGCCGTCGTTCACGACGCGCGCCCTTGAGACGCATCGGCGCACAGTGCGCGGCCGCGCGCGGTCAGGCGCAGGCGTTCGCGCTTGCCATCGCGGTGCGGCGTTTCGATGCGCTCGACCAGGTCCAGTCCGTCGAAGCGCGGGTCGTCGCCCAGCGCGACGAGCAGGCGATTCAGTTCGCTGGCGCCGAGTCCCAGCTGTTTCGCCGCGCGCGCCGGCGACACCTCGCCGTCCTCGGCGAGCAGGCGGAGCAGGGCGAGGACGTGCGCATCGTTCATGCCGAAGGCGCTGACGCGGTGCGGCGCAGATAGACCGGGATCGATTTGGAGGCCGGCGTGCGCGCGCGCTCGGCATGGTGCGCCAGCGGCACCAGGCCATTGGTTTCCGGGAAGTAGCTGGCCAGACAGCCGGCCGGGATGTCGTATTCGATCAGGCGGAAATCGTGCGCGACGCGTTCGCCATCGTCCCAGACCGAGACCAGGTCGACGTGCTCGCCATCCGCGAAACCATGCGCATCGAGGTCGGCGCGCGAGATGAAGCACACGCGGCGCAGGCCCTGCACGCCGCGGTAGCGGTCGTTCGCGCTGTACACGGTGGTGTTGTACTGGTCGTGCGAACGCACTGTCATCAGCTGCAGCAGCGGCTTCGCCGCCGATGAAGGCATGGATGCGCCGTCGACCAGCGGATGCGCGAAGAAGCGCGCCTTGCCGTCGTGCGTGGGGAAGACGCGCTCGCGGCACGGGTGATGCAGGTGGAAGCCGCCGGGCACGCGCACGCGCGCGTTGAAGTCCTCGAAGCCGGGCACGACGCGCGCAATGCGTTCGCGGATGCGGTCGTAGTCCTCGACCAGTTCGAGCCACGCGATGCCGCAGTCGGGCAGGGTGGCAGCGCCCAGCCGCGCGACGATCGCCGGTTCCGACAACAGCGTGCGCGAGGCCGGCGCGTTCATGCCCGAGGACAGATGCACCATGCTCATCGAATCCTCCACCGTCACCGCCTGCAGCCCGCTGGCCTGCTGGTCGATTTCGGTGCGTCCCAGGCAGGGCAGGATCAGCGCCTCGCGGCCGTGCACCACGTGCGAACGATTCAGCTTGGTGCTGACCTGCACGGTCAGCGCGCAGTTGCGCAGTGCGGCGTGGGTCAGCGCGGTGTCCGGCGTTGCGGCGGCGAAGTTGCCGCCCATCGCGAAGAACACCTGGCCGCGCCCGTCGTGCATGGCCTGGATCGCGTCCACGGTGTCGAAGCCATGCGCGCGCGGCGGTTCGAAGCCGAACTCGGCGGCGAGCCGGTCGAGGAAGGCCTCCGACGGTTTCTCGTAGATGCCCATCGTGCGGTCGCCCTGCACGTTGGAATGCCCGCGCACCGGGCACGGACCGGCACCGGGCTTGCCGATGTTGCCGCGCAGCAGCAGCAGCGCGACCAGGCTCTGGATCGTCGCCACGCTGCGCCGGTGCTGGGTGAGGCCCATGCCCCAGCAGGCGATGGTCGCGCGGCTGTCGAGATAGACCGCCGCCGCCTGTTCGATCTGCGCGCGCGACAGGCCCGATTCGCGTTCGATGCCATCCCAGCCGGTGGCGCGCAGTTCGTCGGCGAACGCGTCGTAGCCGAGCGTGTTGGCGTCGATGAAGGCATGGTCGACCGCGCAGTCCGGTGCGAGCGGGTCGTCCGCCGCGTCGGCGCGTTCGACCACCACTTTCGCGATGCCCAGCACCACGGCGAGGTCGCCGCCGATCTTCGGCTGGAAATAATGCGTGGCGATCGCGGTGGACCCGCCACCGAGCATCTCGGTCGGCGATTGCGGATCGGTGAAGCGTTCCAGCCCGCGCTCGCGCAGCGGGTTGAACACCACGATGCGGCAGCCGCGCTTCGCGGCGCGGCGAAGTTCGCCGAGCATGCGCGGATGGTTGGTGCCCGGGTTCTGGCCGAAGACGAAGATCGCCTCGGCGCGCTCGAAATCGTCCAGCGTCACCGAGCCCTTGCCGCTGCCGATCTGCTCGGTCATCGCCACGCCCGAGGGCTCGTGGCACATGTTCGAGCAGTCGGGCAGGTTGTTGGTGCCGTAGGCGCGCACGAACAGCTGGTAGAGGAAGGCGGCTTCGTTCGAGGTGCGGCCGGAGGTGTAGAAGATCGCCTCGTCGGGCGAGGACAGCGCCTGCAGTGCGGCCGCGATCTTCGCGAAGGCCTCGTCCCAGCCGATCGGCACGTAGCGGTCGCTGTCCGCGTCGTAGGTCATGGGCTCGGTCAGCCGGCCCTGGGCTTCGAGGTATTCGTCGGTCTGCTGCGCCAGCCACGTCACAGGGTGCGCGGCGAAGAAGTCGCGGTCCACGCGCCGGGACGTGGCCTCGTTCGCCACCGCCTTCACCCCGTTCTCGCAGAACTCGAAGGTGGAGTGGGGGTTGCGGTCGGGCCAGGCGCAGCCCGGGCAGTCGAACCCGGTGGGCTGGTTGGTGCGGAGCAGGGTGCCGGGGCCGCGCAGCACGGCGTCCTGGCGGCGCAGGGCGTCCCACGAGGACTTGAGCGCGTCCCAGCCCCCGGCGGGCTTGTCGTAGGGATGGACGGTACCGCTGTCTTCGGGGGTGTCGTGGGGCGTGTCGAGGGGCATGCGTGACATGGGACGCATGCTAGCGCAGCGGGCCCCTGCGAACCGTATGGCGTATACGCCGCGCCCCGGGCCGTCTCCCGGACTTCACCTGGACCTCTGGCGCTGGACGGCCCGATTCGGCACATCGTAGATTGTCCGCTTGGCTTGTCGGGGGGCGGGCCGGGACATCGCATGCAGTCGCATGCCACGGCGCATGCCATCACCACCCGCAGGACTGTTCTTGAGCGAAGCCACCGCCAGCCTCGACGTCGCCCTCACCCATGCCTCGCGCCTGCTCGGCAGCGATCCCGCGCTGGCCGCGGAGCAGGCCGGCGAAATCCTCCGCGTCGTGCCCGGCCATCCTGCGGCCCGGCTGATCCTCGCCACCGCGCACCGCCTCCGTGGCGACGCCACGTCCGCGCTGGCCCTGCTCGAACCGCTGGCCGTCGAACAGGCCGCCGCCGCGCCGGTGCAGTACGAACTCGGCCTGGCCCTGGCCCGCGTCGGCCGGGGCGACGAGGCCCTGGCCGCGCTGCGCCGCGCGGTCGCGCTCAAGCCCGACATGGCCAAGGCCTGGCTGGCCCTGGCCGACCACCTGCGCGCGGTGGGCGATGGCGACGGCGCGGATGCCGCCTACCTGGCCTACGTGCGCCATTCCGCGCGCGACCCGCGCCTGCTGCGCGCCGCCGAGGCCCTGGCCGGCAATCGCCTGCCCGAGGCCGAGACCCAGCTCAAGGACTGGCTGCGCCAGCACCCGACCGACGTGGCCGCGCTGCGCATGCTCGCCGAACTGGCGGTGCGCGTCGGCCGCAACGAAGAGGGCCTGGGCCTGCTCGAACGCTGTCTCGAACTCGCGCCCGGCTTCCGCGAAGCGCGCCAGCACTATGCGCTGGTGCTGCATCGCGACCAGCAGTCGGAGGCGGCGCTGGCGCAGCTCGACATTCTGCTCGTCGACGATCCGGACAACCCCGGCAACCGCACGCTCAAGGCCGCGATCCTGTGCCGGCTCGGCGACTATGCCGAAGGCATCGCGCTGTACGACGCGGTGCTGCGCGAATATCCGAACAACGCCCGCGTCTGGATGAGCCACGGCCACGCGCTGAAGACCGCCGGCCGCCAGGACGAGGCCATCGCCGCCTATCGTCGCAGCCTCGCGCTGGAATCGCGTTTCGGCGAGGCCTACTGGAGTCTCGCCAACCTCAAGACCTTCCGTTTCGGCGACGACGAGATCGCCGCGATGCGCGCGCAGCTGGCGCGCACCGACCTGTCGGCCGAAGACCGCTTCCATTTCGATTTCGCGCTGGGCAAGGCGCTGGAGGATCGCAAGGACCACGCCGGGTCCTTCGCGCACTACGCCGCCGGCAACGCGCTGCGCCTGAAGACCGTGCCTTACCGCGCCGCCGACACCAGCGCCCGCGTGGCCAAGGCGAAGCAGCTCTACACCCGCGAATTCTTCGCCGAGCGCGCCGGCTGCGGCGATCCCTCGCCCGATCCCGTGTTCATCGTCGGCCTGCCGCGCTCGGGCTCGACCCTGCTCGAACAGATCCTGTCCAGTCATTCGCAGGTCGAAGGCACGATGGAGCTGCCGGAGATCATCGCGATGACCCGCTCGCTGCGGCGCGCGGCCGATGCCTCGGCCAGCTACCACGATGCCTTGGCCGCGTTGCCGCGCGAGGACTTCGCTGCGCTCGGCGCGCAATTCCTCGAACGCACGCGCGTGCAGCGCAAGACCGGCGCACCGTTCTTCATCGACAAGATGCCGAACAACTTCCTGCATCTTGGCCTGATCCACCTGATGCTGCCGAACGCGAAGATTATTGACGCGCGCCGGCATCCGCTGGCCTGCTGCTTCTCCGGCTTCAAGCAGCATTTCGCGCGCGGGCAGAACTTCAGCTACAGCCTCGACGACCTCGGCCGCTACTACCGCGACTACGTCGAACTGATGGCGCACTTCGACGCCGTGCTGCCCGGCCGCGTGCATCGCGTCATCCACGAGCAGCTCGTCGACGACACCGAAACCGAAGTGCGCCGCCTGCTCGAACACTGCGGCCTGCCGTTCGAGGACGGCTGCCTGCGCTTCTACGAAAACGACCGCCCCGTACGCACCGCCAGTTCCGAGCAGGTGCGCCGGCCGATCAACCGCGACGGCATCGACCAGTGGCGCCACTACGCGCCCTGGCTGGGTCCGCTGGAGGCCGCGCTCGGCCCGGTGCTCGACGCGTATCCCGGCGTGCCCGATTTTCCGCCTTCCAAAACCGGTTCCACCGCATGACGCGGGGAGCTTCCATCGCCTGTTCTGATGATCCACAACCTGGGGAGAGTGCAATGCGTCAAACATGTCCTGGCTTCAAACATCCGCGATCCAAACGTCCCGGCGCCATCGCACGGATGCCGCTGACTGCGGCGATCTGCGTCGCGCTCGGCGGCTTCGCCTTCGCCGGCAGCGCGCTGGCGCAGGAAGCCGAAGACGACAAGCCTTCGCTGGACACCATCACGGTGACCGCGCAGAAGCGCACCGAAAAGGCGCAGGACGTGCCGATCAGCCTGAACGTCATCGGCCAGCAGCAGCTCGACGAACTGCAGGTCAACGACTTCGACGACTACGCCAAGCTGCTGCCCAGCGTGTCGATCACGCCCGCCGGCCCCGGCTTCGGCCAGGTCTACATGCGCGGCGTGGTCAGCGGCGGCGACGGCAACCACTCGGCCTCGGCCCCGAGCGTCGGCATCTACCTCGACGAACAGCCGATCACCACCATCCAGGGCGCGCTCGACCTGCACGTCTACGACATCGAACGCGTCGAAGCGCTGTCCGGCCCGCAGGGCACGCTGTACGGCGCCAGCTCCGAATCCGGCACGCTGAAGATCGTCACCCGCAAGCCCGATCCGACCGGCTTCGCCGCCGGCTACGGCCTCGAAGTCAACAGCATCGACGGCGGCGGCATGGGCCACGTCGCCGAAGGCTTCGTCAACATCCCGATGAGCGAGAGCGCCGCCATCCGCCTCGTCGGCTGGCAGAAGCGCGACGCCGGCTGGATCGACAACGTCCGCGGCACGCGCACCTACCCGACCTCGGGCATCGTCGACGACAACTTCGACCTCGCCGAAGACAACTACAACGAAGCCGACACCGTCGGCGCCCGCCTCGCCGCGCGCTTCAACATCGGCGACAACTGGTCCATCACGCCGACCGTGATGGGCCAGCGCCAGGAAACCACCGGCAACTGGTCGTACGACACCACGATCGGCCCTGGCAAGATCATGCACGCCTATCCGGAGTCGTCCGACGACCGCTGGGCACAGGCTGCGCTGACCGTGCAGGGCAAGATCGGCAACTTCGACCTGACCTATGCCTTCGCCCACCTCAAGCGCGACGTCGACAGCGAATCCGACTACAGCGACTACGGCTTCTGGTACGACACCCTGTTCGGCTACGGCGCATACTTCTACGACGACAACGGCGACCTGGTGAACCCGGCGCAGTACATCCAGGCCGAAGACCGCTACAAGAAGACCAGCCACGAACTGCGCATCGCCTCGCCGCAGGACCAGCGCTTCCGCTTCGTCGGCGGCCTGTTCTTTACCGAGCACTTCCACGACATCCAGCAGCGCTACCGCATCGACGACCTCGCCTCGGTGCTCTCGGTGCGCGGCTGGGAAGACACCATCTGGCTGACCAAGCAGGAGCGCCGCGACAAGGACCAGGCGATCTTCGGCGAAGTCAGCTTCGACTTCACCGACAAGCTCACCGCGACTGCGGGCTTCCGCCACTTCCGCAACGAGAACAGCCTCAAGGGCTTCTTCGGTTTCGCCAACGGCTACTCCTCGCAGGGCAGCCAGCTGCCGCAGAACCGCTACGGCGAAGCCGCGTGCATCGTCCAGTACGGCGCCAACCCGGCCAACTGGCCCTCGTTCAACGGCGCACCCTGCTCGGTGTTCGACAAGACCATCATCGAGAAGGACACGCTGGGCAAGTTCAACCTGTCGTACAAGCTCACCGACGACAAGATGCTGTACTTCACCTGGTCCGAAGGCTATCGCCCCGGCGGCATCAATCGCCGCGGCACGCTGCCGCCGTACCTCACCGAGTTCCTCACCAACTACGAGATCGGCTGGAAGACTTCGTGGATGGACAACCGCCTGACCTTCAACGGCGCCGCCTTCCACCAGATCTGGGACGACTTCCAGTTCCCGATCCTCGGCCAGAACGGTCTGACGGAAATCCGCAATGCCAACCAGGCGCGCATCCAGGGCCTGGAAATGGACATCAACTGGGCCGCGACCTACAACCTGAAGCTGTCCGCCGGCGTGGGCTTCTACGACGCCGAACTGACCGAGAACTACTGCGGCCAGGTCGACGGCAGCGGCAACCCGGTCACCAACTGCGCCACGCCGCAGGCTCCGGACGGCACCCGCCTGCCGATCACCGCCGATTACAAGGGCAACGTCAACGCACGCTACTCCTTCGACATCGGCACCTACGAAGCCTACTGGCAGGGTTCGTTCGTGTACGAAGGCCGCCGCACCTCGGACCTGCGCCTCAACGAGCGCCAGATCCTCGGCGACCTGCCGTCGTACACGCTGTTCGACATGGCTCTCGGCGTGCGCAAGAACAACTGGTCGGTCGACCTGTACATCAAGAACCTGTTCGACGAGAACGCGCAGTACAACCGCAGCGTGCAGTGTCCTGAAACCGTCTGTGCCGCCCAGGTGTATTCGTTCGGCTCGCAGCCGCGCACCATCGGCATCAAGTTCAGCCAGGAATTCTGATCGCCTGGATGCGCTTCAATGTTGTGTGCACGGGCCGCCTTCGGGCGGCCCGTGTGTTTTGGGGGCGCTTGACCCCGCCCCCGGTTGCGGTACGTTGGCAGGGCCGCAGTGCACCGTCGCCTGTCCATCGAAGGGGAAAGATCATGTGTCGATTAATCGTCTCGGGATTCGCTGTGGCGATGCTGCTGGCGGGGTGCGGGAGCGCGGACCACTACGCGTCCGAAGAGGCACCTGCTGCCGATGCTTCCGGCAATTCGGCCGGGGCACTGAAGCAGATGGGCGTGGATCACGAGGTCAGTGAGTACACCACGCGCGTCGCACTGCCGGAGGCGAACTACGGCAGGACGCAGGCGAGGCCTGTGCAGGCGGCCGCCAACGACAGTGAAGCCTCGATGCTGGCCTACGAACACGAGGTCGAAGTACGTCTCGATGCCGACAGGATCGAGCCGACCCTGGACGCCGTGCGCAGTGCCTGCGAGAGCAAGCGGTTCGGCGCCTGCCAGATCCTCTCGGCAGAGCGCCGTGGCGGACGCAACGCGCACGGGTCGTTGCGCATGCGCGCCGAGCCGCGCGCGATCGAGCCGCTGATCTCCTCGGGCGGCAAGGGCGGCGAAGTGGTCGCCCGCGACACCACCGCCGAAGATCTCGCCGTCGCCGTGCGCGACAACACCCTCCTGCGCGACCGCCTGCGCAAGCAGCATGCGCGCCTGCTCGAATTCCAGGATCGCAAGGATCTGAAAGTCGACGACGTGATCGCACTGTCCGAACAGCTTTCCCGCGTCGAAGCCGAACTCGAAGCCGCCGACCGCGACGCTGCCAGCCACCGCCGCCGCCTCGAAACCCAACTGCTCACGATCCAATTTTCCCCGCACGCCACCCAGGAAGGCCGCAGCGAAGTCGCCGAAGCCTTCTCCGATACGGGTCGCGTGATGGCCGGCAGCGTCGCCACCGTCGTCCGCGTCATCGCGGCGCTGATTCCGGTGCTGATCGCGTTGGTCGTCGGCATCTGGCTGCTGCGCCGGATGTGGCGGTGGCTGCGGAGGAGGAAGCGGGTGGATGAGTGACGGGGAACCTGTTGGATTTGACAGGTTGGGGGCGATAGGTTGTGCCGTTGCCGGATAAACAGGGTTGCGGCAGGCCGTATGGTTTGCGTGGTGTTTCTATCTATTTGATTTGTTGGAAGGTCGCAGCTTCTTGTCCGAGTGCTCGCCAGCGGCAATCTTGTTATGCGGTGGCGTGTTATGCGTCAATCTGAGGTCTAATCGTTAGTTAGGGTGCAGATGAGAGATTCGAGTCCATCTAAGAAGACTCCCGGGAAACTACTTGGCGACGCTGGCGAGCATTACGCACTGAGCCAGTTCAGCTTTGCTGGAAAGTACGCTGCAAAGATGCCAGACAACTGGGAAGCTTACGACCTGGCTGTCGAAACTGGACATGGTCTTGTCCGAGTCAGCGTTAAGACCAGAAGCGAAACGGCAGGCTGGGCTACAAGCAGATGGTTCATCTATGACGATCGAAAGCTATGCGATTGGCTAGTCTTCATCTTCAAGCCACGCGAAGGAAAGATCAGATCATGGGTGATTCCATTTGATATTGCGCAAGAGTTTGGGAGCAAGGCTGGGCCGACGCGCAAAGATCCCTGGTCAAGGGACGTATCATGGGCAAAGCTCCAGAAGCCACCGTTCTGCTTCTATGAGGATAATTTCGAGTTACAACAAGGCTTACATCTGGCGGCTGCAACCTAAAAAATTCATTCAAGCCGACTCCGCTTCGCGGCGCGGCTTAATTCAGGCGTTAACGCTCACAAGGAACTGCCCAATGAATTTGTTGTTTCTTAAGGCTGCGATACTTGCCCTTCTCGCCACTCTGCCCTTGGTGACGCGCGCGGGCTCAGATGACGGAAACCAATTGCTTTCGGATTGCAAGATGATGCTCCGAATTGCTGATGGGGAAGCACTAGGCAAGGAAACACTGGACAACATACATCGCGCATCTTCTTGCGTCGGACGCATGCAAGGCATCATCACAACTTCCACAATGTATGAAGCTTCCGGCCGGCTGAAGGAGCGTCTTATTTGTCTGCCACCTGAGGGCATGAACAATGGGCAGGCCGGGCGGGTGGTAGTGAAGTATCTTGAGTCACACCCAGACAAGCTCCACAAGAACGGAACCATGCTCGCATTTTTCGCAATTGTCGAAGCATTTCCGTGTTCCGCCGGTGAAGGCTAACAATTCATTCAAGGCGAAGCCGCTTCGCGGCGCGGCTTAATTCAGGCGCTAGACCCTTAATGGAGATGTCACTGTGCAGGAAAAAATGGAACAGTCCCGTCTTGAAGCGCTCGCTCGGGACGAAATAGAGCGGCTTACTGCACAGGAAAGAGAGCTGCGACGCTACCGAGAGGTTCTCGACGCGCGCGAGAAGGAGTTCGATGAGCACCGCGTAAAACTTCAGGAAGAGCAGCGGCGTCGAGAGCAAGAGCTGACTCGAGAGCTCGAGGAGCGGCAGAGGCTGTTCGTAGAGCGCGAACAGAAAATGCTCGAACGTCAGAGAGCATTCGAGCGCCACATTGCTCAGCAACAAGCCGAAGCTGAGTCGCTTCGCGAACGCCTGCAAATCGAAGTAACCACACGCGAGGCCAAATTGCAGGAGGCTCTTGTGGAGCTTCAGCAGGAAAAAGAACGGTATAAGGAGGAGAGCAGAAAGCGTGTCCAGTCCAATTCGAAGGGTTATGTGTCGGATGCGATCGAGTCTCTAGACAAGCGTGAGCGGCAATTCCATCGCATGTCCAAAATCTGGAGCTTCATCGGCGTTGCAGGGCTGTCGGGCGGCTTAGCGTTCTTCGTTTATTTAAGCCTGTCTACAGTAATTTCTCTTCCGAAGGTGATCTCTTGGGCTTTCCTTGTCTTTGTGGCCCTGAAGGGGCTGGTTGCAGTAGGTTTAGTTGCAGCAGTTGCTAGGTATTCTTTCCTGTTCAGCAGCTACTACATGCAGGAAGCGCTTAAGTACGCGGACCGGCGTCATGCGATCAACTTCGGCAAGTTCTATCTGGAGTCGTACGGCTCGGCCGCGGAGTGGCCCCAAGTAAAAGAGGCGTTTGAGCACTGGAACATGTCGGGCAGCAATGCCTTCTCGCGCAGCGAGGCGGCACTGCCTGATGTATCAGCCCTCGAAAAGGCTGTTTCACTCATTGAACGAGTTAGTAAATCGTTGCCTAGATCTGGCACAGG
This sequence comes from Lysobacteraceae bacterium, assembly GCA_036404915.1. Classification (GTDB taxonomy): domain Bacteria; phylum Pseudomonadota; class Gammaproteobacteria; order Xanthomonadales; family Xanthomonadaceae; genus Lysobacter_I. Next base: position 123,319 of record DASWYO010000048.1, read on the forward strand.
CGGGGTCTAACAATTCGCCTATGGACTCCCCGCGCAAGCACCGCTCGTCGGCTGTTTGAAGGATCCTGATCATCGGAAAAGCGGAATGGTAGCATTCGCCTCTCTGGCTTTTCGGTGGGCGCGCATGACCGTAAGGTGTATTCGTATGGCGGAACCCGCGCAGCGGATTCCGCCGTGAAGTTGGCGTGAGGCTCATGGCGGGTTTTCAACAGCGAAGCTGGTCATCGCCTTTGGCGGTTCCGCCCTACGAAATGCAAAAGACTGCGCGGAAGCTATGTCGTGAGGTGTTCCCCGTTGTCGTCCGATCATCGCACCGTTTCGTTGATACAGGGCAGGGACCTTGGCAACCTTCGCCCCATGCCCCGCACGGGGTTCCATCCGTCATCTGGCCACAAGAGGGCAGCCATGAGCAGGGAAGATGTGATTGCGGTTGCTGTCCGGATCTTTGCGATTTTCCTGCTGGTCTCGGTGGTGCGTACGTTCCCAAGCGCGATCGCGCTCATCGACCAGGCAGAACCCAAGCCGTCGCTGGCGCTGGTCACGCTGGTTTCGGTGCTCGGCCTCGCCCTGTGCGCCTGCCTGTGGTTCTTCCCGCTGACGGTCGCGCGGAAGCTGCTGCCGACGATGCGCGAGCCGCGTTCGGAAACCGCGATCAATGGCTCGGTGGCGCTGTCGGTCGGGTTGACGCTGCTGGGCGTCTGGGTGCTGACCTCCGCGCTGCCTGATGCGATCTACTGGATCACCCTGTTCCTGCTGAGTCGCCGGATCGACGCCGGGGCCATGGAATGGCAGCACGACCAGATCGCGAACATGATGGCCACCGCCGGGCAATTGGCGCTTGCGGTCTGGCTGATCTTCGGCAGCTCGGGCATCAAGCGGCTGATCCTCAGGTTTCGCCATGGGTCGGCCGAGGATGTGGGCTGATCAGGCTGATCCTGACGGTCGCGAAAGTACGCTTGGATACGGCATGTAGATACAACATGCGATGATGAAAGCGAAATGTCCAGCGCAGAATCAGAAGAAATATCCCTTCCCATGATTGGCGCCCCGACGTCGGAATCTGCGCCGAACAGCGTTCGGATCAACTACGCGAAATGACTTCACATTCTGGTCAAGGAGATTTCCATGAGCCTGCACCTTGTTCTTTCGATCGCACTGGCCGCGGGTGCGCCCGCCGATTCCGGTCTGTGCAAGGGCGTTGTGAACAGGATCCAGCCCGACATGCGGATCCGTGAGTCCGACCTCGATCAGGCTGCGGCCAGTGCCGCGACCGAAAAGCTCCGGCAGATGATCGATGGCGGGCAGGTCGATGGCGAGTTCCGGTTCGGCGCCTTGAATCAGCTCAAGATCATCCGTGGACATCTGCTGCTCCGGCAGGCGCAGGCGGATCGTCAGGCATCGGGCGCGAGCTCGCCCAAGGCCAGGGGCTCCGAAAAGGCCTTCTGCGACTGGCTCGTCAAGGACGGATTCTGGTACGACTGATCGCGACCAGGCTTGATTCGGGAACGCATGGCCATGACCCAGCACCTCGCCACCTGCACCTGCGGACAACTCACCCTGAGCGCCGAGGGCGAGCCGAGGCGCGTGTCGGTCTGTCATTGCCTGAACTGCCAGCGGCGCTCGGGCAGTGCGTTTGCGGTGCAGGCGCGGTTCGCGAATGCGGACGTGGTGATCCGGGGCGTCAGCAAGGAGTACGCGCTGACCGGCGACGAAGGCGGCATCGCGCGATTCCATTTCTGCCCGGAGTGCGGCGCCACGGTGTACTACCGGGCGGATGCGTTTCCCGACGAGGTGGCCGTGCCGGTGGGCGCCTTCGCCGATCCGGATTTTCCGTCACCCACGATGTCGAACTATGGCGAGCGCAGGCACCGCTGGGTGCGCCTGGATGACGGGATCGCGCAGAACGCGTAGGGATGGTTTCCGAACCCCTTTGATGCTCGCCTTTTTCGATGACGTGCCATCATGCAATCCAATCCCTTGACGCCTGAGGTCTCATGAAGCGCACGCTCTGGGCATTGGCCTTGTCCCTCGCAACGTCGCCTGCGCTCGCATGCTCGTGTCCGCTCGCTACGCAGGCATGGTGGGATTCATCCGATGACGTTGCGCTGGTGCGCGTCAACGCGACCGGTGTGACATCAGGGCATCTGATCATGGATCTGCCGTGCACCAAGGGCGAGCCCTGCGTCGTCAAGCAGTCGGCGAGTTTCAGGGCCGTGGAGACGTTCAAGGGATCGCTGAAGAATATTGCCCGACTGACCTCGGGGTATGGCGGCGGCGACTGCGGAATCCCGCTCGTTTCCGGTGCGTACTATGTCGTTTTCATTCGTCAGGGAAGCGGGCAGATCGGTGTTTGCAACACTGCGGGCCCTTATCCGCCACGCTATCCGTACGCGCGGTATCCCGCACTTCTCGAACCCTTTCTTGCTTCGCTTCGCAAGGCTGCCACGGACCACGGGCAGGTCGTGATGCCACGACCCGCGCCGATGGGTTACGACTCGGTTGGAGGCCGGTAGCGCCAAGACATCCAGGTGTCGACAGCGCTTGATTCCAGACCGCCGAGATCCAGGCGCGGCTTCCGCGAACCGGAATGTCAGCCTCCGGTGATCAGACGTTTCGCGAGGCCCTGCGGCAGTCCGGCGCCGATGATCTTGCGCGCGGCGGCGAGGTGGTCGTAGGCGACGCGCAGCGTCGTGAAGGTGTGGGTATCGGTGTCGTACAGCGCGCAGCAGGCGGCGGGATTGCCGTCGCGCGGCTGGCCCACGCTGCCCGGCAGCACGACCCAGCGTCGGCTGTCGATGAGCGGCGCGGGTACGCCGGGTTGCGGTGCGACATGGCGTGCGATGCCATCGGGCTGCGCGTGGTACAGCGCGGGTTCGTGGACGTGGCCGCAGAAGGTCACGCGCTGCGAGGTCGCGGCGATGCTCCGTGCCGCTGCCAATGCGTTGCCGATGTAGCCCCAGTCCAGTGGTGCCCAGGCGTTGGCATGGACGTACAGCCTGTCCTCGTCTTCGATGAAGGCAGGCAGCGAGCCAAGGAATGCGCGCTGCGCGTGGTCGAGCTGACCGCGCGTCCATTCGATCACGGTCTGCGCATCGCTGTGGCGGCGTGCGCGGTGGCCTGCATCCGCACGCGGTGCGCGCAACGCGCCCTGGTCGTGGTTGCCGAACACCGCGAGCGCGCCGTCGTCGACCAGAGACCGCGCCATGTCCACGGTCCACGCGGGGTCCGCGCCGTAACCGACGATGTCGCCGAGCAGCACGATGCGATCGCAGCCGGCCTTGCGCACGGCCTTCAGGCAGGCTTCGACTGCCTCGCGGTTGGCGTGGAGATCGGCGAGCAGGGCGATGCGCATGCGTCGGGTCGGGAGACGGTGGCGTCCATGCCCATCGCCGGCCATGCGGCCGGCGACAGGTGGATGGTTGCAGGTGCTTGCTGTCGCGGGATCAGCGCTTCGGCTTGGGTTTCGCGGCTGCCGGCTCCGGTGCCACGCGCGTCGGCACGGGGACACTGCACAGGTCGATGTGGCCGGCGGGGCGCTTGTAGAAGTCGTCGCGGCGGTTGCGGCGGGCTTCGACCAGTTCCTGGAAGAGCGGGGTGTCGGTGCGCAGCACCTGCAGTTTCAGGCGTTCGGCGGGCTTGAGGTCGGCGGCGAGGCGGATGCTGCGGATGGCCACGCGCTGGGCGGGGTTCTCGTAGAAGCCCAGCGGTCCGGTGCCACGCGGCAGGGCGCTCAGCAGTTCGATGCCCTGGACGACACGGCCGACGGTGCTCATGTTGCGGTCGAGCTGGCGCGGCGACTGGCCGGTGACGACATACAGCTCGGCGCCATTGCTGGAGTCGGCATCGTTCTCGCGGCCGGCGCCGACCATGCCGTAGCAGTGGGCCAGCCAGGCGATGTTCTCGTTGGTGTCGCGGCCGACCGGGAAGCCGTTGCTGAAACCGACCTGCGGTGCCCAGCCATCGACATCGGGCAGGGGGGTGAAGGTCAGGCCGGTGTTGCTGCGGGTGAATTCGGCGGCCAGCTTGGGCTTGGTGCCCTTCGGCAAGGGTTTGCGCGGCTCGCCTTCGCCGGCCGGGTCGCCCCACTGCGCGACGAAGTTGTCCTGGACGCGGTTGATGCTCATTCCGTTCCAGTAGCCGCCCTTGGCCATCGCCTTGATGTTGGCGACGTGCGCCGGGGCGAAGTCCTGCGCCAGTTCGATCACCACGCGGCCGTTGTCGAGGTCCAGATAGAGCGTGCGTGCCGGATCGAGGTCGCGCCAGTCGCCGGCCTTGGAGCCGTCGAGCAGTTCCTGCATCGAGCGGTAGCGGTTGTGCGGGGTGGACTGTGCCAAGGCCTGGGCGACGAGTGCGCCGGCGAGCAGGGCGGCGGCGAGCGCGGCGGTTTTCGGTGCGATGCGTGGGGACATGCGGGGACGCTCCTTGTGGTCGGCCGTCGATTCTGCCCCGGATCGACGGCCAGCGACCACCAGTCGGCGCCCGGGACTGCAACGGCCGTCGGGATGACCTCCGGCACATTTGCTATGTGCAAGTTCGCACTAGCATGATCTCAACGATATCCATCCCGTCACTGCAGAGAGGTCGAGATGACCGAGCCCATTCCACACGACGAGGCCACCGAGGCCCTGCTGCGCAAGTTCCAGAAGGAGCTGTCGGCAGGCACCGTGTCCCTGGTCATGCTGTCCGTGCTCGGCGCCGCCACCGAGCCGATGTACGGCTACCAGATCGCCAAGACCCTGGAGCGCTACGGCGACGGGGTGCTGAGCGGCAAGCAGAGCGCGCTGTACCCCGTGCTGCGCAACCTGGAAGGGGCCGGGTTGCTCGACAGCCAGATCGAGCCGTCGATCAGCGGGCCGCCGCGCCGCTACTACACCATCACCGCGCAGGGTCGCACCGTGCTGGAGGCCTGGTCCTCCGCCTGGGACGCCACCCGGGCGTCCGTCGATTCCGTTCTGAAGGGGAACCCGTCATGACCACCAGCTCGTTGCCGAACCCGCCGTTGCCGAACAACATTCCCGAGTACCTCGAACACCTGCGGCGTTCCCTGGCCGGTGCCGATCCGGCGCTGATCCAGGATGCGCTGTACGACGCGGAGGAATACCTGCGCTCCGAACTGACGGAAAATCCGGGCAAGACCGAGGCCGAGGTGATCGCCCAGGTCGCGTCCAGCTACGGTGCGCCGGAGGAAGTGGCCGATATCTATCGCGACACCGAGGTGAAGGTGCAGAGCGCGCTGCGCGCGCCGGCGCCGAAGCCGCGCAGCTCGCTGCTGGGCAAGTTCTTCGGCGTGGTCGCCGATCCGCGCGCGTACGCCTCGCTGTTCTACATGGTGCTGGCGCTGGCGACCGGCATCTTCTACTTCACCTGGGTGGTCACCGGCTTGTCGCTGTCGGCGGGCCTGGCGGTGCTCATCATCGGCGTGCCGTTCGTGATCCTGTACTTCGGATCGGTGCGGGTGCTGTCGCTGGTGGAAGGCCGCATCGTCGAGGTGATGCTGGGCGAGCGCATGCCGCGTCGTCCGCTGTACGCCACGCGCGGCAAGCCCTGGCTGGCGCGCATCGGCGAGATGTTCACCGACCCGCGCACCTGGCTGACGCAGCTGTACTTCCTGCTGATGCTGCCGCTGGGCATCGTGTACTTCACGCTGGTGGTGACGCTGCTGGCTACCGCGACCGGTTTCATCGCCGCGCCTTTCGCGGTGTGGTTCGGCGAGGCCACGGTGAACCACGATTTCGGCGGTTTCATGTTGCTGGGCTACGAGGACGGCGTGTTCGGCACCTCGCTGGGTTACTTCTGGCTGCCGCTGACGCTGGTGATCGGCGTGCTGCTGCTGTTCGTCACCCTGCACCTGGCGCGCGGCATCGGCTTCCTGCACGGCCAGTTTGCCAAGCACCTGCTGGTGAAAACCTCGCAGTACGATTGATCGCGGCGCAGCCGAAAAGCGCCACCGCAAAAACGAAAGCCCTTCCGCCGCGAGGCGGGAGGGCTTTTCATTTGCTCTTGTAGAACGGAGCTTGCTCCGCTGCTGTTTCCCGGGAAGACCTGAGCGGAGCAAGCTCCGCTCTACAAATGCAAACCTACGCTACGCGTGCTTCGCGATGAAATCCCGCACCTGCGGATACACCTGGTCGCGCCAGCGGCGGCCGCTGAAGATGCCGTAGTGGCCGGCGCCCTGTGCAGTGAGGTGGACGCGGTTTTCCTCGGGAATGCCGGTGCACAGCTTGTGCGCAGCGCGGGTCTGGCCCAGGCCTGCGATGTCGTCGAGTTCGCCCTCGATGGTCATCAGCGCCGTGCCGGTGATCGCCTCGGGGCGCACGCGTTCGCCGGCCACGTCCCACTGGCCTCGCGGCAGCAGGTGTTCCTGGAACACGATGCGCACGGTGTCGAGATAGTAATCGGCCGGCATGTCGAGCACGGCGTTGTATTCGTCGTAGAAGCGACGATGCGAGTCGGCATCATCGAGGTCGCCCTTGACCAGGTCCTGGTAGAAATCCCAGTGCGACATCATGTGCCGCTCGGGATTCATGGCAATGAAGCCCATGTGCTGCAGGAAGCCCGGATAGACCCGGCGGCCGCGGCCCGGATAGTTCGCCGGCACGATGTGGATCAGGTTCTGCTCGAACCACCACAGCGGCTTCTGCGTGGCGAGGTTGTTCACCGCCGTTGGCGATTCGCGGGTGTCGATCGGGCCGCCCATCATCACCAGCGAACGCGGCGTGGCTTCGCCGCGCGCGGCCATCAGCGACACTGCGGCGAGCACCGGCACGGTGGGCTGGCAGACGCTGATGATGTGCAGCTTCTCGGCGCCGATGTGGCGGATGAACTGCTCGATGGTGGCGATGTAGTCGTCGAGCGTGAAGTTGCCGTCGTCCTTCGGCACCATGCGCGCGTCGACCCAGTCGGTGATGTAGACCTTGTGGTCGCGCAGCAGGGTCTGCACGGTGTCGCGCAGCAGCGTGGCGTGGTGGCCGGACAGCGGCGCGACGACGAGCACCGGCGGGTCGTCCTTGAGGTCGACGATGCCGTCGGCGTCGTCGGAGAAGCGCTTGAAGCGCAGGAGGCGGCAGAACGGCGTGCGCAGCACTTCGCGTTCGACCACGGAGAAGAATGCGGTCGTGCCGTCGCGGCCTTCGTTGACGATGCTGTGGATGCCGAACTTCGGCTTCTCGTAATCCTTGCCGACGCGGTACAGCAGTTCGTAGCCGGCGGCGACGCGCTGCGCCTGCGGCAGGCCGGACAGCCAGCTGCCGGGCGCGGAGAACATCCGGGCATTGGCTTCGGCCCAGTAGGTGATCGGCGCCATCCATGCCCGGCCCAGCTCGTGCATCTGATACAGCAGCATCGTCCCCCCAAGGATTGACAGCTTGCAATTTGTCGCGCCGCAGCATAACCCATTCGCCCGTCGGCGTTGCGACACGGCGCCCAGTCCGGTACATCGACGGTTTCCCGGTCAGGAAAGGGCGTCGCATGGGTGCGCGAGACGAAGACATCGACTGGTTCCGCGAGCTGCTGGCCCCGATCGGCCGGATCACCGCCCGCCGGATGTTCGGCGGGGCGGGACTCTACGCCGACGGCCTGATCGTGGGGCTGGAGGTGGCCGGGAGCCTGTACCTCAAGACCGACGACCTCACCCGGCAGGCCTTCGCCGATGCCGGCGGCCAGCCCTTCGTCTACGACGGCAAGGACCAGCCGGTCACGATGAGCTACTGGACGCCGCCGGAAGAGGCCATGGATTCGCCCGAGGCCATGCAGCCGTGGGCGCGGCTGGCCCTGGAGGCGGCGCTGCGCGCGGACCGGGCGAAGCCGGTCGGGGCGGTGAAGAAACGTGCCATCGGAAAGCGAGTGACCGGAAGACGCGCATCCAAACCAGAGGTCGGGCCGGGAGACTGAGGCGCATCCAGGCATGAATCAGTCGGCATCGTGGAATGGGCGCGGCTTGGATGAATGATCAGGCCCCGGCATGTTGGCTACGCCAAATGGACACCGCCTCCTTCATCCCTGTCAGGTCGGTGAAGTCGGCGATGTGTCGCCGTGTGTATCTGGAGGGGTGATGTGAGACATCGCGAGCCAGAGCCTCCACGGCGGATCTGTCGTTGGCCGTGAAGCTGCCGGTCTCGATCTCGTTGAGCTGGAAGTTAATCGAGTAGAGGCCGACTGACCCGCAAAGAACGCTCAGGAAGAGCGCGCCATCCCTTTCGCTGAAGAGCATCCATGCCCATGGCTCTTCTGCGACAACCTTCATGCGAGCCCTGACTCCAGCGCCGACGCGTCCGGGGCCAGCGCCGGCGACAGCCAGCAGTGCGAGCCCAGCGGCACGAAGCCGATATCGGCGAGGCGGTCCCGATAGAAGCGGGCGGGGCGGCGCAGGAAGCCGTCGTGGTCGCCTTCGATGTCGTCGTCGGCGGTGAAGGTTTCGAGGAAGGCGATGCCGCCGCACAGTTCGCCCAGGCCGGGCAGGCCCTTGGCGAGCTCGCGGGTCGGCACGTAATGCAGCACGTCGCTGCAGATCAGCAGGTCGACCGGCGCGCAGGGCCGCAATTGCGCGAAATCGCCGAACGCGGCGAGATGCAGGTTGCGCGCGGCGCCGTAACGGCGGATCGCGTATTCGCTCGCGTCGAAGCCGAGATAGTGCAGCTTCGGCCGCAGCTTCAGCAGTGGTGCGCGCCACACGCCTTCGCCGCAGCCGATGTCCAGCACGGTGCGGATCGGGCGTTCGAGGTGGTATTCGGCGGTGGCCACGGCCAGCGCGACCTTGCGCTGCAGGCGCTGGCGCCCGCCGATGCCCGAGTCGCGATACCAGCGGTCGAAATACGCGCGGTCGTAGATCTTCTCTGGTGTCTTCATGCGTCCTGAATTCATGCGTGGCCGATCAGCAGTGAGGTCATCGACAGCGAGCCGATCACGTCGTCGTTGAAGCATTCGATCGCGTCGCCATCGCGCGCCAGGGCCAGTGCGTAGAGCAGCGGCACGTAATGCTCGGGCGTCGGAATCGACAGGCGCGCATCTTCGCCCAGCGTCGGCCAGTCCGCCAGCGCGGCGAGGTCGCCGTCGCGGACCAGTGCGTTGACGCGGTCGCGAAAGCGCAGCGCCCAGGGCAGGGGTGTCTGGTCGCGCCAGTCGAACAGGCGCAGGTTGTGCACGATGTCGCCGCTCGCGACCAGCATCACGCCTTCGTCGCGCAGCGGTGCGAGCCGGCGTGCAAGCGCGAGATGCCACGCACCGGGGCGGCGCGTATCGATGCCGAGCTGCACGATCGGGATATCGGCGTCGGGATACATCGGCCTCAGCACGCCCCAGGCACCATGGTCGAGGCCGCGCTCGGGATCGATGCGCGCGCCGGCGTCGCCGAGCAGCTCGACCACGCGTTGCGCCAGTGCCGGATCGCCCGGTGCGGGATAGCGCACGTCGAACAAGGCCTGCGGGAAACCGCCGAAATCGTGGATCGTCGCCGGTGTGTCGGCACCGGTGAGCCACGGGCCCGGTGTTTCCCAGTGCGCGGACACGCAGAGGATCGCGCGCGGGTGAGGGAGTCGCGTGCCGAGCGCACGCCAGGCACGCGACCAGGCGTTGTCCTCGATCGCGTTCATCGGCGAACCGTGGCCGATGAACAGCACGGGCTGCGGGCGTTCGGGCGAAGCATCGTGGGCTCTGGTCATGGCGCAGACCTTACCGCAGGCCCGCGTCGCAGGATCAGTGGGCAGCGTCAGGACGCAGCGTTTCCCGTCGCGGACACGGCCGTGCCTGGCCGGACAGTCAGCCTGGCGTGGCGCGCCGCACGCACGGTGTTGGCGTTGAGTCGCGCGACGCGCTGCGCCTGCTGGTAACCCCCGGCCACGACGAACAGCAGCGGAATGCCGCGCATGCGCGCCATGCGGAACACGGCCAGGTCGCGCGCGAACATCTGCGCCGTGGTCAGGCCGACCTGGCTCTTGGGGTCGTCTTCATGGCAGTCGGCGCCGGCCTGGTAGACCAGCAGGTCGGGGCGATGCGCGTCGACCAGCGATTCGGCTTCGCGCAGGGCATCGAGATAGCGTGCGAAGCCATGGTCGCGCACCCGGACCAGCGTCGCCCACGAGCGCGTGCCGCCGCGACAGCCGAACCGCGTGCCGAAGATCGACACGTTGTAGAGGTTGGGCATCCGCGCGGCGAATTCCTCGGTGCCGTTGCCGCCATGCTCGTCGCAATCGATGACCATGACCCGCCGCTGCGGCGCCACGTGTGCGAGCAGGGCCAGTCCGTTCAGCGGGCAATAGCCGCTGCCGCAGGCCGGCACGGCGTGATGGAAGCCGCGCGCGATGTTCATCGCGATGCCGTGGCGTTGCGCGGCATCGGCTGCAGCGAGTTGTCCGCCGAGCATCGCCAGGGTGGCGTCGCGCACGCGCGGCGACCACGGGATGCCCTGGCGCGAGGCCATCGGCTCGGTGCCGGCGAGGAAGTCGTGGAGGTAGGCGTCGTCGTGCAATCCGGCCAGGCGTGCAGGATCGATCGGTGCCGGCGCATGCAGTTCGACCAGGCCGAGGCGCTCGATCCTGCGCGCGGTGACGTCCAGCCGCGCCAGCAGCGGCACGTCTTCGGGTGCGTACTCGGGACGGTAGAACGCGGGAATCCGCCGTATGTCCCGCAGCGCGCCCTGTGGCGCGTCGTGGCGCGTGCCGTCGCTCATGCGCTGCCCAGCCGCGCGCGCGCGAACGACCGCAGGTCGTCGATCGTGGTGGTGGCCGGCGACAGCAGGTTGTTGCGCTGCTGCGCCTCGAACTGCGCGCTGAAGGCGCGCGCGCGGGATGCCGGCGAGACTGCGAGCGTCGTCACGCGCAGGAAGCGCGCCTGCGCGATCGCGGACAGGGGAAACACGTGCCCGCAAGCGGTGTCGCGCAGCGGTGCGGTGTCGTCGGGATAGCGCAGCGCGAACAGCGCGCCGGGCGGCAGGCGCACGCCACCCACGGCCACCGGTGCGATCGCCATCGCCGAATGCGATTCGCCGAGTGCCATTTTCTCGACCAGCAGCGGCCGGTCGTCGTCGCCCACGAACAGGTTCACGTGCCCGCCGCGACGCACGCGGCCATGCGCGACCTCCAGGAAGAATTCCTCGGCCTGCGAGCAGCTGCCGATCTCCGGTTTCTCCTGCATGGCCGGCATCGACGGCGCGACGTCAGGCTCCGGCGCAAGCAGTTGCCGGATGAGGTCGGCGAGCAGCCTGCTTTCCTCGTGCTGCAGCGCGTTCTGCACCTGCGCCAGTGTGCGCGGCAGCGCGACAAGCAGGGCGGTGGCGGGATCGTCGGTCAGCGTGGAGACGATCGCGGGATCGCAGAGGTCCAGGCGACGCCAGCCCGACGGCCAGCCGGCGGCGATCGCCCGCTGCGCGAGCGCTTCGATGCGCGACTTCGGCCATGCCGCCAGCATGCCGAAATCCGATGCCGAGTCCGGTGCGCGCGGCTGGTTGATGTAGGTGGACAGCAGGCGCGTGGCCTGGGTGTAGCCGCAGCCGCGTCGTTCGGTGCGGTGCGACGGATGTTCGTCCAGCATCTCGCGCAGGCGCGCATGCAGGGTGAGCCCGGCGCGGGCGAAGGTGGCGACGACTTCGTGCGTCGCCGCGCTCACGCGACCGACAGCAGCAGCGCGCGCACCAGGTGCGAGCATTGCTCGCGGTCGCGCGCATCGAAGGTGAAGACCGGCACGGGCGCGCCGCAGCGGCGCACGGCCCGGCGCACGGCATCCATGCGGAAGTCGCGCGACAGATCGGTGCGGGTGATGCCGATCACCAGCGCGATGTCCGGCGCGATGTCGCGGATCGAGCGCAGCCAGTGTTCGCAGACCGCCTCGATGTCGTCGCGGTCGCCTGGCAGCACCACGACCACGCCCACGGCGCCCTCGAGCACGATCGGGCGCATGTGCGAGAAATGTTCCTGGCCGGGCAGGCCGTAGATGTGCAGCGGCGTGCCGTCGTCGAGCAGCACCATCGAAAAATCGAGTGCGACCGTCGTGGTCGTCTTCTCGCCCATCGCGCCGTCGGTCATCGGCATTTCGGTGGACACGGGCGCGGTATCCGACAGCGAGCGGATGGAGGTGGTCTTCCCTGCGCCGACGGGACCGGCGAATACGAGTTTTGCGCTTTCGAACGACACGGTTATCGAGGTCTCTTCCTGGGATTCGTGGTGCTGGGATTCGTCGTGAGGTTCGTCGTGTGCGGTGTCGTGCGCGCCAGCGGCGGCGCTCGACCCTGTGGATCAACCCGCTGGCATCAGGATCGGACCAGCCCGAAACGCTGGGCGATGCGGGCCATGATGCCGGAGAACGCGCGCACGGGCTGCGGTGGCGGTTCCGTCTGCGGCATCGCGACGGGCATGTCCAGCAGATTGGCGGCGGCGTAGGCCCACAGCGTGGCGTTCACGTCCGCGGCGTCGACCTGGCCCGCACGCGCCAGCTCGGCCGGTGAGGCGTCGCGGTCGAGCAGCAGTTTCGCGATCTTCAGCGAGCCGACGAGCTCCGGCGCCGAACCGACATCGGGCCAGTCGCTCAGGCGATAGCGTCCTTCGGGAAAACGCGGCAGCGCATCGCGCGCGGCGAACGCGGCCTGCAGCAGGAAGGCTTCGAGGCTGCGGCTTGCGCCGTCTTCCGGCGGACGCGCGCCGTCTTCGCTGCGCGCGAGCGACCAGTCCTCGCTGCAGAAGGTGTCGATCGCGGAAAGCAGGTCGCTCAGCGTCGGTGCGTAGACGCGGCCTTCCTCCGGGCGGATGCAGACCACGCGTCCGTTCCAGGTCGCATCGATGCTGCGCCCCTTCAGGTCGGCGCCGGCCAGGCGGCACAGGGCGGGCAATGTGTCGTTGTCCGTGTCGCCATCGTCGTTGCGCGCGTCGAGCGCGAGCAGATCGCGCATCGACTGCGCCAGCACCGGGGCCAGGCTGTTCTCGAGCGCGATGCCGGTGCCATCGTCGGCGGCATGCGCGTCGGTACCGAAGGCCAGTACCGGGGTGCCGCGCGAGCGTGCACGGTCGTAGGTCTTGCGCCCGTAGGCATCGGACAGATCGGTCACCAGCAGGTCGCAGCGCGTACCGTCCCAAGGCCGGATCTTCGCCCGGATACGATAGGCCGCCAGCAATTGCCCGGCCTGGCGGATGCGCTGTTCGGCCTGTTCGCCAAGCGCGGAAAAGGAAATGTCGGCACGGAGCATGGACGCCGGCTCGCGAAGAGTGACTCGGAACGTGGGATACGTGGCTGGCGAAGCACCGGATGCGCCCTTGCGGCGCATCCGGTCGGTGTCGCGGAAATCAGGAGAAATCCACGCTCTTCTCGAAGGTGCGCAGCTCGTGGCGCGCCATCGCGAGGTTCGACTTGGCGCGATCGAGCACCACGTACAGGAACAGCTTCTGGTTCGATTCCAGCGGACGGATGATGTGGTACTGCTTGGTCAGGCTGATCAGGATGTCTTCGATCGTGTCGTTGAGGTTGAGCGCGTTGGCGACCTTGCGCTTGGCGCGCACGACTTCGGTGTTGCCTGCCGCTGCGACTTCGAGGTTGACGCCGCTGCCGTCGCCGGCCAGCAGCATGCCGCTGTCGGTGTCGACGAGGGCGGATGCGACGTAACCGTCGATGCTGCGCAGGGATTCGAGGGAGATCTTGGCCATCGTGTGCTCCTTGTGGGTGCTGGGGGGAATGATGCTGTGTGTGCGGCGCGACGACCGCCGGCCGCGGGATGCACGGTCAACGCGGTGCGTCGAGTCGTTCGGCGAGCTTCTGCGCGGTGTCGAGCGCAGCGCGAATGGTCATGGCGAGGTTGGCGGAGGCATCGGCGCAGACGCACAGCGTGTGCAGCCTGGCGCGCGATGGCACGCGGACGATGACGATCGAGCCCTTGTCCGTCGCGATGCTGTTGTAGAGCGCGCCGCTGCCCAGGGCTTCCTTGCTGAAGGATTCGATCAATCCCATCAGCGAACTGGTGATCGCGGCCGAGCGCTGCGCATTCGTGGTGCTGAGCGCGGTGGCGGCATGCGCGTAGCTGCGACCGTCGACGGTCGCGAGCGATGCGAACAGCGTGGCGTGGGTGCGTTCGAGCAATGTCGCCAGGATGTCCTGGCAGGCCATGCGCGTGATCATTTCGGGGGAAGCCGCGTCCGTGCCGGCATGCACATTGACGAGGAGGGGAACGATCTCAGCCATGCTTGGCTCCATTGATGACGAATCGGCAATAGCATCTTCCATGCCAAGGCGTACGCTGCCTTGGTGCCTGCTCGCTGCTTACGTCATGAAAGTAGCCCAAAGCGGGTGGATTTGCTGAACCATCCTTCATGTTTCAATCGCATAACGCGACGAACGCACGTTCGGGTGACGCGAAACGTCAGCTGCATCACACATTTCCAGTGATAAAGGCCGCAGAGCGACCGCATGTGCCCGCGACCGGCATCCGCCAGCGATCGGTGGCCGCGATTTGCTAAGGTTGCGTCCCGCAACGGAGCATCGACATCGCCATGACCGCCTACTTCTGGACAAAGTCAGCACATCTTGTCTTCGTCATGGCATGGATGGCGGCCGCCTTCTATCTGCCGCGCATCCTGATCAACCTGGCCGAAGCCGGCGATGTGCCGGCGGTGCGCGAACGCCTGGTGCTGATGGGCCGACGGCTGTATCGCTTCGGCCACGTCATGTTCGGACTGGCCTTGATCTTCGGCCTGACCCTGTGGATGCACTTCGGCATCGCCGGTGGCTGGCTGCACGCCAAGCTCACCCTGGTCGCGCTGATGTTCGCGCACTACATCGTTGCGGGCCGCTGGCTCAAGGGCGTGGACACGGGCAAGTCGTTGCCGTCCCCGACGATGCTGCGCGTGTTCAACGAGATCCCGGTGTTCGCGCTCTTCGCCGTCGTCTACCTGGTGCTGGCGAAGCCGTTCTGATCGACGGCGTCTATCGTTGCTCGTAGCGCGGGGCAAGCTCCGCTGCGAATTACGGTTTCATGTAGAGCGGAGCTTGCTCCGCTCATCACTTGTTCCGGGGAAAGTCCGAGCGGAGCAAGCTCCGCTCTACAAGAGCGGTTGGCCTCAGGCCCTCACTTCGCGAACAGTTCCGGCTTCGGCAATTCCACCGGCACGCCGTCGGCGTTGCACAGCTTGCGCGCGCACAGCGGCTTGCGCAGCGACGGCATGGCCTGCAGGAAGATGTGGAAGATCGCGTTCTGTTCCAGCGAGCCGCGCACGGCGTGCGCACCGGGGCCGCGCGCCCAGATCCCGACATCGTCGCCGCCGTGGCTTTCGTTGGCCATCGGCACGGTGGATTCCTGCATGTAGTCCGGATGCTCGGTGTCGACCTCGGCGAGGTTGGGTCGGCCGGAGGCGTGCTGGTAGCCGCTGACCTCGTGCAGGAAGGTCTTCGGGCCTTCGGGTTGCTGGTCGGTGGCGCCGACGTGGCCCGGGCCGTTGGCGTAGCCCAGCGTGGTGTAGGGCAGGCCGGTGGCGTCGGTGGCGTAGCCGCCGGAATCGTGGCCTTCGCCGCTGCTGCCGCGCACCTTGCCCAGGATCGGATTGCCGCGCACCGGATAGCCGGCGAAGGTCATGGTGTGGGCATGGTCGGCGGTGACCAGAATCAGGGTGTCGTCTTCCGATGTCATCTCCGCGGCAGCAGCGACGGCTTCGCTCAAGGCGATGGTGTCGGTGAGCGCGCGATAGGCGTTGCCGTAGTGATGGGCGTGGTCGATGCGGCCGCCTTCGACCAGCAGCACGTAGCCCTGCGGGTTCCGGCGCAGGCGGGTGATCGCGGCGCGGGTCATCTCGGCGAGCGAGGGTTCGCCGGCGCGGTCCTTCGGGCGGTCGTGTTCGAACTGCATGTGGCTGGGCTCGAACAGCGCCAGCATCGGGCCGTCGACAGGGGCCTCGGCGAATTGCTTGGCATTCCAGACATACGTGCCGTCGGGGCGACGCTGTTTCCATTCGGCGACCAGGTCGCGGCCGTCGAGGCGTTGGCCGACCTTGTCGTCGTATTCGGGGTCGCGCTGCGTGGCCGGCATGAAGTTGGCGCGGCCGCCGCCCATCAGCAGGTCGGGGCCACGGCCGTAGCGCGTTTCGACGAACTGTCGCGCGATGTCGTGGCAACCGGCCTCGTGCGCGGCCTTCGGCATCTCTTCGTCGTTTTCCCAGTTGCGGTCGGGCGTGTGGGTGAAGGTCGCGCCCGGGGTCGCATGCGTGACGCGGGTGGTGGTGACCACGCCGGTCGCGAGGCCGCTGGCCGCGGCCAGTTCCCACAGGCTGAGGATCGGCGTGCGCAGCGCGCCGGCGCAGTCACCGCGCGCGGCATCCTGGCCGATGCTCAGCACGCCTGCGCGGGTCTTCACGCCGGTGGCCATGGCGGTCATGGTGCCGGCGGAATCGGGCGTCTGGCTGTCGGTGTTGTAGGTCTTGCTCAGCGCGGTCTGCGGGAAGCGTTCCCAGCTCAGGCTGTTCTCCTCGCCGGGCTGCTGCCTGCGCTGGCCATCGAGGATGCGTGCGGCGGCCACGGTGGGCAGGCTCATGCCGTCGCCGACGAACAGGATCACGTTCTTCGCCTGGCCCTGCATCGCGCCGCGCTCGGCGGCCTGCGCCGCGCCGGCGCGGAACCACCAGGCGGGTGTTTCGCCCTGCGGATGGCGGATCTGCGGTACGTCGATCGGCGATGGCGTCTTCGGTGGCGATGCCTTCGCTTGCCTGCGCGCGTCCGCCGGCGGGGCGGCGATCAGGCCGAGGACGAGGACACTGGCGGACACGAGCGGAGCAAGGCGAAGGGACATGCGGAGGGACATGCGTGGGCGGACCGGTTCGACGAAAGCACCGATTATGCCCGCTGGATATGACGACCGAGCATGGCGATATGGTGCGTTCCCCGGCCGGTGGCACCGGGTGAAAAGCAGCGTCGCGATGCGCGCCCTCGCGGGCGGCCACGCGCTGGGCTATCGTGCCGCCTTGTCCCGAATGCCGCGCACGATGCGCCGGAGAGGTCCAGCATGGGTTTGGTCGCCGCGTGGTTCCGCATTCCCTTCTGGCAGCGCGTGCTCGGCGCCTTCGTGCTCGGCGGTCTCGCCGGCTGGCTGATGGGGCCCGCGGCCGAGACCTGGTTCCAGCCGCTCGGCGACCTGTACGTCACGCTGATCAAGATGATCGCGGTGCCGCTGGTGTTCTTCGCGGTGATCAACGCCGTGGCTTCGCTGCACGGGCAGAAATCCATCGCCGCGCTCGGCGGCCGCACCTTCTTGTGGTTCGCGATCACCGCCGTGCTCGCGGTGGGCATCGGCCTGCTGGTCGGCATGGTCCTGCAGCCGGGACTGGTGCAGGTGCCGCTGGCGCCGGATCCCGCGTACGTGGCGAAGGACGTGCCCAACGTGGTGCAGGTGCTGCTGGGCGTGGTGCCGTCCAATCCCTTCTACGCGATGACCGGCATCGGCGAAGGGAAGAACGCCGCCGGTGAAACCGTGCTGCGCGCGGGGAAGGGTTCGATCCTGCCGGTGATCTTCTTCGCCATGCTCATCGGTTTCGCGATGGTCAAGCTGGGCGAGAAGGTCGCGCTGGCGCGCAAGCTGGTGGGCGAGGCGAGCGAGATCGCGATCCAGCTCACCCGTTTCGTGCTGGAGATGACCCCGATCGGCACCTTCGGCCTGATCGCCGGCCTCGTCGGTGCCTACGGCTTTGACAAGCTGCTGCCGCTGGGCAATTTCGTCATCGCGCTCTACGTCGCCTGCGCGCTGCACATCGTGATCAGCTACGGCGGCCTGCTCATGGCGCACGGCCTGAACCCGCTGAAGTTCTTCAAGGGCGCGGCGCCGGGCATGCAGGTCGCATTTGTCAGTTCGTCGAGCTTCGCCTCGCTGCCCTCGTCGATCCGCTGCGCCACGCACAACCTCGGCGTGAACAAGGACTACGCCGCGTTCGCGGTGCCGCTGGGCGCCAGCATCAAGATGGACGGCTGCGGCGCGATCTACCCGGCCCTGTGCGCGGTCTTCATCGCGCAGTACACCGGCACGCCGCTCACGCCCGAGCAATACCTCATCGTGCTCATCGCCTCGGTGCTCGGCAGCTTCGGCACCGCCGGTGTCCCCGGCACGGCCGTGGTCATGGCCACCGTGGTGCTCAGCGCCGCCGGCCTGCCGCTGGAAGTGATCGGCTATCTCTACGCCATCGACCGCGTGCTCGACATGATGCGCACGATGACGAACGTGACCGGCCAGATGCTGGTGCCAGTGCTCGTCGCCAAACAGACCGGCCTGCTCGACCGCGCGGTGTACGACAACCCCGATACGAACGTCGGCATCGAGGACGAGAAGGCGGCATAGCGTCTTTCGCGTGTCGCCCGATGCCCACGGCCCCGGCGGCGTCTTACTGCGGCAACGTCCTTTCCCGCCTGCCGGCCATCTTCGCCATCCCCAGTGCCAGCGGCACCGGCAGCAGGGTGCCCAGCACGGCGACCCAGATGGGGTGCGAGGGCAGAAGGACGGCCATGCCGACCACGCCGGTGATCACCACGAGCGCGACGAAGCAGGCGGCGACGCGCGGATGGCGGGCGATGCGTGCGGCGAGGCCGCCGCCGACGATCGTGCCCACGCACCAGCCCAGGACCAGCACGGCCATGGCGCCCGCCGGGGCCGAGGCGATGATGCTGTCGAGCTGGTCGAGGTCGTCGGGATCCAGTCCGGGCGGTGGCGGATAGAGCATGTGCCCGATCGTTTCGATGCCATGGACGGTGATCATCATGGCGATCACGCCCAGGACGATGGCAAGGAGGGTGCGCAGCATCGATGTGTCCCCGGCAGCGATGTGGAAGCGCGCAGCATGCGATGACGCTGACGGTGCCGCAAGCGTCGGATGCTGCGGGCCCGGATACGCGGAAGGCCGCTTGCGCGGCCTTCCGGGGTGTTTGCTGCGGTCAGCCGCTTACTGTGCGGCGACGCGGCGGGCCTGCAGGAACTTCTTGCTCCAGTAGCCGGTGGCGAGGCTGGCCACTTCCACGTCCTTGCCGGTGCGCGGGGCGTGGAGGAACTGGCCGTTGCCCAGGTAGATGCCGACGTGGTCGACGCGGCTGCCCTTGCGGCTGAAGAACACGAGGTCGCCTTCGACCAGCGCATCGCGGTCGCGGATCAGCTCGCCGACGTTGGCCATGTCGCGCGAGATGCGCGGCAGCTCGATGCCCAGGGTGTTGCGGAACACGTAGCCGACCAGACCGCTGCAGTCGAAGCCGCTTTCCGGCGTGTTGCCGCCCCAGCGGTACGGCGTGCCGAGCAGGGCCAGACCGCGCTTGAGCATGCCCTTGATGCGGCCTTCCTTCGGCGCTTCGGCGGTGTCGAGCACTTCGCCGGGCACTTGCGAGGCATTGAAGATGGTGCGGATGTCGCGGGCGAAGATCAGGGTGCGCTCGGGCAGCGACAGCGGGTTGCCCAGGGTGGCGTCATTGACCGGGGCCATCAGCTGCTGCGAACGGTCCAGCGGGTCGCGGGCCGCGGCCGGATCGGCCGCGAATGCCTGCAGGCTGGCGCAGGCCAGCAGGCAGGCGAGGAGGATTCGGGAGGTACCGCGGAGGGCGCGGTGGATGGCGAGGGGGCGGCCGGGGCCAAAGGCTTGGGTCGTCACGCGTCATGCACTTTGCGAAAAGGAGACCGGATATTGCACGACCCCGGCCGCCGGGGGGTTCAGATTTCGTTAGACCCCGGCCGAAAAAAGTGACCCGGTTAGCGGATCGACTCCTAAAGTACCCGCTTGGCCCCTGTGTAGTGGTCGCGCCAGTAGGCGCCGTCGAGGTGGTCCAGGCGGACCGTGCCCCCGGTCCGGGGCGCATGCACGAAGCGGCCTTCGCCGACGTAGATGCCGACATGGCTGACCTCGCCGCCCTGGCCGAAGAACACCAGGTCGGCTGGCGCCAGGCGCCCCGGGGCGATCTTCGGGCCCTGCATCGCGGCCAGTTCCCGCGAGGTGCGCGGCAGGCGCACGTCGAGGGTGTCGCGGAAGACGTAGTTGACCAGCCCGCTGCAGTCGAAGCCGCTTTCGGGCGTGTTGCCGCCATAGCGATAGGGCGTGCCGACCAGGCCGATGGCGCGCATCAGCACGGTGTTGGCGGCGGCCGGATCATTGGGCGTGGTGGTGGCCCATTGCCGCTGGCTCGGAGGCGGGGCGGGGCGGTCGGCGCGGACATTACCGCCGCCGCCACCACCGCCGCAGGCGGACAGCAGGGCCGCCAGCGCCAGCATCGCAGCGGTCCGAACGACGGACGGACGCCCGGGCAATGGCGCGGAAGCGGTCGAGTACGGATAATGCGCGGCTCTCATCGGCGGCCATCTTGGCCCCATCTCCCTCGGCCGGCAACTCGCCAGCCTCCGCCGCCCCTCGGCGGCCCAGACCCGATCAGGATCATCCGAGCCCATCATGAAAATCCAGAAAGACAGCGTCGTCCGTTTCCACTACACCGTCGGCGAAGTCGGCCAGCCGGCCAACGAGAGCTCCAACGGCGGCGAACCGCTGGCCATCCTGATCGGCCACAACAACATCATCCCGGGCCTGGAAAAGGCGATGGAAGGCCGCGAAGCCGGCGAGAAGTTCGAAATCGACGTGCCGGCGGCCGAAGCCTACGGCGAGCGTCGCGAAGGCCTGAACCAGCGCATCCCGAAGAAGCATTTCGGCGAACAGCGCCTGATGCCGGGCATGCAGGTCGTGCTGCAGACCAACTTCGGTCCGCGCGCCGTGACCATCGAGAAGGTCGGCATGAGCGTGGTCGACGTCGACCTGAACCACCCGATGGCCGGCAAGAACCTGCATTTCGACATCGAGATCGTCGAAGTGCGCGAGGCCAGCGCCGAGGAAGTCGAGCACGGCCACGTGCATGGCGAGGGCGGCCACCAGCACTGACCGCAGCATCCTCACCGATGCGCAGCGACGGCCCGCGAAAGCGGGCCGTTCGCGTTTCGGGGCTACACTTCGGCTCACCTGCCCAATGCTGCCCGACCCACGCTTATCGCATGACCGCACCGACCGCCGCGACTCCAGCCGACGCCGTCCGCCTCGACCTATGGCTCTGGGCCGCACGCTTCTTCCGCACCCGCAGCCTGGCCAAGCAGGCGATCGACACCGGCAAGGTCGAGGTCGACGGCCAGCGCGCGAAGGCGTCGCGCAGCGTGCGCATCGGCGATGCGCTGAAGGTGACGCGCGGCGACGAAGCGTTCGAGATCGAAGTGCTCGGCCTCAGCGACCAGCGCGGCCCGGCCAGCGTCGCGCAGGCGCTCTATGTCGAATCCGAGGCCTCGAAGACGCGCCGCGCCGAAACCCTGGCGACCTTGCGCGCCGCACGCGCCGGCTACCAGCCGCCGGACAGCAAGCCCGACAAGCGCGCGCGCCGGTTGATCCGTGCGCTGGGGGATATCGACGCGCTGTGAGGCATGGGGTGCCGTGCACCAACGCTGGCGACAAACAAAGCGATGGCCTTGCAGCGAAGGCGCGTGCATCCGCACAGGGATGGTTCCACTGTGGACAGTACGCCAAAAAAAACGCCGGCGGGGAGGCCGGCGCGGAGCAAGTGGACGTGGGGTATCGGAGAAACACACAACTCGCATACGCGGACCGACTCCAAGCGTGCCCGTCGAGGGCCGGCGCACCTGCTTCCTGCGGCTGCGCCGATCGGCATCCGGGACTCAGTCGGATGCCGATCACGTGATCAGATCGCGTCGGCGGCGAGGAGTTCCCCGGCGATCACCTGCAGGATCCGACAGGCCAATCAAGGCACATCCGTCGGATCCTGCCGCCCGTGTCGGGCGAAGCGATCAGGCCAGGTCGAAGCGGTCGAGGTTCATCACCTTGGTCCATGCGACGACGAAGTCCTTCACGAACTTGTCGCCGGCATCGGCCGAGGCATAGACCTCGCTCAGCGAACGCAGCACCGAGTTGGAGCCGAACACCATGTCGGACACGGTGCCGGTCCAGCGCAGTTCGCCGCTGGCGCGATCGCGGCCTTCGAGGATGTCGCGGTTCGCGTCCGAGCGCTTCCACTTCGTGCGCATGTCGAGCAGGTTGACGAAGAAGTCGTTGCTCAGCGTGCCCGGGCGGTCGGTGAACACGCCGTGCCTGGTGCCGCCGTGATTGGCGTCGAGCGCGCGCAGGCCGCCGATCAGCACGGTCATTTCCGGTGCGCTCAGCGTCAGCAGGTTGGCGCGGTCGATCAGGCTCTCGGCCTCGGAACCTTCGAAGCCTGCAGCGACGTAGTTGCGGAAACCGTCGACCTTCGGCTCCAGCGGCGCGAACGAATCGGCATCGGTCTGCGCATCGGTGGCGTCGGTGCGACCCGGCGAGAACGGCACGGTGACGTCGTGGCCGCCCTTCTTCGCTGCGGCTTCCACCGCCGCGTTGCCCGCGATGACGATGAGATCGGCCAGCGACACCTTCTTGCCGCCGCCTGCCGAGGCATCGAAGTCCTGCTTGATGCCTTCGAGCACGCCCAGCACCTTCGCCAGCTGTTCGGGCTGGTTCGCTTCCCAGTCCTTCTGCGGCGCGAGGCGGACGCGGGCGCCGTTGGCGCCGCCACGCTTGTCGCTGCCGCGGAAGGTCGAGGCCGACGCCCAGGCGGTGGCGATCAGCTGCTGCGTGGGCAGGCCCGAGGCCAGGACCTTCTGCTTGAGCGCGGCGACATCGTTCGCGTCGACCAGCGGATGGTCGACCGCCGGCACCGGGTCCTGCCAGATCAGTTCTTCGGCCGGCACCAGCTTGCCGAGGTAGCGAGAGCGCGGGCCCATGTCGCGATGGGTGAGCTTGAACCAGGCGCGGGCGAAGGCGTCGGCGAATTCCGCCGGATTCTCCAGGAAGCGGCGCGAGATCTTTTCGTAGGCCGGATCCATGCGCATCGCCATGTCGGCGGTGGTCATCATCGGCTGGTGCTTCTTGGACGGATCGAAGGCATCCGGCACGTTGCGGCCGGCGTCGCCCTTCGGCTTCCACTGGTGCGCGCCGGCCGGGCTCTTGGTCAGCTCCCATTCGTGGCCGAACAGGGTCTCGAAGTAGCTGTTGTCCCAGGTCGTCGGCGTCGGCGTCCACGCGCCTTCGATGCCGCTGGTGATGGTGTAGCCGGCCATGCCGGTCTCGTAGCCGCTCAGCCAGCCGAAACCCTGCGACTCGATGTCGCCGCCTTCGGGGGAGACACCGACGTGCGAGGCCGGGCCGGCGCCATGCGCCTTGCCGAAGGTGTGGCCGCCGGCGGTGAGCGCGACGGTTTCCGCATCGTCCATCGCCATGCGCGCGAAGGTCACGCGGATGTCGCGCGCTGAAGCCAGCGGGTCGGGATTGCCGTCGGGGCCTTCAGGGTTCACGTAGATCAGGCCCATCTGCACCGCGGCCAGCGGGTTGGCGAGTTCACGGTCGCCGGAGTAACGGCTGTTGGCCTTGTCGCTGGTCGAGAGCCATTCCTGCTCGGGGCCCCAGTAGACCTCGGCGTTGGGTTCCCAGATGTCGGGACGTCCGCCGCCGAAACCGAAGACCGGGCCGCCCATCGATTCGATCGCGACGTTGCCGGTGAGGATGAAGAGGTCGGCCCAGGACAGCTTGCGGCCGTACTTCTGCTTGATCGGCCACAGCAGGCGGCGCGCCTTGTCGAGGTTGCCGTTGTCCGGCCAACTGTTGAGCGGAGCGAAGCGCTGGTCGCCGGTGCCGCCGCCGCCGCGACCGTCATGGATACGGTAGGTGCCGGCCGCGTGCCAGGCCATGCGGATGAAGAAGGGACCGTAATGTCCGTAGTCGGCGGGCCACCAGGACTGCGAGTCGGTCATCAGCGCACGCAGGTCGGCGATCACTGCATCCAGGTCCAGCGTCTTGAACTCGGCGCGATAGTCGAAGTCCTCGCCCATCGGGTTCGACCGCGGGGAATGCTGGTGGAGGATGTCGAGGTTGAGCTGGTTGGGCCACCAGTCCGCATTGGACCAGGCGCCGGTCATGGCCTGGCTGCGGAAACCGCCCGAAAACGGGCACTTCGATTCGTTGGACATGGTGTTCTCCTTGTGGGTCGATGGCACCCGGCGGTGCGATCCCCGGGGCTGCGATCCGTTGCAGCCGGCGACGATCCCGTTCCGCGCGGGTGGCGTGGTGAAGACAACGTACGCCTCGCGGATGTCAAAGAGAATTCGATTGTTTGCACGGTTTCGATAGGGACTGACTATCGAACTCGTCTATTGCGATGCGTGAAACGATCGATGCGATCGAATGCAAACCCGGCTCAATCCAGATCCGCCGGGGACAGGGGCAGGATCGCTTCCCGTTTCTCGCCGGGGTGCCTGTCGAACACCCGACGATGCGCGGCCAGCGACCAGGCATCGTCCCGCGAATAGTAGCCCGCGACCCAGGACTGCAGGTTGTCGAGCATCGCGTCCTGCGCTTCTGCCGATGCATATTTATGCGGTTCCCACGGCCGCCGCCGGTTGTTCGCCAGGCAGGCCTCCAGGCCCGGATTGAGGAACAGCAGTCGCGTGCTGGCCGGCGCCGCGACCTCGATCAGTTCGCCGTAGCAGCCTTCGATCACCCACCGCGGATGCGCAGCGATGAACGCATCGAGATCAGCGCGCACCGCCTCGGCTGTGCGCGCGACCGCGATCTGCCCGGGTTCCCAGACGATGATGTCCAGGTCGAGGTGCGGCAGCCCGTGCCGCTCGGCCACCGCCTTCGCCAGCGTGCTCTTGCCGGAGCCGGAGTTGCCGAGGATGAGGAGTTTCATGGGGTGCATCCGTTGCCGGTGATCGAGCCCCCTTTGCAAAGGGGGCCGGCGCGCGAAGCGCGGCGGGGGGATTTGCGAACGCGAGCATCGCGCCTGAAGCGTCGCGGACAGTAATCAAGCGCAAATCCCCGCGGCCGCTTCGCGACCGCCGCCCCCTTTTCCAAAGGGGGCATGCCCAAATGAGCTTGCTGCAACGCGTCGCGCGATACGCGTCAGCGTGATCGAAACGACTTCAGCGCGACCCGCCGAACAAGCCACCGCCCAGCTTCAGCATGTCGCTCAGATCGACATCGCCGTCGCCATCCTTGTCGAGCACCGCGCCGAGCAGGCCGCCGCCAATGCCGCCCTGCTGGCGGACCTGCTGCTGTTCCTGGCCGAGCACGGCGCCGAGGATGTCGGCGGTCGGGTTGCCACCGCCGCTGGAATTCCCGGAGAACATGCGCTTGGCCAGGTAAGCCATCACGATCGGCGCGAGGATCTTCATCAGCTGGCCAGCGCGATCGCCGCCCAGGCCGGTGGCCGCACCCAGGCTCTGCTCCGCGCGCGCCTGCTGGCCGCCGAAGATGTGGCCGAGCACACCGGCGCCATCGGTCTGCCGGCTCTGCGCACCGCCGAGCACCGCGCCCAGCAGGTCGCCGATGCCACCGCCGCCGGCATGGTCCTTCTGCAATGCGCCGAACAATGCCTCCGCGCCCTGCGGCTGGCTCGCGTTCCTGCCCAGCGCGCCCATCAGCAGCGGCAGCGCCGCGCCCACGGCACCAGCGGCCTGGCCCTGATCGATGCCGAGCTGCCGCGAGATCTGCTGCAGCGGCGCGCCCTGAAGCTGGGCGAGAAGATCCTGGGTCATCGTGCTCATGCTGCGTTTCCTGTGCGAAGGCGGCCCGGCCGCGTGTGGACGCCTACTGTAGCGCCGCGGCGATGACGCCCGGGCGGTCGCGCCGGCTTTTTTTCAAGGCTACGCTGGCAGCGCCGAATCGTCTGGTTTCCCGTCGGGTTCTCTCGATTGACCCGCCGGAGAAGCCTGTGGCAGCCTCGGTGTCATGTCGGCTGCGGGGTCCGATCGTCGTCGGGCTGAAGGACGTGAGTCCGCTCCCGAATGGGGTTGCCGCCTTCGCCGCAGGACGACGGGCGTCTCGTCGCTCATTTCCAACGAAAGGCACCATGGGACTCTTGACCTTCAGCATCAATGTCACCCTGGACGGCTGTGTCGATCATCAGGAAGGCATCGCCGACGATGAGACGCACGCCTTCTTCACCCGGCTCATGGACGAGAGCGGGGCGATGCTGTGGGGTCGCATCACCTACGAAATGATGGAACGCCATTGGCCCGCAGTCGCTCGCGGCGATGTGGAAGCTCCGCCGGCGATGCGCGAGTGGGCGGTGAAGCTGGAAGCGAAGCCGAAGCATGTGGTGTCCTCGACGCGAAAGGACTTTTCGTGGATCAACAGTCATCTCATCGCCGGTGACCTGCGCACCGGCATTCAGAAGCTCAAGGAAGCGACCCCGAACGGCGTGCTGCTCGGCAGCGGCAAGCTCGCGGCCGAATTGGACCGGCTGGATCTGATCGACGAGTACAGGCTGCTCGTCCACCCGAGGATCGCTGGCCACGGGCCGACCCTGTACGAGAACGGGCTGCCCGGCACGCGTCGACTCGAGTTGGTGTCGGCGAAGCCGTTCCGCAATGGCGTGGTTGCCATGCACTATCGTCGCGCGCGCTGATTCGGACATGGGCCTTGTTGCCTCGGCATTCGTCCAGGCAGATACGATTCCGCTGAGCGGCATGATTCATCCACTGCAGGGTGGGCTTCCGGCCCACCGTTCCTGCCGGGGATGCTTCATGCGAGCCAGGATCTTCCGATGACAATGACGGCAATCCAACACACCCTCGCATCGATCGCCTTGGCCATGTTCCCGGAGGACGATAAAAGGGTGGGCATCTCGCGGATGTTTTTCGCGCAAGCGGTGGATGAAGCAGGAACCGTCTTGCAAGCAGCGGACCGGCGCGATCACTCACCCACGATCACATCGAATTCCCCACCAAGCACGCGGTCCAGTCTTCCCGTACGCCAGCCACGCACGCTGTCTCTCACCAGCGGTGACGGATCTGCGCGATAGCGGCGGCAGATGCGGAGGTCGTCGTCGGCGCGCAACAGGTCGGGGCGTGCGCGCCCGGGCAGGTCGGGGGCGATGCGGACGGCGAGGGTGGAGCGGCGCGGGGCGTCGTCGCTGTCGTGGTCGTTGCCCTGCGGGTACTCGAAGACGTGCAGGCCGTGTTCGGGCTGCAGCAGGTCATGGGCGCCGAAACCGCTGAGGGCGAGGCGGGCGCGGCAGGTGTCGGGGTTCTGTTCGAGCACGTCGACGCGCATGTTGCGACGTTCGGCCCAGGCCATGTACATCGCGAGCAGTTGCTGCCACCACAAGCGGGTACGGGCGGGGTCGCGGCGCAGCTCGGTGTCGCTGGCGGACAGCGTCAGCAGGGCATCCTGCGGGCGATGTTCGGCGATGGCGTCGATGGCAAGGCCGGTCAGCCACAGCGTCTGTGCCGTGCGGGCGACGAACAGGGCGTTGCCGCCATCGCGCGACAGGCGTTCGTCGAGACGCTGCACGGTGTCGAGCGCGCTTTCGATGCGATTGCGGCGTTCGATGCGGTCGAGGGTGTCGAAGCGTTCGGGACGCGACCAGAAGTCGCGGGCGTTCATCGCGGCGAAGTCGGCCTCGCGGCTGTCGCGCCAGGTGTCGGCCGCGACCGTATCGAGCAGGTCGTCGAGTGTGGCGTGCAGCGTGTCGAGGCTGGCGCGCGAGGCGTCGGGCGACCAGAGCAGCGCGCGCAGGTCGCCAATGGAGGACGACGATGCGGTGGGCGATGTCGCGGCCTGTGCGACGGGACCGATGGGTACGTTCGGGTCGACGAACTCCACCTCCAGCCGTTCGCCGGCGCTGCGCACGAACAGGAATTGGTCGCCCTGCGGCGTGCGGTGCTCGACGATGCTGCGCGCCAGCGGCGCGAGCAGGTGCTGTTCGATCGCGCGGCGCAGCGGACGTGCGCCGAGGTCGGGCGTGAAGCCGCGGTCGAGCAGGAATTCGATCGCCGACGGTTCCCACTCCACCGCCCAGTCCCGGTTGCGCAGGCCGCGACGGCCCATCGCGCGCTGCAGTTCCTTGTGCAGGATCTCGCGCATCAGGCTGCGGTCGAGCGGGTTGAACAGCACGATGCGATCGAGGCGGTTGAGGAATTCGCGGCGGAATGTCTCGAACAGCGCCTTTTCGACCACGCCGCGCGAATAGCCGCCGGCCACCGAGGTGAAGCCCGGGCCGGCGCTGCGGCCCAGCGTCGAACCGGCGTTGCTGGTGAGGATGACGATGCTGTGGCGGAAGTCGGCGACGTTGCCGTTGCGGTCGCTCAGGCGGCCGTCGTCGAAGACCTGCAGGAAGAGGTCCCACACCTTCGGGTGCGCCTTCTCGAACTCGTCCAAAAGCACGACCGAAAAGGGTTGCTCGCGGATGCGCGACACCAGCGAACGCGTGCTGCCGTCGCGCGAGACGTCGGTCAGTCGCCACGCGCTGTCGTCGGACTGGTACTCGCTCATGTCCAGGCGCAGCAGGCGGTCGCCGCTGCCGAACAGCAGTTCGCCCAGCGCCTTCGCCAGCTCGGTCTTGCCGGTGCCGGTGGGGCCGGCGAACAGGAACACGCCGACCGGTCGCGCGGTGTCGACCAGCCCGGCCTTCAGCATCGCGATGCGGTCGACCAGGCATTCGACGGCTTCGTCCTGGCCGATCACGCGCTTGCGGAAGAACGCGCGCAGGGCGTCGAGGTCGAGGCTCTTGCGGTCGTCGATCACGTCCAGCGGCAGGCCGCTGCGGCGCGCGATGGTCTGCAGCAGCGCATCGGGCGTGATCGGCAACGCGAACGGTTCGTTGGCGATGGCGGCCTGCAGCGTGTCTTCGAGCAGGCGCAGCGTGCGCCCCGGTTCGTGCTGTTCGGGGAAATACTGCGCCGCCATGCGTCGCGCTTCGTCGAGTGCGCGCGTGTCCACCACGTCGCGGTTCATCACGTCACGGTCCAGCGCGGCACCGCGCGCGTCGCGCCAGCGCGCGAGCAGGTCGCGCAGCACGGCATCGGTCGGCGGCGTCAGCGTGACCGTCCTGGTCAGGTGGCGCAGCGTCGGTCGTGCGATCAGCAGTTGCGCCAGCTGCGCCGGCTGCAGCTCGCCGATCAGCCGCAGCTGCCCGCGCTCGATGGCCGGCAGCAGCATGTCGAGGATGCCGCGCGGGTCCTGGCTGTGGCTGCCTTTCTGCAGCAGGTCGAGGAAATCCTGCACGCGCCACAGCGCGCGCGGCCGGTTCAGCGCGGCCAGCATCTCGCCGATCCGCTCCTCCAGTTCGCCGATGTATTTCTGACCGGACAGCACCTCGGCGGCCGAGGCGTCGAACAGCAGCCAGCCTTCGCCGTGCAGGCGTGCGAGCAGGCGGTCGACCAGCGTGGTCTTGCCGCTGCCGTGTTCGCCCGAGACCAGGATCGACACCGCAGGCGTCGCGTGCAGCATGTCGTGCAGACGCGCCACCTGCGCATCGAGGTCCGGGTGGTCGACGATGCCGCCGTGCGCGTCGTCGCCGGCCGGCGACCACAGCCGCCCGACGCCGCCGAGCGTGCGCTGTTCGCGGCGCCGCGCCTGTTCGGCCTCCACCTGCGCGAGGTAAGGCGCCAGCATCGGCACCTGCAGCGACTTCAGGCCTTCATGCAACTGGTCGAGTTCGTATTCCTTCAACCCCTCCAGCGGCATCGCGGCCGTGCCCGGCGCATGCGACTCGGCCCACTGCAGGTATTCGCGCACGCGCTGACGCAGCGGCGGGTTGTCCCACCACCATTGGCGCACATGGCGCAGGAAGGCGGGCAGGGCGGCGGCGTCCTCGCGCGTCTGCAGGTAATCGAGCATGAAGCGCACGGTGTAGCGGCCGGGGTCATCGGTGGTGGCCAGCGCCGTCGCCGGCTCGATGTCGCCGCGTTCGCGCAGCGCGGCATAGACCATGCATTGCAGGGCGTAATGATCGCTCTCGAGCTGTTCGAGCACGTCTTTCGACGTGAAGGCGTCGCTGGCCAACAGGGCCACGCCCTCGCGGAACTGCGCCAAGCGCGGCAGGTCCTCAGGGCGCTGGATGCGCTCGTCCTCGGCCTCGATCTCGCGGCGCAGGCGGTAGAGCCTGTCGGACGGCGATTCTTCCGTGGCAATGGCGTCCTGTGCGTGCGTTTCGGCTTCCGGTGCGGGAAGCGCGGCATCGGTCGTCGCCGTCTGCGTATCCTGTTGCACCGCCGCATCGACGGGCGTCACCGATGGCGCACGTCGCAGCCACAGTGTCAGCACGATGCCGAAGATCAGTCCCGCGATGAAGATTCCGATGGACACGGCAGGGTCTCCCTTGAGTCCGTCCAGTGTAGTCGAGCCCTCCGTGGCCGGCCCGCACATATCCTGCTGCTAGACTGCCGGCGGGCGCGGGACAGCGCTCGCGCTCGCCACTGCACACTCAGTCTGTCGACGATGACAAGGAGGATCAAAGATGAAGCAGAAGAAGATGAAGCGGGCCACGGCCATGCTCGTGGTCGCCGCCGCGCTCGGTCTCGGGTTCGGCGTTGGTGCGTCCGCTTCCGCCGGGGACTCGGACCCGTGGTGCTACAGCACCTGCCAGGAATTGATGAACGACTGTCTGGCGCAAGTGCCCGAGCATCAGTTCAAGGTCTGTGCAAGGCAGTATCGCGAATGCATCGCGGGATGCGACCAGCAGGCTCGCTGACGCGCCATTCGATCGATGCGACGGGCCCCCGCGAGGCGGCCCGTCGCGGACGCTTCACTCCAGCGCTTTCAGCCGGTACAGCGCTTCCAGCGCCTGCTTCGGGGTCAGTTCGTCCGGGTCGATCGCGGACAGGGCATCGAGTGCGGCGGACGAAGGCGTGAACAGGCCGAACTGCTGCGGGGCGTCCAGCGCCTGCGCGCTGAGCACCGGTGCCGGGTCGTTGCGGCGCTGCTCCAGTTCGGCGAGGCGACCGCGCGCTTCGCGCACCACCGACTTCGGCAGGCCGGCCAGCGCGGCCACCTGCAGGCCGAAGCTGCGGTCGGCGGGGCCGTCCTTCACGGCGTGCATGAAGACCAGCGTGTCCCCGTGCTCCACGGCATCCAGATGCACGTTGGCGATGCCGCTGCCCGGCTGCGCCAGCGCGGTCAGCTCGAAGTAGTGCGTGGCGAACAGGGTGTAGCAGCGGTTGGCGTTCGCCAGATGCTTGGCGCAGGCTTCGGCGAGCGCGAGGCCGTCGTAGGTCGAGGTGCCGCGACCGATCTCGTCCATCAGCACCAGCGATTGCGCGGTGGCGTGATGCAGGATGTAGCTGGTTTCGCTCATCTCGACCATGAAGGTCGATTGCCCGCGCGCGAGGTCGTCGCCGGCGCCGATGCGGGTGAGGATGCGGTCGATCGGGCCGAGTTCCGCCTTCGACGCCGGCACGAAGCTGCCGATGTGCGCGAGCAGCACGATCAGTGCGTTCTGGCGCATGTAGGTCGACTTGCCGCCCATGTTCGGGCCGGTGATGACCAGCATGCGCCGCGATCCCTCGCCATGGCCGCCGTCGAGCATCAGGTCGTTCGGTTCGAACGGATCGTCGCGGACGGCTTCCACCACCGGATGGCGGCCGCGTTCGATGCGGATCGCCGCATCGTCGACGAGCGTCGGTCGCGACCAGTCCAGTTCCCGCGCGCGCTCGGCGAAGCAGGCCAGCACGTCCAGCTCGCTCAAGGCGCCGGCGGCACGCTTGAGCGGTTCGAGGTCGCGGTTGAGTTCGTCGAGGATCTGTTCGTACAGCAGCTTCTCGCGCGACAGCGCGCGCTCGCGCGCCGACAGCACCTTGTCCTCGAACTGCTTGAGCTCTTCGGTGATGTAGCGCTCGGCGCCGGTCAGCGTCTGCCGACGCGTGTAGTGCACCGGTGCCTTGTCGGCCTGGCCCTTGCTGATCTCGATGAAATAGCCGTGGACGCGGTTGTAGCCGACCTTCAGCGTCGGGATGCCGCTGCTGGCGCGCTCGCGCGCTTCGAGATCGATCAGGAACTGGTCCGCGTTCGTGCTGAGCTGGCGCAGTTCATCGAGTTCGGCGTCGTAGCCTTCCGCGATCACGCCGCCATCGCGGGCCAGCAGCGGCGGTTGCTGCACGATCGCGCGCGCCATCCAGGCCGCCTGCGCGTCGTGCTCGCCCAGTTCGGCGCACAGGGCGAGCAGGCGCGGCGAATCGATGCCGTCCAGCGCCTTGCGCACCTTGGGCATCAGCAGTAGCGCATCGCGCAAGGTCGACAGGTCGCGCGGACGCGCGCTGCGCAGGGCCACGCGCGAGAGGATGCGTTCGATGTCGCCGAGGCCGCGGAAGGCCTCGCGCACATCCGCATCGGCACGCGCATCGATCAGGCGCTCGACCGCATCGTGGCGCTCCGTCACCACCTGACGGTCGCGCAGCGGCCGGTGCAGCCAGCGCCGCAGCAGGCGACCGCCCATCGGGGTCACGGTGGTGTCGAGCACGCCGAGCAGGGTGTGGCGGGTGTCGCCATCGACGCGGGTGTCCAGTTCGAGGTGACGGCGCGTCGCCGCGTTCATCGCGATCGCGCCGTCGCTGGTCTCGACACGGATCGAGGTGAGATGCGGCAGGCGCTGCTTCTGGGTTTCCTCGACGTAGCCGAGCAGGGCGCCGGCCGCGGCGATGGCGAGCGTGCGGTCCTCGATGCCGAAGCCGGTGAGGTCGTGCAGGTTGAAGAACTGCAGCAACTGGCGGCGGCCGCTCTCGGCATCGAACAGCCAGGGCGCGCGTCGGCGGATGCCGACCCGGTTTGCGAGACCGGCCGGCCAGCCCTCCTCGTCGGGCAGCAGCAGCTCCGCAGGATCGAGCCGGGCCAGTTCGGCTTCCAGCTGGTCGTCGTTCGCGACTTCGTTGACCAGGAAGCGGCCACCGGCCAGATCGGCCCAGGCCATGCCGTAGCCGTTCCTGCCACGCGCCACGGCCATCAGCAGCGTGTCGCGGCGATCCTGCAGCAGGGCTTCATCGGTGACCGTGCCGGGCGTGACGATGCGGACGACCTTGCGTTCCACAAGGCCTTTCGCGAGCGCCGGATCGCCGATCTGTTCGCAGATCGCCACCGACTCGCCCAGCGCCACCAGCCGGGCCAGGTAGCCTTCGTAGGCATGCGCCGGCACGCCGGCCATCGGGATGGGCTGGCCGGCCGAGTTGCCGCGCTGGGTGAGCGTGATGTCGAGCAGTCGCGCAGCCTTGCGGGCGTCGTCGTAGAACAGCTCGTAGAAATCGCCCATGCGGAAGAACAGCAGCACGTCCGGATGCTCCGCCTTGGCGGCGAAGAACTGTCGCATCAGGGGGGTATGCTGCTCGGCGGACGCGCGGGAGGAAGGCGTGGATTCGGACA
The DNA here is from genome assembly GCA_036404915.1 of Lysobacteraceae bacterium. GTDB lineage: Bacteria > Pseudomonadota > Gammaproteobacteria > Xanthomonadales > Xanthomonadaceae > Lysobacter_I. The sequence goes on from DASWYO010000048.1 coordinate 156,444, forward strand.
CGGAAGGCGGCGGGGACAAGGTCGGCTCGAACGGTCCGGCAGGGCGCCGGAGACGGCCGCACAGTATGCCAGCGCGTGCCTGCGTCCGTGCTGCACTGCAACGCGTGCGTACGTGCCGGAGGCCATGGTCACAGGTCACGTTTCCTGTGCTACCGTCGCCTCACGGTCGCTCCGCGGCGGTCGGAGACCGGTGCGACGAGGCACTGGCTTCCATGTGGTGGGGTTGAACGAGGCCAGGTGCCATCGGGCCAGGACGGCAGGGGTCGCAACGATGCCCGCGCCGGCGGGTCCCGGGGGCCGCGGCAATCGCGGAGACGGACCGTCACCACACAACCTATAACGACAAGGTAAGAGGGGATCACATGGCTCACCGTGCACCGCAACGCAATCGACTCGCCCGCGCGCTCGTTCTGGCGCTGATGGGCGTCGCCCACGCGCCCATCGTTCTGGCGCAGGACGCCGGCGCCGGCGAAGATCCCGAAGCCGGGACGCTCGACAAGATCGTCGTGACCGCGCAGAAGCGCGAAGAAGCGCTGCAGGACGTGCCCGTGGTGGTCACCGCACTGTCCAGGCAGATGCTGAACGACGCGGGCGTCCGCGACGTCAAGGATCTGCAGACCCTGGTGCCCGGCCTCACCGTGACCAGCACGCAGAGCGAAGCGCTGACCACCGCGCGCATCCGCGGCATCGGCACGGTCGGCGACAACGCCGGCCTGGAATCCTCGGTCGGCATCGTGATCGATGGCGTCTACCGTCCGCGCAATGGCGTCGGCTTCGGCGACCTCGGCGAGCTGGAACGCATCGAAGTGCTGAAGGGCCCGCAGGGCACCCTGTTCGGCAAGAACACCTCGGCCGGCGTCATCAACGTCGTCACCAAGCGCCCGACCTACCAGCAGACCTTCGAGGGCGAGGTGACTGTCGGCAACTACGGCGCGAAGGGCGGGTCCCTCTCGTACAGTCAGGGCGGCGACATCGCCGCGTTCCGGGTGTTCGGCGCCATGCGCAAGCGCGACGGTTTCATGGATGTGGTCACCGGCAGTGGCCCGCGTTCCGACCGTGAGGACTACGACCAGAACTACCACACCTTCCGCGCCCAGTTCCTGCTCGAGCCGACCGAGACGCTGGATATCCTCTTCACCTACGACGAGTCGGATCGAGACGAAAACTGCTGCACCGGCGCCACCATCGTGCGCGGCCCGACGGCTGCCATCCTCGACGCCCTGACGCCGGTCCCCGGCGACACCGGCGTCGCCACGGTCGCCGATCCCTTCGCCCGTCGCGCCTGGAGCAACCGCAGCACCGCCCAGTACATCGGCGACAAGGGTGGCTCGCTGCAGATCGACTGGGACACCGGCTGGTTCGGCAATGCCACCCTGACCTCCGTCACCGCGCAGCGCCAGTGGGATTCGGTCAACGGCCTGGACTTCGACTTCAGCACCGCCGACCTGCTGTACCGCAACCCCGAGAAGTCGGACAACTACTCGAAGTTCGATACCTTCAGCCAGGAACTGCGCCTGGCCGGTTCCACCGAGAAGCTGGACTGGCTGGTCGGCCTGTTCTACGCGGACGAAACGCTCGACCGCAACGAGGCCTACCGCATCGGTGCGGCCTATGAGCCCTATCTCTCCATCGCGCTGCTGTCGCGCATCAATCCGCTGCTCGCCACCAGCCCGACCGCGCCGCTGTTCCTGTCGCAGGCATCGGGTCGTCCGTTCGGCACCGTGTTCGCCGGCCATGCGGCCTCCGACCAGTACCAGCAGGAGTCGAAGAGCTTCGCGGTGTTCACCAACAACACCTGGCACGTCACCGACGCCTTCGATCTCACCTTCGGCCTGCGCTACACCCGCGAGAGCAAGGAGCTGGAGTCGCGCTACAGCAACCCGAACGGTGGTCTGGGCTGCAATGCGATGCGCACCAACCCGGCCCAGGTGGTCGCGGCCCTGGTCGCACGCGGCCTGACCGTGGCCCAGGCGTCCGCTGCGGCGCCGCAGGTGGTCGGCTTCGCCTGCCTGCCCTGGACCAACAGCCTGCACAACGGTCGCGTCACCCAGCAGGATCGCGACGAGAAGGAATGGTCCGGCACGATCAAGGCCGCCTATCGCTTCAACGAGCACGTGATGGGCTACTTCTCTGCCGCGCGCGGCTACAAGGCCGGCGGCTTCAACCTCGATCGCGTGCAGTCCAACACCGGCCTGTCCAGCGGCACCTCGGGCATTATCCCGGTCAACGACACCTCGTTCGGCGGCGAGTTCGTCGACAGCTACGAGCTGGGCACCAAGACCACTTGGCTCGGCGGCAACCTCCTGCTCAACGCGACCCTGTTCCATCAGGAATACAGCGACTTCCAGCTCAACAGCTTCCTCGGCACCAGCTTCGTGGTCCGTTCGATCCCGAAGGTGACCTCGCAGGGCCTGGATGCCGAACTGCTGTGGAAGACCGGTGGCTGGATGGTGCAGTCCGGCATGACCTATGCCGACACCAAGTACGGCGACGACCCGCTGCCCGATACCGACCTCGCGCTGCTGCCGGGCAGCCGCGCCAGCTTCGCACCGAAGCTGTCGCTCACCGGCTCGGTCGGCTACGGCTGGGAACTGGGCAGCAACCTCGAAGCCCGCGCCACGATCGGTGCCAAGTACATGTCGGATTACAACACCGGCTCCGACCTCGATCCCGAGAAGGAGCAGGACGGCTACGCCCTGCTCAACGCCCGCTTCGTGCTCGGTCGCCAGGACGGCCGCTGGGATGTCGAGCTGTGGGGCCAGAACCTGACCGATGCCGAGTACTACCAGGTCGCGTTCGATGCGCCGCTGCAGACCGGGTCGTGGAACGCCTTCCTCGGCGCGCCGCGCACCTACGGCGTGACCCTGCGCGTGCGCTACTGAGTGAGCGGCTGATGCCGGAGTGATCCGGATGCGATGCGGCATCGATGCGGAAACGATCCCGCATCGATGCCGGTCCCAGCCGGACTTGATCCGCAGGCGATACGAAATCGCGAATTTGACGGCCCGCTTCGGCGGGCCGTCTGTTTTTGCAGGTTGCGCGGGGTAGGTGCGCGGCGCATGCTCCCGGCGGGGATGCGCCGCAGGACGCGGCCATCGAAGGAATCCAGTGCCACAGGCCCGTGTCGTGCGCACTCGATAGGGATGGGGGCCGGCACGCCGGCGCTCCGCAACGTCAGGTTCCAAGACAAGGAGAACGTTCGATGCCGATGCCGTCGTTCACGCATGCAGTTCCCTCCGCCATGTCGCGCGTCCGCCATGCGCCTCACGCGCTCGCCGCCACCATCGCGATCGCGCTGGTGCTGACCGGCTGCGGCGCCAAGCCGGAGGAGGCCGCACCCGCCGCCAAGCCCGAAGTCGCTGCGGTCGCCAAACCCGCCGCCGCGTCGATCTGCCAGGCCCGCCAGAGCTGGATCACCAACCCGAACCCGCCGGCCGAAGTCCCGGCCGCCGAAACCTTCTGCGACTTCTACCAGTTCTCCTGGCAGTGGTTCCTGGCCCAAGTGTCGCCGGCCGCCGACCCGGCCACCGGCGCCAACCGGGTCTTCGAGACCAACCGCCTGCACAATCCGAACATCAAGAGTGGCCAGTGTTCGCTGCCGATGCTGATGGGCCGCGCCGAGGCCGCGCTGATGCTCGACATCCGCGACGACAAGCCGCAGGGCTTCGAGGACGTGCAGGCCGACGGCAATGCGCTGTACGACCAGAACGGCAACATCCTCCTCTACAACACCTGGTATTCGAAGGCGATGTGCGAATCCACCCAGGCAGGTTTCGCCCAGGGCACGTTCGAGATCAAGGTGGCGTGGAAGGTCCTGCCTCAGCCCGATACGACCTACTACACGATGCAGGCCACGCTGCCGGGCACGAAGCAGCAGGTCACGCTGGGCATGGTCGGCTTCCACATCGCCAACTGGACCCAGAACCATCCGGAAATGATCTGGGCCACCTTCGAGCACAAGACCAATGCGCCGCTGTGCGACGGCTCCAGCGCGATGCCGGCCTCCGGCTGGTCCTTCGCCAGCAACGACGCGGCCAACTGCCTCACCCAGAACCCGCAGAAGACCTCCGGCCCGCCGAGCAGCAGTTGCAGCAGCTTCGCCTTCAACACGCCCAACCAGCATCAGGATCCGCAGCCGCTGAAGGGCGCGCCGAACAACGTCTGCCGCCAGTACGCCTGGGGCAACCAGCAGGGCGCATCGGTCAACGGCAACGACAACCAGGCCAACGTGCTGGCGATCGTGCAGCTCAACGAGCAACTGGTCGGTCCCAAGGGCATGCTGACCGTGCTGCCGGACACCGATCCGATGGCGATCTGGAAGAATTACGAGATGATCGGCGGCATCTGGACCAAGGGCGGCGCCTCGTCCGGCAACGCACCTGTGCCGCACATGTCCAATGGTTCGGTCGTGCCCGGCGACCCGAACAGCCCGCAGCGCGGTTCGCTGGAACTGGCCAACATGAGCATGGAAACCTTCCAGCAGGGCGACACCTCGTACATTCCCAACTGCTTCGGCTGCCACAACTTCGACACTGCCAAGCCGCTGAACGTGAGCCACATCTGCACCAGCCTGTTCGCCAGCGACGACAGCGGCAAGAACTGCGTCATTCCGCCCAGGACGCTGCCTGCCGCTGCGGCCGCCCCCGCTGCCCCGGCGGCGCCGGAGAAGAAGTAACGCTGCGCGCATCCTCGATCCACTGCGCAACGGCCCGCCTCGTGCGGGCCGTTGCGTGTCCGGTCCGCACCGTCGGTATGATGCCGGCACCGGCTGCGCGCCCGCGCCGATCGAGTTGGACCCCCGAATGAGTTTTCCCACCGACGCCGAGCTTCACGACCACGCAGAAGCCCTCGGCCTGCGCTTCCGCGCCGCCCGGCTCAGTCTGGTCACCGCCGAAAGCTGTACCGGCGGCTGGATCGCCAAGACCGTCACCGACATCGCCGGCTCGTCCGATTGGTTCGACTGCGGCATGGTCGCCTACAGCTACGAAGCCAAGCAGGCCATGCTCGGCGTCCGCCCCGAGACCCTGGAACACCACGGTGCGGTCAGCCGCGAGACCGTGGTCGAAATGGTTTCCGGTGCGCTGACCCACGCCGGCGCCAATATCGCCGTCGCCGTCACCGGCATCGCCGGCCCCGGCGGCGGCGCGCCCGACAAGCCGGTCGGCACCGTCTGGATTGGCTGGAAGCGTCGCGGCGGTTACGCCCATGCCCAGCTCTTCCAGTTCGATGGCGACCGCGACGCCGTCCGCCGGCAGACCGTCGCTGCGGCGCTGCGCGGGCTGGAGACGCTGATCGGGAAGCCCTGATGACAGGGCTCTGGCAGCGCGGCGAAATCCGCGATACCGCATGGGCGCTGCTGTTCGCGCTGTGGTGCGTGGCGTGGGTGACGGGACTTGTCGCAGCGACGCAAGGCGCGCCCGAGATCGTGACGCTGCAGGGCAATGCCGGGCTGCGACAGACGGTCGCAACGTTCATTCCACTGCCTTACGGTGTTGCCCTCTTTGCCTGGGGCGTGACGGCCTTCGTGCCGATGTGGGTCTTGCTGCGATTGCGTCGCAGGCTTGACCCGGATGGGCAATGCATGGCGTCGATCCGCTGGTCACTGTCATCGAAGGGTTTCAATCTGGCGGTGATGGTGCTGGCGATCACGGCCTCCCTGGTCGCGCTGGCCGGTGCATCGGAAACATTCCAAGCCTGGTCGAGATCTATCAGCCCCGAGGTGGTGAGGTTTCTCTCGGCCTGGTGGTTCCTGTTGCTGCTGATCGCCTCCGCGCTCTTCCTCATTCCCGTGCTGATGTGTCTGCTCAACCCGCACACATTGGCTCGCGACCGTCTCGAACGCTGGTGGCGGCCATTCTGGCCGGGCGTCGCCGCATCTGCGGTGGCCATTGCATGCTGGGGCGTTATCCCGGCGCTTGCGGAATACCTCCTGGACGCCTCGCTGGACTGGAACCATGCCTGGGTCTTCATTCCATTGCTGGCGCTGAATTACCTGGTTGCCGCAGCGTCCGACCTCATTGCCTTCGCATGGTGGTTCTCGATGCGGCGGACGCGTCATGCCGTTGCACTCGCTGCACGGCTCTTTCGCTGGTCGACCTTGCGTGCCTACCTCGGCTTCGACCTGGCCCTTGCAGTGGCGATGATCGTGATCGCAGTCCCGGTGCTGCTGCTGTCGATCTTCACCCTCTACGTGGTGCCGCAGTACGACGACTGGCAGGAAGCAGGCATGGTGGATATGCCGACGGCCTACGACGCGCTGGCTTCAACGCTCCGTGCCATGAGCGAGTCCCTGGACTGGATGCTGCCCGGCCTGACAGTGCTGGGCGTATACCTCGTCATCGCCCGGGGCCGCCTCCTGTACCGCCTTGTCGAGCCAGATCTTTCCCCATCGGCCGATTCAACGGCACGTTGACGGGGCAGGACGTTAGTAGTAATACTACTAATCATGGACCTGACCGATACCCAGCAAGCCATCCTTGCCCTGATCGCCGAGCGCCTCGCCGCCGACGGCGGTTCGCCCTCGCAGACCGAGATCGCCCATGCCATGGGCTTCAAGGGCGTCCGTGCCGCGCAGTACCACCTCGAAGCCCTGGAGCAGGCCGGCTACATCCGCCGCATCCCGGGCCAGGCACGCGGCATTCGGCTCGTCCACGAGGCCGTCAATGACGCCATGGACCAGCCGGCTTCGCCCGAACTGCCCGACGAGGCGCTGCGCCTGCCCGTGCTCGGCCGCGTCGCCGCCGGCCTGCCCATCGGCGCCGACCTGCGCTTCGACGACTACATCCTGCTCGACCGCGCCCTGTTCTCGCCGGCGCCGAACTACCTGCTGAAGGTGCAGGGCGACTCGATGATCGACGAGGGCATCTTCGAGGGCGACCTGATCGGCGTGTACCGCACCAGCGAAGCCCGCTCCGGCCAGATCGTGGTCGCTCGCGTCGATGACGCGATCACCGTCAAGCTGCTGAAGATCGGCAAGGACCGCATCCGTCTGCTGCCGCGCAATCCCAGCCACGCACCGATCGAGGTCCTGCCCGACCAGGATTTCAGCATCGAAGGCCTGTACTGCGGCCTCGTGCGGCCGAACCGCTGAGCGCGATGCGGGGAATTCCTACAGCGAATCCAGCGGTCCACCGATGCCTCGCCATCGTCTGCATCGTTAAATTTCAGGGCGTCGCAGGTTTTGCGACGGGCAGTCCCTAACCTGCGCCCACTCCAAGCATTCACCCAATCACTGACGAGGATTCCACGATGGACGAGAACAAGAAGCGCGCCCTTTCCGCCGCACTGAGCCAGATCGACAAGCAGTTCGGCAAGGGCTCGGTCATGCGCATGGGCGACCGCCCGGTCGAAGCGGTCGAAGTCATCGGCACCGGCTCGCTGATGCTGGACATCGCGCTGGGCATCGGCGGCCTGCCCAAGGGGCGTGTCGTCGAAATCTATGGTCCGGAATCCTCGGGCAAGACCACCCTCACCCTGCAGACCATCGCCGAATGCCAGAAGGCCGGCGGCACCGCCGCGTTCATCGACGCCGAGCACGCGCTCGACCCGATCTACGCGCAGAAGCTCGGCGTCAACATCGACGATCTGCTGCTGTCGCAGCCCGATACCGGTGAACAGGCGCTGGAAATCGCCGACATGCTGGTGCGTTCCAACGCTGTCGACATCGTGGTCATCGACTCGGTCGCCGCGCTCACGCCGAAGGCCGAAATCGAGGGCGAGATGGGCGACCAGCTCCCCGGCCTGCAGGCCCGCCTGATGAGCCAGACCCTGCGCAAGCTCACCGGCAACATCAAGCGCAGCAACTGCATGGTCGTCTTCATCAACCAGCTGCGCATGAAGATCGGCGTGATGATGCCGGGCCAGAGTCCGGAAGTGACCACGGGTGGCAACGCGCTGAAGTTCTATGCCTCGATCCGCCTCGACATCCGCCGCATCGGCAGCATCAAGAAGGGCGAGGAGATCATCGGCAACCAGACCAAGATCAAGGTCGTCAAGAACAAGCTCGCCCCGCCGTTCAAGCAGATCGTCACCGAAATCCTCTACGGCGAAGGCATCAGTCGCGAGGGCGAGCTGATCGACATGGGCGTCGACGCCAAGATCGTCGAAAAATCGGGCGCCTGGTACAGCTACGACGGGGAGCGCATCGGCCAGGGCAAGGAAAACGCCCGCCAGTACATGAAGGAAAACCCGGCCGTTGCCGTCAAGCTCGAAGCTGCACTGCGCTCGCAGTTCGTCGCGGCCGACGCCCCGCGCGGCGAAGAGAAGGACGATCAGGACGATTGAGTTCGAATGCAGACGGGGCGGGCCCGAATACCTCGTCAGTGGACGGCCCGCCCCCGACGCACCACGTAGCCCAGACGGCTGCGTGTCATCCCCAACGGTGCGTCATGGATGGCGCATCGGCGGTTCGGAGCCCCAAACCCGTACCGCATCGCGATGCCGCTCGCCGGTGGCATCGTTCGCCGGGCCGCTCCATGGATGGGGTTGCCTGGCCTTTTTCGTGAGTCCGTCTGCATCATGATGGCCTTGGGTGGCACCGTGGCGTCTTCATGCCAGCCATGATTTCCCCATTCCCTGTTTTCCGCCGTGCGCACGCCACCCGTTGAGCGAACCGCGATGTCGTCGATCGATCCACCCGATGAAGCCAAGTCGCAGGCCCCGCGCAAGCGTCGTGGTCCTGAACCGACGCCGGGGCAGCGCGCACTGTCGCTGCTGGTCCGTCGGGAACATTCCCGCAAGGAACTGACGCGCAAGCTGGCCGCGCGAGGCGTGGATCGGGACGAGGCGCAGGCGGCGGTCGATCGCATGACCGCCGAGGGCTGGCAGAGCAATGAGCGTTTCGCCGAACAACTCGTCCGCAGCCGGGCGAACAATGGCCAGGGGCCGCTGCGCATCCGGGCCGAACTGTCGACGCACGGCCTCGACCGCGAGGCCGTTGCGGCGGCCTTCGAGGCCTACGACGGCGACTGGACGGACAACGCACGCGACATGGTCCGACGCCGCTTCCCGGGCGCGCTCGACGACCGCACCCTGCAGCGCAAGGCCGCGGAATTCCTGGTCCGGCGTGGGTTCACCGGCGACCAGGTCCGTGCCGCGACACGCTACGACCCCGACGAGGACTGACGCCGCCTGACATTTCGACGGGTTGCCTTTGTCGCCACGGTGGGCAGCATATGCGCCTTCCAAACCAACAGGGGATGCGTCACATGCAACAGTTCCGGATGCTCGCGGGTCTTCTGCTCGCAGCCTGCGCGATGACCGGTCAGGCCCGTGCCGAGGTCTACAAGTGCAGCCTGCCCGGTGGCGGGAGCGAATACCGCGACCAGCCGTGCTCGCCCGGAAAGGGCGGGGCGGTCCAGGTCAAGGGCGGCGGTCCGGCCAGTGCTGGTGCCGGTGGTGGTCTGAGCGGCGACTGGTGCGAATACGCGGTGTCGATCGACGAGAACAGCGCGAAGGACGCCACCGCCGCCGCGCAGTGGACCTTCAACGGGAACCAGGTCAAGTACAAGCTCAAGGCGGCGCCCATGGCAGGCCCCTGGATGCCCCTGAAGCGCGTCGAGGGCGGCTTCGCGGTCGACCATGCCTTGTTCGGCGGCGTCGGCCGGACCTGGCGGATCGTCCGCCAGAACGGCGGCACCATGATGGTCAGGGGGCCGCTGGGCGGTTATTACCATTTCCGCCGAGGCGTCTGCTGAGCCTGTTCCGGGGTCCGCCTGTCAGGGCGGACTCCGCTGGAAACCCCGCCGGGCGGTCAATCGGCCTGTCCGGCCTGCTAACCTAGTCGGTCTTGGGTTGTCCGCTCGAATCCGCGACGGCACGCTGCCGGTCCCGCGGGTAGGGAGCTTGCCCGTTCTTTGCCGCCAGCCATGAAAACCACAGCCGACATCCGCCACGATTTCCTCGAATTCTTCCGCTCGAAGGGCCATGCCGTGGTGCCGTCGAGCCCGCTCGTCCCGGGCAACGATCCGACCCTGCTGTTCACCAACGCCGGCATGGTCCAGTTCAAGGACGTGTTCCTCGGCGCCGAAAAGCGCAGCTACACGCGCGCCGTTTCCAGCCAGCGCTGCGTGCGTGCCGGCGGCAAGCACAACGACCTTGACCAGGTCGGCTACACCGCCCGCCATCACACCTTCTTCGAGATGCTGGGCAACTTCAGCTTCGGCGACTACTTCAAGAAGGACGCCATCGCCTACGCCTGGGAACTGCTGACCGAGGTCTGGAAGTTGCCCAAGGACCGCCTGCTCGTCACGATCTACCACACCGACGACGAAGCCTTCGAAATCTGGAACAAGGACATCGGCATTCCGCCGGAGCGCATCATCCGCATCGGCGACAACAAGGGCGCGCCGTACGCGTCGGACAACTTCTGGCAGATGGCCGACACCGGCCCCTGCGGCCCCTGCACCGAGATCTTCTACGACCACGGCGACCACATCGCCGGCGGTCCGCCGGGCAGCCCCGACGAGGACGGCGACCGCTACATCGAGATCTGGAACAACGTCTTCATGCAGTTCGACCGCCAGCCCGACGGCAGCCTGCTGCCGCTGCCGGCGCCCTGCGTCGACACCGGCATGGGCCTGGAGCGCATCGCCGCCGTGCTGCAGCACGTGCACAGCAACTACGAGATCGACCTGTTCCAGCACCTGATCAAGGCCGCCGCCGCGATCACGAACACCACCGATCTCGAGCACAAGTCGCTGCGCGTCATCGCCGACCACACCCGCGCCTGCAGCTTCCTGATCGTCGATGGCGTGCTGCCGTCCAACGAGGGGCGAGGCTATGTGCTGCGCCGGATCACGCGTCGTGCAATCCGGCATGTTTGGAAGTTGGGAGCGCTTTCTGCCGAAGGCTGTTTCTGGCGAATGGTGCAACCGCTGATCGAAGCGATGGGTGCCGCATACCCAGAACTTGCGGAAAAGCGCGATCTCATCGAGCGTGCGATCAAGAGCGAAGAAGCAGCTTTCTCACGCACAATCGATGCGGGTATGGTTCGGCTTGACGGTTACCTTGCCCAAGGTGCGGGGCTTCTGAATGGCGAACAGTTGTTCTTGTTGCACGATACCTACGGCTGTCCTCCGGATCTTGTCGTCGATATCCTGCGCGAGCGTGACTATGCGCTGACCAACGACGCCTGGGCGGTTTACGAAGCCCTGATGAAGAAACAGAAAGAGGGTGGTGGCGGACGCGACAAGGACAAAGTGGTCCTGTCCGCCGAACTCATCGCCCAGCTCACCCCCACCGACTTCCTCGGCTACGACCGCCTTGATGCCGACGACCTCGAAGTCGTCGCGCTGCTCAAGGGCGGTGCACCGGTGGAAAGCATCGTTGCGGGCGACGAGGCAATCGTGATTCTGGCGCGCACTCCGTTCTACGCCGAGTCCGGCGGCCAGGTTGGCGACACCGGCGCGCTGGCGGGCGAGGGCGCCGAGTTCACGGTGACCGACACCCAGAAATTCGCTGGCCAGTTCTTCGGCCACGTCGGCACGCTTGCCGCCGGCAGCCTCAAGCGCGGCGACCGCGTGTCGGGCCGCGTGGACGGTGCGCGCCGCAGCGCCACCATCCTCAACCACAGTGCCACGCACCTGCTGCACGCCGCGCTGCGCAGCCTGCTCGGCACCCACGTTACCCAGAAGGGCTCACTGGTGGCGCCTGATCGCCTGCGCTTCGACTTCAGCCACTTCCAGGCGGTCACCGCCGACGAACTGGCCGAGATCGAACGCCGCGTCAACGCCGAGATCCGCGCGAACAGCGAAGCCGAAGTGCACCACATGGGTATGCAGGAAGCGCTGGATTTCGGCGCGATGGCGCTGTTCGGCGAGAAGTACGGCGAGCACGTGCGCGTGCTGCGCATGGGCGACACCTCCACCGAACTGTGCGGCGGCACGCACGTGCGCCGTACCGGCGACATCGGCGTGTTCAAGATCGTGTCCGAAGGCGGCATCCAGGCCGGCGTGCGCCGAATCGAGGCCGTGACCGGGCAGGGTGCGCTGGACTATATCGCCGACGAAGAGCGCCGTCTCGACGAGGCCGCGGAACTGCTCGGCGGCAACCCGGCCGAGGTCGGCGACAAGCTCCGCGCCCTGCTCGATCGCCAGAAGAAGCTCGAGCGCGAAATCGAAGCCCTCAAGGCCAAGGCCGCGACCGCCACCGTGGCGGATCTGGCCGCGACCGCCGCCGACATCGGCGGGGTGAAGGTGCTCGCCGCCCGGGTCGAAGGCCTCGACGCCAAGGCCCTGCGCGATGCCGTCGATCATCTGAAACAGCAACTTCGTGATGCTGTCGTCGTGTTGGCTGCGGCCGCGGATGGTAAAGTGGCCCTCGTTGCGGGGGTGAGCGGCACGGCACTTGGGCCTGTCAAGGCTGGGGAGTTGCTGGCGCACGTTGCCGGCCAGATCGGGGGCAAAGGCGGTGGTCGCCCCGACATGGCTCAAGGAGGGGGCGAGGATGGCCCGAATCTGCGCGGAGCTCTGGAGGGCGTTCAGGATTGGGTCAAGGGCCGTCTGGCCTGCTCGACATGACGATCGGCGCTTCTCGCTGCCGTGTCTGTACGGGTATTCTTAAATCAATTGCGTCCGCGTCCGGAATTCCATCCCCATAAGAATCGGTCGCGGAACAACGACAGCGTGTCGGCGAGGGGGAAGCCGGCCAATGGAGAATTGCAATGCTCATTTTGACTCGCCGGGTTGGCGAAACCTTGATGATCGGCGACACCGTCACGGTGACCGTGCTCGGCGTCAAAGGCAACCAGGTGCGTATCGGGATCACGGCGCCGAAGGACGTCGCGGTTCATCGCGAGGAAATCTACCAGCGCATCCAGCGCGGTGAAGGTCATCCGAGCCACGGCCCGAATTCGGGTTTGCCGCAGGACGATTGAGCCGGTATCCTGTGCATCCTGCGCGCGGTTGATCGCGCGCCGACGGAGAGTTGCCCGAGAGGCCGAAGGGGCTCCCCTGCTAAGGGAGTATGGGGTCAAAAGCTCCATCGAGGGTTCGAATCCCTCACTCTCCGCCACCCTGTTTCATCCGAAACCCGCGTCAAGCGCGCAAGCGCATCGACACGGTCGAGATCGATCATGCACCTGTAGCGCGGTGCCTTCCCGTCCGGGAAATTCGATTTCGAAAACGTTCGGCTGGAGTTGACCGATTCGCTTCGAGTTGGCACAATTCCGCTTCTTCACCGCGCGCCCGTAGCTCAGTTGGATAGAGCACCAGGCTACGAACTTGGGGGTCGGAGGTTCGAATCCTTCCGGGCGCGCCATTCTTCAGGAAAAAGCCAACCTTCTCAGGTTGGCTTTTTTCTTTGCACGTCCTCGGATTTCCGGCTCGCCGCAGCGCGGCGGGCGTTCGCTCCTGCGCGAAGCTGCGCTTCGCAAGCCGCAGGGTCTTACCCTTCCGGATCCGACTCTCTTCAAGCAAAAGGCCGACAGTTTTGCTGTCGGCCTTTTGCTTTTCGTGCCTGATGTGCCGTGAAGCGCAATGCCGGCAGGCGTCGCCGGCATCCGTGCGCTTCAATCGAGGAACTGCAGCTTCGCCAGTTCCGCGTACAGGCCGTCCTGTGTGAGCAGTTCCTCGTGCGTGCCTTCGGCGACGATGCGTCCCTTGTCCATCACCACGATGCGGTCGGCCTTGAGGATCGTCGCCAGTCGGTGCGCGATCACCAGCGTGGTGCGGCCGCGCATGAGGTTTTCCAGCGCATGCTGCACGGCGCGTTCGCTCTGCGCGTCGAGCGCGGAAGTGGCTTCGTCGAGCAGCAGCACGGGCGCGTCCTTGAGCAGCGCGCGGGCGATGGCGATGCGCTGCTGCTGACCGCCGGACAGGGTGGTGCCGCGTTCGCCGAGTTGCTCGTCGTAGCCCTTGGGCAGTCTGGCGAGGAAATCGTGGGCTTCCGCCGAGCGCGCCGCGTCTTCGACCTCGTCGTCGGTCGCGTCGAGGCGGCCGTAGCGGATGTTGTCGCGCGCGGTGGTCGCGAACAGGGTCGGGTGCTGCGGCACCAGCGCGATGCGCTCCCTCAGCACAATGGGGTCGCAGTCGCGCACGTCGATGTCGTCGATCGACACCTTGCCGCCCTGCGGGTCGTGGAAGCGCAACAGCAGCGAGAGCACGGTGCTCTTGCCCGCGCCCGAGGGTCCGACCAGCGCGATGGTTTCGCCCGGCTTCACATGCAGGGTGAACCGGTCCAGCGCCGGCAGATCCGGGCGCATCGGATAGTGGAACACCACGTCGTCGAAGTGCAGTTCGCCGCGCAGCGGTTCGGGCAGGGCCTTCGGCTGCACCGGCGCGACGATGTCCGGGCGTTCCTGCATCAGCTCGTCGATGCGGCTCATGCCGCCGGCCGCGCGCTGCAGTTCGTTCCAGGTTTCGGCCAGCGCCGCGACCGAGCCGCCGGCGAACACCGCGTACAGCACGAACTGCGCGAGCGTGCCCAGGCTCATGCGTCCGGCGTTGACGTCGTGCGCGCCCATCCACAGCACGGCGGTAATCGCGGCGAAGAACAGCACGATGACCACGGCGGTGATGCTGGACTGCAGGCCGATGCGGCGGCGCGCTGCGGCGATGGCCCGGAAGACGGCGCCGCCGAAGCGCTCGCGTTCGTAGGCCTCGCGCGCGTGTGCCTGCACGGTGCGTACCGCGCCCAGGGTCTCGGTCGCGAGGGCGTTGGCATCGGCGACGCGATCCTGGCTGCCGCGCGAGGCCTTCTGCACCCAGCGCGCGGCGAACATCACCGGCAACACCGTTGCGGGAATGCCGACCAGCGCCCAGGTCGCCAGTCGCGGACTGGTCACGAACAGCATCGCGAGCGAACCGAGCACCGTGACCGAGCTGCGCAGGGCCACCGACATCGCGCTGCCCACCAGGTTGCGGATCAGTTCGACGTCCGCCGTCAGGCGCGACACCAGTTCGCCGCTGCGGTTGCGCTCGTGGAAGCCGGCGTCCAGGCTGATCAGGTGGCCGTAGAGCCGCATGCGCAGGTCTGCGACCACGCGTTCGCCGAGCAGCGAGACGAAGAAGAAGCGCAGGGCCGTGCCCACCGCGAGCACCACCGCGACCAGGAACAGCAGCAGGAAGCTGCGATCGATGTCGGACGCCGCGCCGTTGACGAAGCCGTCGTCGATCATCGTCCTGAAGGCCACCGGCAGGCTCAATGCCGCCGTCGACGAGATCGCCAGTGCGCACAGCCAGCCCAGGAACAGGCCGCGATGGTGGAGGACGAAGGGCCAGAGTGCGCGCAGGCTGCCGATGGGGCGCTTGTCGGAGGACGGGACGGGTTCGGACATGGTCGGGCGGGCGTCCTTTGACGCTTGCGGAATGGTTTGGACGACGGCAATCGCCTTATTGTCGGCGAATCCAGGGCGTCTGCTGGTGCCCGCGTGCTGCGAAGTCCGCGGTCATGGTTTCGGCGGCATCGCGGCGGGAACCTGCGGCGATCAGGCATCCATGGCCCTTGTCGTCCTGGTGCATCAAGCGCCAGAAGGCCCCGATGGCGGTGGCCGCCGGGGCAAGGGTGTTTTCGTCGTCCATCGCAGGCACCTCGTCGTACCCCTCGGGGATGGCGACGCGGGTGCCCGGATTCAAGCGAGGAGGGGCCGGCGAGCGAGGTGTGCGGAGGCTCAGGGCGCGGCCGTGCCGGCGGCACGGCAGGTGAAGCGGTTGCCGTAGAAATCGACCGACAGTTCGCCCTGATGCTCCCAGATCTCCATGCCCTCGCGCCCGTAGCGCGCGCCGCTGGCGGCCATCATGGGGAAGGCGATGGCCTGGTCGTCGCCCCAGGTGACGACGGCGGATTTGGGATCGAGGTCGTTGTAGTAGACGACGGTGAAGCGCTTGCTGTTGTCGTCGCAGTCGTAGGCGGCCGCTTCCGGCACCGTGGTTTCGCCGTTGTCGAGCTGCAACTGGACGGTGCGGGTCATGTAGGCCTCGGACACGCAGCGGCTGCGTTCGACGGACTTCCAGCAGTCGTCGCGACCCTTGACCCAGCCGCGCTGGTCGGCGGCGAGGCGGGACTGGTCGGCGCCCGGCGCGGCCTTGCTGCGTGCGAAGACCTCGGCCAGGCGCCGGTCGAGCGCGGCGAGCGCCGGGTCGCTGCAGACCAGCTTCTCGGCATCGCTGGCGGCTGCGGCGCAGTCGAAGGAGGGTTTGGCGTCGGCTGCGGTCGTTGCGGGCGCCGGTGCGGCGGGCTGCGCGGCCTTGGTGGCCGGCTGCGCCGCGGGGGGCGTCGTGCCGGCGGCGGTGGATTCCGCCTGATCGGTCTTCTGGCAGGCGACCAGGCCCAGCGCAAGCGCGCACAGCAGCGGGATGGACGGCTTCATCGTGGAATCCTCGGATGCGGTCGGGGGATGTATGCGGTGATGCTACGCGGGCGCCTGCACGAGCGACAGGCGCGCGCGGTCGCGCGTGGCGTCGCGCAGCCGCAGCGCCAGGGCGTCCGCGTGTTCGGTGGGCAGGCGCACGCGCAGGACCGCGCCCTCGGCGTCGAAGCGTTCGTCCAGCTTGGCCGCAGCGATGGCGTTGAGCGCGGCGTGCACGGCACCGAGGTCGGCGAAGGGGCAGGTGATGTCGATCTCCGACAGGGCGATCAGCGGCCGACGCCCCGCACGGCGCAGGCATTCGGCCGCAGCGCCTCCGTAGGCGCGCACCAGCCCGCCGGCGCCGAGCTTGATGCCGCCGTACCAGCGCGTGACCACGACCAGCACCTGGTCGCAGCCCTGGCCGTCGATCGCGGCGAGGATCGGTCGGCCTGCGGTACCGGCGGGTTCGCCGTCGTCGCTGGAGCGGTACTGGGCGCCGACGCGCCACGCCCAGCAATTGTGGGTGGCGGTCGGGTCGCCCAGCGCGCCCAGTGCCGACTGGGCCTCTTCGGCCGATGTCGTCGGCACGGCCTGCGCGAGGAAGCGGCTGTGCTTGACCTCCAGCAGGTGCGAGGCCGGACCGGACAGGGTGTCGAGCAGCATCGGGATCGGATCTGGCGCGCGGGCGCTCAGGGGGCGGGCAGCGTCGCCGCGAGCGGTCGCAGGTCTTCGGGCAGTTCCGCGTCCGGGTAGCGACGCTTGAATTCGCGCAGGCTTTCGCGTGCCCAGGCCTGTTCGCCCTTGGCCAGGAGTTCGCGGATGCGCTGCAGCCAGGCCTGGCGGAATTCGGGTGAATCGGCCGAGACCGGTGGACGGTCGTCGTAGTCGCTGGTCGCCTTCGGCACCTCGCGCTTCGCGGCGGTGTCGCCGACGAATCCGTTGTTGCCGCGTGCCGATGCGGCGGGCGGCGGCGCGGGTGCGGGCGGCGGCGGTGCCGCGACCGGTGCGGCCACGCCGGCAGCACGTTCCGCCACGGCCTGGCGACGGCGGGCTTCCTGTTCGCGACGGGTGTACTCGGCGGCGCCGACCTCGCGATCGGCACGACGGATGCGCGAACCGCTGACGTCGATGCGGTCGTAACTGTCCTGCGCCGTCTCCTCCCTGGCCTGTGCAACCGGTGCCGGCGCGGCCATGGCCGCAGGCGGTGCGGCGGCGTCCGCAGCTTCCGCGACTTCGGCGGCATAGACCGTGTTCTGGGGGGCTTCCTGGGGGCGCGCGGGCTTGGCGGCCGGGGCAGATGCGGCCGCCGGGGCGGCTGGTGCCACCATCGCATCGGCCAATGCCGGGCTTTCCATCGGCGGCGGCGGGGGCGGCGGTTCGCGCTGCAGCGGCGGCTCGACCATGATGACCTGGGTCGCGTCCTCGCTGGCGGCTGTGGCGACGGCGCTTTCCGCCGCACCTTCGCCGATGCCGGCGCCGTTGTCGTGCAGTTTCCAGCCGATGCCGGCGGCCAGCACCAGCGACGCGGCCAGGCTCAGGCCCAGCGGCCAGCGCGGCGTCGGCTTGCGCGGGCGGGGCGTGAGCGGGGTGACCTTGGGGTCGATCGGGGCGGGATCGGTCCGGATGGCATCGACCGGAGCGTCGGCATCGGCAGCCGTTGCGGCCGTCGCGATGGCGGGCTCGGCGACCGCAGCGCGCGCCATCGCCAGGATCCTCGCGTCGAGCGCAGGCGCGGGCTCGCGCGGACCGCCCAGGCGCGCGATGCGCTCGGCAAGGTCGCGTTCTTCCGCGTTGAAGGGTTCGCTCGGGCGGTTCATGGGTTCAGTCTCGCGCGCAGTTTGTCCATCGCGTAGCGCAACCGCGATTTCACCGTTTCCCGGCCGACGCCGGTCACTTCGCCGATCTCCTCCAGACTCAGGTCCTGTTCGAGGCGGAGCAGCACGACTTCTCGCTGTTCCGCCGGCAATTCTTCCAGTGCGAGGTGAAGCCTTCGCCTTTCCTCGAACTCCGACAAGTGCCGTTCCGGCGTGTCCTGGTCCGGCACGCGTTCGGTGCGCTCGTCGGCATCGTCCGGAGCGGGCGGCCGGTGCTGCAGCGCCCGCCAGTGGTCGGCGAGGCGGTTGTGCGCGATCCGGTAGAGCCAGGTGGTGAACAGCGCTTCCGGTTTCCAGCTCTGGCGCGCCGATACCACCCGCTGCCACACGTCCTGGAACATCTCGTCGGCCAGCGCGCCGTTGCCGTGCAACTGGCGCGCCAAGAAGCGGTACAGCTTGCCGCGATGCCGCTGGTAGAGCTGTTCGAAAGCGGCGACGTCGCCCGCGCCATAGGCGAGCATGAGCTGTTCGTCGCTGACTTCGACCCCGACATCGTTCATGCCGGTCAGGTTAAGGGCTGCCGGGCCATTCGTGAAGCCGCGCGTGACGCCGGGCGTGACGCCGGGCGCGTCGCGGCGGGGGCGACGACGACCGGTGGCGAGCGCGGTGGGTGCGATCACGGCGGACATGGCGGGGCAGTCGAGTCCGTCTGCGTCAGTCGGCGATCATGCCGATCTGCGGCGTGTCGCCGGCGGTGACGCGACGCGCGGCATCCACCAGTTCGACGAACTCGCGGCGTAGTGCCCACGGGTCGTCGCCGACGCTCTGGCGTGCGCTGCGCGCGATGTCGTTCCAGGTCCAGCCCTCGATGTTCTTCCCGCCGCGCAGGGCGTCGGCATAGGCGGCCACGGTGGCGGCGAAGCGCAGCGCGGAGCTGGGTGTGTCGCGCAGGTCGCGGCGCGACACCGGGCGTTCGATCAGCCGGCTCGTCTCCTCGCCGGGGCGCTTGTAGCGCAGGCGCAGGTGGCCCAATTCTCCGGCGGTTGCGGCTTTCGCACTCGGCGCATCGCCGTAGCGCAGTGCCGGCAGGCGCGCGGCGTCGGAGCCGACCAGGGTCAGTTCGTACAGCGCGGTGACTTCATGGCCGGCACCGATGTCGCCGGCATCGACGCGGTCGTTGGCGAAGTCCTCGCGGCGCAGCATGCGGTTCTCGTAGCCGATCAGGCGGTACTCGGCGACCACGGCCGGATTGAACTCGATCTGGATCTTCACGTCCTTCGCGATGGTCAGCAGCGTGGACTGCATTTCCTGCACCAGCACCTTGCGCGCTTCCTGCAGGGTGTCGATGTAGGCGTGGTTGCCATCGCCGACATCCGCCAGGCGCTCGGCCATCGCGTCGTTGTAGTTGCCGGTGCCGAAGCCCAGCGTGGTCAGCGCGATGCCGTGCTTGCGCTGGTCGCCGACCAGGGTTTCCAGCGCCTTGGGGTCGGTCGTGCCGACGTTGAAGTCGCCATCGGTGGCGAGGATCACGCGGTTCACGCCGTGCTTCACGAAGGACTGCTTCGCCATTGCATAGGCCAGCTGGATGCCCTGGCCGCCGTTGGTGCTGCCGCCGGCCTGCAGGCGGTCGAGCGCGGCGAGGATGGTGTCCTTTTCGCTGCCCGGCGTGGGTTCCAGCACGACGCCGGCGGAACCGGCGTAGACCACCATGCTCACGCGGTCCTGCGGCCGCAGTTGTTCGACCAGTTGCGCGAACGAGCGTTTGAGCAACGGCAGCTTGTCGTCCGAATGCATCGAGCCGGAGGTGTCGATCAGGAACACCAGGTTCGCCGGCGGCAGTTCGGCCTTCGGCACGTCGTAGCCCTTGATGCCGACCATCAGCAGCTGGCGCTTGCCGTTCCACGGTGCGGCGGCGAGTTCGGTGGTGACGCGGAAGGGCGTGGCCAGCGAGGTCGGCGCAGGATGGCCATGATCGAAGTAGTTGATCATCTCCTCGGCGCGCACCGCGTCGGCCGGAGGGCGCGTACCGCTGCGCAGCATGCGGCGGACATTGCTGTAGCTGCCAGTGTCGACGTCGATGGAGAAGGTGGAGACCGGCTCCTCGCTTGCGCGCTTGACCGGGTTGTCGTCGCGTTCGGCATAAGTCTCGGTGTGGGCGAGCCCTTCGCGTGCCGGCATCTCAAGGAGATCCGCGACGGTTGTCGCCTGCGCGGTGGCGGGCGCGATCAGGACAGGAGCGCTCGCGTTCGCGGCGTAGTCCGCGCGCTTCACGCGCGAGCCGGTGACGACGATGCGATCGAGCGCGTCGTCGGCCTCGGCTTCGGCCTTGTCGGCCTGTCGCGCATCGCCTTGTGCAGTGACGGCAGGCTGGCCTGCGCGGGGTTCGGACGGCGCCGCTTCGGAGACCTGGCGCCCGCCGCATGCGGACAGCGCCAGCGTGGTGAGGATGGCGGCGGCGAGCAGTTGCGGTGTCGGGCGGGCGGGGCGGTTCATGGACGGTCTCCGTGGTGGGCGCACGGTCGAACGGGCCATGCCGTGGGGTGGGGTTGCCGTCGGTCGCGCGGGCGCAGGATTCCGTGCGGTCCTGACAAAAGGAACGGGCGGCTTGCGCCGCCCGTTCCGATGCTCGTCTGGATGGCTGGATCAGAACTTCCAGTCGACCTTGGCGTAGTAGTACGCGCCGTTGATGCCGAACGGCAGGGTTTCCCAACCGTAGGTGAAGCCCAGCTGCGGGAACGGGAACGCCTGGTTCTCGTCCCACTTGTCCGGGTAGGTGTCGAGGACGTTGTTGCCGCCGATCGTGAGGCGGAACTTCTCGGTGATGTTGAAGCCCAGCGCGAGGTCGAACAGCGTGGCGCCGTCCCAGGTCTGCTTGAAGCCCGGGGTGAAGCCTTCGCCTGCGACCGAACCGTAGTAGTTCGCGCGCACGGTGCCGTCGAAGATTCCGCGCGACCAGACCGCCTGCAGGACATGGTGCGCGCCCGGCTGGCCTTCCTCGATCAGCGTGACCTGGCTGTCGTCGAACAACTGCTGCGGCGTCAGGATCGACGACTGCGAGCGGCGCGCGGTGACTTCGGTCTTGTTCCAGTGCAGCAGCGCGGTCAGGTCGAGCGTGCCGCCGATGGCTTCGGTGGAATACTCGGCGACGATGTCGATGCCGCGGGTCTCGGTGTCGATGGCGTTGGTGAAGAACTGCGCCTGGGCGACACGGAACGGACGCAGGATGTCGGCGATGGGACCGACGCCCGAGGCTTCCGGCGCGATGTTGCTGGAGAAGATGATGCGGTCGTCGATGTCGATCCAGAACGCGTCCACTGTCAGCGTGAAGTTGTCGCTGGGGCGCCACGAGAAACCGAACGTCCTGCTGAACGATTCCTCTTCCTTCAGCGGCTGGATGCCGAAGGCGCGGGTGACGGCGCTGTTCTGTCGGGCGGTCAGGGTGTCGGCCAGCAGACCCGTGGTCGGATCGATGTTGGTCGAACGCTGGCTGTAGAACAGCTGCTGCACGCCCGGTGCGCGGAAGCCGGTGGCGACCGTGCCGCGGAGCGCGAAGGTGTCGGTGATGTCCCAGCGCATCGACAGCTTGCCGGTCACGGTGTTGCCGAAGTCCGAATAGTCCTCGTAGCGCACCGCGCCGCCGAGCAGGAACTTGCCGCCGAAGCGGGTTTCGGCGTCGAGGTACAGCGCGTAGTTGCTGCGCCCGTCGTCCACTTCCTCGTTCGGCGAGAAGCCCGGGAAGCCCTGGATGCCCGGCGCGGCGAAGCCGCCGTTCTGGTTGAAGATCTGGATCGCCGGGTTGTTCGTGCGGCCGTAGGTGTAGGACACCGGGTCGCCGGCTTCGATAGCGTAATCCTCGCGGCGGTATTCCACACCGGTGGCGAGGCTGAGCGGCTCGCTCGCACCGATGTCGATGCTGCCGCGCACGTCGAAGTTGACCGTCGTCTGCTGGAACTTCAGCGTGCCGGTGTCGGCCGAGGTCGGCGAGGCGTTGTAGCGCGGGCCGGTCGGGTTGGCCGGGTTCAGCGGCTCGTACCACCAGCTGACGTTGACCGAGTTGCGCTCGTGGAAACCGAAGCGGCTGCGGCCGTGGTTGACCGACAGGTCCCAGTCCCAGGTGTCGTTGAACGCGGCGCGGTAGCCGACGGCCAGCGAACCGTCTTCGACGGTGGTGATGAGGTTGGGCAGGAAGCCGTTCGGATAGAGGTCGGGCACGGTGCGGCCGTCGCCGGCGCTGCGGAAGAAGCCCGAGGAATCGCCTTCGCGCTTCGACAGGCCGCCGAACCAGTACAGCTCGCCACTGCCGGCGCCGATCGCGCCGTTCATCCACAGGTAGGCGTCGGTGGAGTCGGCGTCGCCGATGCGCTGGGTCACGCGCGGCGGGCTCACACGCAGGGTGTCCTTGCCGGCGCGGTTGGTTTCCTCGCGGTCGCGGTATTCGACGCTGAGGTTGATGAAGCCGTCGTCGCCGAGCTCGAAGCCGTGGTTCAGGCCGCCGTGCAGCACGGTACCGTCGCCTTCGCGGGTCTGGCCAGCCTCGAAGAAGACCTGGGTTTCCTTGGTCTGCTTCTTCAGCACGACGTTGATGACGCCGGCGATGGCGTCGGAGCCGTACTGCGCCGCAGCGCCGTCGCGCAGCACTTCGATGCGCTGGATCGCGGTGACCGGGATGGCGTTGATGTCGGTACCGGCCGAGCCGCGGGCGACGGTCTGCTGCACGTTCACCAGCGCCTGCTGGTGGCGGCGCTTGCCGTTGACCAGCACCAGCACCTGGTCGGGGCCGAGGGCGCGCAGGGTGGCCGGGCGCAGGATGTCGGTGCCGTCGCTGATGGTGGTGCGCGAGAAGTTGAAGCTGGGTTCCAGCATCTGCAGGAGCTGGCCCAGTTCGCGGGCGCCGGTGCGCTCGAGCTGCTGGCTGTCGATCACGTCGACCGGCGCTGCGGTGTCGGCGGCGGTGCGGTTCTTGGCGCGGCTGCCGAGGACAGTGATGGTGTCGAGCTCGCCGGAGGATTCCTCATCCGGCGGCGTGTCCTGGGCGAATGCCGGCAGGGTAAGCGCCAGGGAGATGGCGAGCGCGATGGCGCGCGGGGCCGGGCCGACGCGGGGGCGTCGGGCAGGCAGTTTCGATTGGGACATGGAGCCTCCGATTCTGTTCCGTGAATGTGCTTAGAAGTAAGTTCCGCAGAGGGCGCCCCCCCTTGGGCGCCCGGATGCCGTGTGCGTACAGGACGATCCGGGCGCATTCATAACATTTTTTTAGCGTCCGGACCGGGGACTGTGACGCCCTTCGACAACGCAACCGGCATCGCGATTCGACATCACGCTCTGAAATTCCGGCCCGGTCGGTCCGGCCCGTACGCCGGCGCAGGCAGGCACGAACCCCGTATCCGCAATGCATGGCGAGCGATTGAACGGGAGCAAAGTTGCAGTAGGCTGGGGCCATCCGGATCGACGGAGGACGGGATGAGCGTTCAGGACGAGATCGGTCCGCACCAGCACCTGGGGCGGATGGCGGGGGAGTGGGAAGGAACGTATCGACTGTGGTTCGAGCCCGACATGCTGGCCGCCGAATCGGCGCAGCGCGGCACCCTGCGCGCGGTGCTGGGTGGCCGCTTCCTGCTCCACGAATACAGCTGGGACTTCGATGGCCGCAGCTATGCCGGCATCGCGCTCTACGGCTACCACATCGACGAGCGACGCTGGGAATGCGCCTGGGTCGACAGCTTCCATACCGGCAGTTCCATCATGTTCTCGGTGTCGCCCGAAGATGCAGTCGCGGAGCGCTTCTCGGTGCTCGGCAGCTATGGCGACGGGCAGACGCCGCCCGGACCCCGCTGGGGCTGGCGGACCGCCATCGAGCAGCCGGACGACGACACTCTAGTCATCCTCATGACCAACATCGCGCCGGATGGGCGCGAGGGCCAGGCCGTGGAAGTCAGCTACGCGCGGGTGCGCTGAGCCCGGATCGCCGGGCGCAGGGCCATCAGTCGCGCCGCATCCATCCGGCGATCGACAGGCGTTCGCGTCGCGCGGGCAGCACGGCGTGTTCGAGTTCGCTCAGGAAACACACGCTGCCGCCCACGGGGGGCAGGTCGACGGTGGTGCCGTCCTCCTGCCAGATGCGCAGCGCGCCGCCGTCCCCGTCGCCCCAGTCCGCATTGAGATAGGTCACCCACGACACCCTGCGCGCATCGCTGTCGCGGAAGCGGTCGCGGTGCCTCGCGTAGCCGCCGCCGGCAGGGTAGGCCGCGTAATGCGCCTCGACGCTGCGCAGGCCGAGGAAGAGCGTGCGGTTGAGCATCGAGCGGACGTCGTCCAGATGCACGAGGAAAGTGGGCGCAGCCTCGCCGCAGCGCGGGTCGTCGAGCCAGCAGGTGCTGTCGGCGCGGATGTCGTCGCGTCGGGTGCGGCCTTCGGCGCGACCCACGGATGCCGGTGCCAGTCCTGCGCCGGCCTGCAGGCGACGCAGGTCGTCGCGGAGGGCATCGCGCAGCGGGGGAGGCGGCCAATCCGCGATCCAGCAGGCGCCCCGGTCGCGCAGCGCATCGGCCAGGCGTGCGGGATCGCCCGAGAACGCGTCCGCGTTCAGGAAGGGAAGCGAGGTCATCCCGGTATCATAGGCGCCACGCTCGCCGGGCGTTCCTCTTGCCCCCGCGCTTCCCCCACTGTCTCCCCCGCAGGATCAAGGATGTTGTCCAGGCTCCCCCCGGCCACCCGGGCGTTGTTGATCGCGAACGTGCTGGCGTTCCTCGCCCAGCACTTCCTGTTCCGCCCGTTTCTCGACCAGCACTTCGCGTTGTGGCCGTGGCTGTCGCAGTCGTGGGCCGATGCCGACGCCCCCGGTTTCATGCCCTGGCAATTGCTGACCTACGGCTTCCTGCACGCGGACCTGCCGCACGTGGTGCTCAACATGCTGGCGCTGGTGATGTTCGGCGCGCAGCTGGAGCATGCGTGGGGCACGCGTCGTTTCACCGCCTACTTCCTGATCTGCGTCGCGGGCGCCGGCCTCATCCAGCTGGCGCTGGCCAGCTGGTCGGTCTCGGCGGGAGAAACGCCTTATCCGACCGTGGGCGCCTCCGGTGGCGTGTTCGGCCTGTTGCTGGGCTACGGCATGATGTTCCCGAACCAGCGGGTGATGCTGCTGATCCCGCCGGTACCGATGAAGGCGCGCACCCTGGTGCTGCTGTTCGGCGCCATCGCGCTGTTGATGGGCTTCACCGGCCTGCAACCGGGCGTCGCGCATTTCGCTCACCTCGGCGGCATGGTGTTCGGCTGGTTCACGCTCCTGTACTGGCGCCGGTCCTCGACGCCGCGCCCGCCTTCGCAGGGTTCGGGCAAGCGCACGCACCTGCGCATCGTCAAATGACCGCCGGGACGGCCGGCGCGGCGGCTGTGCTATGTTCCCGCCCGGTGCCCCTCCCCCGGCGGGCCTGGACGAAAGACCGCGAATGAAGTGGGACGCCTTCACCATCCTCGAGCAGATCCTGATCCTGCTCACCATCGCGAGCCAGATCTGGATCGCGGTCACCGTGATCCTGAAGTCCGAGGGCGCCGAGCAGTACGTGCGCATCATGTCGTTCTCGACCGGCTTCCTCGCGTTCCTGATCACGCGCGCGCTGGGCGTCACCTTCGCCGACATGATGCTGGCCACGCACGCCGCGGACAGCCCGATCGCGCTGATCGTGATCGGTGCGGTCTTCCCGTTCCTGGTCGGCGTGCTGATTTCGGAAGGCACCATCATCGCCCTGCGGATGGGCATGCCGGTGCCGATCCGGCTGGTGCTGATGATCGCCGCGTTCACGCTGTCGCAGGCGGCCTACACCAATTACGTCGCGCTGCAGTCGAAGATCACCACGCTGGACAAGGCATTCGTGCCGAACCTGTCGTACGCGATCGCGGTCGGCCTGTGGCTGACCTTCCGCTATCGCGACAAGAGCACGCCGAAGACCTGACGACTCGCCCGATGGCGGACGTCGGCGCGGTGCGGACATGAAAAAAGCGGGCCGAGGCCCGCTTTTTTCATGGCGTGACGAGTGGGCTCACCACCAGCCCCACCACGGCCACGGCGCCGGCGTGGTGATCACGCGCGTACGGTCTTCCTCGGGCCACAGGTACACGACATCGGCGGCGACGCGCGGGAACCGGTAGCTGTATTCGCCGATGCGGCGGCTCTCGTAAGCCTCGATGCGACCGGTGAAGGTGACTTCGCGCTTGTCGGTGAACAGCGCGGGATCATAGAAGCCGGTGCGGCAGGCGATGAAGCGGCCGTGGGTATCGTCGGCGCCGGCCCAGGCCGGACGGCCGCTGGCATCGAGGCGCGAGGACAGCACTTCGAAGCAGGTGCGATCGGCCAGGGGTTCGGTGCGGACGATGCGGCCGCCCCAGCGCACGGCCGAGCCCGTGCTGTCCTGTTCGATGGCCTGGTGGGGCGTGATGGCGGTGAACTCGCCCTGGAGCGGTTTGGAGACGGTGGCGCACCCGGCCAGGGCCAGGGCGAGGACGGCGACGGCGGTACTGCGGGCGGACATGGCGGATCTCCTGAAGGAATGCGTTGAGAGCCTGTTCAATGCTCTAAGGGCGGTGTCTGCGCAGGTCGCGGAGCAGGGCCCGCAGGTTGGCGGCGCCGCCATGATCGCGAGCGTACCGCCATTCCACGAAACGTGCGCTGAGTTCTTTCAGGGCGCCGGCGTCGGGGCGGTCGCCCGCGATGCGCTCGACCCAGGCGCCGACCGGTTCGTGCGACGACCGTCCCAGTCCGAGTCGGCGGTAGCGGCGTTCCATCCGGCGCCATGCGCGCAGCAGCGGGTCGCGTTCGCGCTCCTGTCGCGTGGCCAGCCACAGCATGCCGGCCATCGCGAGCACGGTCGCGATCACGAATAGCCGGATGAGCGCGCTGGTGTCGAGTTCGGGCATGCCGAAGTTGCGCAGCAGGTTGCGCTGGCGGCGGGCGTCGTAACCCAGCACGAAGTCGTTCCAGCTGCGGCGCAGCCAGTCGCCGACGTCGAAGACCGGGCTGAGCCCGGAAAAGCCGCCGAGCGCGCCCGGACGCCGGTCGTCGATGGTGTCGTAGATGCGTTCCGGCGCGATCGCGGCGGTCGGGTCCACGCGCACCCAGCCGCGGCCTTCGATCCAGACCTCGGCCCAGGCGTGCGCATCCGAGCGGCGCACGAGCCAGTAGCCGCCCACCGGGTTGCGGTAGCCGCCCACGTAGCCGGTGACCACGCGCGCCGGGATACCGGCGCCGCGCATCAGCACGACGAAGGCGCTGCTGTAGTGCTCGCAGAAGCCGGCCTTCTCGTCGAACAGGAATTCGTCGACGCTGTTGCGGCCCAGCAGCGGGGTTTCGAGGGTGTAGACGAACTCCGCGCGGATCCAGTCGAGCGCGCGCCGGACGATGGCGTCGTCGCTCGCGGGGCTGGCGGGCCCGGCTTCGCGACGCCAGCGCTCGGCCAGGGACAGCGTGCGCGGGTTGTAGCCCGGCGGCAGGCGCAGCGCGAGGCTGCGCAGCATCGGATGCAGGTTCGCTTCCGCCAGCGCGGTCTGTGGCGCGGAACGCATGCGCCAGCGGGTGAGGGAATTGAGCGTCTGCTGGCTGACCAGGGAATAGTCGCCGTACAGGTGCGCGCCTTCGGGCGAGGCCAGCGGCATTTCCAGTGCGACCAGCTGGCTGCGATCGGTCGGTTCGATCTCGATCTCGTAGTCGTAGACCACCGGCGGCGGGCCCGGACGGATACGCGCGCGGCTGATCGCGCGCGACCAGCCGACCGAGGTCCAGGTGCGTCCGTCGAAGTCCCAGAGCACGTGTCCGCGCCAGTACATCTGCGATTGCGGCGGCGCTTCTCCGAAGAAAGTCGCGCGCAGCGCCGGGGTGTCGTCGGCGATCAGGTCGATCCAGTCGCCGGGCGACATCCGGTCGGACAGGCCGGGCTTGGCCAGCGCGCGTTCGGGCACGCCCCACAGCGGCGAGGTGAAGCGCGGGAACAGCCAGAACACCACCATCGTCAGCGGCAGGCCGATCGCGATCATGCGCGCCACCACGAGCAGGCGCGCCCACGGCCGCCGCGACGGCGCGCGCGCGTCGCTTTCGATTTCCGACAGCGTGTGCAGCGCGGTCAGCGCGGCCACCGCGCCGGCCAGGCCCAGCGACAGCGACACCGGGCCCTGGTCGAGCAGGAAGGTCGCGAAGGGCGCGAACAGCGCGAAACCCAGCAGGCTGCGCGCGTCGCGCAGCGAGCGCATTTCCACCGGCTTGAGCGCGAGCATCGTCGCCAGCATCGCGCAGCCGGTGTCGCGGCCGAAGCGGAATTCGTACAGCGTCATCACCGTGCCGAGCAGTGCGACGATCAGCAGGAAGCGCAGCCAGGCCGGCGCATGGCCGTCGCGCGCGAGCAGCGGCACCGCCAGCGCGACCGCGCCGATGCCGAAGGTCAGCGTGTCCTGCACCTGCAGCAGCAGCGGCAGCAGACACAGCAGCGCCGCCGCCAGCGCCCAGCGGCGGGACAGCCGGTCCAGCGGTGGTGCGACGGGCTCAGCCATGGCTGGCCCCCTCGGGCATCAGCGCCAGTGCCTTGAGGCAAGCATGCCGATGCACCGCGCCCTGCGCGGGACCCAGCGCGGGCTGTCCGGGCAGCATCAGCCGGTAACGGCGCCCGCCGCGCTCGGCATCGTCCACCCAGCGCGCGAGCCGGCGGATGCGCTGTTCGTACGGGAGATGGAACAGCGTGCCCCAGTCCAGGTCGATGTCGGCACCGACCGGCTGTTCGTACTCGCGCACCAGCAGTTCGTTGCGCCGCGCCGACGGTTTCCAGGCGATCGCGCGCCGCGAGTCGCCGCGGCGGTAGGCGCGCAGGTGATGGACATCGTCGCCGCTGGGATGCACGCGGGCGACGGCGCGGTCGCCGCCGCCTTCGGGCAGCGGCGGACCGTGCGCTTCCGGTGCCGGGTAGACCAGCAGCGGTGCGTCGGGCCAGACGTAGCCCCAGGCCACCACCAGGCCCAGCGGGCGCGTGGTCCAGATCCGCAGGCGGCCGGGTTCCAGCCAGCCCCGCTGCACGGTGGGCAGTTCGATCACGGCCTCGCCGCTGCCCTGGTCCAGCGACAGGAAGCTGCGATGTTCGCCGCAGGCCACGCGCAGGCCGCGGCGTTCGCGGCCGGGCTCGGCGCGCGCGTGCACGCGCAGCTGCAGCGGCTTGCCGGCGCTCACCGGTTCGGCGCCGATCGCGGTGATGCTCAGCCCCGACATCTGCAGATGCGCGGCGAACAGGCCGGTGTGCGCCGCGCCGGCGAGCAGCAGCGCCAGCAGCAGCGCGGGATTGTTGTTGTAGTTCAGCGCGCCGAGCAGCATCGCGCTCAGCAGCGCGGCGAAGAACAGGCCGAAACCGGTGGGCAGCACGTAGATGCGGCGACGGTTGAAGCGCACCGGCAGCGATTCCGGCGCGCGCGGCCTGGCCCAGGTCGCGGTGCGGGCTTCGATCCTGCGGCGGATGCGGGCGAGGAGGCGGCTCATCGGCGCGATGACGGTGGCGGGCTCAATCCACCGCCACTGCGTGGAGGATCGACTTCGCCAGCGATGCACCGTCGCCGCCGTCGGCGTCGGCGGCAAGTCGATGCGCGGCCACCGGGATGAACAGCGACTGCACGTCTTCAGGCAGCGCGTGCGTGCGACCGAGCATCAGCGCATGTGCGCGCGCGGCGCGCAGCAGCGCGATCCCCGCACGCGGCGACAGGCCGACGCGCACGCCCGGATGGTGGCGGCTGCGCGCGAGCAGCTTCTGCACGTAGGTGATCAGCGCTTCGCTGGCGTGCACGTCGTGCACCGCCCGGCGCAGCGCGCGCACGCGATCGGCGTCGAGCACGGCCTGGCTGTTGGCGATCAGGTCGCGGCGGTCGCTGCCGGCGAGCAGCGCGCGTTCGGCGTCTTCCGGCGGGTAGCCGAGGTGCAGCCGCAGCAGGAAGCGGTCGAGCTGCGAATCGGGCAGTGGATAGGTGCCGGACAGGTCGACCGGATTCTGCGTCGCGATCACGAAGAACGGGTCGGGCAGGGGGCGGGTCACGCCATCGACGGTGACCTGGTGCTCGGCCATCGCTTCCAGCAGCGCGCTCTGCGTGCGCGGCGGCGCGCGGTTGATCTCGTCGGCCAGCAGCACCTGCGCGAACACCGGGCCGGGATGGAACTGGAACTGGGCCGCCTGCGCGTCGTAGACCGACACGCCGACGATGTCCGACGGCAACAGGTCCGAGGTGAACTGCACGCGCTGGAAACCCAGGCCCAGACTGGCGGCCAGCGCATGCGCCAGCGTCGTCTTGCCCAGACCGGGCAGGTCCTCGATCAGCACGTGGCCATCGGACAGCAGGGCCACGAACGCCAGCCGCACTTCGTGGGGCTTGCCCAGCACCCACTGGTTGACCTGCGCCTGTGCGCGCTTGAGGGCGTCGTGCAGATCGTCGTTTAGCATGTGCGGCACTCGAAGGCTGTCGACAAGGCGTGCTCCGGCAATGTGTGGAGGAATGGACAAGATGGACAACATGATCCTGCAGTGTAGCGAGACTACGGGATGACGCAGCGGACGGATTCGGCCGGCGTGCGCGGCAGGCGGACCTTCATCGCACTCTGGGCCTGCGTGCTGCTGGTCAAGTGCATGCTAGCCGCGCGCCTGCCGCTGTTCGTCGACGAAGCCTTCTACTGGCAGGAAAGCCGGCATCCGGCCTGGGCCTATTCCGACCTGCCCGGTTTCACCGCCTGGCTGGTGCGCGCGGGTCAGGTCCTCGCCGGGCCCTCGGAGTTCGCGCTGCGCCTGCCGTTCCTGCTGATCGCCGCGCTGCTGCCGTGGTGGATCGTGCGCATCGCCCGTCGTGAACTCGGCGAAGCGCACGCCGGCGCTGGCCTGGCCTGGCAGGCCGGTTCGCTCGCCGTGCTGCTGCCGTTGCTCGGCACCCTGGGCGTGCTCGGTCTGCCCGACGTGCCGCTGGCGCTGGCGACGGTGCTGTGCCTCGACGCCGGCACGCGCCTGCTGCGCGGCGTGGACTGGACTTCGGCCGGCCTGCTCGCCGCCGGTCTGGCGATCGGCGGCTTGACCCACTACCGCTTCGCCGCGGTGATCGGTGTCGGCTTCCTCGCCCTGCTGTGGTTGCGCGAAGGCCGACTGGCGCTGCGCGAAGCCCGGGTCTGGGGCGCCGTCGCCATCGGTGCGCTGGCCTGGCTGCCGTTGCTGTCGTGGAATGTCGCCAATGCCGATGCCGGCCTGCGCTTCCAGCTGGTCGAACGTCATCCCTGGGCTTTCCATCCCGATGGCGCGCAGTTCCTGCTGGTGCAGGCGGCGTTCGCCAGCCCGCTGCTGCTGTTCGCGATGCTGCGTGGCGGTATCGCCGGCCTCGGTGCAGGCCGCGCGGCCGCCGTGCGCTACCTCGCGCTGTCGGGCGTCGCGGTGTTCGCCGGCTTCTTCCTGCTCGGCTTCTTCGCCGACAGCGAGCGCGTGAGCTTCCACTGGCCGCTGCCGGCGTATCTCGCGCTGTTGCCGCTGGCCGCGCCGGTGATCGCGGCGTGGCGGCCGGCGTGGCGTCGTGTGGCCTGGGGGCTGGCCGGCGCCGGGCTGGTGGTGGGCCTGGGCTACTACCTCATCGCCGCCTCGCCCGTGCTGCGCGCGCGCCTGGCCGACGGCAAGGCCTATCCATCGAACTTCGCCGGCTGGGACGCGCTGGCCGAGGCGGTGAAAACCGAGCGCGCCGCGATGCCGCGGGGCACGCGCCTGCTCGCCGACAACTTCAAGATCGGCGCCGAGCTCGGCTTCGCGCTCGGCGACGCGAACATCCCGGTGCTGGATCACCCGCTCAACGCCCACCACGGCCGCGCGCCGCAGCTCGCCCTGTGGAACCTGCGGGTGCGCGACCGCGCGACGCTGGGCGAGGCGTCGGTGCTGCTGGTTGTCGGCGCCAGCGATGTCGAATACCGCCAGCTGCTGCGCCGCTACCACGATCTCTGCGCCATGGTCGGCCCGCTGCCGCCGCCGCGCGTGCTGCACATCGACCACGGTCGCCAGCGCTTCCTGCTGTTCCGCTTGCCGCCGCGCCGCGCGGCCGGCCCGTGCACGACGCCGGCGATGGCCTGGATCGACCTGCCTGCCGGCGACGGCCCCGTGTCGCGCCGTTTCGAACTGCGCGGCTGGGCCTTCAAGGATGGGGTCGGGCTGGCGAAGGTCGAAGCGCTGATCGACGGCGAGGTGGTCTCGCGCCCGGTCTATGGCATCGCCCGTCCCGAAGTCGTCGGTTTCTGGTCGAAATGGCGCGAGGGCGGCTCTACCGACCCGCAGCAGCCGAACGTCGGCTTCGATGTCTGGATCGACCTCGGCGACCGCCCGCCCGGCCGCTATCGCCTTGCGCTGCGCCTGCACGGTCGCGACGGCAGCGTCGAGGACTGGCCGTCGCGGGTCATCGAGCTGCGCTGACACCTCCCCATGTCGAGCGGAGCTTGCTCCGCTCATCTCTCCCCGGAGGCCATGAGCGGAGCAAGCTCCACTCTACAGGGACGTTTCGGGACGATCGCCCCCGTGCAGGGTCAGGGCGCCACGAACCCTGCTTCGCGCAGCAGGCGGGCGGTGGCGATCAGCGGCAGGCCGACCAGCGCGGTCGGATCCCGGTTCTCGATCGCCTCGAACAGGGTAATGCCCAGCCCCTCGGACTTGAAGCTGCCGGCGCAGTCCAGGGGGCGCTCGCGGTCGACATAACGGGCGATCTCGCCGTTCGACAGCGGGCGGAAGTGCACCGTGGTGACGTCCAGTGCCTCCAGCCGGCGACCGCCCGGACCGGCCAGGCATACGGCGGTCAGGAAGCGCACCTCGCGCCCGGACATCGCCCGGAGTTGTGCTTCTGCGCGCGCGATGCTGCCCGGCTTGCCCAGCGGTTCTTCGTCCAGCTCGGCGACCTGGTCGGAGCCGATCACCCACAGGTCGGGCTGGCCGGGGTCGAGCACCGCCTCGGCCTTGGCGCGGGCCAGGCGCACGGCGAGGGCCTGCGGCGTTTCGTCGGACAGCGGGGTCTCGTCGACGTCGGGGCGCGCGGTGTCGAAAGGCAGGCCCAGGCGTTCGAGCAGGGCCCGGCGGTAGGCCGAGGTGGAGGCGAGGATCAGGCGGGGCATGAGTGAGGGGTGCGGATTGGATCAGGTCTGCGGACTGCGGGCCTGCTGCACCAGGACCAGCTGTTGGTCGATCCGGTGGCGGGCCTGGTCCAGCGAGGTGCGCATGTCCTTAAGCGTGCGCAGCGAGGCGGTCGAGCCGTGCTGCTGCAGCCACAGGCGCTGGCGCAGCATTTCCTGCAGGGCGGTGCGGACGGTATCGTCTTCTCCCCCGGTGATCGATTCGATCTCGGCACGGGCGGTGCGCAGGCGGGATTCGAGCG
Organism: Lysobacteraceae bacterium; assembly: GCA_036404915.1. Taxonomy (GTDB): domain Bacteria; phylum Pseudomonadota; class Gammaproteobacteria; order Xanthomonadales; family Xanthomonadaceae; genus Lysobacter_I. The sequence goes on from DASWYO010000048.1 coordinate 189,930, forward strand.
CGTCGGCAGCGTCCAGCAGCTCGGTCACGGCCCGCTGGCGGGGGTCGGTCCGGCGCGAAATCCACCAGGCCAACCCCAGGCCGATCACGATCACGACCGTGAGCAGGGCACTGACGACAGGAAAAGAGAAGGTGGTCACACGGCTGGCCCGGAGACGGGGAGAGCAGTCTGCCGCTTGCCGGCGCCGGCGGCAAATCCAAGGGCCGGCGTGCCCCACGGTTTGACAGGGCCACCCCCGACCCCTAACATTTCGCGTCTTATGTCCGCTGAAGTGCCCGACCTACTGGACGCTTGGCGCATGGTGGCAGCGCGGCGCTGTTTCGACGGACGCCTGCCGCTTGCCGCGATGGCCCGCCTCCGCGATCTGCTGGCCGATACCGAGGGCGAAGCTCGCTTCAGCCTCGAATTCGGTCAGGATCAGCTGCAGGTGCCCTTCGTGGCGTTGCGGGTCGATGCCGGGTTGCCGCTGGTGTGCCAGCGTACGCTGCAGCGGTTCGTGCTTCCGGTCGTCATCGACCAGCGGTTCGCGCTCGTGCGCGACGCCAGCGACGAAACCGTCGATGCGTCGCTGCCGGGGGGCTACGAAGCGCTGGAGATCGACGCCGACGGCGCGATGCGCCCGGGGGATCTGGTCGAGGACGAGTTGATCCTCGCCGTGCCGCTGGTACCGGCCATGCCGGGCAGCGAAGCGGTCGAGCGCGACTGGGCCGCGACGGCGGAAGAAGAAGCGGTCGCCAACCCGTTCGCGGCGCTGGCGGCGCTCAAGAAAACCTGAGTTGAACGACATCACGGGAACGCGCGTCCGCGCCGCGTTCCGTCACTTTCCACACTAATTGCGTATCACGTTGGAGCGATTCCCATGGCTGTGCAGAAATCCCGCGTCACCCCGTCCCGTCGTGGCCAGCGTCGTTCGCATGACGCGCTGACCGCCAAGCAGCTCGCCACCGATCCGACCACCGGCGAAATCCACCTGCGCCACCACATCACCAAGGATGGCTACTACCGTGGCCGCCAGGTCATCGCGCCGAAGGTCAAGGTCGTCGACGAAGAGTGATCCCGCGCGGCGCTTCGGCGCCAGCCGCGATATCCGTGCCGCGCGACGTCATGTTCGCGCGGCGCGTTCGTTTTGTGGTGCACGCGTCCGGTTTGGCGCGTTCGGACTGGATCGTCACCGTCGCCGTGCAGGAACGCGCGCCTTCGGTGCACTGAATCGACAGGCGTGACAGGGCGGACATGAGCACACTCGGATCCAACCAGCAGGGTTCCAACAAGCAGGTCTACGCGCGCATCGCGGGTACCGGCAGCCACCTGCCGGCCAGGGTGGTCACCAACGACGACCTCGCGAAGATCGTCGACACCAGCGACGAATGGATCGCGACCCGCACCGGCATCCGCCAGCGCCATGTCGCCTCCGCCGAAGAAACCACCTCCGAACTCGGCTACCAGGCCGCGCTGCGCGCCCTCGCAGCCGCCGGCGTGCAGCCGTCCGAGATCGAACTGATCGTCGTCGGCACGACCACGCCCGACCTGATCTTCCCGTCCACCGCCTGCCTCATCCAGCACCGCCTGGGTGCCGAAGGCTGTGCCGCGTTCGACGTCAACGCGGCGTGCTCGGGCTTCATCTACGCGCTGACCGTCGCCGACAAGTTCATCCGCTCCGGCGCGGTGAAGACGGCACTGGTGATCGGTGCGGAAACCCTGACCCGCATGCTCGACTGGAACGACCGCGGCACCTGCGTGCTGTTCGGCGACGGCGCCGGTGCGGTGGTGCTGAAGGCCGACGAAGAGACCGGCGTGCTCAGCACCCATCTGCACGCCGACGGCGGCAAGAAGGAACTGCTGTGGAACCCGGTCGGCGTGTCGGCCGGTTTCAAGCCGGACGAGCCCAACGCCGGCGTGCGCGTGCTGATGACCGGCAACGAAGTGTTCAAGCATGCGGTCAAGGCGCTGGATTCGGTGGTCGAGGAGACCCTCGAGGCCAACAACCTCGATCGTCACGACATCGACTGGCTGATCCCGCACCAGGCCAACCTGCGCATCATCGAGGCCACGGCCAAGCGCCTGGACATGCCGATGGAGCGCGTGATCGTCACCGTCGACAGGCACGGCAACACCTCGGCCGGCTCGGTGCCGCTGGCACTCGACGAAGCGGTCCGTTCCGGCAAGGTCCAGCGCGGCCAGCTGCTGCTGCTGGAAGCCTTCGGCGGCGGCTTCACCTGGGGCTCGGCACTGCTGCGCTACTGATCCCGGGTCGCGTCCACGCGGCGCGTACGACCTGACCGACCCGCAAGGGCTCGCCGACCGGCGGGCCCTTGTCGTTTCCGCTCCCGGTTTCCGTTACGGTTCCCCTTCACGGTTTCCGATTCGCGGACGTGGCTGGCGCCCGGTCGGCATACGCCCTCGTACAGACAGACCGGGGGTTTCGACCTTATCATCGCCGTCCCGTTTCGAGCTGGACCCCCGCGTGACTGCAGTCCCCACGACCGATCCGACGCTGGCCTTCGTGTTCCCCGGACAGGGTTCCCAGTCCGTCGGCATGCTGGCCGAGTTGTCCGAGCGCCATGGACTGATCCGCGACGCCTTCCAGGAAGCCGCCGACGGCGCCGGCACCGACCTCTGGGCGCTGTCGCAGGGCGGCCCCGCCGAACTGCTCAACCGCACCGAATTCACCCAGCCCGCGCTGCTGGCCGCTGGCGTCGCCGTATGGCGGCTGTGGCAGTCGCAGGGCGGCGCCATGCCCGTCGTACTGGCCGGGCACAGCCTGGGCGAATACAGCGCCCTCGTCGCCGCCGGTGCGCTGTCGCTGCGCGAAGCCGCGCACCTGGTGCGCATCCGTGGTCAGCTGATGCAGGACGCCGCGCCGGAAGGCAGCGGCGCGATGGCTGCGGTGATCGGCCTGGAGGACGCGGTGGTCGCCGAGTGCTGCGTTGAAGCCTCGGGCATCGGCATCGTGGTCCCGGCCAACTTCAATTCTCCCGGCCAGGTCGTCATCGGCGGCCATGCCGAGGCCGTCGACCGCGCCAGCGAACTGCTCAAGGCACGCGGTGCACGCATGGTCACCCGGCTCGCGGTCAGCGTGCCGTCGCATACGCCGCTGATGCGCGATGCCGCCAACCGCCTTGCCGAAGCCATGCATGGCCTGGACTGGCGCGAACCGTCGATTCCGGTGGTGCAGAACGTCGATGCCGAAGTGCACGACGGCATCCAGGCCATCCGCGACGCGCTGGTGCGCCAGCTCTACCTGCCGGTGCGGTGGACCGACTGCGTCCAGGCGCTGGCCGCGCGCGGCGTGACCCGTGCCGCCGAATGCGGACCGGGCAAGGTGCTGGGCGGCTTGAACAAACGCATCGAGAAATCGATCGAGAACCGCGCGCTGGGCACCGTCGGCGACTTCGAGGCCGCACTCGACGCGTGGCGATGAGCCACGGCGCGTGCGCCGCGCTGACCACACCGCGCACCCCACCGTTTCCGACATGAGCATCGACACCATGAACACCAAGCCGCTGCAAGGCGACATCGCACTCGTGACCGGCGCCAGCCGCGGCATCGGCGCCGCGATCGCGGACCTGCTGGCTGCGCAGGGCGCGACCGTCATCGGCACCGCGACCTCCGACGCCGGCGCGCAGGCCATCGGCGAGCGCCTGGCGCCGCTGGGCGGCCACGGCCGCAAGCTCGACGTCGCCAACGGCGCCGAGGTCGAAGCGCTGGTCGACGGCATTGCGAAGGAATTCGGCGCGATCTCCATCCTCGTCAACAACGCCGGCATCACCCGCGACAACCTGCTGATGCGGATGAAGGACGAGGAGTGGGATTCGATCCTGCAGACCAACCTCACCAGCGTCTACCGCACCAGCAAGGCGGTGATGCGCGGCATGATGAAGGCGCGCAAGGGCCGCATCATCAGCATCGCTTCGGTCGTCGGCGTCACCGGCAACCCGGGGCAGACCAACTACGCTGCCGCCAAGGCCGGCATCATCGCCTTCAGCAAGTCGCTGGCGAAGGAAATCGGTTCGCGCGGCATCACCGTGAATGTCGTGGCGCCGGGTTTCATCGACACCGACATGACCCGTGCGCTGCCGGATGCGGCGCGCGACGCCCTGCTGGGCCAGATCGCGCTCGGCCGCCTCGGCGACGCTGCGGACATCGCCAATGCGGTCGCGTTCCTCGCCGGCCCCACCGGCGCCTACATCACCGGCGAAACCCTGCACGTCAACGGCGGCATGTACATGCCTTGAGCCCGGCCCGCGCCGGTCGATCAGGGGGCTCGACGCTAAGTCATTGATATCGAAAAGATCGCCAGGCCCCACCTCGGGCTCGGCTTTCCCTTACACTATCCACCGCAACATTCCTCCCGGAGTACAACACCCATGAGCAGCATCGAAGAACGCGTCAAGAAAATCGTGGTCGAACAGCTTGGCGTCAAGGAAGAGGAAGTCACCAACAGCGCATCGTTCGTCGACGATCTCGGCGCGGACTCGCTCGACACCGTCGAGCTGGTGATGGCCCTCGAAGAAGAATTCGAGTGCGAGATTCCGGACGAAGAGGCCGAGAAGATCACCTCGGTGCAGCAGGCCATCGATTACATCAAGGCCCACGTCAAGTAATCGGGTTTCGTACCCAGGCCCGGGCCCCGTGTCCGGGCGCACGCCGGGGCCGCATCGCGGCCCTGTGCGTTTTGGCAACGTGTCGAAGAAACGTCCCGGCGTGGCGGAACATGCCGTCGGCGTCGGGCGAGCAGTGAGGATCAGAGCATGTCGAAGCGTCGAGTCGTCGTCACCGGTATGGGCATCGTGTCGCCGCTGGGCAATGATCTCGCCAGCAGCTGGGACGGCATCGTCAATGGCCGTTCCGGCATCGGCCCGGTCACCCATTTCGACGCGTCCACGATGACCACCCGCATCGCCGGGCAGGTCAAGGATTTCGATTCCTCGCCGTGGATCTCGGCCAAGGATGCCAAGAAGATGGATGAGTTCATCCATTACGGCGTCGCCGCCAGCTTCATGGCCATCCAGGACGCCGGCCTGGAAATCACCGACACCAACGCCGACCGCATCGGCGCGCTGATCGGTTCCGGCATCGGCGGTCTGCTCGGTATCGAACAGCAGACCATCAAGCTGCACGAAGGCGGTCCGCGCAAGGTCTCGCCCTTCTACGTGCCCAGCACCATCATCAACATGCTGCCCGGCCAGGTCTCGCTGATGACCGGCGCCAAGGGCCCCAATTTCTCTGCCGTGTCCGCCTGCGCGACGTCGAACCATTCGATCGGCGTGGCGATGCGGCTGATCCAGTACGGCGATGCCGACGTGATGATCGCCGGTGGCGGCGAACGCGGCTCCACGCCCAGCGCCATGGGCGGCTTCTGCGCGATGAAGGCGATGTCCACGCGCAACGACGAGCCCGAGCGCGCCTCGCGTCCGTGGGACGCCGAACGCGACGGCTTCGTGCTCGGCGATGGCGCGGGCATCCTCATCCTGGAAGAATACGAATACGCGAAGGCGCGCGGCGCGCGGATCTACTGCGAGCTGATCGGCTTCGGCGCCAGCTCCGATGCGTTCCACATGACTGCGCCCAGCGAAGACGGCGAAGGCGCCGCGCGCTGCATGACCGCCGCCATCCGCGATGCCGGCGTCAGCGTCGACCGCATCGGTTACCTCAATGCGCACGGCACGTCCACGCCGCTGGGCGACCTGGCCGAAACGATGGCGATCAAGCGCACGCTCGGCGACCAGGCCTACAAGACCATGGTGTCATCGACGAAGTCGATGACCGGTCACCTGCTCGGCGCGGCCGGCGGCGTGGAAGCGATCTTCTCGGTGATGGCGCTGCACACCGGCATCATCCCGCCGACGATCAACCTCGAGAATCCCGGCGAAGGCTGCGATCTCGACTACGTGCCGAACGTGGCGCGCGAGGCGAAGGTCGACGTGGTGGTGTCGAATGGTTTCGGCTTCGGCGGCACCAACGGCACGCTGGTGTTCGGCCGCATCTGACCGCGACGCCCGTCTTCTCCACGCTTCGAGATTCCCGCGCATGATCGTCACCCGCGCCTTGCCTGCGGATTGCGATCTGCTGCGCCTGCATCGCCAGGCGCCGGCACGCCATCCGCTGCTGCTGCAATCGACCTCGTCCTCGCTCATCGCCGGCCACGCCCTCGGGCGCTGGGACATGCTGCTGGTCGCCGATGGTGCGTCGCTGCGCCTCGATCGCGATGGACGCGTGCGCGATGCCGACGGCATCGACATCGGCGGTGATTTCCTCGCCGCGCTCGATCACGAATGGCAGACGCTTCGCGTGCCGCGCGAAGAACCTCGCTGGCCGTTCCGTGGCGGCTGGGCCTTGTTCCTCGCGTACGAACTCGCGGCGCAGGTCGAGCCGGTGCTGCGACTGCCGCAGGCGGAAGGCGCGCTGCCGGTCGCACTGGCCTTGCGTTGTCCTGCGGCGGTGCTGCGCGACCATGTCAGCGGCGAATGCTTCGCGGTGGCGGAAACCGGCCATGAAGCCCTGCTCGACGCCATCGTCGCCGACCTTGTCGCGCCGGCGCCCGCGCCCTTGCCCTCGTGGCATGCGCCCGTGGCGATCGAGGACGATGCGCCCGAGGCCTTCACCGATGGCGTGCGCCGCATCCTCGATTACCTCGCGGCCGGGGACATCTTCCAGGTCAACCTGTCGCGCGCCTGGCGCGCGCGCTTCGACGACGCGCTGGATCCGGCCGCGCTGTACGACCGCCTGCGCACAGCCAGCCCGGCGCCGTTCGCGGGTCTGCTGGCCGGTGAAACCGATGGCGCGCCGTGGGCGGTGGTCAGCTCCTCGCCCGAGCGCCTGGTGTCGGTGCGCGGCGACGTGGTCGAGACCCGACCCATCGCCGGCACGCGTCCGCGCTTTGCCGGCGACGACGATGCCGCGCGCATCCGCGAACTGGTCGGCAATCCGAAGGAGCGCGCGGAACACGTGATGCTGATCGATCTCGAACGCAACGACCTCGGCCGCGTCTGCACGCCGGGCAGCGTCGAGGTCGACGAGTTGATGACGGTCGAAAGCTATTCGCACGTGCACCACATCGTCAGCAACGTGCGCGGCCACCTGCGGCCCGAGGTCACGCCCGGCGGCGTGATCCGCGCGGTGTTCCCCGGCGGCACCATCACCGGCTGCCCGAAGGTGCGCTGCATGCAGATCATCGCCGAGCTGGAAAACACCGGCCGCGGTGCCTACACCGGCGCCTTCGGCTGGCTGAACCGCGACGGCGACCTGGACCTGAACATCCTGATCCGCAGCGCCGAAGTCGAAGGCGACACGCTGCGTTTCCGCACCGGCGCCGGCATCGTCGCCGACTCCGACCCGCAGCGCGAACTTGACGAGACCCGGGCCAAGGCGCGCGGCCTGCTCAAGGCGCTGGGCGCAGGCGCATGACGATGCCGGCGCCGACGAGCCAGTCGACCGCGCGCGTATTCGTGGGCGATGCGCCGGTCGATGCCGATGTCGACACCGTGATCGCGGGTGGCCGTGGCCTGGCTTACGGTGACGGCGTGTTCGAGACCATGCGCGCGGTCGTTGGTGTCATTCCGTGGTGGCCCGCGCATCGCGAACGGCTCCTGCGCGGCGCAGCAAGGCTGGGCATCGAGGTGCCGTCGGAGCACGCGCTCGATGCCGCGCTGCGCGACACGCTGCGCGCGCATCCCGATGCAGTGATCAAGCTCGTGCTCACCCGCGGCAGCGGCGGACGCGGCTACGCACCGCCGCTCGACGTGCCGCCGGTGTGGTTGCTGTCCGCATCTGGGCTGCCGCCTGCGCCGCGCGCCGGCGGGCTGGTGCTGCGCTGGTGCGACCTGCGTCTGGCGACCCAGCCGGTGCTGGCCGGGATCAAGCACTGCAACCGGCTCGAACAGGTGCTGGCGCGCGCGGAATGGCGTGACGCCGGCATCGACGAGGGCCTGATGCGCGATGCCGACGGTCATGTCGTCTGCGCCACCGCCGCCAATGTCTTCGTCCTGTGCGATGGCCGCTGGTGGACCCCGCCGGTGGATCGCTGCGGCGTCGCCGGTGTCTGTCGCGCCTGGGCGCTGCCCGCGCTCGATGCCACCGAACGCCCGCTCACGCCCGAGGACGTGCTGTCCTCGCAGGCCCTGGTCCTGTGCAATGCCGCGCGCGGTATCCTGCCCGTGGCCCGGCTGGGCGACCATGCGTGGTCGCCGCATCCGGCCGTCGGCGAAGCCCTGCATCGCCTCGCCGACGCGCATCCCGCCTTTCCCGTCATCGATCGAGGTTCCCCGTGGGCTTGAAGCACATCCTGAAGCGCCTGATCAAGATCGTGCTGCTCATCGCGCTGGTGTTCGCGCTCGGCGTCGGTGCGATCGCCTTCTTCACCTGGCAGCGCTACGACAGCTTCGCCGATGCGCCGATGGCCGGGATCGAGGCCGGCGAGACGCTGGTGGTCGAACCCGGCGACTCGCTGCCGAAGGTGCTGCGCAGCCTGCGCGCGCGCGGCGTCGAGGTCGATGCGCTGCACTGGCGCCTCCTCGCGAAATCCACCGGTGCCGCCGGCAAGATCCAGGTCGGCGAATACGCGTTGGAACCGGGCATGACGCCGCGCACGCTGCTGGAGCGCATGCGCGACGGCAAGGTGCTGAGCTACCGCTTCACGATCGTCGAAGGCTGGAACATCCGCGACCTGCGCGCCGCGCTGGCCAAGGCCACGCCGCTGAAGCAGACCACCGCCGACATGGACGATGCCGCGCTCATGCGCGCGCTGGGACGTGGCGGCGAGCATCCGGAAGGCCGTTTCCTGCCCGAGACCTATCTCTACACCCGCAGCGACACCGACCTGGACGTGCTCAAGCGCGCATCGGTTGCGATGGACAAGGCGGTGGCCGAAGCCTGGGCAGGCCGTGACGAGGGCCTGCCGCTGCGCACGCCGTACGAACTGCAGACGCTGGCTTCGATCGTCGAGAAGGAAACCGGCATCGCGAACGAACGCCCGCAGATCGCCGGCGTGTTCGTGCGCCGCCTCAAGGTGCCGATGCGCTTGGAAACCGATCCGACCGTGATCTACGGGATGGGCAGCACGTACGCCGGCAACATCCGCAAGACCGACCTGCGCGCCGACACGCCGTACAACACCTACACCCGCGACGGCCTGCCGCCGACGCCGATCGCCATGCCCGGCCGCGATGCGCTGCAGGCCACGGCGCATCCCGCGCCGGGCGACGCGCTGTTCTTCGTCGCCGTGGGCGACGGCAGCGGTCGCCACGTCTTCACGAAGACCTACGGCGAACACCAGACGGCGGTGGCCGAATACATCAAGCGTTACCGCGAGCAGCAGAGCGGTGCGCAGCAGAGCGGCGGGCAGCAGGCGAAGACGCGATGACCGAAGTTCCTGCGGACATCGCGACGCATCCGCGCTTCGTTTCGCTCGAAGGCGGTGAGGGCGCGGGCAAGACCACCGTGCTCAACGCGCTGCGCGATGCCCTGCTGCGCGAAGGCCGCGAAGTGGTCAGCACCCGCGAGCCAGGCGGTACGCCGCTGGCCGAGCGCATCCGCGAACTGCTCCTCAATCCTGACGGCGAACGCATCGCCGCCGAAACCGAACTGATGCTGATGTTCGCCTCGCGCGCGCAGCACGTGCGCGAGACAGTGCTGCCGGCGCTGGAGCGCGGCGCCTGGGTGATCAGCGACCGCTTCACCGATTCCAGCTACGCCTATCAGGGCGGCGGACGCGGGCTCGATCTCGCGTTCATCGCCGATCTCGAACGCCGCGTGGTCGGCATCAAGCCCGGTCTGACGCTGCTGCTCGACCTCGGCGTATCGCAGGGCCGCGAGCGCACGCTCGGTCGCGACTTGTACCCGGATCGCATCGAGCGCGAACGCGACGATTTCTTCGAACGCGTGCGCGCCGGCTTCCTCGCTCGCGCCCGCGCCGAACCCACGCGCGTGCGCGTGATCGACGCCTCGCAACCGGCATCGGTGGTCGCCGGCGACGCCGTCGCGATCCTGCGCATGTTCATCGATCGCGGCGGGTTCGCATGAACCTCGAACTGCCGTCGCTCGCACCCTGGCAGCAACGCGTCCATGACCAGGCAGTCGCTGCGCTCGACAGCGGCCGCCTCGGCCATGGCCTGCTGTTCTGCGGCCCTGCGCACCTGGGCAAGCGTGCGCTTGCCGAACGCCTGGCGCGTCGCCTGCTGTGCGAGGCCCGCGCGCCCGGCGACGACGCCTGCGGACGCTGTCGCGGCTGCCTGCTGTTCGCGAATCGCGTGCAGCGCGATCCGCTGGAAGTGCGGCCCGACGGTTCGCCTTCGCATCCGTTCGGCCATGCCGGCCACCCCGACCTGCAACTGATCGGCCACGAGATCAACGACAAGACCGACAAGCCGCGCACCGAGATCGTGATCGAACAGATCCGCAAGCTCTCGGAAAAGCTCGCGCTGACCGCGCAGTACGGCACATCGCAGGTCACCATCATCGACCCGGCCGACGCGATCAACCACGCGGCCTGCAATGCGTTGCTGAAGACCCTGGAAGAGCCGCAGCCCGGGCGCTACCTGTGGCTGATCAGTGCCAACCCGGCGCGCCTGCCGGCCACCATCCGCAGCCGCTGCCAGCGTCTTGAATTCCGCCTGCCGCCGATCGAGGAAGCGCAGGCTTGGCTGCGTGCGCAAGGGCATGCGGACGCAGCCGCGCGCGAAGCGCTCGACGCCGCGCGGGGCCATCCCGGCCTCGCCGATGCCTGGCTGCGCGACGGTGGCCTGGCCTTGCGCCGCGACATCGCCGCCGACCTGCAGGCGGTGGCGCGCAACGAACGTTCGACGATGGAGACCGCCAAGCGCTGGGTCGATGCCGGCGACCTCGACCTGCGCCTCCGCCATGCCGCCGACCTCGCCGTCGCCGAAGCGGGCCGCTTGACCGATCCGTCGAGAATCCGCACGCTCGCAACCTGGTTCGATGCCGCCAACCGTACCCGCGACCTGCTGCGGACCACGGTGCGCGCGGATCTGGCCATGGTGGAACTGCTGGCGCAGTGGCGCGCCGGGGCATCGCAGACGACTTCTGGAGGCAGACGATGAACATGAAGCCCACGGCCGCCGGCGGTGCCCGACAAGGCATCCTCTCGCTCGCGGTGAAGGACAAGAACGCGCTCTTCCAGGCCTACATGCCGTTCCTCAAGGGCGGCGGCGTGTTCGTGCCCACGCCCAAGCGCTATTTCATCGGCGACGAAGTCTTCCTCCTGCTCACCCTGCCCGAATCCACCGAGCGCCTGCCGGTCGCCGGCAAGGTGTCGTGGGTCACGCCCGCGGGCGCGCAGGGCAACCGTGTCGCCGGCATCGGCGTGCAGTTCGCCGAAACGCCCGAGGGCGACGCGATCAAGGGCAAGATCGAAGCCATCCTCGCCGGCATCCTCACCTCGGACAAGCCGACGCATACGATGTGAAGTCCGCGTTCGCGCAGCGATGCGCGACGCCGGCCATGCCATGAAAAAAGCCCCGTGATGGTCACGGGGCTTTTTCGTTTCGTCTTTGCTGGATCTTCGTGTCAGATCGCGGCGGTGACGACGATTTCGATCTTCCATTCGGGCTTCGCGAGCGCGGCCTGCACGGTCGCGCGCGGCGGCGTGTGGCCGGCGGATACCCAGGCGTCCCACACCTCGTTCATGCCGGCGAAATCGGCCAGATCGGCGAGGAAGATCTGCGCCATCAGGATCTTGCTGCGATCGCTGCCCGCGCGTGCGAGCAGGGCATCGATGGCCTCCAGCACCTGCCGGGTCTGGCCCTGGATGTCCTGGCTGGCGTCATCGGCGATTTGACCGGCCAGGTACACCGTGTTTCCGTGCACCGCCATTTCGGACATGCGTGCGCCCACGTCGAAGCGTTGAATCATGGCTATCGGTTCCTGCAGGGGAGGGCTGCAGATGGTGCCACAGTGCCTCGAGGCTTTTCCCGCTGGGTGGGCTTCGCGAAGCACGGCTGACCGATGTTTTCGCCCACAAAAAAACCGCGCAGTGCGCGGCTTTTCGTCGAATGCGTGGTGGCCGGGGAGGGAATCGAACCCCCGACACGGGGATTTTCAATCCCCTGCTCTACCAACTGAGCTACCCGGCCACGCTGAGCCGACAATGATAATGACTGCGTTGGGGAAGAGCAAGCCGGCTCGGTGCTGAATCGTGGCGCCGGGTGGCTTTGCCTGTTCGGCGGGGTGGCGCATCATCCGTGGCGAAGGACGCCCGCCGTCCGTGCCCCCGGAGACCGCCATGAGCCGTGCCCTCGCACTTTCGATCGCCCTGATCGCCGCTTCGACGTCGACCGCCTGCGCCACGGATGTGGGGGCCCGCGAGGCCGAGCGCCTTGCCCTCTATCGCAGCCATTCCGGGGAGCCGGTGGACAGCATCCAGTATCTCGGCAGCTACAGCGGCTGGACCCCCTTGGGCGAGAAAGCCTTCGCGCTGTGGACGCGACCCAGCCAGGCCTACCTGATCGACGTGCACAGCCCGTGCATCGGCCTGGACTTCGCCGACAGCATCGGCATCCGCAGCTTCGGTGGCCGCATCAGCGCGCGCTTCGACCAGGTCTACGTTCGCGGCGGCGCGGGTGGGCCGAGTACCTGCCAGATCCGTGAAATCCGACCCTTGAACGTGAAGGCGCTGCGCGCCGACGAGAAGCGCTTGCGCGAGGAGCGCAAGATGCGTCGCGCCACCGACGAACCCGCGCCGGCGCAGGCGTCCGGCGGCTGAGTCAGGTGGCCTGATCCTGGGGCACGAAGCCGGCAGGCTTCTCGGCGCCATCGCCGAACAGGAATTTTTCCATCTCGCCCTGCAGGAACGTCCGGTGCTCGGGGTTCATGGGCGAGAGCCGGTTTTCGTTGATGAGCATCGTCTGGTGGACCAGCCACTTCTGCCAGGCGCCCTTGCCGATGCGCGTGTAGACGCGCTGCCCGAGTTCGCCGGGCCACGGCGGGAAATCCAGCCCATCGGTCTCGCGTTGTTCGTGTTCGCAGAATACGGTGCGGGCCATCGGCTCGTGCCTCTCAGGAAGGTGGTCGTGTGATCAGCGTGCGGATCGGCGCGGGAATGCCCAGCGTGTCGAACTCGGTGCGCGACACCCAGCGCAGTGGCTGCGCCTCGTCGCCATTGTCCGCCATCCCCTCGCGCAGCGCGACGCCACGCCACGCGCGCGGATGCATCAGCAGGCGATAGTGCGTGAATCCGTGTTGCACATCGTCGAGCGCGGTGGCGTCGTCGTAGTCGCCGTCGACATGCGTTTCGAACCAGTGGCGCGCGGCGTCGTGGTCAGGGGCTTCCGGCAGCGACCAGAGCGCGGCCCAGATCCCCGCCGGCGGCCGGCGCTGCAGCAGCACGCGGCCCTCGGCATCGTGCAGCAGCAGCACCACGGCCCAGCGCTCGGGCAGCGGCTTGCCGGGTTTTGGCATCGGCAGTTCGTCGGTGCGACCCTCGCGGCGTGCGATGCAGTCGTCCTGCAGCGGGCACAGCACGCAGGCCGGATCGTGGCGCGTGCAGAGCGTCGCGCCGAAGTCCATCTGCGCCTGCGTGTAGTCGGCGAGTCGCGCCGTCGGCAGCCGCGATTCGGCGATCGACCACAACCGCTTTTCGTTTGCCGGCAAACCTGGCCAGCCTTCGATGCCGAACACCCGGCTGAGCACGCGCTTGACGTTGCCGTCGAGGATCGCGTGTGGGTCGCCCCAGGCCTGCGAGAGGATCGCGCCGGCGGTGCTGCGACCGATGCCGGGCAGCGCGATCAGCGCGTCGAGATCGCGCGGCAGGTCGCCGCCGTGCTGCTCGACGCAGCGTTTCGCTGCGGCGTGGAGATTGCGCGCGCGAGCGTAGTAGCCCAGGCCCGACCACAGCGCCATCACCTCATCCTGCGAGGCCGCCGCGAGGGCGCGCAGATCGGGAAGGGCGGCGACGAAACGCTCGAAATACGGAATCACCACGCGCACCTGGGTCTGCTGCAGCATGATTTCCGACAGCCACACCCGGTACGGCGTGCGCGGATGCTGCCAGGGCAGGTCGTGGCGCCCGGAGACGTCGAACCAGGCGAGCAGACGGTCGGCGTAGTGTGCAGCCAACGCTGGCGAGTCAGCGGTTGTGGGAGCGACATGAGTCGCGATGCTTTTCCGCTTGCGGGATGCGGTCGCGACTTGCGTCGCTCCTGCAGGAGAAATTTTTCTCTTCCGAGGCTTGTCGCTCATTCGATGCCTTCGTCGTCGAGCGTGATTTCCACGCCTTCCAGCGTCGCGCCGGAGAGTTCCAGCTGCGGCGCGCGCAGCGTGCCGTCCAGCGGCGGCAGCGGCGAGCCGCCTGCCTGCGCCAGCCAGTCGAGCACGGCGTACAGGCGGAAGCGGCTGTCGAAGGCCATCGCATCGCGTCGCAAGGAAAGCGTGGTGGTGTCGGAGAGATCGCTGGCACCGTCGTAGCGCAGCGCGAACGGCAGCGGCGAGGTCGATGTCGAGATCGGCGGCGGCAGCGCTGGCCACGCCTCGGGCCACTGCGGCAGCGTGCCGTCGAGATGCAGGGTGAGACGTTTGCCCAGGGACAGCGCGCCGTGCGCATCGAGGGTCGGGATCGTGCCGTCGCCGCGCAGCGCGACGCCGGCCGGCGCGAGCGTGGCGCCGCTGTCGGCGATGCGCAGCGGGCCGTGCAGGCCCAGGGTGAGGGGCAGGCGCGTGTCGCCGGATTCGTAGCGTGCCGATGCGCCGAGCGTGGCGGGCGTCATCGCCACGCCGTCGTCCTCGAAGTGCAAGGGACCCGAGAGTTTCACCGTGGCTGGCAGACGCCAATCATCGCCTTCGAAGGCGAGCGTGCCGACGATGCCGATGCCGGCATGGTTTGTCGGGCGGCTGATCGCAACGACCAGATCGAACGGCAGTTTCAGCGCGCCGTCGATCGCGCGGCCACGGATCCGCGCGTGTGCGCTGCGCTGCGGATGCAGTGCGGGCAGGTCGATCGCGAGGTCTTCGATGCGCAGCGTGCCGTCGACGACGCGACCGTCGATGACGCGCAAACCCTCTGTGAGTGTGGGAATCAGGGTCTCTTCGCTTGGCGGACGTTTCGCGAGCCACGCGCGCACGGCGGCGAGATCGAGTTGAGGCGCATCGAGTTCGACGCGGCGGATCACGATGTCCTTGCCGCCGCTGCGCACGCTGGACCAGGGCAGGGCCAGCAGCACGCGCTTCGCGCGCAGCAGCACCGCGTCGCTGCCGGGTTCGCGCACGACGAGGTCGCGCACGATCAGTTGCGGTGTGCCGCGCAGGCGCGCTTCGGCATTGGGCGATGCGGTGATCTGCAGCGACAGCGCCTTGCCGGCGCGATCGAGGATCAGCGGCACGAGTTGCTTCGGCTGCAGCAGCCAGGTCGCGACCAGCGACAGCGCGATCAGCAGCGCGCCGAGGACGAGCAGGCGTCGTCGCCAGCGGCGGGTGCGTGTCGGCGAGGCGGTCGCGGCGTCGCTCACGCTGTGCCGAGGGCGTCCGGCAGCAGGGCGTCGACGAAGGCTTCGGCATCGAACACGCGCAGGTCTTCCTGGCGTTCGCCGATGCCGGCGAAGCGGATCGGAATGCCGAATTCGCGGGCCAATGCGAACACCACGCCACCCTTGGCGGTGCCGTCGAGCTTGGTCACGACCAGACCGGTCACGCCCGCGGCAGCATGGAACTGGCGGAGCTGCGACAGCGCGTTCTGCCCGGTGGTGCCATCGATCACCATCAGCACTTCCTGCGGCGCGGATGCATCGATCTTGCCGAGCACGCGCTTGATCTTGCCCAGTTCGGCCATCAGGCCCTGCTGCGTGTGCAGGCGGCCGGCGGTGTCGGCGATCAGCACCTCGGTGCCGCGTGCCTTGGCGGCCTGCAGCGCGTCGAACGCGACCGATGCGGCATCGGCGTTCTGGCCCTGCGCGACCACGGCCACGCCGTTGCGCTCGCCCCAGGCCTGCAGCTGCGCGACGGCGGCGGCGCGGAAGGTGTCGCCGGCAGCCAGCATCAGGCTGCGGCCTTCGGACTTGAAGCGGTGCGCGAGCTTGCCGATGGTGGTGGTCTTGCCGACGCCGTTCACGCCGACGGTGAGGATCACGAAGGGCTTGTCGTCGGCGATGACCAGCGGTTTGGCCACCGGCACCAGCATCGCGATCAGGTCGGCGCGCAGTGCGGCGAGCAGGGCGTTGGCGTCGGCGAATTCGCGGCCTTTCATGCGCTTGCGCAGCGATTCGATCAGCTGTGTGGTCGCGGTCACGCCGACATCTGCGGTGAGCAGGGCGGTTTCGATCTCGTCGAGCAGGTCGTCGTCGAGACGCGGGTTGCCCGAGAACAGGCCGCCGAAGGCGCGGGCGAAGCTGCTGTTGCGCAGGCGTTCGCGCCAGCCGGGCTTGCCGGGAGCGGCAGCCGGTGTCGCGGCGGGCTCATCGGCGGGGTGCGGGATGGAGACGGCCGGAACATCGATCGTGGTATCGACCGTGGCCACTGCGACTTCGACGGTCGGGTCGGATGACGCGGTTTCCGGCGGAGCTGCCGGAGAGGCGGGGGGCGTGGGTTCCGTGGGGGGCGCCGCGTCCGGCTTCTTGCGGCGGAAGAAGGAAATCATCGCGAAGGGGGCCTCGGAAGCGGCGGGGCGCCGGTGGCGCGCGAACCGCTGCAGGTGTTGGACAATGGCGAATCTTACCACCCGCCTTTCCGGCTCCCGATGAACCGACGCTCCCTGCCGCCGTCCCCGCCCGCTGCCGGTCGTGCCAAGCCCGACAGGGGCACGCCTGCCGGGGCCACAGCCGGGTCGGTGCGCATCATCGGTGGGCACTGGCGCGGCACGAAGCTGCCGGTGGCGGATCTGGCGGGACTTCGCCCGACGTCCGACCGCGTGCGCGAAACCCTGTTCAACTGGCTGCAGCCGATGCTGCCCGGCGCGCGGGTGCTGGACCTGTTCGCGGGCAGCGGCGCGCTGGGGCTGGAGGCGGTGTCGCGAGGCGCGCGCGAGGCGGTGCTGGTCGAGCGCGATCCGGCACTGGCCGCGAACCTCCGCCACCTCGCGGCACGACTGCCCGACGGCGACCGCGTCCAGGTCGTCTGTGCCGATGCGCTGGCGTGGCTGCGCGATGCGCCCGGCGTGTTCGACCTGGCCTTCGTCGACCCGCCGTTCGCCGCGAACCTGTGGCAGCCGGCGCTGGATGCGGTGGCCGGACACCTGGCCGGGGACGCCTGGCTGTACGTGGAAGCGCCGCACGAGGCCGATGCTGTGCCCGGCGCCGACTGGCAGCCGCACCGCGAAGGCAAGACGCGGGACGTGCGTTATGCCGTATACCGTCGCGACGCCTGAACCACACGGTCGCGGACGGGTCAGGGGGCGCTGCTACACTCCGGGCATCTTCCGCCAGCTGCGGTGCCCGCACGCCCCATGAGCAAGGATTCCAGCGTCATCCCCGCCGCCCGGATCGCGGTCTATCCCGGCACCTTCGACCCGATCACCAACGGCCATCTCGACCTGGTCGAGCGCGCAGCGCCGCTGTTCGAACGTCTGGTGGTCGGCGTGGCCGAAAGCCCGGGCAAGCGTCCGGCCCTGCCGCTGGCGCAGCGCGTCGACCTGGCGCGCGAATCGCTGTCGCGTTTCCCGAACGTCGAGGTGCGCGGTTTCGACTGCCTGCTCGCCCACTTCGTCCGCGATATCGGCGCCGGCGTGCTGCTGCGTGGCCTGCGCGCGGTATCGGACTTCGAGTACGAATTCCAGTTGGCGAGCATGAACCGGCATCTGATCCCGAACGTCGAGACCCTGTTCCTCACGCCTGCCGAGCAGTACGGCTTCATCTCCTCGTCGCTGGTGCGCGAGGTCGCGCGCCTGGGCGGCGACGTGTCGGGTTTCGTGCCGCCGTCGGTGAACCGCGCGCTGCTGGCCGAGTGGAGCCGCTAGCGCTCGAACGGGCGCTTGGCTGCGATCGGGCCGGGGCCCGGCATCACCGGTGTTCTACCCGGTGCTCTACAATCGGCGCGAACGGCCCATCGGGGCCGCGCACTTCGCCACCCCACCACACCACGAACCACTCCAGAGGGGAGATCAACCCATGAACACCATCGCACGCCTGCTGATGATTGCCGCCCTTGCGCTGCCGCTGGCGGCCTGCAAGAAGGCCGAGGAAGCCCCGAAGCAGGAAGAGAAGGCGCCCGTGTCCGTGCCGACCAACGAAGATTCGACCGCGTGGAAAGCCTACGTGGTGGATGTCGTGGGCCGGAACATGGATGGCGTCACCAGCCAGCCCTTCCTCTACCTGCTGCCGGCCGAAACGGAAACCGACTTCCAGGGCAGTTACGACCGCCTGCTCGACAAGGCCAAGGGCGACATCTCGCGCGGCATCCTCGGCGGCAACCTGCTGGCCTTCGCATCGGCCTCGTCTTCCTCGGCCAAGGCCGCCGACATGGTGATCGCCGCATTCGCCGACGTGAAGCCGGACAAGCTCAAGGGCGTGAAGCTGCTGTTCATCGGCAAGGCGGAAGACAACGAGCGCGTGAAGACCGCCGTCGCCGCTTCCGGCGTGAACTACGTGTTCGTCGAGACCAAGTGATTCGAGACCCGGCCGGGGCGCACCACCGCGCCCCGGCCGTTTTCCGGGCGTCCCGGGCATGCTTGCCCGCCACGTCCGCCGCCGGGACATGCGTCCGCCAGGCGAGCCTGTGATTCCCCCATGTCGCTGAAGATCAACGAGCTCTGCGTCAACTGCGATGTCTGCGAACCGGCATGTCCGAACCGCGCCATTTCGCAGGGCGAGGTCATCTACGTGATCGATCCGGCGCGCTGCACCGAGTGCGTCGGCCATTACGACGAACCGCAGTGCGTCGTCGTCTGCCCGGTCGAATGCATCGACCCGGACCCCGAATTCCCCGAATCGCAGGACGCGTTGCTGGCCAAGCTCGCGCGCCTGCAGAAGGAAGAGCCATGAAGACCGTTCGCTGGGCGCTGCATGCGGCGCTGTCCTCGGTGCTGCTGCTGTCGCCGCTCCTGTCGTCGAACGCGCAGGCCGCGCAGACACCCGATACCGCAACGGCCGAGCGCCCGCCCGGCGCCGCGATCGCGAGTGCGCATGCCCTCGCCACCGATGCCGGCCTGGAGATCCTGCGCCAGGGCGGCAACGCCTTCGACGCCGCGGTTGCGGTGTCGTCGGTGCTGTCGGTGGTCGAGCCGATCTCCTCGGGGATCGGTGGCGGTGGGTTCTTCCTGCTGCACGATGCGAAGACGGGCCAGGATCATTTCATCGACGCGCGCGAGATCGCGCCCGCCGCGGCCACGCCCGAGGCCTACCTCAAGCCCGACGGCAGCTTCGACCGTGACCGCGCCGAGAACGGGCCGTGGTCGGCCGGCATCCCGGGCCTGCCCGCCGGGCTGGTCCATCTGGCCACGCGTCATGGCCGCCTGCCGCTGAAGGCGTCGCTGGCGCCGGCGATCCGCATCGCTCGCGATGGCTTTCCGGTCTACGCGCGCTTCGCGAAAGGCTATGAAAGCCGTCGCGAGGTGATGGAGCGCTACAAGGGCACGCGCGCCGTGTTCCTTGCCGACGGCGATGCGCCCGAGGAGGGCGAGATCCTGAAGCAGCCCGACCTGGCGCGCACGCTGGAACTGCTCGCCGAACACGGTTTCGACGGCTTCTATCGCGGCCAGGTGGCGAAGAAATTGCTGGCCGGCGTGAAGGCGGAGGGCGGGCGCTGGACTGCCGAAGAGCTCGCCGGCTACCGCATCAAGGAACGCGAGCCGCTGCGTTTCGAATACGACGGCTGGCAGATCGTCACTGCGCCGCCGCCGTCGTCGGGCGGCATCGCGCTGGCGCAGATGCTGCAGATGCTCGAACCCTGGGACCTGGCGAAGCTGCCGCAGGCCGAGCGCGTGCACCTCACGGTCGAGGCGATGCGCCGCGCCTACCGCGATCGCACGTTCTTCCTCGGCGACCCGGATTTCGTGAAGATCCCGGTGCGCCAGCTGATGAGCCGCGACTACGCCGCCGGCCAGCGTTCGACGATCAATCCGCGCAAGGCCACCCCCAGCGACCTGCTGTCGGGCGAGCAGACGCCGATGGAAGATGAGGACACCACGCACTTCTCGATCATCGACGCCGAAGGCAACCGCGTCGCCGCCACGCAGACGGTGAACCTGCTGTTCGGCTCGGGCATGGTCGTGCCCGGCACCGGCGTGCTGCTCAACAACGAGATGGACGATTTCGCGTTGAAGCCCGGCACGCCGAATGCGTTCGGCGTGATGGGCTACGCGGCCAATGCGCCGAAGCCGGGCAAGCGCATGCTCAGCTCGATGACCCCGACCTTCATGGAATCGAAGGATCGCGTCGCGGTGCTCGGCACGCCGGGCGGCAGCCGCATCATCACCATGGTCCTGCTGGGCATCCTCGGCTATGCCGATGGTCTCGACGCACAGGCGGTCGCGGCGCTGCCGCGCTTCCATCACCAGTGGATGCCCGATGCGATCGGCATCGAACGCGATGCGCTCCCCGATGACGTGGTCGCCGCGCTGCGCGCGATGGGACACACCGTCAACTCGCCCAAGGAGGCGCCGGCCGGCCGCCGTTCCAGCGACGCCTGGGGCAACCTGCAGACCGTGGAATGGGATCGTCGCGCCAACGTGCTGCGCGGCGGCAGCGATCCGCGCAATCCGGTGGGCAAGGCGGCGGTGGATGCTGCGCCGGGCCCCTGACGTGTTCACGATGATCCGCCCGCGACACCCACGGAGACACTCGCCATGAAACTCTGGTCACTCCTCGGCAATTCGCAGAAGCTCGATGGCGGCGCGATGTTCGGCAACGCGCCGCGCGCGGTGTGGGAGAAGTGGTCGCCGCCCGACGCGCAGAACCGCATCGCGCTGGCCTGCCGCGCGCTGCTGGCTTCGCCGCTGGCCGGCAAGACCGTGCTGTTCGAGACCGGCATCGGCGCGTTCTTCGAGCCGAAACTGCGCGAGCGCTACGGCGTGGTCGAGGATCGCCACGTCCTGCTCGATTCGCTGGCCGAAGCGGGTTTCTCGCACGAAGACATCGACGTCGTCGTGCTCTCGCACCTGCATTTCGACCATGCCGGCGGGCTGCTTGCGCCGTGGTGCGAAGGCGCCGCGCCGTCGCTGCTGTTCCCGAACGCGACGTACGTGGTCAGCCTCGGCTGCTGGGAGCGGGCGAAGGTGCCGCATGCGCGCGACCGCGCGAGTTTCATCGCCGAACTGCCCGCGCTGCTCGAAGCGAGCGGCCGGCTGGAGATCGTCGATGGCACGCATTGCGCCGCACTCGGCCACAGCGTGCGCTTCCACTACAGCGACGGGCACACGCCCGGGCTGATGCTCGCCGAGATCGTCGGGCCGGAGCGCGTGAATGGCGAAGCGCATGGCGGCGTGGTGTTCTGCGCCGACCTGATCCCGGGCCGGCCGTGGGTGCACGTGCCGATCACCATGGGCTACGACCGCAATCCCGAATTGCTGATCGACGAGAAGCGCGACTTCCTCGAAGACAAGCGCGCGCGCGGCGTGCACCTGTTCTTCACCCACGATCCGGACTGCGCATTGGCGCGCGTGGTGCGTGACGACAAGGGTCGCTACGGCACCGATCACGAAGTGCCGGCGCTGCAGGCGAGGGCGCTGCACGCTTGAGCGGCCTATCGCCGGTCGAAGCCTGGTTCGGCGACGGCTTTGCACGGCTGCATCCGCTGCTGCAGGCGCTGCATCGCGAAGGGGGCCGGCTCGAAGGCCCGGTGCGGTTCCGTGTCGGGCATGGGCTTGCGGGTGTGATCGGACGCGGCCTGCTGCGTCGGCTCGGCATCGATGCTGCATCGCCGGAACAGCGGCCGAAGCAATGGCTCGTCGTCGATATCCGTCACGCCGACGGCGCGCTGCGCTGGGCGCGGCGCTTCGGTGACGGACCCGAGGCAGTGTCGTGGTTCCGCCCGGTCGGCCGCTGGCCCGAAGGCTGCTGGGAAGAGCGCGCCGGGCCACTGATGCTGCGTTTGGCGGTCGATACCGACGGCGGTGGCTGGCGCTGGCGACAGATCGGTTGCCGGTTGTGGGGGCTGCCGCTGCCCGCATGGCTGGCGCCCGGCATCGAGGCCGGCAAGCGGATCGAAGACGGGCAGTACCGTTTCGATGTCGCCGTGCGGCTGCCGCTGCTTGGCGAAGTGCTGGCTTGGGGCGGCGACATGCGCATGGCATGCTGACGACGCCCATTCCGCTCACGGACGTCCCATGCCCAAGATCACCCTGCTGTTCGCTTCCCTCCACGCCCTGCTGATGCTGCTGCTCGCGGTGCGCGTGGTCGGCCATCGCCGCTCCGCGAAGATCGGTCTGGGCGATGGCGGCGACAAGCTGCTCGCGAAGAAGGTGCGCGCGCACGCCAACTTCGTCGAATACGTGCCCATGGCCCTGATCCTGCTCGCCCTGCTGGAGTTGTCCGGGCTGGCTGCGCTGTGGCTGTGGATCTGCGGCGGTACCCTGCTGCTGGGCCGCGTGCTGCACGCAGTGGGGCTTTCGCGCAGCGCGGGCGTTTCGTTCGGGCGCTTCTGGGGCATCCTGCTGACCTGGGCCGCCTTGCTGTTGATGGCCGGGATGGGCGTCGGCATGAGCCTGCGCTGGCTGGCGGGCTGACAGGAGGCGGCGAGGGGCTGCTTCGTGAGCGAATCACCCTCGTCGCGCGGTGCGGGTCGCCTCCAATCCCAGAAGGGACGAGTCGCCTCCGTCGAAACAGCGGATCAACGTCTCGGGCCGGCCTCTCGCCAGGCGATCCACGTCCATGCCGCGTGGATCGGCAGCAGCAGCGCGATCCAGTGCGCGTTCGCCTGCGGCACGCGCTCGCTCCAGTACAGCAGCATCGCCAGAATGCCGCCTGCGGCGATGGCGAGCGTGATCCAGCGGAAGAGAGTGCCTGGTGCGCGACCGCGCAGCCGGCGCCATGCGCCCGGCAGCAGCGCCAGCGCCAGCGGTGAGAGCAGCAGCAGGTTGCGGTTGGCCCAGGCGAAGTGGTGCTCGGTGCCCGACCACAGGAACAGCATCACCGCACCCAGCACGCTGCAGGCCAGCCAGAACGCCAGCGCGAGGCCGGACGATGTCCGGGGCGCGCGCGTGTCCAGCCACAGCCAGGCCAGCGCCACGGCCAGGCCGGCAAGCAGCCAGCGCCACCAGACCAGCGGGAATTCGCCCGGTTCGGGCGCGATGCGATGCGGCGCCACGCGTTCCTCGCGCAGCACCAGCGGCCGGCCGTCGGGCAGGCGCGCTTCGCGCAGGCTGTCGGCCAGGCGCATCGGCACGTAGGCATCTTCCCAGCGCGACAGCGGCAGGTCCGAACTCGGGCCGAGGCCGATGTCGAAGCCGAGCCACATCCACGGCGCGGGCGAGGCCAGCCGCACCGCTTCGCCGCGATAGGTGTTGCCCTGCGAGCGCACCGTGAGCTGCGGCTTCAGCGTGCCGTCGAGTGCGCGGTCGATCGCATCGCGCACGCGCGTGGCGCAGTTGTCGGCGAAATAATCGTAGCGGTAGCGCGCGTTTTCCGGCCGCGCGTTCTCGGCCAGCGCTGCGGCCAGCGCGGTGGCGCGCGCGTCGTCCAGGGCGAGCCACTGGATGGTCACGCCGCGACCGGTATCGAGGTAGTACTGCAGATCCTCGCGCCAGGGCAGTTCGACGAGGCGGTACATCATCTCGCCCTGCACGAAACGCCCGACGAAACCGGCTTCCTCCATGTCGAAGAAACCGAAGTTGTAGGACAGCGTCTCGCCGCGCACGGTGCCATCGGGCGCGACGTCGACGACGACGATCGCGTTGTGGCCGAAGCGTTCGAAGAAGATCTCGCCCGGCGCCATCGTCGCCACGCCGATGCGCGGCGCGGCCTGCGCGGCAAGCGTGCCGCACAGCCAGCAGGACAGGGCGATGAGGAGGAAGGCAGCTGCGCGGACGAAGGCCGCCGCACGCAGGGGCGCGGCGGCGGTCGCGGCCTCAGGCGCCATGCACGCTCACGTGCAGCGTGTGCAGCCGACGCGCGTCGGCGCGGGCCACGCGGAAGCCGAAGCGGCCGAGCGACAGTTCCTCGCCCGCCTCGGGCAGGTGGCCGATCGCGGCAGTGATGAGTCCGCCGATGGTGTCGTATTCGTCGTCGGTGAAGTCGGCGCCGAAGCGTGCGTTGAAGTCGGAGATCGGGGTGAGCGCATCGACCAGGTACTGGCCGTCGGCCTGCGCCGCGATCAGCGCGTTCGGGTCCTCGGCGTCGTCGTGCTCGTCGTCGATCTCGCCGACGATCTGTTCCAGCACGTCCTCGATGGTGACCAGGCCGCCCACGCCGCCGTATTCGTCGATCACGATCGCCATGTGGTTGCGCGACTGGCGGAACTCGCGCAACAGGATG
Source organism: Lysobacteraceae bacterium (assembly GCA_036404915.1). Lineage (GTDB taxonomy): Bacteria > Pseudomonadota > Gammaproteobacteria > Xanthomonadales > Xanthomonadaceae > Lysobacter_I. The sequence goes on from DASWYO010000048.1 coordinate 214,274, forward strand.
TCCAGGCGCTTGGTTTCCGGCACCAGCACGGCGGGGCGCAGCAGTTCGCGGATCGTGCCCGGGCCGTTGTCGGCGACCACGCCGCGCAGCAGGTCCTTGGCGAGCAGGATGCCGAGGATCTCGTCCTTGTCCTCGCCGTGCACGGGAAAGCGCGAGTGGCCGGATTCGACCACCTGCTGCATCAGCGAAAGGAACTTGCCGTCCACCGGCAGCACCACCATCTGCGCGCGCGACACCATGATGTCGCCGACGGTGAGGGCGGAAATGGAGACGGCGCCTTCCATGATGCGCAGGGTGTCGGCATCGATCACGCCGTCCGCCTGCACGTCGCGCAGCAGCTCGACGAGGTCTTCCTGGTTGTCGGGTTCGCCGGAAATGGCCGCGCTCAGACGCGAAAGCCATGAGCGGCCGCGGTCGTGCTTCCTGTCGACTTTCCTGTCGATGCGAGCGGTCTCGGCGGCCTTGGCGGCGCCGTCCTGCGTGCGGGTACTGTCGTCCTCGGGCATTGCGGTCGGTTCATCGCCCCGGTGGGGCGGGGAGCACAGTGTAGCGGACCGGCGCTGGGGCCGCATGCCGTTCGGGGCTGACGCGAGCCGTCCGGGCGTTGCTGCCGGTCAGGGCTGCCGGCCCCGTTGTCGGAGCCAACGCACTGATTCGATTGGGATCGGTGCGCATCGGGCGAGCCGATGCGCCGGGCCTCAGTCGCGGACGCGGTAGGGGTCTTCGATGCCCAGTTCGGCGAGGATCTCGCGCTCGAGCTGCTCCATGCACTCGGCCTCGCGTTCGTCCTGGTGGTCCATGCCCAGCAGGTGCAGCACGCCATGCACGGTGAGGTGCGCGTAGTGCTGCGCCACCGGCTTGCCCTGTTCGGCGGCCTCGCGCGCCACGACCGGCGCGCACAGCACCAGGTCGCCCATCAGCGGCATGGTCACGCCCTTGGGCAACTTCACGCCTTCCGGCAGGTCGCCCGGGAAGCTCAGTACATTGGTCGCGTAATCCTTGCCGCGGTAATGCCGGTTCAGTGCCCGGCCTTCCTCTTCGTCGACGACGCGGATCGCGAGATCGGCTTCGCGGATGCGGCCTTTGAGCGCGGCCGCGACCCAGCGGCGGAAGCTGGTCGCGGCCGGCACGCCGGCGCGCGGCGCGGCGTAACCGACGGCGACATCGAGGCGAGTCGGACCCTTGGTCATCCGCCAGTCTCCCGGTTGTCAGGCGTGTTGCCGGCCTGCTTGTCGGCATTTGCCGCGACCTTCGCCTGCGCCTCATACGCCCGGACGATCTTCGCCACCAGCGGATGGCGGACCACGTCGCGGGCCTCGAAGAAGGTGAAGCTGACGCCGTCGACCTCGCGCAGCACGTCGACGGCGTCGCGCAGGCCGGATTTGACGTGCTTGGGCAGGTCGATCTGGCTCAGGTCGCCGGTGACCACGGCGGTGCTGCCGAAGCCCAGGCGGGTGAGGAACATCTTCATCTGCTCGACGGTGGTGTTCTGCGCTTCGTCGAGGATGACGAAGGCGTCGTTGAGCGTGCGTCCGCGCATGTAGGCCAGCGGCGCGATCTCGATGACGTTCCGCTCCAGCAGCTTGGCGACCTTCTCCACGCCCAGCATCTCGTACAGCGCGTCGTACAGCGGGCGCAGGTACGGGTCGACCTTCTGGGTAAGATCGCCCGGCAGGAAGCCGAGCTTCTCGCCGGCTTCCACCGCAGGCCGCACCAGGATGATGCGCTGGATCCGCGAGGTGTTCAGCGCTTCGACCGCCATGGCCACGGCGAGGAAGGTCTTGCCGGTGCCGGCCGGACCGATGCCGAAGTTGATGTCGTGGGTGGCGATGAGGTGCAGGTATTTCTGCTGGTTCGCGCCACGGCCGCGCACGGTGCCGCGCTTGACCTTCACCGCGACGTCCTGCGGCCGGTAGTCGTCCGGCGTGGCGTCGCCGTTGGCGGAGGTGCGCGGCGATGCATCGTCGGCACCCAGGCGCAGGTGGATGGCGTGCGCGTCGAAGATGGTGTCGGCGGCCTCGTCGTAGAGATCGCGCAACAGCGATTCGACGGCATCGACCGCTCCGGCGTCGTCGCCGCTGACGCGGAAGATGTTGCCGCGGTTGGCGATCTCCACGCCGCGCCGCAGTTCGATCTGGCGCAGGTGGGCGTCGAAGGGGCCGGCGAGGTTGGCGAGACGTTCCGGATCGGCCGGGTCCAGCGCGAAATCGCGGCTGTGCGTACGTGATGCGTGGTTCTGCATGGTCGTCAGGGTAGCGCGTGGCACCTGAGCGGCGCCATGCGGTGGATCAGGGCCGGCCCGGGGCAGGCTCGGGCAGGGCATCGGGATCGAAGTCGGCGATGTCGATCTTGCCGTAGTCGCGTGGTGGCACGCGGACAGTGGACTTGCCTTCGTCCGGGTCGGCGGCGTGGAAGCTGCTCGTTTCGACGCGCACCAGTTGCCAGGTGTCGTCCCGCCGGGAGTACCCGAAACGGTAGAGGTTCGACCAGCGCCACGCGCTGCCGCCGTAGTGGTCGACCTGGAAGGCACGGCGCTCCACGGTCACCCCCGACAGCGGGTCGCCCATCATACCGCCGCATTCCGGGCACAGCACGACCCGGTCGTTCCTTGCCCGCAGCCGCAGGGTGCCGCCCGCATCCCGCACGAGGACCAGCAGCGGCCGGGCACGCTGCGCCATGCCGTCGACATCGTGCGGTTCGAGGGATTCGAGCACCAGGATTGCGTCTTCGTGGCCGTCGCCGTTCAGGTCGCCGCGTTCGTAGACGATCGGGCGGGTGCCGGCGACGAGGAAAGGACGCGCTTCCGCAGGCAGATCCGGCGCGGCGAGCGTCTCGAAGCCGCTGCCGTTGTCGGCGGCGACCGCCGGATGGGCGAGGCCCGTCAGGAGAATGAGGCAAGCGGGCACAAGGTGCGCTGGCAGACGGCAGGGGGAGTGCGGGTGGGGCATCGGTCGATTCCGCGACGGTTGCGGGGATGATAGTCCCGCCTGTCCGTCATGGGCGTACCTGCGCCCCCCTGGTCGAGTCGTCTTCAGTCGTTTCGGTCGGGTGGGGGGCGCCGCAAAAAGAACGCCCCGGCATGGCCGGGGCGTTCGGTGGTGCAGTGATGCGAGAAACGCTGGTTGCAAAAAGCGTTGATCGCAGAACGGCTTACTGCAGGCCGGTCTTGATCGCGTTGGCCAGCGTGCCGTTGGCGTCGTCGCCGCTGAACTCCCAGAAGAACGCGCCGCCGAGACCCTGCGCCTTCACGTAGTTCATCTTTGTCTGGATCATCGCCGGCGTGTCGAAGCTCCAGAACGTGGTGCCGTTGTAGATCCACGTCGCCATGGCATCGTTGTCGGTGTAGACCGGCCAGTTGAGGTTGCGCAGCACCTTGTAGTCCTCGTTGCCCGCCTCGTAGGTACCGGCCGCCGCGGTGCCGCTCTGGTACAGGCCGTTGGTGCCGCCGTTCGGGACGTTGGTCCAGCCGCGTCCGTAGAAGCCGATGCCCAGCGTCAGCTTGCTCGCCGGCACGCCGCGCGAGCGGAAGGCCTCGATCGCATCGTTGCTGTTGTAGAAGCGCTGGTCGCCGGTGGACGGATCGCGCGGCGAGGCGAACAGGGCGGAGTGATGGTTGGTCTTCGGCTCCCACGTGCCGTGGAAGTCGTAGGTCATCACGTTGATGAAGTCGAGGTACTGGTGGTAAGCGCCCGGATCGGTCACGCGGATCTTGTCGATGCCCGCGCCGGAGGCGATGGTCAGCAGCAGGCCGGGGCGCACTGCATCGAGCTGGCGGCGGAACTCGGCCAGCAGCGCGGTGAAGTTGGCGCTGTCCTCGGGCGAACCGCAGGACAGGCCGCACGCGACCGGGTATTCCCAATCGAGGTCGATGCCGTCGAACACGCCGGCCGCTGCACCCGCGCCACCGGCGTTGTCGGTCACCGGCAGGTTGCCGCGGATGTACGCATCGATGCACGAGGCGACGAAGGCCTGGCGGTTTTCCGGACGCGCCGCGCTCGAGAAACCACGCGACCAGGTCCAGCCGCCCAGCGAGATCAGCACCTTGATGTTCGGATGCTTGGCCTTGAGCTGCTTGAGCTGGTTCCAGTTGCCACGCAGCTTCTGGTCCCAGGTGTCTGCGACGCCGCTGACGCTTTCGGCGGCCGTGAACGACTTGCTGTAGTCGGCGAACGCGTCGCCGCCCGCGCCGGTCTGCTCATTGGTCGGAATCGTCACGCCGACTTCGCAGCGGTTGTTGCGCACGTTGCCGAAGGCGTAGTTGATGTGCGTGATCTTCGCCGCCGAGCCGCTGGTGTCGATGTTCTTCACGCGGTAATTGCGGCCGTAGATGCCCCACTGCGCGAAGTAGCCGATGATGCGCTTGCTGCCGCCGGGCGGGTTGCCCTGCGTGCTTGCCGTGATGGCGCTGCTCAGGGCCGACGCATTGCCGGCGGCATCGCGTGCACGCACCTGGAAGCTGTACGACGTGGAGGCCGACAGCCCGGTGGCCGTGTAGCTGGTGTCGGTGGGCGAGGCGATCAGCGTGCCACCCCTGTACACGTCGTAGCCGGCAACGCCGACGTTGTCGGTCGACGCGTTCCAGTTCAGCGCGATGCTGCTGCTGGTCTGCGACGGCGAGGACAGACCGCTCGGGACGCTCGGTGCGACGGTGTCGGTCGGGTTCGCGCGGGTGCTGACCGAGAGCGCGGCGCTGAGCGCGGAGGCATTGCCGGCGGCATCGCGTGCCCGCACCTGGAAGCTGTACGCAGTGGAGGCGGACAGGCCGGTGGCCGTGTAGCTGGTGCCGGTGGGCGAGGCGACCAGCGCGCCGCCGCGATAGACGTCATAGCCCGCCACGCCGACGTTGTCGGTCGATGCGTTCCAGCTCAGGGCGATGCTGTTGTTCGTCTGCGAGGGCGAGGCCAGGCCTGCGGGCACGCTCGGCGGCGTCGTGTCGCCGGACTGCGGCTGCACCGTGATCGACACCGCTGCCGAGGTGGCGGTCGCGCCGAGGTTGTCGGTAGCGACGGCGGTGAGCGAATAGCTGCCGGCCACGGCGCCATTCCAGGCCACGCTGTACGGACTGCTGGTGTCGACGCCCAGCGAGGTGGTGCCGCGGAAGAATTCCACGCGCGCCACGGTGCCGTCGGCATCGCTGGCGTTGGCGCTGACGGTGATGTTCGCGCCGGCGGCGAAGCTGCTGCCCGCAGCAGGCGCGGTGAGCGACACGCTGGGCGACTGGTTGCCGCCGGTACCGCAGCTGCCGAGATCCTTGTACCAGCCGCAGCTGCTGCAATACGTCGGCGACGCGTTCCAGATGTTGATCTGGGCTTCGTAGAGGCGACCCTGGTAGGTCATCTTGTCGCCCGGCTTGTACTGCGTGCTGGCGTTCCATTCGGGAACGCCGCTGCAACTGACGGACTGCGCGAACGCGCTGGAACTCCACGCGAGCGCGAACAGGCACGACAGCGCGAGTTTCTTTCCTGTGGACGGGTAAAGCATCGTCTTGCTCCGATGATGACGGCCTCGTTCCGGGCCGATTGAATGCGATGACCGGCGGGGGCCGGTCGCCATTCCCCCTGAAAACCTCAAAAGAACATGTGTCGCCGCATCGTTGCCCGATGCGGAACGCGGGGCGGGACCTCGGTCCCGCGCTCGCGGCGAACGCATCCGCGGCGCGTTCGTGCGCGCCGTCGTCGCGTATCGGTGTGGATGCCGCCCGGCGCCGCATCGCGCGCCGCCGTCGGCCATGACTGCCTTGCGTCAGTGCCCGGAATCGGGTTCGTGCATCGCGATCGCTCCCTCGTCTTGCCGTTCGGAACCACCGTGTCCGCGCGCGTCGTCGTGCAGCCGTGCGGAGTCTTCGTGTCGTTTCGTGCGTGCCGCCGTCTTGCGCCGTCTGCATGCGGCCAGGCGCCGCTGTCGATCCCTGCTCGTATCGATCACAGGCTGGGAGATGGTGACAACGTTGTCAACACCAATTGCACGACAATGCACAATCGCTCACAGAAATCGTGCGCGCATGCGAAAACGTGTTCGAAATGTGCGGGCGCACAACGTGGAAATGTGCGGAAAACCGATATTTCCCGACAGCATGACCTGCTGTTTTCCATGGAAAATTGCGACACGCAAGGTGTCTGGCTTTCGCGTGTCGTTGCTGCGCTGCAGAAAGACATCAATGGACAGCGTGCGACGATGCCGCGCTCGCCGGCAGGCGGAGCGCGGAGGATCGACGATGGTGTGCGTGCGGCGAAAAGCGTGCCGCGCGAGGGCTCAGCCGGCGAGTCGGCCGCGCAGCGAGTTGCTCATTGCGTCGGTGACGACGACATCGACGAAGCGACCGACAAGTTTCGCGCCGGCCGGCGCCGGGAAATTCACGAAGCGCATGTTCTCGGTGCGTCCGGTCAGCTCGTTCGGATCCTTCTTCGACGGGCCCTCGACCAGCACCGTCTGCGTGGTGCCGACCATGCCCAGCGCGATGCGCTTGGCGTTGTCGTTGATCGTCGCCTGCAGGCGCGACAGGCGCGCATGCTTTTCGGCATCGCTGACAGTGTCCTCGATGTCGGCGGCCGGCGTGCCTGGGCGGCGCGAATAGATGAAGGAGAAACTCTGGTCGAAGCCGACGTCCTCGATGAGTTTCATCGTCTTCTCGAAATCCGCATCGGTTTCGCCGGGGAAGCCGACGATGAAGTCCGAACTGATCGAGATGTCCGGACGCACGGCGCGCAGCTTGCGGATCTTCTGCTTGAATTCCAGCGCGGTGTAGCCGCGTTTCATCGCGCTCAGGATGCGGTCGCTGCCGGACTGCACGGGCAGATGCAGGAAGTTGGCGAGCTTCGGCACGTCGCGGTAGGCCTCGATCAGCGAATCGCTGAACTCCAGCGGATGCGAGGTGGTGAAGCGGATGCGCTCGATCCCGTCGATCTCGGCCACCGTGCGGATGAGCAGGCCGAGGTCGGCGATCTCGCCCTCTCCATACGGGCCGCGGTAGGCATTGACGTTCTGGCCGAGCAGGGTGACTTCGCGTACGCCCTGCGCGGCGAGCTGGGCGACCTCGACCAGCACGTCCTCGAACGGCCGGCTGACCTCTTCGCCGCGGGTGTAGGGCACCACGCAGAAGCTGCAGTACTTGGAGCAGCCTTCCATGATCGAGACGAAGGCGGTCGGGCCTTCGGCGCGCGGCTCGGGCAGGCGGTCGAACTTCTCGATCTCGGGGAAGCTGATGTCGACCTGCGGCTTGCCGGTCTCGCGCTTGGCGCGCAGGAGCTCAGGCAGGCGGTGCAGGGTCTGCGGACCGAACACCAAGTCCACGAACGGGGCGCGCTTGATGATCGCCTCGCCTTCCTGGCTGGCCACGCAGCCGCCGACGCCGATCACCACCGGGCGCTCGCCGCCCTTCAGGCCGCGCCAGCGGCCGAGCTGGCTGAATACCTTCTCCTGCGCCTTTTCGCGGATCGAGCAGGTATTGATCAGGATCACGTCCGCTTCTTCGGCGTTCTCCGTCATCACCATCCCTTCTTCGGCGCCGAGCACCTCGGCCATCTTCGCCGAGTCGTACTCGTTCATCTGGCACCCGTGGGTCTGGATGTAGAGCTTCTTCGGGCCGGCGGCCGACGTGGCGGCTGCGGTGGATGCGGCCGTGTCGGCGGCGAGGGTGTCGGTCATGGCGGTCTCCGGGGCGCGGCGCTGATGCCGGGCCGGTGATGGCGGAAGGCCGGACAGTTTACGCCACGACGTTTCCACGACGTCCCTCACGACATCACGGGGCATTCGGGAACCAATCGTCCTTTTGTCAATCAAGGACTTGGCAAACCTTCTCAATCCGGGGACACTCCGCGCCATGAATCCGGTCCGGTCGATCCTGATGCTCGGTGTCCTGGTGGCGGCGGCGCAAGCCGTGCCTGCGCGCGCCGGCACCGTGTATCGCTGCGAAAGCGCCGACGGCAGCCTGACCTATGCCAGCAAGCGCGTGGCGGGCGCGAAATGCCGGGTCGTGAGCAGTTACACCCCGGCGCCTCCGCGCGCCGCCCCCGCACCGGCCCCGTCGAGCGTGCCGGTGTCCACGCCGGCTCCAGCCCCCGTCGAAACGGCGACCGCCGCGCCAGCGGTACCGGCGGCCGACGTGGCCCGCCAGGGCACCACCCGGCGCGTGCAGGGGCAGGTCTACTCGTACATCAAGGATGGCGTCCGTCACTACACCAGCAAGCCGCCCAAGGGTGTGGCGGGCGCGACCGCGCTGCGCACGATTCCCTACAGCTTCGTCGAGACCTGCTATGCCTGCGCGCCGCTGCCGGGCGTCAACTTCGGCACGCTGCGCCTGAATACCGTGGCGTACGCGGCCGAGATCCGCGCGGCCGCCCTGCAGCATGGGGTCGACGAGGCGGTGGTCCGGGCCATCATCCATGCCGAGTCCTCCTTCAATCCCAATGCCCTGTCGCGGGTGGGCGCGCAGGGGCTGATGCAGCTGATGCCCGGCACCGCGCGCCGCTTCGGCGTGAGCAATGCCTTCGACGCCACCCAGAACATCCGCGGTGGCGTGCAGTACCTGGCCTGGCTGCTCAAGCGCTACAACGGCGATCTGACCCTTGCCGCCGCCGGCTACAACGCCGGCGAAGGCGCCGTCGACAAGTACAAGGGCGTGCCGCCCTACAGCGAAACCCGCCTCTACGTGCAGCGCGTCCGCGTGCTCGCCGACCGCTACCGCGGGGTGCTCGGGGGCAGCGGCTGAGACCCGCGTCGCCTTTCCGGGGCTGCCGGGGAGGCCCGGACGGTGGTCCGGAAGTCCGCAACGATTGTCGGCGGATTCAGCGTTCCGTTACACTTCGGGGTCTTTGCAGGTCGGCTTCGGGGACGAGGCCGGCTGATCGCAAGCAGCCACATTCATCACGTAGCCACGTTTCGCGGAGTGCCGGATGGCAAAAGAAGTCTCGAGCGGGTCCGACCACCACGGTGGCGGCGCGCAACCGGTTGATGCGGGGCGTCGCCGCTTCCTGACCGCTTCCACCGCCGTGGTGGGTGCCGTCGGTGTCGCAGGTGCCGCTGTACCGTTCATCAAGTCCTGGAATCCTAGTGCCCGCGCGAAGCTCGCCGGTGCGCCGGTGACCGTCGACATCAGCAGCCTGCTGGAAGGCCAGCGCATCACTGCGGAATGGCGCGGCCAGCCGATCTGGATCGTCAAGCGCTCCAAGGCCATCCTGGAGGCCCTGCCGGGTCTCGACGGCACCCTGCGCGATCCGAAGTCCGACAACCCGGACCAGCAGCCGAAGTACGCGGTCAACGAATTCCGTTCCATCAAGCCGGAGATTTCGGTCCTCGTCGGCCTGTGCACCCACCTGGGCTGCTCGCCGGAAATGAAGGCCGAGATCCGCCCGGAGCCCTTCGATCCGGAATGGAAGGGCGGCTACTTCTGCCCCTGCCACAAGTCGAAGTTCGACATGGCCGGACGCGTGTTCCAGGGCGTCCCGGCGCCGACCAACCTCCCGGTGCCGCCGCACCATTTCGCCGACGACAACACCCTCGTCATCGGCGTCGATCCGCAGGGAGCGTAATCCATGTCCAACATCCTGATGCGTACCGCCAACGGCGTGATGGACTGGGTCAACGAGCGCGCGCCGGCGATGATGCCTGCGTATCGCAAGCACATGACCGAGTACTACGCGCCGAAGAACTTCAACCTCTGGTACTACTTCGGTTCGCTCGCGCTGCTGGTGCTGGTCAACCAGATCGTCACCGGTATCTTCCTCACGATGCACTACAAGCCCAGCGGCGCGGAAGCGTTCGCCTCGGTCGAGTACATCATGCGCGACGTCGAGTGGGGCTGGCTGATCCGCTACATGCACAGCACCGGCGCCTCGATGTTCTTCATCGTGGTCTACCTGCACATGTTCCGCGGCCTGATGTACGGCTCGTACCAGAAGCCGCGCGAGCTGGTGTGGATCCTCGGCATGCTCATCTACCTCGTGCTGATGGCCGAAGCCTTCCTCGGCTACGTGCTGCCGTGGGGCCAGATGTCGTTCTGGGGCGCGAAGGTGATCATCTCGCTGTTCGGCGCGGTGCCTGAAATCGGCCCGGCGCTGACCGAATGGATCATGGGCGACTACCTGCCCAGCGACGCCACCCTCAACCGCTTCTTCGCGCTGCACGTGATCGCGCTGCCGCTGGTCCTGCTGCTGCTGGTCGTGCTGCACCTGGGCGCCCTGCATGAGGTCGGCTCCAACAACCCCGAAGGCGTCGACATCAAGAAGGGCCCGAAGGGCAACCGCTGGGATCCGAACAAGCCGGCCGACGGCATTCCCTTCCATCCGTACTACACGGTGAAGGATCTGTTCGGCGCCGGTTTCTTCCTCGTGATCTGCGCGTTCATCGTGTTCTTCGCGCCGGCCTTTGGCGGCTGGTTCCTCGAACACGACAACTTCACCGAGGCCAACCGCCTGGTGACGCCCGCGCACATCAAGCCGGTCTGGTACTACACGCCGTACTACGCGATGCTCCGCGTGGTGCCCGACAAGCTGGGCGGCGTGATGGTGATGTTCTCCGCGATCGCGATCCTGGTCCTGGTGCCGTGGCTCGACCGCGCCAAGGTCAAGTCCTACCGTTCGCGCGGCACCCTGTCCTGGGCGATGCTCATCGGCCTGGCGATCAGCTTCGTGTGGCTCGGCAAGATCGGCGCCGGCCCGGGTACCGACCCGGTCGAGACCATCGTCGGCCGCATCCTGACCGTCTTCTATTTCCTGTTCTTCCTCACCATGCCGATCTGGACCCGGATCGACAAGACCAAGCCGGTTCCGGAACGGGTGACGATGCATGACTAAGCCATCCACGATGAAGATTTCCATGCTCAAGCGCCTCGCTTTCGCCGCCGCCGCGCTCCTGCTGTCCGCGTCTGCCTTCGCTGCCAGCGGCGGCGACACCGAGCAGGCCGGTACCGACCTGGAAGACAAGGCCTCGCTCCAGCGCGGCGCGCAGCTGTACATGAACTACTGTGTCGGCTGCCACTCGCTGAAGTACATGCGCTATTCGCGCATCGCTGACGACCTCGGGCTGAGCGAAGAACAGGTGATGAACAACCTGAACTTCACCGGCGCCAAGTTCGGCGAACACGTGATCTCGCCGATGCCGGCTGCGGGCGGCGAGAAGTGGTTCGGCAAGGCACCGCCGGACCTGAGCCTGATCGCCCGCGTGCGCGGCAGCGACTGGATCTACACCTACCTCAAGTCCTTCTACCTCGACGAATCGCGCCCGCTCGGCTGGAACAACAAGCTGTTCCCGAACGTGTCGATGCCCAATCCGCTGTGGGAGATGCAGGGCAACCAGCGCCCGGTCTTCACCAAGAAGGAGCCGACGGGCGAGAAGGACGACAAGGGCCAGCCGATCATGGGCTGCCCGCACGGCACCGTCGAGGCGGAAAGCGCGTGCATCAAGGAACTGGTGGTCGCGCAGCCGGGCTCGCAGGATGCCGCGCAGTTCGCCCAGACCGCGCGCGACATCACCGCGTTCCTCGAGTACGCCGGCGAGCCGATCGCGCTCAAGCGCCAGAGCACCGGTGTGTGGGTGATCCTGTTCCTGTCGTTCTTCACCCTGCTGGCGTGGTTGCTGAAAAAGGAATACTGGCGCGACGTGCATTGATGACGCCGCGCATCCCTCGCTCTACGACATCTCGCGCGGGGCGGCCGGCTCGTCCGGCCGCCCTTCGTTTTTCTGAAGGTGGCTGAGTCTGCGTATGCGCAATACCCTGACCCTGTTTTCTTCCGTCGACGATGTGCTGTGCCATCGCGTGCGCCTCGTGCTCGCAGCGAAGGGCGTGTCCTACGATCTGGTGCCTGTCGACCCCCAGAATCCGCCCGAAGACCTGATCGATCTCAATCCCTACCACTCGGTGCCGACCCTGGTCGAACGCGACCTGGTGCTGTACGCCGCGTCGGTGGTGAGCGAATACCTCGACGAGCGTTATCCGCATCCGCCGTTGATGCCGATCGATCCGCTGTCGCGCGCGCGCCTGCGCCTGGCGATGCTGCGGATCGAGCACGACTGGGTGCCGCAGGTGCAGGCCGTGCAGTTCGGCAACAAGCAGCAGGCCGAAGCCGGGCGCAAGCGATTGAAAGAGCTGCTCACCGCGGCCGTGCCCTTGTTCCGCGCCAGCAAGTTCTTCCTCAACAACGAGATGAGTCTTGCCGACTGCGCGATGGCGCCGATCATCTGGCGGCTCGACTCGCTCGGCGTGCCGCTGCCGAAGGATGGCAAGGCGATCGAGGATTACGGCAACCGCATTTTCCGCAACCCCGGCTTCGTCCGCAGCCTGACCCATCAGGAACGGAACCTGCGCGCATTGCCGACCTGATCTGCCGGAGGCGGCCTGACGGCCGCTGCCGGGAGTAGACTGATTCCATGAACGACGGCCAGCCGCCACGCATGACCAGCAAGCGCCCCTATCTGCTCCGGGCGCTGCATGCGTGGATCGCAGACAACGGCATGACGCCGCACCTCGTGGTCGATGCCACACGCCCCGGCGTGCAGGTGCCGGCCTTCGCGGTCAGCGACGGCCGTGTGGTCCTGAACGTTGCGGATCGTGCGGTGGCCGGGCTGGAGATCGGCAACGATCTCATCACGTTCACGGCGCGCTTCGGCGGCGTCAGCCACCCGGTGCGGGTGCCGATCGCGGCGGTGCTGCTGATCTACGCCCGCGAAACCGGACACGCGATGGCGCTGCCTGAAGACGCCGAAGGCGTGGAGACCGAACTGGACGAGTCGATCGAATCGCCCGGCGATGATGACGGCGGCAGCGATCCCTCGCCGGGCCCCAAGCGTGGCGGGCACCTGCGCATCGTGAAGTGAACTCGCCCGGTTGAGCCTGCCCGGTCAAGCGGACGCAAGCGCCTCAGCTGTCCTGCGGCGGGGGCCGGAAGTCGACGACGCCGGTCGCGCGGACCGGGCCGACGAACGAGACCAGGCGATCGCCGCGCAGTACCAGGCGCGCGATGTGCCGGTCCATGCCGTCCTCGGAGTACTCGAAGCGGAAGCTGCGTTCGAAGCCCAGCCAGCCGTCTTCGCGCCGGATCACGCGCAGTCCCGTGCCGTGTACGGTTTGGTCGATCAGCTGCACGCCGGCTGCGCGGCAGGCCTCTCCGCCGAGGTGGATGGCGCGTTCCGCAGCGGCTCTGGATGCGCTCCAGAATGCGAACGACATCGCAGCGAGAATCATCAGGATCAGTAAAGTCGGCATCTTGAAATCTTAATATTCTGTTGGTTTGTGCCATGCGGTCCGTACGCCCGGGTTTGGGCGCACGCATTTGAGGCGCGAGACACAGGTTGAAGGTAATCTGCGGCCATGCGGTTGCCGATGCAATCCCCGAACTCCGGAGCGCCACCCATGATGAAACTCGTTTTCGCTGCCGATCACTCGCAGCTCCTGCTCGAACAGGGCGTCAAGCGGGTCGGCTCCGCGCCGGATGCCGACATCGTCCTGCGAGGCGAGGGGATCCTGCCGCAGCACGGCGAGCTGCATGTCACCGCCAATGGCGTGATGCTCAAGGTCATGCGGGATGCGCCGACCACGGTGAACCAGCGGTCGGTGGATGGCCTCATCTCGCTGCGGCCGGACGACGTGATCGGCTTCGGGCCGGTGTCCGCGAGCATCGTCGCGATGGAAACCACGCAGGCCGGCGCCCGTCCGGCGATGCCCATGATCGACGATGTCGGCACCACCACGGTGCGCGCCGCGCTGCCCAAGTACGCGCTGCGTGCGCAGAACGGCCGCATGCTCGGCCGCACCTATCCGCTGACCGGCGCCACCGTCATCGGCCGGTCCGCCGAATGCCAGCTGCGCGTCGAGGATTCCAGTCTGTCGCGCAAGCACGCCAAGCTCATTCCGACCAACGACGGCGTGGTCGTCGAAGACCTCGGTTCGACCAACGGCAGTTTCGTCAACGGTACGCGCGTGCAGCGCACCGTCGCCAAGGCCGGCGACGAGATCGGTTTCGACACCCTGCGTTTCAAGCTGTTCGAGCTCGGCCAGGAAGGCGTGACCACCGCCGAAGCCACCGCCACCGGCAAGTCGCCCGCGCCGTGGATCTGGGTGGTCGCCGCCGTGGTGGTGATCGCGGTGGTGCTGGTGGTGCTACTCTGACGTGAGCCACCACGATCCGTCCTTGAAGGGCGCGCACGATCGTTCGTCGATGCATCGCGACGAACTGCAGCGCAGCACCATCTGCGGATGCTTCTACTGCTGCAGCGAGTTCGAGCCCGGCGAAATCCGCGAATGGGTGGACGCAGCGGAGGAGGGAGCCGGCCAGACTGCGCTGTGTCCGCGGTGCGGCGTGGATTCCGTGATCGGTTCCGCCTCGGATTATCCGATTACGCCGGATTTCCTCGGCCGGATGCGCGCGTACTGGTTCGGCGGCGCCTGATCCCCGCCGCGCTTCCTCGCTGCGCTCAGTGAGGCGGCGGCCCCAGCTTCAGCGACAGGTCGATCGCGCGGACGTGCTTGGTCAGCGCGCCGATGGAGATGCAGTCCACGCCATCTTCGGCGATGGCGCGCAAGGTGGTCATGTCGACCCCGCCCGAGACTTCCAGCGGAATGCGGCCCTCGTAGGGCGCCGACTTCGCGATACGCACGGCTTCACGCCGGGTCGCAGCGTCGAAGTCGTCGATGAGGATGCGCGTGCAGCCGACATCGAGCGCCTCGCGCAACTGATCGAGCGTTTCCACTTCCACGATCAGCGGCAGCGCCGGATGCTGCGCGCGCGACGCGTGCACCGCGCCGGCGAGCGAGCCGTAGGCGCGGATGTGGTTTTCCTTGAGCATCACCGTGTCGTACAGCGCGATGCGGTGGTTCATGCCGCCGCCGGCGCGCACGGCGTACTTCTGGGCGATACGCAGCCCGGGAATGGTCTTGCGGGTGTCGAGGATCGTCGCACCGGTGCCGCGCACGGCATCGACGTACTGCGCGGTGACCGTGGCGGTGCCGCTGAGCGTCTGCAGGAAATTCAGCGATGCGCGTTCGGCGCTGACCAGCGCGCGGCTGCGGCCGGCGAGCGTGGCGATGACCGTGCCCTTGGCGACGCGGTCGCCTTCTTCCACGCGCCAGTCGATGCGGACATCGGGGTCGAGCGCGCGGTGACAGGCATCGAACCAGGGACGGCCGCAGATCACGGCGTCTTCCTTGCACAGCAGGTAGGCGATGTCCGGCGCGTCTGGCAGCAGGGCGGCGGTGACATCGCCCGTGCCCAGGTCCTCCGTCAGTGCTGCGGCGACGTTCGCCGCCACCACGTCGGCCGGTGGCGGCGCGATGCGGTCCGCTGCGCCCGTCACGCGGCGTCCGCCTGGGCGAACGCGATGCCTTCCTCGATCAGCAGCACAGGGATGCCGTCGTCGACGCGGTACACCGTCTTGCGGTCGCGGGTGATGAGCGCTTCGCGCAGGGGCTCGGACTGCGGGCTGTCGTCGTTGCGCTTCACCTGGCCGCCGGCGATGGCCCGGTTGATCTGTTCCAGCCCGGCGGCGTCCAGCAAGGCCAGCGGTTGCCGGGTGGCGGGGCAGACCAGGAGGTCGAGCAGCTTGCGGTCCATAGGGAATGGGGTGGTTCGCGGGAATGCCGTGGGCCGTTAGAATACGTTTTTAACCGGGGGACGACCATGTCAACCATGCCCGAGGGTACGCAGGCGCCGCTGGTGGGCGTCGTGATGGGCTCCCGTTCCGATTGGGACACGATGCAGCACGCGGTCGCCCGGCTCGAAGCCCTCGGCGTGCCGCACGAAGTCCGCGTGGTCTCCGCGCACCGCACGCCGGACGTGCTGTTCGACTACGCCGCCACCGCGAAACAGCGCGGCCTGCGCGCGATCATCGCCGGCGCCGGCGGTGCGGCGCATCTGCCGGGCATGCTGGCGTCCAAGACCGCCGTGCCGGTGCTGGGCGTGCCGGTGCAGAGCAAGGCACTGAACGGCATGGATTCGCTGCTGTCGATCGTGCAGATGCCCGCGGGCATCCCGGTCGGCACCTTCGCCATCGGCAATGCCGGCGCCGCCAATGCGGGCCTGTTCGCCGCGGCCATGCTCGCCCACGAGCATCCGGCCATCGGCGCCGCACTCGACGCTTTCCGCGCGAAGCAGAC
This sequence comes from Lysobacteraceae bacterium, assembly GCA_036404915.1. Classification (GTDB taxonomy): domain Bacteria; phylum Pseudomonadota; class Gammaproteobacteria; order Xanthomonadales; family Xanthomonadaceae; genus Lysobacter_I. The sequence goes on from DASWYO010000048.1 coordinate 230,358, forward strand.
GCAGGATGTCGTCGACAACGACGATCCGCGCACCTGATCCCGGCAGAAGACACCATGACCACCGTCGGCATTCTCGGAGGCGGGCAACTGGCCCGCATGCTCGCGCTCTCCGGCGCACCCCTCGGCCTGCGCTTCCGCATCCTCGACACCGTCGCCGATGCCTGCGCCGGCCAGTTCGCCCCGCTGATCGTCGGCGACTATCGTGACGAAGCCGCACTCGCGGAATTCGCATCGCAGGTCGATGTCGCCACGTTCGACTTCGAGAACGTGCCCGCCGAATCCGCGCAGTGGCTCAGCGCGCGTATCCCGGTGTTTCCGAATCCGCGCGCGCTGGGCATCGCCCAGGACCGCCTGGCCGAGAAGACGCTGTTCCGCGAGCTCGGCATTCCGGTGCCCGATTTCGCCGATGTTGCGGACCGCGCCGCGCTGGATGCTGCCGTCGTTGCGATCGGTACGCCCTGCATCCTCAAGACGCGTCGTCTCGGCTACGACGGCAAGGGGCAGTTCCGGATCAAGATGCCGGCTGATGTCGATGCGGCCTGGGACGCGCTCGGCGCGCAGGCGTCCACGGTCGGACTGATTCTCGAAGCCTTCGTGCCCTTCGAGCGCGAACTGAGCGTGGTCGCCGTGCGCGGCCGCAATGGTGAATTCCGCGCCTGGCCGCTGACCGAGAACTGGCATGTCGACGGCGTGCTGTCGGCCAGCCTCGCGCCTGCGCGCGTGGATGCGGAGATGGCCGATCGCGCGTTCGCGCATGCGCGCGCGCTGGCCGAAGCGCTGGATTACGTCGGCGTCTTCGCCCTGGAACTGTTCTGCCGCGACGGCGTGCTGCTGGCCAACGAACTCGCGCCGCGCGTCCACAACTCCGGCCACTGGACCATCGAAGGCAGCGAAACTTCGCAGTTCCAGAACCACCTGCGCGCGGTGTTGGGCTTGCCGCTCGGCGACACGCGCATGGTCGGCCATGCCTGCATGCTCAACTGGATCGGCACGATGCCCGATGCGAGCGCCGTACTGCGCGAACCGGGCGGCCACTGGCACGATTACGGCAAGGAGCCACGCGGCGGCCGCAAGGTCGGCCACGCCACGCTGCGTGCGGATACGCCCGGCGAACTGGCGGAAGCGCTGGTGCGCGTGGGTGAAGCGCTTGGCCGCGAGGCCCAGGTGGCGCCGGTGGTGGTGGCGCTGGGCTGAGCGCTCACGCTTCACGAAAAACGGCCGGGAAACCCGGCCGTTTTTCTTTCCGTCATTCCTGACGCGATGACGGAAGCGGTCGCTGGTGCGGGATTCTTGAACGGATCTCAGCGGCAGCGCCCGTAGCGATCCGGCGACGCACCCGGCCCACCGCGCCAGCCCGGCGGGTTTTCCCAGTTCGTGCCGCGCCCGCCGATGGGGCCGGGCGGATTGCGATCATTGTCGAACCAGCAGCGGCGCGCCTGGTTCCAGAAGCCGTAGCGCGGGTGCCAATAGCCGTAGCCTTGGTGAAAGTAGTAGCCGCCATCGCGTACCACGAACCGGTAGCGCTTGCCGTGGTGGCGGTAGTAGCGATGGTCCGGCGATGCGCCGGGACCACCGCGCCAGCCCGGCGGATTTTCCCAGTTCGTGCCCGGGCCGCCGCGCGGGCCGGGTGGGTTGTGGTCGCGATCGCGCGCGGCTGCGCTGCCGGCCACGGTGAAAGCGAGGAGAGCGGTGGCGAGGATCGAAGCGATGCGTTTCATCGGGGACTCCCGTTGCGGAATGCCACCGGTGAATGCGCCGGCAGGCCGCATCGTTGACGATGCAGCCGATCGCGTTCATGTCGCGGACGGGTTGTCTGCAGCCTGCGGAATGTCGCAAACGCGAACGGCCGGGTTGCCCCGGCCGTTCGTGGTGACGATGGGAAGCCGTGCGGCTTACTTCATCTGCGAGGCGACGAAGTCCCAGTTGACCAGGTTCCAGAACGCTTCCACGTACTTGGGACGCGCGTTGCGGTAGTCGACGTAGTAGGCATGTTCCCACACGTCGCAGGTCAGCAGCGGGGTGTCGTCGCCGGTCAGCGGCGTGGCCGCGTTGGAGGTGCTGACCAGGGCCAGCGAGCCGTCCGGACGCTGCACCAGCCAGCCCCAGCCCGAGCCGAAGGTGCCGACCGAGGTCTTGGTGAACTCTTCCTTGAACTTGTCGAAGCTGCCGAACGCGGCGTTGATGGCATCGGCCAGCTTGCCGGTGGGCGCGCCGCCGCCATTGGGCTTCAGGCAGTTCCAGTAGAAGGTGTGGTTCCACACCTGCGCGGCGTTGTTGAACATGCCGCCCTGCGACTTGCGGACGATCTCCTCCAGCGAGAGGGTCTCGAACTCCGTGCCGGCGATCATGTTGTTGAGGTTGGTGACGTAGGTCTGGTGGTGCTTGCCGTAATGGAAATCGATCGTTTCGGCGGAGATGTGCGGTTCCAGCGCGGTGCGGTCATAAGGCAGGGCTGGCAGCTCGATGGCCATGGGGCGGGCTCCTTGAAGGCGGGGGTGGGCGCGCCGGGCAGGCCCCGGGTCGCGCGAAGGCTTACAATGGGCGGCCATTCTAACCCCACGGCGGCCGGGCGAGCCCCGCCACCGCCAGAACAGTCCCAGGAGACAGACCATGCCGGTTTTGGAACGCATCCAGTCCGAGATCGAATCCCACCCGATCGTGCTGTTCATGAAGGGGACGCCGCAGTTCCCGATGTGCGGCTTCTCCAGCCGCACGTCGCAGGCCCTCAAGCTCGCCGGCGCGAACAACTTCCATAGCGTCAACGTGCTTGAAGACCCGGAAGTGCGCGCCAACCTGCCGCGCTTCTCCAACTGGCCGACCTTCCCGCAACTGTTCATCAACGGCGAACTCATCGGCGGTTGCGACATCACGCTGGAGCTGTACGAATCCGGCGAACTGGCGCGCATGATCGGCGAGGCGCAGAAAGCCTGATGTCGCAGGCGTTCGCCATCGACGCCACGGCGTCACGCCCGCTCGAAGGTTGCGTGGTGCTGGTGGTCGGCGCGCATGGCGCGCTGGGTCATGCCTCCGCGCTGGCCTGTGCCGAAGCCGGCGCGACCCTCGTGCTGCTCGGTCGCAAGGTGCCCAAGCTCAACCGCGTGCACGACGCCATCGTGCGCGCCGGGGGCGAAGCGCTGCTGTATCCGCTGGACCTGGAAGGCGCCACGCCCGACGACTACGCCGAGATGGCCGAACGCATCGGCGCGGAACTGGGCCGGCTCGACGGCGTGCTGCACTGCGCCGCGCACTTCGGTGGCCTGACGCCGCTGGAGAACAGCGATCCTGCCGACTTCGCGCGTTCGATCCACGTCAACCTCACCGCGCGCTGGTGGCTGACCCAGGCCTGCCTGCCGCTGCTGCGCGCGTCGGACGATGCCGCCGTGGTGTTCGCCATCGATGGTGCGGCGGGGCAGGGCGCGGCGTACTGGGGGGCGTACGGCGTGGCGCAGTCGGCGCTCGCCACCCTGGTCGGCACCCTGCATGCGGAACTGGCCAATTCGCCGGTGCGCGTCGCGGGCCTGGCTCCCGGGCCGATGCGCACGACGCTGCGCTCGAAGGCGTTCGTCGAGGATGCCGAGCCGCAGGCGCGTGAAGCCGCCGAAGTCGCATCGATGTGCGTGCACCTGCTGTCGGCTGCCGGCGTCGATCGCCGCGGCCAGGTCTGGAATTCTTCCTCCATCTGATCTTCGCCTCGGGAGCGGGTAGATGACGATCGCCTCGGCTGCGCTGCTGCTGTTCCTGATCCTGGATCCGCTGGGCAACATCCCGGTGTTCCTCAGCCTGCTGCGTGGCCTGCCGCCGAAGCGGCAGCGCATCGTGCTCGCGCGCGAACTGCTCATCGCGCTCGGCGTGCTGATGGCGTTCCTGTGGTGCGGCAAGTACGCGCTAGAACTGATGCACCTGCGCCAGGAGTCGGTGTCGATCGCCGGCGGCATCGTGCTGTTCCTCATCGGCATCCGCATGATCTTCCCGCCGCCGGAAGGCCTGATGGGCGAGATTCCCGACGGCGAGCCCTTCATCGTGCCGATGGCCATTCCGCTGGTGGCCGGCCCTTCGGGCATGGCCGCGGTCATCTTGATGGGCAGCAACGACCCCGCTCGGCTCGGCGACTGGAGTCTCGCCCTGGTCATCGCCTGGGGCGCGACCGCCGCGATCCTGTTCTCCGCGACCTATCTCTACAAGTGGCTCGGCATGCGCGTGCTCACCGCGCTCGAGCGGCTGATGGGCATGCTGCTGGTCGCGATCTCGGTGCAGATGCTGATGGACGGCATCGCCTCCTTCCTCGCGCACTGACCCTCGTTCCGGGTGGGCGGCCACCTGCTTCCCAGGCCGCCTGCCGACGCCCGGTCTGGCCCGAGAAATGATTGCGGCATGACATTCAAGTGATGCTTGAACACCGTTCAGCCAATGATTTCAATGACTTACGGATTGATTTCCTGTCATTTGCCTGTCATTCCAGATCGTTATCGTGTTAACCTATCCTTAACCCGTACCGGTGCGCATGTGGTCGCGCATGCCACCCGGAACCGGTCAGGTCTTCCCAACGCTGTGATCGCGGCGCTTCAAGCGCTGGCGGTCTGTTCGTACGCAACGACATTTCCGCATCGTTCTCCACCGAGGCCAAGAACAATGAACCACACCAACCGTCTCCGACTCTCCAAACTGTCGATCGGGCTGATCGTCGCGCTCGCTGCGGCGCCGGCGTTCGCCCAAAGCACCGCGTCGGGCATCAACGGCCGCATCACCGGGACCAATGGCGCTCCCGTGAGCGGCGCCCAGGTCACCATTCGACACGTGGACTCCGGATCGGTCAGCAACGCGACCACCGACGGCGAAGGCCGCTATGCCGCCAAGGGCCTGCGTCCGGGTGGTCCGTACACCATCACGGTGGTCAAGGACGGCGAGACGAAGACGATCGAAGACGTGTACCTCGAACTGTCCGAGACCGCTGCGGTCGACGCCAATTTCGGCGCCGCCAGCGACGATGACACGCTCGACACGGTCCGCGTGGTCGGCCAGGCCGATTCCGGCGTCTCGCAGGTGTTCAGCGCCACCAACATGGGCTCGGGTACCAACATCTCGCGCGAAATGCTCGAAGCGCAGCCGACGATCGACCGCTCGATCGCCGACGCCGTGAAGCTCGATCCGCGCATCGTGAAGATCGATCGCGAAACCCAGGGCATCAGCGTCAGCGGCCAGAACCCGCGCTACAACAACATCAAGATCGACGGCGTCCCGACCAACGACAACTTCGGCCTGAACGATTCCGGCCTGCCGGCGCTCAACCAGCCGATCTCGGGTGACTGGATCCAGCAGTACAACGTCGGCGTGTCCGGCTACGACGTGTCGCAGTCCGACTTCGTCGGCGCGAACATCAACGCCGTCACCAAGTCGGGCACCAACGAGTTCCAGGGCACGATCTACGGCGCGTACCGCAACAACGACATGATCCGCAAGTCGGCGAACGGCAACAAGTTCATCGGCTTCGAGGACGACCAGACCTACGGTGGCTACTTCGGTGCGCCGATCATCAAGGATCGCCTGTTCGTGTTCGCGGGCTATGAAGAATTCCACCGCAACGGCACCCTGCCGCCGCGTGGCATTCCCGGCTCCAATGCCTCCAACATCCTGCCGGTGACCCAGGCGCAACTCGACGCCCTCAGCAGCAACTACAACCGCCTGTTCCCGGGCGCCCCGTCGATCGGCGGCGCGCCGCAGCCGTTCGACAACACCGACAAGAAGTACTTCCTCAAGGTCGACGCCAACTTCAACGACGACCACCGCGCCGCTTTCCGCTACAACAAGACCGAAGGCAGCGTCGCGCGCTACAGCCGCACCACGACCCAGCTGCAGTTGGCGAGCAACGTCTACTCCGACAACATCACCTTCGAAAGCTACGCGCTGAACTTCTACGACGACTGGACCGAAAACCTCTCGTCCGAGTTCCACATCTCGAAGGCGACCTACGACTCGCTGCCGACGTCGAACGCGTTCCTGCCCCAGGTGACCATCCGCAACATCCCGAGCGCCGGCAACAGCGTGGTGGTCTTCGGCACCGAGCGTTCGCGCCAGGCCAACCAGCTCAACGTCGAGACCCTGACCTCGGCGCTCGACTTCAACTGGTACCGCGGCGACCACGAGTTCAAGTTCGGCTTCGACTACGAGAAGAACGACGTCTACAACCTGTTCCTGCAGGACGTGTACGGCAACTACACGATCGATTACGCGAACTTCGTGAATCCGGCCTTCACCGCCGCCACCCTGCCGCGCGCGTTCTACAACTTCCAGCGCCCGTCGGCCGGCAACACGCTGCCTGGCGTCGCCGCCGAGTTCGAAGTCGCCAGCCTCGGCCTGCTCGCACAGGACACCTGGGCGCCGACCACGAACCTGACCCTGACCTTCGGCTTCCGCCTCGATCGCAGCGACGTGTCCGGCGTCATCAAGGAAAACACCCGTTTCCGTTCCGATTTCGGCATCGACAACCGCAACACCACCGACGGCAACATCACGTTCCAGCCGCGCTTCGGCTTCAACTACACCTTCGAGGGCGACCTGCGTCGCCAACTGCGCGGCGGCATCGGTCGCTTCCTCGGCTCGGCTCCGGGCGTGTGGGTGTCCAACAGCTTCTCCAACCCCGGCGTGGGCGTGGATTCGTTCTCGGTCACCGGCGGTTCGGGCGTCGTGATGGATGCCGGCAACCCGCTGGTCCCCACCACCGGTGGCGTGGCTTCGCGCCAGGTCAATGCCCTTGCGCGTGACTTCGAACAGCCGACCGTGCTGAAAGCCAATCTCGCGTTCGAAACCGAACTCGGCTTCTGGGATCTGGTCGGCGGCGCCGAACTGCTGCTGACCCAGGTCGAGAAGGGTGTCCATTTCGTCAACGTCGCCCTGGGCACGCCGAATGGCGCGCTGCCGGACGGCCGTGAGAGCTACTTCCTGACGACCGCGCAGACGGGCTTCACCTCCACTGGCGGCTTCGCAGCAGGTAATCGCGGTTCGGCCAACTGCATCCGGGTGAACCCGGCCGCAGCGTTCAACAGCGCGACCAACCCCTGCGCCTACACCAACGCCATCATCATGCAGAACACGGACAAGGGCAGCGCAAGCAACCTGACCCTGTTCCTCGAGAAGCCGTGGAAGGACAACTGGACCGCGCGCCTGTCGTACACGCATGGCACGTCCGAGGAAGTCAGCCCGGCCACCAGCAGCGTGGCGTTCTCCAACTGGAACGGCCGCTTCGTCTACAACCCGAACGAGGAAGTGACGGGCCGCAGCAACTACGAAATCCGTGACCGTTTCGCTGCCAGCGCGAGCTACCGCTTCAACTTCTTCGAGAACGCGCCGACGACCGTGTCGATGTACTACGAAGGTCGCTCCGGCCGTCCGTTCAGCTATGCCTTCGCCAACGACGCCAACGGTGATGGCCAGTCGAACGACCTGTTCTACATTCCGTCCAGCCAGGGCGACGTCCGTTACTCCTCGGCTTCGACCGCACAGGACATCGCTGCGTTCTGGGATTACATCAACAGCAACAGCTACCTGCGCGAGCACCTCGGTCAAGTGGCGAAGCGCAACGGCGACCGTTCGCCGTTCGTCAACCAGTTCGACCTGCGCATCAGCCAGAAGCTGCCCTTCTTCCGCAACCGCCAGAGCGAGATCTATCTCGACATCCAGAACATCGGCAACATGCTGAACAAGGACTGGGGTCGCATCGAGGAAGCAGGCTTCCCGTCGCGGGTCCAGATGGCGCGCTTCGCTGGCGTCAACGGTGGCCAGTACGTCTACGACGTGTCGAACTTCTACAACGAATCGGCGAACGCTGCGACGTCGCCGGCCCTGGAACTCCGCGATGTCGCCGGCGAGTCGCGCTGGTCGGTGCAGGTGGGCTTCAAGGTCAACTTCTAAGCCGCAACAGCTGTGTCAAGACGAAACGGCCGGGGCTTTCCCCGGCCGTTTCCATTTCTGCATCGACTTTCGCATGGGGTTTCGCATGGGCGCGGTCGAAAACGAAAAATGCCCGCGACGAGAGTCGCGGGCATTTTCATGCTTGCCATTCGGGGCATTGGCCTCGAAGGCGTGCCATCAACCGCTTATTCGCAGGCTTCCGTGTTGCACTGCGCTTCCGTGTCCAGGCACACATTGATGGTGCAGGTGACGGTTTCGTACGGATCGCACTCGCGGCTGTAGCACTCGAGCGTTTCGGTGTACGGGTAGGTGTTGTTGCAGTCCGGCCAGGTTTCCCAGCAACCGCCGGCGACACCGGTCGGGCCGCATTCTTCCGTGTAGCGCGTGATCATGCCGCCGCTCACCAGTGCGACTTCGTCGTCGGTGAGGATCGTGACGCTGCGTGTCTTCAACTTCATGTAAAGAGTTCCTTGGATTGTGATTGATCCGACGCAAGCTTTGCCTTGTTGCGCCTCTTCATGCGGGTGCGGACACCGCGTACAGGCAGTCATCCGAATCCGCCGCGGCCGAGCATACACAAATCGTGTATCACCACAACAGACGCGGTAGCGCATCTTCCTGCTGCAATGCGAGACGAGTCCGCAGCCTGCATGGCACATGGGTTGTGCGGTGCAGCGATGCCTGGCTTCGTGAAAAATGCCCGCGACATCCGTCGCGGGCATTTTCGTCGGCCGCAGCCAGGTGGTGTTCGCCTGACGCGGGTCCTGCTGCGCTCCGGTCAACGCGAGCGCAGCAGGTGCTCACCCTGTGCCGATCAGCCGCAAGCTTCCGTGTTGCACTGGGCTTCGGTATCCAGGCACACATTGATGGTGCAGGTGACCGTTTCGTAGGGATCGCAATCGCGGCTGTGACATTCGTAGGTGTCTGCGAAGGTCGTGGTGTCGGTGTTGCAATTGGGCCATGTTTCCTGGAAGCCGCAACCACCGTATTCTTCGGTCGGCGAGCAACCTTCGCTCATCAGGAATGGCTTGGTCATCTCGCCGCCACTGACGAGCTTGATTTCGTCGTCGGTGAGGATCGTGACGCTGCGTGTCTTCAACTTCATGTAGAGTTCCTTGGATTGGGATACATCCGACGCAACCAGCACCTGGTTGCGCCTCTTCATGCGGGTGCGGACACCACGTTGAGGCAGTCGTCCGAATCCGCCGCATCGGAGCATACACAATTCCGGTATCACCACGAGGGACGCGAAAGACGGTCTTTCTGGTGTCGCGGAATGCGTTCGGGCATGCCTTGCTTCATCTCGGAAAATGAGACGAAAACAGGCCATCCTGCTTGCCGGCCCCGCGATCCTTCCGGCCCTTGCATCAGGCGATTGCCAGCGAGTAAGCTCGCCCGCTGACGGCCAGGGCACAAAAGCCCTCAGCCAGTCGATGTGCAAGACGCCCGCGGATGGGCGGGAACAGCGGTCTCCTCGGTATTATCGGAAGCCAACATGGAGCAGGCGTCGGAGCACCCCTTCCCCGGTCTCAAGGACCACTACCGAGTCGCGGCCGGATTGGGCTTTCCCGCATTCATCGGCAGCATCGACGACAGTACCCCGATCAATGCGACGCCCTACGTGGTGGGGCTCGAGGATTTTCTCTCCGAATCGCTGCCCGCGCCCAAGCGCGCGCTGCGCGATGCCTTGTCCGCCGCGCTGAAGCAGTTGCCGGAGATCGGCCTGCAGGCGGAGATCGTCCTGATCGGCGGCAGCTTCCTCCAGTTGGACGCGACCCCCAGGGATCTCGACTGCGTGGTGTTCTACAGCAGGCCGGGAGAGATCGGCGGCGACCTCGCGAGCTGGCAGGCACGGCAGCATGCCCATGGCCTGGATCTTCGTCTGATCCCGATCGAAATGGATCCGGTGATGGTGCTGAAGACCGCGCTGTTCTTCGGTGCACTGTACGGTATCGGCCGCGGGGAATCGAAGACATTGCGCGGCCTTCTGCTGGTGGATTGTTCGAAGTGAACGCCGTGCCCGCGCACACGATCATCGTTCGCCCCGCGCTGCGTTTTCCCGCGCGGGATGACGCACCGCCCGCGCTGCTGCGCATGGCGGATCGCCTCCAGGCGCACGCCGACGCCTTGCGTGATGCCGCGGCAGGCAATCCGCCGCCAGGACCCGCGTGGTTCGCGACCATCCCGTGGAGCGCCAGGCGCAATGAGTTGACCCATCCGCTGTCATCGACGTGGCTGCATCAGGGCACGCAGCCGCGGCACAAGGAGCTGCGCGACACCGTGGCCGAGTTGCAAGCCTTTCTCTCCGCGCGCCGTTGGCTGGTGCAGGCCTTGCGGGCGGCGGACGCCGGCGATTTCACGCAGGCGCTCTGCACGGCCGCCGCCCTGCTCTGTCCCGATGCGGGAGGGCGATTGCGCGATGCGCCGGTGGGACTGGAGTGCGATGGCGATGGGACGCAGGTGCTGTTCGGAGACGCGGTGCAGGTGCCTGCGCGTTTGGCCGAATTGCATGCCGATCATCGCGATTGTCGCTGGCCGCCGGCGATGCGCGCAGTGGCGACGATGGCCGTCCTGCTGAACATCCACCCGTTTCCGGATGGCAACGGCCGTTGCGCCCGCGCGCTGTTCAACAGCGTGCTGATCGATGCGTTCGCCAGCGACGCTGCAATCGGCGCGCAGGACGACGCGGACAGCGCAAACCTGACCTTGCCGGCGTACGTTCCCTTGCGCGATGCGCTGGCGGCGTCGGAGGGCGGTTACGAGATCCGGCTGCGCGAAGCGGAAACCCATGGCAACTGGGCGCCGCTGATCGGTTACTTCAGCGCGGTGTTTTCGACGCTCGCCGATGCGTACACCGGTCGCCTGCCTCTCGTGCCGGGCGAATGATCCGCGTTTTCCGGTCATGAACACCAAGGACAGACATCACGAATGATCGCCATCGAACATGCTGCCAGGACTGAAGTTTCCGCGACCACGCTGTACGCGCGGGGCAGGGATCTGCTGTTCCGCATCGCCGACGACATCAAGCCTCCGGCCGAATACCAGTCGCCCTATATCGGCCAGGGCTCGGTGCTCAATGCGATCGTGCTCTGCGAGGCGGCTTCGCTCCGCGGTCGCGAGGAAGACCTGCATGCCGCAGCCGCGCACCTGCGTCATGGCATGGCCCTGCTGGACGAGGTGCCGCTGAGCAGTTCGCTGTATCGCGGCATCACCGGCTTCGGCTGGGCATTGCAGGTCTTTCCGATGCCGGAGCTGATGCCCGAGCGCGAGGAGATCCTGCGCGACCTGGACGAACTGCTGGCCGATGGGCTGGAAGTCACGCGCAACCACAACATCGACATCATCAATGGCATCGCCGGCGTGGCGGTGTACGCGCTCGCACGTGGCGGCGCGGAACCGTCCTCGCAGGCGCTGTGGCAGGCGCTCGATGCATTGATCGTGCGTTATTGCGCTCAGTGGACACCCGGCAGGCACGAGAACGCGAAGCATGCCAGCAACAATCTCGGTCTGGCCCACGGCATTCCCGGCCTGCTGGCCGTCGGTGCGGTCGCGCATGCGCGCGGCCTGCTGTCCGCCGAGGCGGGCGAGGCCCTGAAGAATGGCTTCGATGCCTTCTGGTCGGTGGCGCGGGAGCCCGAAGGCCGATGCTGGTATCCGACGTACCAGTCGGTGCCGACACGGTCGCGGCTGGCCTGGTGTTACGGCGGGCTTGGGATCGCAGCGATCTTCAAGCTGGGCATCGCGCTGGATGCGGCCAATGCCGCGCGGTTCGAACGGGTGCTGGCGTCGAGCATCGCGCAGTACGAGAGCGGCGACCACGGCATCCGCGACGCATCGCTGTGTCATGGCGATGCGGGCGTGACGCTCAGTCTGGAATACCTGGCGCGCGGCGTCGGCATCGATGCGGACCTGCGCCGCCGCCTGCACCTCGCCGCCACGCATGCCGGTGCGCTTGCGCTGGATGCCGAACGCAGCGAACTGGGCGTCGGCGCCTTCCTGCATTCCACCGCGCAGGGGATGGTGCACAAGATGTCGTTCCTTGAAGGCGGTGCCGGGATCGCGCTGGCGATCACGTCGGCCTACGCGGACGCGCCCCGGCCCTGGATGCAATTGATCGGGTACTACTGATGAGCGAAACCAGGCCCGAGTTGCGTGGCGAGCGCCGGAAGGGATTGTTCCGGCCGGAAGTCAGCGAAGCCAACAGCGAGACCTGGCTCGGCGAGATCCGTCTGGCCGAACCGATCTCGCACCGCGTCTGGGCGATCCTCGCCGTGCTGCTGATGGTCGTGCTGCTGTCGTGGATGGTGCTTGGCCAGTACACCAGGCGCGAGCGCGTGCAGGGCGTCCTCGTGCCTGTGGAAGGCTATGCCCGGCTGAAGTCGCGTGCGTCGGGCGAAGTCAGGAAGATCCACGTCCGCGAGGGCGACGCGGTGCGCAAGGGGCAGGTGCTGGTCGAGATCGACAGCGACCGCTATGCCGATGGCGACAGCGGCGTGGCCGAAGATGTTTCGGCCACCATCGAGCAGGAAAAGCGCACGCTGCGCGAGGACATCGCCGGTACGCGCAGCGCCGCCGAGAAGCGCCGCAGCGACCTGCTGGACCAGATCGCGCTGGTGCGCGAGCAGGTGACGCACAACCGCGAGATGCTCGAAATCTATCGCGAGGAGGCACGTGCCCAGGCTGAGCTGCTGCTGAAGGTCGAATCCGCGCTGCGGGATGGCTATGTCTCCGCGACCCAGGTGCAGCAGTTGCGCTCGACCGCCGCTGCGGCCAATGCGTCGGTGGCGCGCCAGCTCACCGAGAAGAGTGCGCTCGAACAGCGCCTGCGCGATCTGCAGGGGCAGCTTTCGCAGGAAGCGCACGCAAGCAATGTGCGCATCAACGATTCGCTTCGCCAGCTCGCGCGCAGCGATGCGGCCCAGGACAAGAACGAGGCCGACCGCAGCGTGGTGGTGCGCGCGCCGGCCGACGGCGTGGTGTCTTCGATCCTGGTCTACGCGGGCCAGACCGTGAACATGGGGTCGTCGCTGGCCACGATCGTGGCCCCGGACGCAGTGCTGGAGGCGGAACTGCTGGTGTCGAGTTCTGCGGTCGGCTTCGTGCGCCCGGGCAGCGAGGTCGCGATCCAGTACCACGCGTATCCGTTCCAGAAGTTCGGCGTGCACCATGCGCGCGTGCAGTCGATTTCCAGGAGTGCGCTCACGCCCGCTGAGATCGCCGAGATCACCGGTCGCGTCGATGCCGCCGAGCCGCTCTATCGCGTGCGCGCCAGGCTGCAGGCCCAGACGATCCGCGTCTACGGCGAGAACAGGCGCCTGACGCCCGGCATGGCGATCAACGGCGGCATCATGATCGATCGTCGTCGCATCTACGAATGGATCTTCGAGCCGCTCTACACCTTGCGCAAGAATTCGGAAGACATGCAGTGACCCCGCAATCCGACAATCCGGACGCACAGCGCGTCATCGATCCCGAGCGGGACGCGCTCGATGCCAACACGTGGTCGAGGCTGCTGTCTTTCGGTGCGCGTAGGCGCGTGCCGGTGGTGCTGCAGACAGAGGCGGCCGAATGCGGCCTGGCCTGCCTGGCCATGATCGGCGGCTACCACGGCCAGAACATCGACATGCTGTCGCTGCGATCGCGCTTTCCGACATCGCTCCGTGGTGCCCGTCTTCAGGATCTGATGGACATCGGCAATGCCCTCGGTTTCGCGTCGCGCCCTGTGCAGGTGGACCTGGAAAAGCTCAATCATCTTCACCTGCCGTGCGTGCTGCACTGGGACATGCGCCATTTCGTGGTGCTGACCAAGGTGCGTGGCGGCAGTATCGAAGTGGTCGATCCGGCGCGGGGACGGCAGCGGATGACGCTGGCCGAAGCCGGAAAGCATTTCACCGGCGTCGCGCTCGAGATCGAACCGGGTCCGAAGATGGAGCGGCAGGATCTGCGCCAGCCGATCTCCCTGCGCAGCCTCGCCGGGTCGGTGTCGGGGCTGGGGCGTGGCCTGCTGCAGATCTTCGCGCTGGCGATCTTCCTGGAGGTGCTGGCGCTGATGGCGCCGCAGTTCCTGCGCATGATCCTCGACCAGGTCATCGCGGACAGCGACGAAAGCCTGCTCGCCTTCCTGGGCGTGAGCTTCCTGCTGCTGCTGCTCGTACGGACCGTGGTCGAGGCCTTGCGGACCTGGACGGTGATGTGGCTCAGCAGCAACATCAACATCGGCTGGACCGGCAATGTGTTCAACCACCTGCTGCGCTTGCCGATGGACTACTTCAGCAAGCGCTACCTCGGCGACATCATCTCGCGGTTCAGTGCGGTCACCGTGATCCAGCAGACCCTGACCACGAAATTCGTCGTCGTGCTGATCGATGGCCTGATGGCCACGACCACCGCGATGATGCTGTTCTACTACAACTGGCGCCTGGCTTCGATCGTCGTGGTCTTTGCGGCGATCTATGCCGGACTGCGCATCCTGTACTTCCGCAGCTATCGCGAAGCCAACCTCAAGCAGATCAACGTCGCCGCACACCAGCAGAGCGCGCTGATCGAATCGCTGCGGGGCATGCAGGCGATCCGGCTGAACAACCGCATGGCGCAGCGCAGTTCGAAGTACATGAATTCGACCGCCGACGTGCTTAACACCTCGATCGTGGTGCAGAAGCTCAACCTGTTGTTCGACTCGATGAGCTCGGTCACGACCGGCTCGCAGCGGGTGATCGTGCTCTGGCTCGGTGCATGGTTCGCGCTGCAGGGCAGCATGACCGCCGGCATGCTGATGGTGTTCGTGGCGTACGCCGACATGTTCACCACGCGTTTCGTGGGCCTGGCCGATTACCTGGTGCAGTTCCGGCTGTTGCGGCTCCAGGCCGAGCGGCTGGCCGACATCGTGCTGACGCCGCCGGAGAAGCATGTCGACGGGACTTACGTCGGCACGCTCAAGCACCATGGCCTGAGCTTCTCGAATGTTTCTTTCCAGTACGCCTTCAATTCGCGCATGGTGCTCAACGAGTGTTCCTTCGAGATCGCCGATGGCGAAGTCGTGGCGATCACCGGCGCCTCCGGTTGCGGCAAGAGCACCGTCGCCAAGGTGCTGCTGGGCGTGGTCGACCACGGCAGCGGCACGGTGAAGATCGGCGGCATCGACATCCGCCTGCTCGGCAAGCGCACCTATCGCGATTTCGTCGCCTCGGTAATGCAGGACGACCAGCTGTTCAGCGGCACCATCCTCGAAAACATCACGTTCTTCGATCCATCCGCCACGCTCGAGCGCGCGCAGGCGGCAGCCGAGAAAGCCAACCTCGCCGACGACATCGAAGCGATGCCGATGGGCTACCAGACCATGATCGGCGACATGGGTTCGACGCTGTCCGGCGGGCAGAGCCAGCGTCTGCTCCTGGCGCGCGCCTTGTATCGCGAGCCGAAGATCCTGGTTCTGGACGAGGCCACCAGCCATCTCGACCTGCACAACGAAAGCAGGATCTGCGATGCGGTCAAGCGCGCGGGCATCACGACCCTCATCATCGCGCACCGGCCGCAGACCATCCAGTCGGCGGATCGCGTGCTGGTGATGCGCGATGGCAAGGTCCTCCCGGCGCCAGGACGCCGCAGCGAGGTCGCCGAACCTTCACTCGAATCTTCAACCGAAACATCGACGACGACGTGACGCTGTCCGTTGCATCCGCTCACGAACGCCAGGGATGGACCATCGCATGAACAAATCCACCTTCAGTGCGGACGATTTCGCCGTACTGAGATTTCCGGTCCTCGATGCCGGCGCGCTGCTTGCGCTCGGCGATGCGGACGAAGCGCGCCTCGAAGCACTCGCCCGGGCGCATCTTGCCGATCCCTATGTCCGCGAGGCGATCTACCTGGCGTCGCCGGCGTTGTTCCGCAACCTGCAGGCATGGGAGGCGGGCGACGGCGAGTTCAACGGCATGCCGCAGGCGATCGCACGTTACCTGCTGCGGATGGCGTTCCGCGCCACGCCGTTCGGCACGTTCTCGGCGCTGGCGCCCTGCCGGGTGGCTGGCCGGGAGACACGCATCCGGCTTCCGGCAAGACCGCTGCTGCGCCGTTTCGCGCAGCTGGATTGCTCGGCGCTGTCGCGTCTCGCGCAACGCTGCGTGGCCGACGCCGAAACCTCCGCCGCGCTGCGTTACGTCGTCAACGACACGATGTTCGCCGACGGGGATGCTCTGGTGTTCACTGCGTTCGACCGGAACAAGCGCGGTCGGCGCGTGTATCGACGGGTCGAGATCGAGCGCGACCCGTATCTCGACGTCGCACTGGCTGCGGCCGAGGGCGGGAATACCGTGGGCGGGATCGCCGATGCGCTGCTGCGCGCCTTTCCGGATGAGGTGGAGGCCGCATCGGGTGAGGCGGAGGCCTTCGTCCTGCAACTGGTGAGCTCGCAGGTGCTGTGCAGCGACAGCCTGGTGGACATCACCGACGCGGATCCGCTCGGTGCGCTGCTCGCGCAACTGCCGCAGGACGCTGCGTCGCATCGCGCGATCTCCGAGGTCTCGTCCGCGTTCGACGCGCTTCCGGAGGTCGGCCCGCATGAGCCGCCGGGCGCGTATGCGCTGCTGAGCGAGCGCCTCGCGGCCTTCCAGGTGCGCGCGGATCGCGGCCTGCCGACGAAGGTCGATCTCTACGCGCCCGATGACGCCACGCAGGTGCTCTCGAGGGACGTCGTCGCCGAACTCGAGTGTGCGGTGACCCGCTTGACCACGCTGACCCGCAAGAAGGGCAAGCTCGCCGATTTCAAGAAGGTGTTCGTCGAGCGTTACGGTGATGCGGAAGTGCCGCTGGGCATCGTCGGCGATCAATTGGAGGCGCTGGGATTCTCCGATCGCGATGCGTCATTGCCGGCGCTGTCGCGGATGGTGCGCGGCGCGCACATCCGAACCGGATCCAGCGGCGCGTCACTCGTCGATCGCGTGCTGTCCCTCGCGCTGGCGCGATCGGACGAACGCTACGTGGACATCACTCAGCTGGTGGACGACGGCCCCCCGGTGCCGCCGATTCCCGGCGGTGCGCCTGCAAGCCTGGTGGCGTGGTTCGCGCTGTGGTCACAGGAAGAAGGCGAGGGCGCACCCGTCGTCGAGTTGCGCAGCGTCGGCGCGCAGGCACCCGGCCGGCTGATGGGACGTTTCGCGCATGGTCTGCCCTCGGTTGCCGACTACCTGCGCCAGGACGCGCGTCGCGCAACGCTGCCGGTGGTCGAGATCGTGCACCAGCCGGAGGATCGTCTGGGCAACATCAGCGCCCGGCCGCGCCTGAGCGACTACGAGATCCGCATCCGCGGAGGAGAACCGCGTGAGGCCAGGCGCCTGCCGCTCGACGATCTGACCGTGAGCGTCTCGCGCGACCGGGTGGTGATCCGTTCGCGCTCGCTCGGCGGACCGGTGGAACTCCGCATGAGCAACGCCCATGCCTACGACCGCCAGGGCAATCTTCCGCTGTATCGCTTCCTCAACCAGGTGTCCGGCCAGGATTACTCGGCCGATCTGCTGTCGCTGCGCCGACGCATGCCGAATGCCGCGTTTCTGCCCGGGCTGAAATACCGCAACATGATCGTCTCTCGTCCGGCCTGGTCCATCGGCGCGACGGAACTCATGCCGCTCAGGAAACTGCCGCGCGCCGAGCAGCGCGACGCGTTCCGTGCCTTGTGCCGGGAGCGGGACATGCCGGACTGGATCGCCCTGGCGCAGGGCGATCACGTGATCCCATGCCGGTTGAGCAACGACTGGATGCTCGACGGCCTGCTCAAGCAGGGCTTCAAGACGGGCGATCTCACCGTCAGCGACGTGTTCCCGGAAGATCGCCGCCCCCACCTGCGCTCCGACGCGGGTGCGCATTTCCACGAGATGCAGATCGCGCTGCGGTCGCAGGCGCGTGCGCCGTCCGTGCCTGCCTCTGCCACGAATGCAGCGTCGCATCGCGAGGTGATGATGCCGCTGTGGTCCGAGTGGGCGTACTTCAAGCTGCATGTGCCGCCGCACCAGCAGAACATGCTGCTGTCGCAGCTGGCGCCCTCGCTCGAGCGCATGATGGCGGCAGGCGACATCGACGGCCATTTCTTCGTCCGCTACCGGGACGAGCAGGGCGCACATCTGCGACTGCGGTTGCACGCCGGGGACGGGCGCGCCATGGAGCGCGCGCTGGCGGGCCTGCGCCCGGCATTCGATGCCGCCAGCCGCGACCGGCTGCTGCATGCCGTATCCGCTGCGCCCTACGTGCGTGAAGCGACCCGTTACGGCGGACCGGCGCGCATGACGCTTTGCGAACGGATCTTCTGTGTCGACAGCGCGCTGGTGCTGGACGCCTTGCCGTCGATCGATGCGGACGCGATCGCGTGCTGGCGCGATGTCGCCTGTGCGGTCGACGCGATGCTGCTGTCATTCGGCCTCCATGAGGTGAAGGCCCGCCTGGCCTTCGCCCGCCGGGCCGCGGCGGATTTCGCCGTCGAGCAGCAGTTTTCCACGGAAGAACGCAAGCGCATCGGCGAGATCTATGCGGGTTCGCCCCCGGTACCGATCGCCGAGGGCGGGGTGCCGGAACGCCCCGGGCTTCGCGCTGCGCCGATCTTCGACGCGGGCATCGGTTCGATCCGCACGCTGTGGGACGCGCTCATGGCGGTTCCGGAGCCGATCACGGCCGAGGGCCTGTACGGCGTCCAATGGAGCCTGATCCACATGCGGCTCAACCGCATCTTCGATCGCGATGCGCGACTGCAGGAAGCGATCGTCTGGGAACTGGTCAAGCGCACCTATGCCGCGCACGTGAGCCGGGCCGCACAGGCCGTCGAAGCATGAGCCCGTGCAGCCCCGGCCCATCGCCAGCGCTGCATGCGCGCGGCGCGGCTCGCTGTTCATCCCCGGCGGTCTGCGATAAAGTCGATTCAACCTGAAAAACGACGAAAGACGACTCCAGATGAGCGACCCGCAAACCCCCATCCTCCCCACCGTCGACGCGCATATCTATCCGCGCGGCGCGCTCGACGTCCTGTCGCGTGACGAGGTCGCGCGACTGCGCGACGCTTCCATCGGCGGCATGCATGAACTGCTGCGCCGCTGCGCGCTGGCGGTGCTGACCAGCGGCAGCGCGTCCGACGACCCGCGCGCGGCGCGCGAGCTGTATCCCGATTTCGACATCCAGGTGCTGCAGCAGGATCGCGGCGTGCGCATCGAACTGGTGAAGGCGCCGGCGACCGCGTTCGTCGACGGCGAGATCATCCGCGGTGTCGCCGAGCTGCTGTATGCCGTCGTGCGAGACCTCGCCTACACCGCGATCGAACTGCGCGACGGCGGTCCGCGCAACCTGCATACCTCCGAAGGCATCACCGATGCCGTGTTCGGCCTGCTGCGCAATGCGCGCATCCTGCATCCGATCGATCCGAACCTGGTGGTGTGCTGGGGCGGTCATTCGATCAATCGCGACGAATACCTCTACACCAAGCAGGTCGGCTACGAGCTGGGCCTGCGCGGGCTCGACATCTGCACCGGCTGCGGCCCTGGCGCGATGAAGGGGCCGATGAAGGGCGCGACGATCGCGCATGCCAAGCAGCGCCATCGCCGCATGCGTTACATCGGCATCACCGAGCCGGGCATCATCGCGGCAGAGTCGCCGAACCCGATCGTGAATCACCTTGTGATCATGCCGGACATCGAGAAGCGCCTCGAAGCCTTCGTGCGCATGGGGCACGGCATCATCGTCTTCCCGGGCGGCGTCGGTACCGCCGAGGAAATCCTGTACCTGCTCGGCATCCTCCTGCGCGAGGAGAACGCCGGCCTGCCGTTCCCGCTGATCCTCACCGGTCCGGCCGCGTCCGCGCCGTATTTCGAGCAGATCGACAAGTTCCTCCGCCTCACCCTGGGCGAGGCCGCGACTTCGCGCTACGAGATCATCGTTGCCGATCCGGCCAAGGTCGCGAAACGGATGTCCTCCGGCATCCGCAAGGTGCGCGAGTACCGCATCTCCGAGAAGGACTCGTTCTTCTTCAACTGGTCGCTGGAAATCCCGCTGGCCTTCCAGCAGCCCTTCGTGCCCACGCACGAGGCGATGGCCGCCCTGGACCTGCACCATGGCCGCAAGCCGGCCGATCTCGCCGCCGACCTGCGCCGCGCGTTTTCCGGCATCGTCGCCGGCAACGTGAAGGAAGACGGCATGCGCCGGATCGAGGAATTCGGACCCTTCAAGATCCATGGCGACACCGACATGATGCAGTCGCTGGATGCCTTGCTGCAGGCATTCGTCGAACAGCGGCGCATGAAGATCTCGGGCGCCTACCGTCCTTGCTACGAAGTGGTGGCCTGAGGTCGCGAGCCTTTCGCGGGCAGCTTCACCGTCACCGTGAAGCGCCCCTCGGCGGTGTGGGCGACCACGCCGCCGTAGCCCTCCGTGAACGCTTCGATGCGCGCGAGGGAGGAGGGCAGGCCGACGTTGTGGCCGGCGGAACTGCCGGCGGACGATTCGGGCATCGGGTTTTCGATCACGATGACGACCATGTCGTCACGTTCCTCGACGAGGATGTCGATGTCGCCGCCTCCCGGAATGCGCTCGATGCCGTGCTTGATCGCGTTTTCCACCAGCGGTTGCAGCGATAGCGTCGGCACCGTGATGTCGGGCAATGGCTCGGGCGCACGCCAGCGCACGCGGAGCCGCTCGCCGAAGCGCAATGCTTCGATCTCGAGATAGCGCTCGATCAGCGAAAACTCCTCGACCAGCGGGATCTCGCGGGGGCCTCCCAACGCCGCGCGGAACAGATCCGCCAGGTCCAGCAGCAGTTGTTCCGCATCATCCGGGCGGCTGTGCACCAGCGCCGCGCCGGTGTTGAGCGTGTTGAACAGGAAGTGCGGGCGCACCCGGGCCTGCAGCGCAGCCAGCTCCGCCTGCTTCGCGCGCACCGCGAACTGGCGCGCGCGCCAATGATTCTGGAACGCCGCCAGCGCCAGCAGGCTCACGATCAGGGTGATGCCGACCGTGCGCAGGTACACGTCGATGCGCTCGTGTTCCGGCACGCGCCACAGCTCGCCCAGCAGGAGGTTGCTGGCGACCATCACCGCCGTGCCGCTCATCACCAGAAGCGCCACCGTGATGTAGGCGATGAACAGGGGCTTCACGTCGCGCAGGCGCCCCCTCAGGAGGTACAGCGCGCCCAGCGTCAGCAGGCAGACCCAGAGCACCATCAGCGAAAGCAGGCCAAAGCGGATCCAGCGCCCCTGCGGCTCGTCCGCAGCCAGGGTGAGGATGGCGGCCAGGCCTTCCGCCGCCAGCACCACCCAGATCACCACGCTGCCCTGCCACAGGGCGTCGAGCGGGGAGGGCGCGCGGCTCGATGGCTCGGCGGCGGAGCGTGCAGGCGGAACGGCGGGCGTCATGCCGCCATCATGCCCGCTGCCGTGGTCTTTCGGGCAGGGGTCACAAGGCCGGTGCCGCTCATGCCACGGTGCCGGCCGCCCATCGGCCCCGGGTCGCCATGTGCTGGCGACCACCCGGGGCGCCGCCTATCCTGCCCGCAACGAGTCTGGAGGTGAGATGGGCATCATCCGTCGAAGAAGTTCCGCCATGGGCGCGCGCCATCGCGGCAGCCATGGTTTCAGCCTGATCGAGCTGATGGTCACGTTGGGCGTGCTGGCGGTCGTGATCGGCATCGCCGCTCCCCTGTTCACCACCATGACCAACGGCAACCGCCTGACCGGTGCCTCGAACGAACTGGTCGCCGCCTTCCAGATCGCGCGCAGCGAGGCGCTCCGCAGCAACGCCCGCACCATCCTGTGCCAGAGCGCGGACGCGGTGACCTGCTCGAACACGGTGCCCTGGCGTGGCTGGATCGTGTTCACCGACGCCAATGCCAACAATCTGCCCGATGCCGCCGAAATCCGTCGCGTCGGCACCATCGAGGTGCCGCTGGAAGTGCGCGCCAGCAACAACATCATCAACAACCGCATCACCTTCCGCGGCGATGGCCTGGCTTACAGCAACAACGCGCTGCTTGCGGCCAACATCCGCGTCTGTCTCCCGACGAACCAGCCGCAGACCAACATCCGGGAACTGAACATCGCCATCGGTGGACGCATCGCGGTCCGCCCCCCGATCAACGGTGCCGGCGTCTGCAACGGAGCCTTCGGTAACAACTGATGAAAACATTCGCCTCCACTCCCATCGCGCGCCATCGTTCGCGTATCCGGGGCCGCGCCGCCCACGTGGCCGGCGTCGGCCTCATCGAAGTGCTTGTCGCGGTGCTCGTGCTGTCCATCGGCCTGCTCGGCGTCGCCGCACTCCAGGCCACCGCCCTGCGCAGCAGCCAGAGCTCGCTGGAGCGCAGCCAGGGCGTGATCCATGCCCATTCGATCTTCGACATGATGCGCGCCAATACCAACGAGGCACGCGCGGGCGCCTATGTCATGCCCATGACCTGCGCCCCGCCCTCCGGCGGCAGCGTGACCGCCAACGACAAGCAGACCTGGATCACATCGATGCAGCAGGACCTGGGCACCGAGGCCTGCGGCCAGATCACATGCGCGGCACCCTTCTGCACCGTGACCATTCGCTGGAACGACTCCCGTGCCGGTGGCGCCGCCGCTTCGGCCCAAACCTTCTCGATGACCTCCCGCATATGAGCCGAATGAGCCCCCCCCGGCAGACCGCCATCGCACGCAGCAAGCGGGCTCCGCGTTCGCGCGTACGTGGTTTCAGCCTCGTGGAGTTGATGATCTCCCTCATGCTGGGGCTGCTGGTCGTCGGCAGCGCTGGCGCGATCTTCATCTCCAATCGCCAGACCTACCGTGCCACCGAAGCGCTCGGACGCGTGCAGGAAAGCAGCCGCATGGCCTACGAGTTGTTCTCGCGCGACGTGCGCGAGACCGGCGGCAATCCCTGCGGTCGCACCCAGTCGCTGACCTTCTTCAATTTCCAGTCCACGCCGGACGCCACCCTCAAGGATCGCTGGCTGCGCGGCGTCTTTGGTTACGGCCCATCCACCGCGACGCCCGGACTTCCCTTCGGCGTCGCCACGGGCAACCGCATCGCGGGCACCGAGGCCGTCGATCTGATCTCGGTCGACCAGACCAGCGCACTGTCGGTCACGCAGCATTCGCTTGCCTCCGCGCAGTTCCGTCTCAGCACGATCGACCATTCCTTCGCGGTCGGCGACAACCTGGTCGTCTGCGACAACGCACGCATGGCGGTCTACACGGTGTCCGCGGCGCAGCCCGGTGTGACCGACACGGTCACCGTGGACAACGCCGGCACCCAGAATTTCAACCCGGATGTCGCCAGTGGTCGGGCCAGCCCGATCATCGCGCGCCAGAGCCTGATGCGCTGGTACGTCGGACGCAATGCCAACCAGGGCAACTCGATGTTCCGGGTGCCGATCGGAGCGGGCGGCGCGGTCATCGATGCGCGTCGCCAGGAAGTCGCTGAAGGCGTCGACGATCTCACCCTGCAATATCTGGTCACGGGCGCCGGTGCCTATGTCGGCCCTGCCGCCATCGCAGCCGACGCATGGCGCTCCGTCAGCGCCGTGCAGGCGCAGATCAACCTGGCCAGCGCCGATCGCGCCGGCGTCGGCGGCGCGCGCCTGCAGCGCGTGATCGTCCATACCGCCACCATCCGGAATCGAGTGCCATGACGCGTCGAATGTCCCGTTCGTTCTCCGTCCGTTCCAGCCAGCAGGGTGCGACCCTCGTGGTGGTGCTGATCCTGTTGCTGCTGATGACCCTGCTCGGCCTGGCCAGCCTGCGTGGCACCGTGCTGGAAGAGCGCATGACCGCCAATCTCCTCGATCGCGGCATGGCATTCCAGGTCGCCGAAGCCGGGTTGCGCGAAGCCGAAACCCGGTTCGATCCTCCGCCGACCTTCCCCGGCAGCGGTTGTGCCGCAGGCCTGTGCGCGATGCCGGTCGCGGGTGCCACCGATCGCTGGGTCGATACCGGCTTTGCTGGATGGCAGACCGCTGCAGTGGTCGACACCACCATGAATCCGCCGCAGTACTTCGTCGAGACGCTGGGTCTTGGCCTGAATTGGCCCAAGTGCGACTCCCTCCCCGAAAACAAGCGCAGTCCGCAGTGCGAGACACCGCGCTACCGCGTCACGTCGCGCAGCGTGCAGGATGGCCGAGCCTCGGTGATCCTGCAGACGATGTATGCCGGCAAATAACCGAGAGATGCCGAGATGACCTCCCGCACCCCTACGTTCCGTGCCCATCGGGCTTCGTCTGCCAGGACCTGGCTGGCGCCTCTGTTCGCCTGCATGGTGACCCTGCTCGGGTTGCCCGTGCACGCCGGCATCACGCTGCCTGATACGCCGATGCAGACCAACAACGGCGTACCGCCCAATATCTGGTTCATCCTCGATGACTCGGGTTCGATGGCCTGGCGCTACATGTACAGCCCGTCCATCAGCAGCCTCGTCCGCGATGGCGGCACCGTGGTGTCGGATGCGACCGGCGACAACCGCACGAAAGACAGCGACTACGGGTCGAACAGCACCGCGCTGGATGCGATGTACGACCAGAACTACATCACCAACACGATCTACTACAACCCGAACCAGACCTATCGTGGTTGGCAGAGTGCCGACGGCTCTTACATGGGCAACGACAGTTATGACTCGGTGTCCACCAGCAACACCCATCTCACCGGCACGTCGAACCTCAATGGAGCGGTGCAGACCTTCTACGTGCCGCCGACGACGGGCGCGCTGAACGATGCGCGCCTGTACACCCGCTACACCTTCCTGACCGACGGTAGCGCCCAGCGCTGCACCTGGAATGCGACGAACCGCAATTTTTCGACGGCGGGCAATTGCACCACGATCACCAGTTTCACCTGGCCGAGCGGTACGACCCGCAACGTCGCCCAGGAAAAGGTCAACTTCGCCAACTGGTATACCTACCACCGCACCCGCACCAAGGTGGCGAAGGCCGGCGTGAGCTATGCCTTCAATGACACCAGCATCTTCAATGCCGATAACGCCTATCGCGTCGGCTTCACGACGATCTGGCAGCGCGACGAGTACCGGATCCCGGTCGGCACCGACAACGGTCTGTTCCGCAACACCAATCGCAACACGTGGTTCGATCGCCTGTTCGATGCCACGGCCAGCAACGGTACGCCGTTGAAGGCCGCGCTGATCCGCGCGGGCCAGTATTACGAGGAAAACGGCGCAGGCGGCCCGTGGGGACCGCAGGCCACGGCCAATCAGTACGAATGCCGACAGAACTTCAGCATCCTGACGACCGACGGTTTCTGGAATACGGAAGGTCAGGCGCCCGTGGCCGGCATGGGCAATTCGGATGGCAGCAACGGCACCGCCATCTCGCGTCCCGATGGTCCGCCTTACACCTACACTGCTGGCGCACCGTTCAGCGATGCCTGGAACAACACCCTGGCCGATGTCGCGATGCACTACTGGAAGCGCGACCTGCGCAGCGACCTGACCAATACGGTGCCGTCGTCGGTGTCCAACCCGGCGTTCTGGCAGCACATGGTGACCTTCGGCATCTCCATCGGCCTGCGCGGCACGCTCGATGTCGAAAGCACCATGACCCGCGTGCGCAACAACCAGACCGTGGCCTGGCCGAATCCGATCGATGCCGAAGACTCGGAGCGCATCGACGATCTGTTCCATGCGGCCGTGAATGGTCGCGGTGCCTTCGTCAGCGCCGGCAACCCGGACCAGTTCGTCGACGGTCTCGGCAGCGCCCTGCGCGCGATCGCCTCGCGTCGCGGCACGGGCTCGAACGCCTCGGTGGCCGGCAGCTCGACTGCTGCAGGCGTGAAAGTCTTCATCGCCCGCTATTTCACCGGCAGGTGGTATGGCGAACTCAGCGCCTACCCGGTGACCAATGCGGGTGTCGGCACCACGCCCATCTGGAATGCGACCATCCCCGCCTGGGGCTCCCGCCGCATCTTCACCCACAACGGCTCTGCGGGCACCACGTTCCCGACCAGCGCTCAGCAGACCGTGCTGACCTCGGACATCGCCGACTACATCAAGGGCGACCGCAGCCGCGAACAGGTCATCAATGCCGGCGGCACCTTGCGCAACCGGCAGAGTGTGCTCGGCGACATCGTCAACAGTTCTCCGGCCTACGTGAAGACCTCGCTGACGCAGGAAACGGTGTTCATCGGCGCCAACGACGGCATGCTGCATGCCTTCGATGCGGCCACGGGCATCGAGCGTTTCGCCTACGTCCCCAATGGCCAGGACTTCAACAAGCTCAAGGAGTACGCTGACCCGGACTACAACCACAAGTTCTACGTGGATGGTCCGCTGGTCGCGTCGACCAAGCGCCACTTCCCATCCCAGCAGGTGCTGGTCGGGTCGCTCGGTCGCGGCGGCCGGGGCTTGTATGCCCTCGACATCACCAACCCGGCGACCTTCGATCAGAGCAAGGTGCTGTGGGAAAAGACCGGTACCACGGAAGCGAACCTCGGTCAGGTGTTGGGCGCACCCTTCATTACCACGCTGAACAATGGCAGCGTGGGACTGGTGGTCTCCAACGGCATCAACAGCAGCAGCGACAAGGCCGTGCTGTTCATTTTCGACGTGCGTACCGGCGCCAAGATCGCCGAAATCGAAGCCCCTGCAGGTGGTTCCGGTGCCAATGGCCTGTCCGCGCCGAACGGCTGGGACGAGAACGGCGACGGCAAGACCGACTACGTCTATGCCGGCGATCTGCGTGGCAACGTCTGGAAGTTCGACATCAGCAGCGCCAGCGCGGCAACGTGGGGCGTGGCCGACAACCGTCCGCTGTATGCACCCACGGGCGGCCTCGCGCAGCCGATCACCGGTGGCGTGACCATCTCCTACGACCCGGTCACCGAGAAGCGCTGGGTGTTCTTCGGTACCGGTCGCCTGTTGACGACCACCGACCTGCTGGATGACAGCCTGCAGACCTGGTACGGCATACAGGACAGCAACAACACCAGCTCGCTCACTCGCAGCAACCTGACCTCGCGCAACATCGCGATCTACGATGCCGCGACCAAGCGACGCGCCTTCGAGCCGAGCGGCACGCTGCCCGTGAACAGCAAGGGCTGGTATGTCGACCTCGATCTGCCGCCCGGCAACACGCGTGAAGGCGAGCGCATGATCGGTGAACCGCAGATCCTGCGCGACGTGCTCATCGCGTCGAGCGTGATTCCGAACACCAGCAACCCCTGCACACCGGGCCGCGGTTACCTGAACGCGATCGATGCCTACACGGGCACCTCGATCCGTGCGGGCTTCTTCGACACGAACTTCGACGGCAACTTCAGCAACGACCTCCTCGGCGGCGGCCCCGGCACCGGCACCAACGTCGGATCCTTCGATCCGGGCGTGGGCCTGTTGACGGACCCGGTGTGCGTTGACGGACAATGCATCGTGAACGGCGCCCTGGGCCCGGCCAGCGTGCCGGTGCCGCAGGAATACTTCAGCGGGCGCATCTCCTGGCGTGAAATCGTACGGAACTGACCATGACTTCCCATCGTTCATCTGCATCCGTGTCTTCGCGTCGCGTCCAGGGTTTCACCCTGGTCGAGATGGTCATCGTCGTGTTGATCATCTCGGTCCTGGCGGCGATCGCCTATCCCGCTTATCAGAACCACGTGATCAAGACCCGGCGCGAAGCCGCCAAGGGCTGCCTGCTGGAAATGCAGCAGTTCATGGAGCGCTTCTACACGACCAACCTGCGCTATGACCAGACGACGCCCGGTGGCGTGGCTGTCACGCTCCCGGCCTGTCAGGCTGGGCAGGACGTCACCAACCACTACCAGGTGGCCCTGGATGGCGCGCCCACGCGCACGACATACCGTCTCCGCGCGCTTCCGCAGGGACGGCAGGCCGTCGTGGACACCTATTGCGGCACGATGACGATCAACAACCAGGGCGTGAAGACGAAGACCGGCAGCGAGTCGGTCGACACCTGCTGGTAACCTCACCGCGCTCGCGACACACAGAAAGCCCGCTCTCCGGAGCGGGCTTTCTTCGTTCAGGAAGGCAGTAAGCCGCGATCGTGATGCAGGCAGGTTGCGCAGTCGATCCCGGATGCGCGGCCAAAAGAAAACCCGCGACTCGCGTCGCGGGTTTTCCGGAAGATGGCGCCCGAAGTTGGACTCGAACCAACGACCCCCTGATTAACAGTCAAGTGCTCTAACCGGCTGAGCTATTCGGGCGGGGAGGCGTATCTTAATGGGCTGCGCCGGCGCGATCAAGCGTCCGGACAGCAGGAAGGTCGGATGGGCGTGTCGTCACAGCCCGGCGACGCAGGCGACCGCCGGGGCCGCTTCGGCGCGATCCCGTCGCAGGCGGCCGCCATTGGCGAGGATCAGCCGTTCGGCGTCCTGCGGGCCGCGGCGATCGCAGAGGGTGAAGGTGGCGTTCGAGCCGGCATTGCTGCCATTGGGCAGGTAGACCACGCGACTGCGCCCGACGGTGCCGCGCAGGCCGACGCCGCGAGGCAGCCTGGATTCCCGGCGGACGACGCGCTCCACCGGGCCTCGCTGGCGGTCGTAGTCGTCGTCGATGAACACGATCCAGCCCTCGCTCCAGTCGGTGCCGCCGCTGCAGCCGCTGTCATTGCCTGCGCAGACGACCACCTGCCGGCCCAGCACGGTGGCGTTGCGCTGGGCATCGATCAAGGCTGCGGTCAATGCGGTCCGCGCCGATACCGCCCGCACCCGGGCGACGGCGTGGGTCACGCCCGGGATCGCGATGCCGAGGACGAGGGCGAGGATGATCACGGCGATGAGCATGTCGAGCAGGGTGAAGCCACGCATGGCGTGGCGAGGCTGGCGAAGCAGGGTGTTCATGGCGCGGCTCCGGGTGGGTGTGTGGATGCCGGCAGTCTGGCCTCGGCGTCTTGCCCGGTGCATCGGCGTGCCGCCTGCCTGAGCGTAGGAAAACCCCGCGTCCGCTGCTGACAAGCCCTGCCATGGCGGGCTGCTATCCTCTCGAAGTTCCCCTGCCGAAGCCCCCGATGACCGACGCAAAGCCAGACGCGATGACCGACGCGATGACCGATGGAAAGGTCGAATTTCCGCGCCCGATGTCCGACGCGCCGTTCCTGCTCGAGGCACCTTATTCACCGGCCGGCGACCAGCCGCAGGCGATCGAGGCGCTGATCGACGGATTCGAGGGCGGGGTGGCGCGGCAGACGCTGCTCGGCGTGACCGGCTCGGGCAAGACCTACACCATCGCGAACGTGATCCAGGCCGTGCAGAAGCCGACCCTGGTGATGGCGCACAACAAGACGCTCGCGGCGCAGCTCTACGGCGAGTTCAAGGCGTTCTTCCCGCACAACGCGGTCGAATACTTCGTCAGCTACTACGACTACTACCAGCCGGAAGCCTACATCCCCTCCAGCGACACCTTCATCGAGAAGGACAGCTCGATCAACGAACACATCGAGCAGATGCGACTGTCCGCGACCAAGGCGCTGCTGGAGCGGCGCGACGCGATCATCGTCTGCACCGTCTCGGCGATCTACGGCCTGGGCGATCCGAACGAATACTTCCGCATGGTCCTGCACATGGTGCGTGGCGAGCGCATCGACCAGCGCGAGCTGATCCGCCGCCTCACCGAGATGCAGTACAGCCGCAACGACACCGAACTGCGGCGCGGCACGTATCGCGTTCGCGGCGAGGTGATCGACGTGCATCCGGCCGAGTCCGACAGCGAGGCGCTGCGCATCGAACTGTTCGACGGCGAGATCGAGCAGTTGACCCAGTTCGACCCGTTGACCGGCGAGAGCGTGCGCAAGCTGCAGCGCTACACGATCTATCCGAAATCGCACTACGTGACCACGCGCCGCACCGTGCTGGAGGCGATCGAGGCGATCAAGGTCGAGTTCCGCGAACGCAGCGAACAGCTCTACGCTGCCAACAAGCTGGTCGAGGCGCAGCGTCTCGGCCAGCGCACCCAGTTCGACCTGGAGATGATGGCCGAGGTCGGGTTCTGCACCGGCATCGAAAACTATTCGCGCCACCTCACCGGGCGCATGCCGGGCGAGGCGCCGCCCTGCCTGTTCGACTACCTGCCGCCGGACGCGCTGCTGGTGGTCGACGAATCACACGTCACCGTTCCGCAGATCGGCGCGATGTTCAAGGGCGACCGTTCGCGCAAGGAAACGCTGGTGGAGTTCGGCTTCCGCCTGCCGTCCGCGCTCGACAACCGGCCGCTGCGCTTCGAGGAATGGGAAGGTCGCGCGCCGCGCACCATCTTCGTCTCGGCGACGCCCGGCAAGTACGAGCTGGAGAAATCGGAGGGGCAGGTGGTCGAGCTGGTCGTGCGACCGACCGGTTTGATCGATCCCGACGTCGAGATCCGGCCGGTGGGCACGCAGGTCGACGATCTGCTCGGCGAGATCCACGAGCGCGTGGCGATGGGCGACCGCGTGCTGGTGACCACGCTGACCAAGCGCATGTCGGAGAACCTGACCGAATACCTCGGCGACCATGGAGTGAAGGTGCGCTACCTGCATTCCGACATCGAAACCGTCGAGCGCGTCGAGATCATCCGCGACCTGCGCCTGGGCGTGTTCGACGTGCTGGTCGGCATCAACCTGCTGCGCGAAGGGCTGGACATGCCCGAAGTGTCGCTCGTCGCGATCCTCGACGCGGACAAGGAGGGCTTCCTGCGTTCGGCCGGTTCGCTGATCCAGACCATCGGCCGCGCGGCGCGCAACGTGCGCGGCAAGGCGATCCTCTACGCCGACAACATAACGCGATCGATGCAGGCCGCGCTCGACGAAACCAGCCGCCGTCGCGAGAAACAGCTCGAGTACAACGCCGAGCACGGCATCGTGCCCACGTCGGTGCGCCGCGACATCATGGACGTGATGCAAGGCGCGCGCGCCGAGCCCGCGCCCGGCGAGAAGAAAGGGCGCGGCCGCACCCAGCGCGTGGCCGAGCCGGCGGAAGACTACGCCGCGCTCTCGCCGTCGCAGGCGGCTGCGAAGATCGCGACGCTGGAGCAGGTCATGTACCAGCATGCGCGCGATCTGGAGTTCGAGGATGCCGCGCGCGTGCGCGACGAGATCCGCAAGCTGAAGGAAGCGAGCCTCGGATGAGCGCTGCGGTGCCGCCGCGCGACATGCCCCGCTGGGGCTGGCTCGGCGTGCTGTGGCTGCTGGTCTACCTGCCGGTCTACCAGTCCGCGTACGGCGCGCTGAACTTCCTGTTCCTGTGCAACATCGGCGTGATCCTCACCGCGCTGGCGCTCATCGCGCGCAGCCGCCTGCTGGTCGCCAGCCAGGCCGTGGCGGCGCCGATCATCGCGCTGGCCTGGATGGTCGACGTCGGCTGGAGGCTGCTCACCGGCGATTTCCTTTACGGTGGGACGTCCTACATGTGGGATCCGACGTGCCCGTTGCCGGCGCGCCTGCTGTCGCTGTACCACGTCGTTTGGCCGCTGCTGCTCTGGGCGATCCTGCGCCGCGTCGGCTACGACCCGCGCGGCTGGGCGCTGCAGGCGGTGATCGCCGCGCTGGCGATGCTGGCGGGTCGCTGGCTGGCGCCGGCGGCGGACAACGTCAATTTCGCCTGGGCCGACCCCTTCTTCGGCAGGCAGTTCGGTCCACCCGCTGTGCATCTGCTGGTGTGCTGGGTGCTGCTGGCGGGCGTGGCCTATGGCGTCACCCATCGGATGCTCAAGCGGTTTTTTCGGCTGGAGGGTGGTTCCGTTGCGGCAAGACCGGTGCTATGATTGCCGGCCTTCCGGGACGCAGCACTGATGCATCCCAGAATGGGCGGTTAGCTCAGCGGTAGAGCACTACCTTGACATGGTAGGGGTCACAGGTTCGAACCCTGTACCGCCCACCAATTAAATCAACGGCTTGGGCCGTTTTTAATTGCAAACCTTCCGGCCAGCACGGAAGAAAACACGGAAAGCCGCCCTGTCAGAAGGGTGGCTTTTCTGCTTTTCGGGGCCCAGCTGACGCACTCGTGCCATGGCGACCCAGCATGCAAATGGACTGCCACTGTTCCGCCTGCCAGCGGAAGCCGTTGTGCAGTGAGGCAAGCCTCGCTGTGCGGCACCTCAGGAAGGTCAGGCGGCCAGTGCCCGAACGTCAGACCATGAGGCAGGCGAGTGGCCTCAACGCGGTCTGGATCATGGATTTCGTCAGCGATGCTCTGGCCAATGGTCGTCGACTCGGACGCCTGATGATCGCAGTCGATCACGGCATCGTGGCGCCTGCGTGATCCGCGTGTCGTACCTGCCGACATCGGCTCGCAGTTCAAGGCCTAACTTTCCAACTGGCCATCGGCTTGAAAGCCGGAAATGGCGTCATGCAGCAGGTGCGAACCTAGTCGCTCGGTTCCTGGTCTCGATTGTGCTTGAGTGGCAGTGTGAGGACGAACTCGCTCCCGAGTCCAACCCCGGCACTGACGACATCGACCGTGCCCCCGTGGCCTTCCACCAGCTCCTTGACGACGGTCAAACCGATGCCAAGACCTTGGCCATTGAACGCCATTGCATGCGTGTCCTGCGCGAAGGGTTCAAAGACCCGCCACAGACCTGCGGCGCTGATGCCGATCCCATTGTCCGCGACACTGATGACGACGTTCTCCCCTCGCATGCCGGCGGTCAGGTGGATTTCACCGCCCTCGGGCGTGTACTTGGATGCGTTGTCTAGCAGATTGCTCAGGATCTGCGACAAGCGGATCGGGTCCGCTACCAGGGTGATCGGCTGCAAGGGAAGGTCGAGATGGAAGCGCTGAAGGCGAGTGTCCATGGCGTGGCGGGATGCGCGTGCCACGTCGTTGATGAGTTCCAGGAGATCCACATCGCGGAAATGGAGGCGCAGCTTGCCTGTACTGGATCGTGAAAGATCCAGCAGGTCGCCGATCAATCGAGACATATGGGCAAGCTGCTGCTCGATGATGCGTTGCATCCGCGCCTGGCTCTGGGCATCCGAACCACGAAGCAAGGACACGGCGACGCCCAATGGGGTCAACGGATTGCGAAGTTCGTGCGCAACGAGCGCCAGGAATTCCTTCTGCCTTTGCTGGGAATGTTCGGCCGCTGCTTGAAGATCCTGCGCGCTGAGCGCAGCCATCACCAACTGCTCGTTGGCTTCACGCAACATGCTCGCACGACGCTGATTGGTGGCGTAGGCGATGTCATAGGAATTGATCGGGTGATTGCGAATGGCCGGGTCATGCGCATCGTCGTCGACGCCATCGGCATGAAACATGCAGCTGGTCGACCCCAATCGCTTTGCCCGATACATGGCCGCATCTGCACGATCGATGAGCAATTGTGGCGTGTCGCCGTCATCGGGATACAGGCAGATGCCGATGCTGGCAGCCAGCCGGAAGACGTGCTCTCCGATTTGACAGGGCATTTCCAAGGCCGATGACACCTTCTGCGCGACCAGTTCGGCATCCGATGCGGAAGCGATATCGTTCAGAAGGATCAGGAACTCGTCCCCGCCATGACGACTCACCGTATCCACTTCCCGTACCACCGACACCATGCGGCGCGCGGCAATTTGAAGCACTTGATCGCCCATGGCATGGCCGAGGGAGTCGTTGATCGACTTGAAGTTGTTCATGTCGACGAAGAGCAGCGCCAATCGGTAGCCGTCGCGCCGTGCCCCGGCGATCGATTGGGCGAACCGATCAAGCAACAGCCCGCGATTCGGCAATGCGGTCAGCACGTCCAATTCCGCTGATCGAGACACTTCCTTCAGTTCTTCAGCGCAATGGTCGGCAGCGGCCTGGGCGCGCAGGCTGGAGAACACCAGGTTCTGATTGGCCTCCATCAGTTGCCCGGAATCCATGCTCTCAAGCAGTTGCTCGGCCGATCGAATATCCCCGCTGAGCTGGACGTGATCCGCCTGCGCCTGGATCAATCGCGCTCCGACCTCATCGGCCTCGGCTTTGAGGTCAGACAAATCGTGCGTCGCCTTGGCGACGCGTTCCTCGATCGACGGATCGGGCTGAGGCGAGGTCACGGAAGGGGGGGCGGCTGATTGGATGGGTCGTCGGCATCGATGAAGTCGGTAGCCGGCGAGTGCTTGCGGGTCGGTCGACCGCCCAACAGTCCCTCTTGCTCCGGCACTCGATCACCAATCTGCAGGCCGGCATCGTCGATGCTGAACAGGCGTAGTTCGTTGGAATGCGCACTCGCCCGCAGCTTCACGACGGCGATGACGCGCAGCAACCGGCTATCGACCTCGATGTAGCGCTGGACGATGATTGCATCGGTCATGAAGGCGGTGCCATAGGGGCTGAAACGCAGATCGGTGTATCGGTCCTCCAGCTCGGACGTCATCAATACCGTCACGCCGGAGGCAGCCAATGCCATGACCATGCGGGACAGGTTTTCCCGGAAGTCATCGCGGAATGCGGGTGCGAGTGCGAGTTCGAAGCCGGACAGGGAGTCGATGACCACCCGGGTCGCGTTGAGCCGGCGGATTTCAGCGAGCAACAGCTGCAGCGTTTCATCCTGCGAAAGGTCTGGAGCGCGGCTGTCGACCAATCCGACTTGGCCGCTCTTGATCAGCGCAGCAATACCCGGTGAGCGGGCATGGGTGGGGCGTTGCTCGAAGGCCGCGATCACCCCGGTTTCCCCGAGCCGTGCGCCTTCGGCCAGGAACGCAGCGGCGAGGATGCTCTTGCCCGAGCCCGATGGTCCGGCCACGAGCAACGAATAGCCCCGCGGCAAGCCGCCTCCAAGCATGTCGTCGAGTCGGGGGATGCCCATCCTGGCCCGGGGGCGAGGCGAATCGTCCGGAGTACTGGATTCGAATTCGGTCGCTGGAGGGGCGAGCGCGGGCGCGAAAACCTCGATCCCGGCGCTGGTGATGCGAAAAGTATGCAGTCCAGGCAATGTCGGCTGCCCCCGCATTTTCATGATCTCGATTTTCCGGACCATGGAGTTGCGAACCACGCTTTGCCGCAGCCAGATCAGCCCGTCGGAAACGGTGAACACCGGATTGGGGTCGGTCTCGGTGAAGTATTCGCCGATGAGGAAGGTGGTGGCCTGCCAGCTGGTCATGGTCATGCCCAGTTGCTGGACGAACTGCTGCAGGGTGTTGCGCGGATTCTCGCTGTGCTTTCCGGCGAGAACGACGGAACGAAAGGAATCGACGAACACCAGTGTCGGATTGAAGGATTCGACTTCCTTCACGATCCGTTCCAGCACCAGATCCAGATCGCCGCCCAGGGTATCGTCGGAGAGGTTGACGAAGCGGATGGCATGATCGATCGCGTCGGTATCGAAGAAGTCGAACTGCTGCTGGTAGCGCAGCATCTTCAGGGGCGGCTCGCCCAGGACGGTGAAATACAGCGCGCGACGCTCGGGTGTGGCCAAGGAAAACATCATCTGATGGGCCAGCGTCGTCTTGCCGCAGCCAGGCGGGCCGGCAATGAGATTGAAAGAGAATTCCGGCAGGCCGCCGCCCAGAATCTCGTCCAGACCAGGAACGCCGGTCGACAATCGACGGATCACTACTTTGGTCTTCATGGTGACGGCTCCATTGCGGGCGGGTCTCAACGGGCGATCCCACAATGAATGCAATACTCGCTCCGTGAGCGAAGGTCCTATCAAGCTGGCAAGCAACTCGTAGAAGGACGACAGGAATGCGGCACCCACTTGGGTCGCCTCGCTTTCGCTCAACGGCATCAGTGTCGCCGTCAACGCGGAAAGATCGGTGTTCTGCTGGACAGACAGGTGCAGGCCCAGCAACACCGGATGCTCGTGACTGGTCAGAAACAGGCTTCGCTTGTAAAGCGCTGCTACGCCACGCGGACCCACGATCGGCGTGAGCGCGGTGCAGATTTCCTCGCACAACGCTGTCACACATGCGGCTGCGCCGCCAGCGCCAGGGTGACCGTTGGCGCGATGCTGCAGCGTGTCAAGAATGCGCCTGGAGGGTTGGCCTTCCACAGAGCGGGTCCGTTGGCCAGTGGTGCGTCACCATACACCCTTAAACGGTTGCGGGCTTGATTTTCGCTCACGCAGAGGTGGTGCGCGTGTGGGCAAAAAGCAGGAATCCTGGGTCGACTCAGCCCGTCATTACGGGCTCTGGCGCATTCTTCGAGACTTATCAGCCGGAGTTTGAATCCATCGTGCTAATTGCACGGCATGCCAAGTCCGAAGCTGAACAGCATCTTCCGTGCGGCTTGATCGTGTCGAAGAGGTAGCCGATGCGCGTGCTCGATCCTGCACTGTCGCTGCTTCGGATGTGATTGAGTGGCGTCGCCCTGCGCCGTCATGAAGCGGGGTTTTTCATGAGCGATGATGATCTGCTGGCCTCATCCCGGATGAAGCATGCGGAAGGGGGCAGCAGCCGGGGCGTGTTGAACGATGACCGAAGATGGCTCGGGGCGTTCGCCCATTGGTCAGCACGCACCTTGGCCGATGCGTCGGCAGCATCGATGGCTGCCCTGACCATGTGCTGGCGCAGGATCAACTCTTGAAATTGCGCGCTCGGTTGATGCCCAGCGCGGCGAGCGTGCCGATGGCGCCGGAGAGCAGGTAGGCGCCGAGCCAGGCGAGGCCGAAATAGGCGCACAGGCCCAGGGCGACCAAGGGCGCGAAGGCGGCGCCGATCAGCCAGGCGAGGTCCGAGGTCAGTGCGGCGCCCGTGTAGCGGTAGCGACGGCCGAAGTTGGCGGTGACCGCGCCGGCGGCCTGGCCGTAGGACAGGCCCAGCAGCGCGAAACCGATCAGGATGAAGGCGTTCTGGCCGACTGTGCCGCCTTCCATCAGCGTCGGCGCGAAGCCGCTGAACATCGCGATGACGATCGCCAGCCCGCCGAGCGTGCGTGCGCGACCGATGCGGTCCGCGATCAGGCCGGACGCGACGATGCCGCCGGCGGCGATGAATCCGCCCATGATCTGCACCAGCAGGAAGTCGACGATCGACTGGTCGGAATAGAGCAGGATCCACGACAAGGGGAAGATGGTGACGATGTGGAACAGGGCGTAGCTTGCGAGCGCGGCGAACGCGCCGATCACCACGTGCTGGCCCTTGGCGCGGAACAGTTCGCCGACCGGCGTGGGTTCCAGTTCGAGTTCGCCCATGCGGCCCTGGTATTCCTCGGCGACGACGATGCGCAGCCGTGCGAACAGCGCGACCACGTTGATCGCGAATGCGACGTAGAACGGATAGCGCCAGCCCCAGGCGAGGAAATCGCGCTCTTCCAGGCTCGCGTACAGGAAGGCGAACACGCTGGCGGCGACGATGAAGCCGACCGGCGCGCCGAGCTGGCCGAGCATCGCGTACCAGCCCCGTCGTTCCTTCGGCGTGTGCAGCGCGAGCAGCGACGGCAGGCCATCCCACGATCCGCCGAGCGCGATGCCCTGGATCACCCGGAACACCGCCAGGAGCACGATGGAGAGGCTGCCAAGCGTCGCGTAACCGGGCAGGAAGGCCATGCCGGCGGTGGCGGTGCCGAGCAAGAACAAGGCCGAGGTCAGCTTCGCGCCGCGTCCCCACCGCGTGTGCACCGACATGAACAGGATCGTGCCCAGCGGACGCGCGACGAAGGCCAGTGCGAAGATCGCGAACGAATACAGCGTGCCCTGCAGCCGATCCATGAACGGGAAGAACACGGCGGGGAATACCAGCGCCGAGGCGATGCCGTACACGAAGAAGTCGAAATACTCCGATGCGCGCCCGACGACGACGCCGACGGCGATTTCGCCCGGTGCCACATCGGGATGTGCGCGCGTGCCGTGATCGTGCGTGGATGCGGTGGGGCCGGTGGCGGAGGACATCGGGGGCGGCTCTCGGGTGTGGGTCGGGTGTCTTTCCGGATGAAAGCCTGACAGAACCGGGGCGCGCAGGGGATAGGACAAAACGTCCAATACTCGGGGATGCGGTGCGGGACTACATTGACCGCGATCAAAAACGACCGCGATTCATGTCCGCCATGACCTATCTCCCTCGATTCCTTCGCGCCGCGCTCATGCCGACTGCCCTGCTGGCCGTCGCCATGCTGCTATCCGGCTGCGACCTGGTGGTCCTGAAGCCGTCCGGCGACATCGCCGGACGCCAGGGCGACCTGATCGTGGTCGCCACGCTGCTGATGCTGATCGTGATCGTCCCGGTGATCGCGCTCACGCTGTGGTTCGCCTGGCGCTACCGCGCGTCCAACCGCAGTGCCACCTACGCACCGGACTGGGACCATTCCACGCAGCTGGAACTGGTGATCTGGGGCGTGCCGCTGCTCATCATCATCGCGCTGGGCGCGGTGACCTGGATCAGCACGCACCTGCTCGATCCGTATCGGCCGCTGGATCGCATCGCCGACGGCAGGCCGGTGCCCGCGGACGTGAAACCCCTTGAAATCCAGGTCGTCGCGCTCGACTGGAAATGGTTGTTCATCTATCCGGAACAGGGCGTGGCCGCAGTCAACGAGGTGGCGGTGCCGGTCGACCGGCCGGTGCACTTCAAGATCACGGCCTCTTCGGTGATGAACACCTTCTACGTGCCGGCGCTGGCGGGAATGATCTACGGCATGCCCGGCATGGAGTCGAACCTCAACGCGGTCATCAACGCGCCCGGCGAATACGAAGGTTTCTCCGCGAACTACAGCGGTGCGGGTTTCTCGCACATGCGCTTCCGCTTCCATGGCCTGTCTGAGGGCGATTTCGATCGCTGGGTCGCGGATGCGCGCGCGGCGGACGGCGCTCTCACGCGCGCCGCTTACCTCGAGCTGGAAAAGCCGAGCAAGCGCGAGCCGGTGCGCCATTTCTCGCGCGTCGACGAGGGGCTCTACAAGGCGATCCTGAACCGATGCGTCGATACCGCGCGCCTGTGCATGGACCAGATGATGGCGATGGATGCGGCCGGCGGGCTGGGCATGGACGGCCTCGGCGCGCTGGCGATGCCGCGTCGCGGGGATCCTCGCCTTGGCGCCTATGTGTCGGCCGCAGTCTGCACGCCGGAAACCGCACGACTGGCTGCCATCTCTCCCGTCGTTGGTGGCCTGAAGGCGCCCTGACGCGTTTCGCCAACGTCCTCGCCCCGTACGCAGTTTTTGATCAACAGTCCCGATTCGTTCCCGGAACACCACGATGTCCATCGACAGCGCCGCCATCGAACACTCGCCGCTCCTCGGACGCATGTCCCTGGATGCGATCCCCATGCTGCACGATCCGATCGTCATGGCCACCTTCATCGGCACCATGCTCGTCGGCATCGCGCTGTTCGCCGTCATCACGAAACAGCGGCTGTGGGGCTACCTCTGGAAGGAGTGGTTCACCAGCATCGACCACAAGAAGATCGGCATCATGTACATGGTGCTGGGCCTGGTGATGCTGCTGCGCGGCTTCGCCGATGCGCTGATGATGCGCCTGCAACAGGCCATCGCCTTCGGCGACAACCTCGGTTACCTGCCGCCGCATCACTACGACCAGATCTTCACCGCCCACGGCGTGATCATGATCTTCTTCGTCGCCATGCCGCTGGTGACCGGTTTGATGAACTACCTGGTGCCGCTGCAGATCGGCGCGCGCGACGTGGCGTTCCCGTTCCTCAACAACTTCAGCTTCTGGATGACCACAAGCGGCGCGGGCCTGGTGATGATGTCGCTGTTCTTCGGCGAATTCGCGGCCACCGGCTGGCTGGCGATGCCGCCACTCTCGGGCATCGCCTTCAGCCCATCGACCGGTGTCGATTACTACATCTGGTCATTGCAGATCGCGGGGGTCGGGACATTGTTGTCCGGCGTGAACCTGCTGGTGACCATCGTGAAGATGCGCGCGCCGGGCATGTCGCTGATGAAGATGCCGGTGTTCACCTGGACATCGCTGTGCACCAACGTGCTGATCGTGGTGTCGTTCCCGGTGCTGACCGCCGTGCTCGCGCTGCTGACGATGGATCGCTACCTGGGCACGAACTTCTTCACCAGCGATCTCGGCGGCAACGCCATGATGTACGTCAACCTGATCTGGATCTGGGGTCATCCGGAGGTGTACATCCTGATCCTGCCGGTGTTCGGCGTGTTCTCCGAGATCGTGTCGACCTACTCGGGCAAGCGCCTGTTCGGCTATTCGTCGATGGTGTACGCCACCGTGTGCATCACCGTGCTGTCGTACCTGGTCTGGTTGCACCACTTCTTCACCATGGGCTCGGGCGCCAGCGTCAATTCGTTCTTCGGCATCACCACGATGATCATCTCGATCCCGACGGGCGCGAAGATCTTCAACTGGCTGTTCACCATGTATCGCGGCCGTATCCGCTTCGAGGTGCCGATGCTGTGGACCATGGGCTTCATGGTCACCTTCGTGGTCGGCGGCATGACCGGTGTGCTGCTCGCGGTGCCGCCGGCGGACTTCGTGCTGCACAACAGCCTGTTCCTGGTCGCGCACTTCCACAACGTGATCATCGGCGGCGTGGTCTTCGGCCTGTTCGCGGCGATGACGCACTGGTTCCCGAAGGCGTTCGGCTTCAGGCTCGACGACTTCTGGGGCAAGGTCTCGTTCTGGTTCTGGCTCGCCGGCTACTGGTTCGCCTTCACGCCGCTGTACGTGCTGGGCCTGATGGGCGTCACGCGCCGCATGAGCCACTTCGATGATCCGTCGCTGCAGATCTGGTTCCAGATCGCCGCGTTCGGCGCGGTGCTCATCGCCATCGGCATCGCCGCGTTCCTGTTCTGCATCTTCATCAGCATCCGTCGTCGCGAACAACTGCGCGACGTCACCGGCGATCCGTGGGACGGGCGCACCCTGGAGTGGTCGACCTCCTCGCCGCCGCCGGCCTACAACTTCGCGTTCACCCCGGTGGTGCACGACAGCGATGCCTGGTGGGACATGAAGCGTCGCGGTTTCCAGCGCCCGACCGGTGGCTTCCTGCCGGTGCACATGCCCAGGAACACAGGGGCAGGCGTGGTGCTGTCGGTGCTGAGCGCGGCCTGCGGTTTCGCCCTCATCTGGCACGTGTGGTGGCTGGCGATCGCAGCGCTGGTCGCATTGGTCGCGTACGCCATCTGGCACAGCTTCGATTACGACCGCGATTACCACATCCCCGCAGACGAAGTGACTGCCACCGAGCAGGCACGCACAGCGCAGCTGGAGGTGGCCCGTGTCTGAGTCCATCGCACTGAACCATCCTGACGGTCGGCCGATCTTCCTCGATACGGAAGGTCGTCACCATCCGGAGAACGGCACGCTGCTCGGGTTCTGGATCTACCTGCTCAGCGACCTGATGATCTTCGCCTGCCTGTTCGCGACGTACGGCGTGCTCGGTCGCAGCTACGCCGCAGGCCCGTCCGGCGCGGACCTGTTCGACCTGTCGCTGATCGCGATCAACACCGCGATCCTGCTGGTGTCGTCG
The DNA here is from genome assembly GCA_036404915.1 of Lysobacteraceae bacterium. GTDB lineage: Bacteria > Pseudomonadota > Gammaproteobacteria > Xanthomonadales > Xanthomonadaceae > Lysobacter_I. The sequence goes on from DASWYO010000048.1 coordinate 271,543, forward strand.
ATCACCTACGGTTTCGCGATGATCGCGATGCAGAACCGCAGCACGCGCGGCGTGATCGGCTGGCTGCTGGCGACCGGCGTGCTCGGCCTCGCGTTTCTCGCGGTCGAGATCTACGAGTTCGCGCACCTGCTGCATCTCGGCGCGGGCCCGCAGCGCAGCGCGTTTCTCTCCTCGTTCTTCACCCTGGTCGGCACGCACGGCCTGCACGTGCTGTTCGGCGTGATCTGGCTGGTGGTGCTGTGCGTGCAGGTGGGTCGCCATGGCCTGACCCGCGCGAACATGCGCCGCATCGCCTGCCTGTCGATGTTCTGGCATTTCCTCGACGTCGTCTGGATCGGCGTCTTCACCTTCGTCTACCTGATGGGCACGCTCCCATGAACAACGTACCCGTGAACAGCGGCGCCATGGACGACCTGCATGCACATGACGCCGACCACGCACACCGCGACGACCATTCGCACCACGACGACGGCATTCCCCACGTCTCGGTGCGCGAATATCTCAACGGTTTCGTGCTGTCGGTGGTGCTGACCGCGATTCCGTTCGCCCTCGTCATGACGAAGACGTTCTCCGATTCGCGCGTCGCAGCGGTGGTGCTGCTGCTGTTCGCGGCGGTGCAGGTGGTCGTGCACATGGTCTACTTCCTGCACATGAACACGAAATCCGAGGGTGGCTGGAACCTGCTCGCCCTGGTGTTCACCGCCGTGCTGGTCGTCATCGTGCTGTCCGGCTCGCTGTGGGTGATGTATCACCTCAACAGCAACATGATGCCGGGCGTCCACGACATGCAAGAGATGCTCAAGGCCGCGCCGTGAACCGCGAGCCCGCCCGTGACAACGGTCACCGGCGCGTGCGTTCGGTCTGGACGCTGGCCCTGGGCTCGGCGCTCGCGCTGGCGTTCACCGGTTTCGTCGCGCTGGGCGTGTGGCAACTGCAGCGCATGAGCTGGAAGCACGCGCTGATCGAGCGGGTCGATGCCCGCCTGCGCGCAGCGCCGGCCCCACCGCCGGCGCGTGCCGACTGGGCCGGCGTGAGCGACGAACGCGATGCTTACCGGCGCGTCGAACTCGACGGGCGCTTCATTCCCATGCCCGAGGTGCGTGCGCAGGCGGTCACCGCACTGGGCGCCGGTCACTGGTCGATGGCGGCGTTCCGCACCGAAGGCGGCGACATCGTGCTGGTCAACCGCGGCTTCGTTCCGCTCGATGCCGAGCCCGCGCCGCGGCCCGCCGGACGGGTGACGGTGATCGGGCTGCTGCGCACGACCGAGCCCGTCGGCGGCTTCCTGCGCCGCAACGATCCTGCGGCCGGGCGCTGGTACTCCCGCGACGTGGCAGCGATCGCCCGTGCGGGCGCGCTGCCTGCCGCCGAGGTCGCCCCGTTCTTCGTCGATGCCTTCTCCGTCGCCGGCCCTGCGGTTGCCGGAGATGCGCGCTGGCCTCGCGCCGGGATGACCGTGGTCCGCTTCCGCGACCCGCACCTCTCGTATGCGCTGACCTGGTTCGGCATGGCCCTGCTGACCGCGTTCGCGGCGTGGCGACTGGTCGTTTCCGGACGGCGTTTGCGGCAAGATCGGGAGCAGCGAGGAGATTTCCACCATGCAGGCGCCATCCCGCAACGCTGAAACCACCGCCGACGCCGCCCTGCGTCCCGATGCCGCGCGTGCGTCGAGCCTCATGGAGGCGTCGTGGCAGGACAGCACTGGCCTGCGCAACATGCAGCAGCTGATCCAGCTGCGCTGGATCGCGGTGGTCGGGCAGGTGGTCACCATCTTCGTGGTCCACTTCGGGCTGGGCATCGCGCTGCCGCTGCCCGCGATGTTCGTGGTGCTGGCCGGGCTGGTCGCGTTCAACCTCGGCAGCCAGCTGCGCTGGTGGCGCGATGGCCCGGTGTCGAACAATGCGCTGCTGCTCGCGCTGATCGTCGACGTGGCGTCGCTGGCGCTGCAGCTGCATCTCAGCGGCGGCATCGCCAATCCGTTCGTGTTCCTGTTCCTGCTGCAGGTGGCGCTGAGCACCGTGCTGCTGCGCCCGCCGGCGAGCTGGGTCGTCGCGATGGCCACCGTGCTGTGCGTGGTCGGCCTCATCCTGGTGCCGGCGCCGGTGCGGCTGCCCGTGGATCCCGCGCGCGGCTTCGCCGATCACTACGTGCAGGGGTTGCTGATCTGTTTCGCGCTGGTGGTGTCTCTGTTCGTGGTGTTCATCACCCGCATCGCGCGCATCCTGCGCGACCGCGACGCACGCCTGGCGGAGCTGCGCCAGCGCGCGGCCGAGGAAGACCACATCGTGCGCATCGGCCTGCTGGCTTCGGGCGCGGCGCACGAACTGGGCACGCCGCTGTCGACGCTGTCGGTGATCCTCGGCGACTGGCACCACCTGCCGACCTTCGCCTCCGACCCCGAGCTGTCGCAGGACGTGTCGGAAATGCAGGCGCAGGTGATGCGCTGCAAATCCATCGTCACCAACATCCTGCTGGCGGCGGGCGAGACGCGCGGCGAATCGCCGGTCGAAACCACGCTGCACGATCTGTTCGACGATCTGGCCGACGAATGGCGCACATCGCGCCATGTCGGCCATTTCCACTACCGGATGAAATGCACCGACAACCCCTGGATCGTGTCCGATGCGGGGCTGCGACAGATGGTGTTCAACGTGCTCGACAACGCCGTGGAGGTGTCGCCGGACTGGGTCGCGTTCGATATCGACTGCCGCGACGGCGCGCTGGTCATCGATGTCGCCGACGCCGGCCCGGGCTTTTCGCCCGAAGTCCTGCAGCGTCTCGGCGCACCGTACAACTCCACCAAGGGGCGGCCGGGCGGCGGGCTGGGGCTCTTCCTTTCGGCCAACGTGGCTCGTACGCTGGGTGGGCGCCTGTCGGCGCGCAACCGTCCGCAGGGCGGCGCCATCGTGACCATGACCCTGCCCATGTCCGCGATCGCCATCGAGGTGCACGACCATGACGACTGAACGTCGCTTGCTGCTGGTCGAAGACGATGCCTCCTTCGCCCGTACCCTCGCGCGCTCGTTCGAGCGTCGCGGCTACGAGGTGCGCACCACCACCGGCGAGGATGGCCTGCCGGCGCTGCTTGAGGCATTCGCGCCGACTCATGCGGTGGTCGACCTCAAGCTGGCCGGGCAGTCCTCCGGACTGACCTGCGTGCAGCACCTGCACGACCACGACCCGGACATCGTCATCGTCGTGCTCACCGGCTACGCCAGCATCGCCACCGCCGTGGAAGCGATCAAGCTCGGCGCGCGGCACTACCTCGCCAAGCCGTCCAACACCGACGACATCGAAGCCGCGTTCAAGCGCACCGCCGGCGACACCGGCGTCGAACTGACCGCACGCACCACCTCGATCAAGACGCTGGAGTGGGAACACATCCACGAGACCCTGGCGCAGAGCGATTTCAACATTTCAGAAGCCGCGCGCAGGCTCGGCCTGCACCGCCGCACGCTGGCGCGCAAGCTGGAGAAGCAGCGGATCAAGTAGGCGATGCGGCTTCACGCCGTATCCCGCAAACGACACGGGCCGGCAGAGGCCGGCCCGCGTGCGTTCCGATCCGTGGTGAGATCAGAGGTTGAACAAGTAGGTCAGCTTCATGAAGATCTGCTTGCCGGTCTTCAGGTTCAGGCCCTCGGTCGGCTGGACCACCGGCGGGCTGCCGACCAGGCGCAGGTTCTGCTCCTGCTCGGTGTAGCCCACGTACAGCGCGGTGCCCGGGCTGAGCACGTAGCTGACCAGGAAATCGGTGGTCAGGCGCTTGGTGCGCGGCGCCGCGAACAGCGTGGTGTTGGGATCGAGCGCGGAGTAATCGAAGATCACGCGCGCATCGAGGAAGCGGCTGAACTGGTAGCGGATCTTGGTGCGCGACTGCGTGCTGCGATACGCACGGCTGCCGGCATCGTTGCCGTTGATCGCATCCTGCGTGCGCAGGTCGGTCCAGATGAACTGCTGGTTGACCTGGAACTGCGGCGTGATCTTGAAGTCGGCCGAGGTCACGAGCTGGCGCGAATCGCCGAGGAACGGGTTCACGCCGGCCGCCGGGAAGAAGTTTACCGCGTCGCCGTGGGTGTAGCTGACCGACGCGCTGAGCCACTTGAACCAGTCGGAACTGGCCGCGAGGTAGAGGTTGCGCTTGCGGAAGTCGAAGCCCTGGTACAGCTCGTAGGACTCGATCAGGCGTGCCTCGAACGCGGTCAGGCGGCGGCCGTTGATCCGGTAGCCGGCCTCGGCGGTCCAGTCCTGCAGATCGCCGCCCTGGTCCCAGGTGCGCGAAGCCCCGAACACCGGGCCGGCGCTGACCAGCCACGGACGCTCGCTGAACTGGTGCAGGTAGGACAGCGAATGCGTGGTCTGGCGGATGTCGGTGCGCGGGATGAAGCCGAGGTCGGCGCGGAAATCCTCGCCCACATCCAGGTATTCGCCGTCGTAGGTCCAGGTGCGGCTGGCGCGGCTGGCGGCGACGTACAGCAGGCGGTCGTCGGCGCTGACGCCGGCGCCGTTGTCGAAGCGGCTGCCGACGACCTGGCCGGTGAGCGCCCAGTTGTCGTTCAGGCGCACGCGGCTGTCGAGGCTGTAGACGCGGTTCTCGACATCGCCGACGCGGCGGTCGCTGAGGAACACGCCCACGTTCGACTGCTTGCCGAAGTCGCGCTGCACGCGCAGCACGCCGATATGGCCGTTGTCGTTGGTGCCCAGCGGCAGGCCGGCGGCTTCGTCGTTGATCGCCAGCGCACCCACGGCCCAGCGGCCGAAGCGGCCGGTGGCGCGCGCGCCGTATTCCGGATCGACGATGCGGCGCGAGAAGAACAGCGACTGCGGTGTGCCGAAGAAACCCGCGTTTTCAAGGAAGAACGGACGCTTTTCCGGGAAGCGCACTTCGAAGCGCTGGTTGACGATGACCTGCGGCGAATCGGACTCGATCTCGCCGAAATCCGGATTCACGGTCAGGTCGACCGCCAGCGCGTCGCGGATCACGAACTTCGCGTCCAGGCCGACTTCCGTGTCGGTCTTGCGGCGGATGCCGGGCACGCCGAAGCGATCGAGGCCCAGCAGTTCCTGGTTGCGGTAGGTGAGGGTGGGCGTGAGGCTGATGTTGCGACCCGGCGAGATGCTGCTGTCGATCTCCACCGGCGCGAACTGCTGCACGAAGCCCTGCTTGCGCTGCGTGATGTACGGCCAGTACGAGAACTCGCTGAAGCGCGGGATGATGCGGCCGATGGCCACGCCCCAGTTCTGCTTCTCGCCCGGGTGGAAGCGCAGGCTCTTGAACGGGATCTCGAAGATGGTGACGTAACCGTCCTTGGTGATCGCGCCGTCCGACTTCCACTGGGTGTCGAAGTTGTAGTCGTAGCCCTGGCCTTCGGTGAGCTTGCTGTCGAGCTGCACACCGTAGGGATTGGCCGCGAACACGAAGGCGCGCTGGTCGTCGTCGAAGGTGTCGAGCAGGATCTGCACGCCTTCGTCGCCGAAGATGTTCTCGCGGCGTGCGATGCGCGCGCGCACCAGTTCGGGATCGTCCTTGCACACGAACACCACGTAGAGGTGCTGGTCGTCGTAGGACAGGTAGGCGCGGGTCTCGAGCGAGGCCGGATTGCCGTCGCCGGGCGACTGCTGCTTGAACTCGGAGATCTCAACGCCGTGGTCGCCCGGCAGGCCGGCGACGTAGTCGTCCAGCTTCGGCGGCGCTGAGGCGCGCGGGATCTTCAGAGCGTCCTGCGCGCGGGCGTCGGCGGCGCCGAGGCCGCCGAGCGCGAGCAGGGCGGCGAGACAGTACGAGAGGCGTTTGCGTTGCATCGGAGAATCCTTTCGATGGGTGGTGCGGTCGTGCGGACTGCGTGGCCGGGCGACGATCGTTCATGCGATCGTCGCCCGGATAGGGGTGGGGGCTTCATGGTCGCGATGCCGGCCCTGTGCCGGCCCGCAGGTGTGCTGGCTGCATGCGTCCGTCCATGGCGGCCCGCGCTAGCGGGCAGGACGGGGGCGTGGCTGCGGTGCGATGTCCGGTGCGGCGGGCGCACGCGCCATGCGGCATCTGGCGTGCGGGGGCCTGGTCTGGCCTGAGCAGGGGTGTGTCGCCGTTTTCATCAATGCGCCTGTCCTTGACGGGTGTCGTATGGAATCGAGTCTCCAGCCCTGAGACGGCACTGTGTCACTGATTCGTGACAACCGGCCGTGTCCGGACCTCCGGGAAACTTCCGAAGGCATACGCTCGGGAATGGGTCAATCCGCCGATCTGTGATCGCGGCTTGCAGAATAAGTCGGGTGTGGTAGCTTGTGAAGCGGGGATGCAGGAGCACGCCCGGTCGTCAATGCCTATCACGGCCGGTGCCACAGGGAAGTCAGGTAGATGAACGATTTGGAACAGCGCTTCGCGGGACTCTCGCCGGAAAAGCGCTCGCTACTGCAACAAGCCGCGGCCCGAGGCCGCACCAGCCGGTCCCGCATCGGCCGCGAACCCCGACCCGAACGCATTCCGCTCAGCGCCGGCCAGCGCCGGCTGTGGCTGCTCGACCGTTTCTCGCCCGGCCTCGTGGCCTACAACATGGCCAAGGGCCTGTGGCTCGAAGGCCCGCTGGATGTGGCGGCGCTGCGTGCCACGACGCAGTCGGTGGTCGACCGCCACGAGGTGCTGCGCACGGTCTATCGCAGCGAGGCGGGACTGGCCTGGCAGCATGTCCTCGCCGACTGCGCCGTGCCTTGGCACGAGGTCCAGGCCGAGGGTGACGATGCCGACGCGCGCCATGCTAGCGCCCTGCACCTGGCCCGCGACGCGGTGGCGACGCCCTTCGCGATCGACCGCGAACCGCCAATCCGTGCACATCTGATCCGCCTGGCTGCCGAGCACCACCTGCTCATCCTGGTCTTCCACCACATCGCCATCGACGGCTGGTCGCTGACCACGCTGGTCGACGAGTTCGCCGAGGCCTATGCCCGCCGCTGTGCCGGCGATGCGAGCGCGCTGCCCGAGCCGGAACTGCAGATCGCTGACGTGGCCCTGTGGCAGGCGCGCCACCACGATGGCGAGGGGCTGGACCGTTCGCTGGATTTCTGGAGCGGCCACCTGGCCGATGCGCCGGCCATGCTGGACCTGCCCAGCGATCGCCCGCGCCCATCGGTGCAGTCCTTCCGTGGCGATGTCTTCACCATCGCCATGCCGCCTGCGCTGCGCGAACGCGTCGATGCCTTCGCACGCGAGCGCAAGGTCACGCCTTCCACCGTGCTGTTCGTCGCGCTGCAGGCTCTGCTGGCGCGCTACACCGGCCAGGACCGCGTGGTGGCATCGATGGGCCATGCCGGCCGCACGCGTTTCGAACTGGAGCCGGTGGTCGGCTTCTTCATCAACCTGCTGCCTCTGGTCGCGGATGTCGGCGACGCGCCGTCGTTCGACGCGCTGCTCGCACGCGCGCAGGCCGATCTGCTGCAGGCGCTGGAACACGCCGACGCGCCGCTCGACCGCATTCTCGAAACCCTGCGCGTGGCGCGCTCGGCAAGCTACACGCCGTTCGCGCAGGTGATGTACTTCTACCAGAACTATCCCGCGCACGACGTGCGCCTGCCGGGCCTGCGCGCCGACGCGCTGCACTGGTCCGAGCTGCGTCCGCCGACCGCGCAGGCCGACCTGTCGCTGTTCGTGAACCAGCATGCGCCCGGCGAGCTGATGTTCGAGTACAGCACCGACCTGTACGACGCGGCGACCGTCCAGCGCATGGCCGGGCATTTCCTGACCCTGCTCGATGCCGCGCTCGACGCACCGCAGCAGCCAGTGACGCAGTTGCCGCTGATGACCGCGGACGAAGTCGCCGCGCAGGCGCGCTGGAACGACACGGTGCGCGCGCTTCCGGACGATGCAACGATCGCCGCGCAGGTCGCGGCCCAGGTCGCTCGCACGCCGGATGCGACGGCGCTCGCGTTCGGCGGCCGTGCGATCACATATCGCGAACTGGACCTGCGCGCGAATGCGGTGGCCCACGCGCTGCGCGCGGCCGGCGTCGGTGCGGGCGCACTGGTCGGCCTGTTCGTCGAGCGCACGCCGGCGATGGTCGTCGGCCTGCTCGGCATCCTCAAGGCCGGTGGCGCTTACGTGCCGCTCGATCCGGCCTATCCGCAGGATCGCCTTGCGTACATGGTCGAACTGTCCGCCGCGCAGGTCATCGTCACCCAGCCGGAACTGTGCGACCGACTGCCGGTCGCGGTGCCGTCGGTGGTGACGGTCGACGAAGCCGCACCGCTCGATGGCCTGCCGTCCGCGCCGCCCGCCGACGGTGCCGGCCCGGACGACCCGGCCTACGTGATCTTCACTTCCGGCTCCACCGGCAAGCCCAAGGGCGTCGAGATCCGCCAGCGGTCCGCGGTGAACCTGATCCGCTCGATCGCGCGCGAACCGGGCATGGGCGCGGGCGACACGATCTGCGCGATCAGCACGCTGTCGTTCGACATCGCGCTGACCGAACTGGTGGTGCCGCTGACCGTCGGCGCGCGTATCCTGCTGGTCGATCGCGACACCGTGCGCGATGGCCTGCGCCTGCGCCGTTTCATCGAGGCCGCGCGGCCCACGCTGATGCAGGCCACGCCCGCGACCTGGCGCATGCTGCTGGACGTGGGCTGGCCGGGCGATCCGGCGATGCGCATCATCTCCACCGGCGAAGCCCTGCCGCGCGAGCTGGCCGAGCGCCTGCTGCCGATGGCGCGCGAACTGTGGAATCTCTACGGCCCGACCGAAACCACGGTGTACTCGGCGTTGTGCCGCGTCGAGCCGGGCGACGGGCCGATCCTGGTCGGACGGCCGGTCGACAACACCGCGATCCACATCGTCGACCGGCGCATGCAGCGCCAGCCGGTCGGCCTGCCGGGCGAATTGCTCATCGGCGGCGATGGCTTGGCCGCGGGCTATCGCGGCCGGCCGGACCTCACCGCCGAGAAATTCATCGCCGATCCCTTCTCGTCGCAGCCGGGGGCGCGCCTGTATCGCACCGGCGACCTCGCGTTCTGGCGCGCCGACGGCACGGTGCAGGTGATCGGCCGCATCGACCACCAGATCAAGCTGCGCGGTTTCCGCATCGAACTGGGCGAGATCGAGAGCGTGCTCGCGCAGTGGCCCGGGATGCGCCAGGTGGTGGTGCACTGCCGCGAGGATGTCCCCGGCGACCGTCGCCTGGTGGCGTACTACGTCTGCGATGCCGAAGGTCCCGACGCCGCGCCCAGTGCCGCGCCCGATGCCGCCGCGCTGCGCGCGCACCTGGCGCGTGCGCTGCCCGACTACATGGTGCCGTCGGCCTTCGTGGCGCTGGACGCGTTCCCGCTCACTCCCAACGGCAAGATCGATCGCGGTGCGCTGCCGCCGCCGGGGCTGGCGACCGGGCAGGGCGAGATCGTCGCGCCGCGCACGCCGGAAGAAGCCTTCCTGGCGTCGCTGTGGAAGGAACTGCTCGCGCTGCCCGCCGTGGACGTGCGCGCCGGTTTCTTCGACCTGGGCGGGCATTCGGTGATGGCCACGCGGATGCTGTCACGGGTCGGACATGAATACGGCATTGAATTGCCGCTGCGCGCGCTGTTCGAGGCGCCGACCCTGGAGGGGTTCGCGCGACGCGTCGTGGAGGCGTGCGAAGAAGAAGACCGCAAGCACATGGAAGCGCTGCTCATGGAGTTCGAAAACCTCAGCGAGGACGAGGTTGCGCGGAGGTTGTCGGAACAGGATGGAGCAGGGAAGGCATGAGCGAACTTGATCGGCGTCTGTCCGGCCTCTCGGCCGAGAAGCGCGCGTTGTTGATGCAGCGGCTGGCGCGCCGCAGCGGCGCGACGACGCAACAGGACATCGGCCGCAGGCAGCGGCCGGAACGGCTGCCGTTGTCTTCGGCCCAGCAGCGGCTGTGGATCCTTGACCGGCTGGACCCGGGCAACAGCGTCTACAACGTCACTGCGCTGACGCGGCTGACCGGACATCTCGACGTCGAGGCCATGGAACGCACGCTGAGCGAGATCGTGCGCCGCCACGAAAGCCTGCGCACGGTGTTCGTGCAGGATGAGGAAGGGCCGATGCAGCGGGTCCTGCCGCCGTCGCCGATGGCGCTGATCCGCCACGACCTGACCGGCCTGCCTGCCGATGCGCGGGAAGAGGCCGCCCACGCGGTGGCGAAGGCGGACGCGACCGCGCCGTTCGACCTGCAGCGCGGCCCGATGCTGCGCGCGCACCTGATCCAGCTGTCGGACCAGGACTGGCTGATGTCGCTGAGCGCGCATCACATCGCGATCGATGGCTGGTCGGTGGGCGTGATCTTCCGCGAGCTGACCGAGATGTACCCGGCGTTCCTGGCCGGCGAGCCTTCGCCGCTGCCGGAACTGCCGCTGCAGTACGTCGATTACACCCTGTGGCAGCGCGACGAAGCTGATGGCTCGGCGATGCGCGCCCACCTCGACTACTGGACCGAGCGCTTCCGCGCGCTGCCGCCGGTGCTGGACATTCCCGGCGACCGTCCGCGTCCCGCCGTGCAGAGCTATCGCGGCGGCGTCCACCTGCACAGGCTGCCGGCGCCGCTGCTGGAAGACATGCGGCAGCTGTCGCGCCGCGAGGGCGCCACGCCGTTCATGGTCTTCCTCGCCGCCTTCCAGACCCTGCTGTACCGCTATTCCGGGCTGGACGACATCGTGGTCGGCGTCGGCAACGCCAACCGCCCGCGCCGCGAACTGGAAGCGCTGGTCGGCTTCTTCATCAACACCCTGCCGATGCGCGCCGATCTGTCGGGCAATCCGACGTTCCGCGAACTGCTCGCGCAGGTGCGCACCACGACGCTGGACAGCTACGCGCACCAGGACCTGCCGTTCGAACGCCTGCTGGAATCGGTCAACGTCGAACGCCGGCTGAGCCACAACCCGCTGTTCCAGACGATGGTGTTCTACCAGAACTTCCCGGATCCCGGCCTGCACCTGCCCGGACTCAGGCTGGAGAACGTGCCGGTCGAGAACGCGCATTCGGGCACCGCGCGCGCGGACCTGTCGATCTTCGCCAGCGAGCACGACGATGGCCTGCGCATGCTGCTGGAGTACGCGACGGATCTGTTCGATGCCGAGACCATGCAGGGCTTCGCGCGCCATCTGGAAACGCTGCTGACCGCTGCGGTGGCGGACCCCACGCGGCGGATCGACGAGATCGCCATCCTCCCGGAGGACGAGCGCCGGCGCATGCTGGTCGAATGGAACGACACCGCGCGCACGCTGCCGGAACAGGCCACGCTGCACGGGCTGTTCGAAGCCCAGGTCGCGCGCACGCCGCAGGCCGTTGCGGTGGTGCAGGGCGACACCATGGTGCACTACGCCGAACTGGATGCGCAGGCCGAAGCCGTTGCGGCGCGACTGCGCGCGCAGGGCGTCGGTCCGGGCGCGATGGTCGGGCTCTATCTCGAACGCACGCCGCGCACGCTCGCCGCGCTGCTGGGCGTGCTCAAGTCGGGTGCGGCCTACGTGCCGCTGGATCCCGGATTCCCGCGCGAGCGCATCGCGTGCATGCTGGAAGATGCCGCGGCGCCGGTGGTCATCGCCGATGGCGCCATCGCGTCGCAGGTGCCGCCCGGCGTGCACGCCATGCTGCACATCGAAGACGCCCTCGACGGCACCGGCGACGGTGCGGCTGCGGTCGTCTCGGCAGGTGCGGACGACACCGCCTACGTGCTCTTCACCTCGGGCTCGACCGGTCGTCCCAAGGGCGTGCGCGTGCCGCACCGCGCGACGGTGAACTTCCTCGCATCGATGGCGCGTGCGCCCGGCCTCGGTCCGGACGACACCCTGTGCGCGATCACCACGCTGTCGTTCGACATCGCGCTGCTGGAACTGATGCTGCCGCTGACCGTCGGTGCGCGCGTGGCCCTGGCCGATCGCGCCACCGCGAGCGAAGGCGAGGCGCTGGCCCGCCTGCTCGATCGCGTCGACGCGACGGTGATGCAGGCCACGCCGGCGACCTGGCGCATGCTGCTCGATGCCGGTTGGCGCGGACGCCCCGGCATGCGCATGCTCTGCGGCGGCGAGGCCTTGCCGCGCGAACTCGCCGACCGGCTGCTCGGCTGCGGCGGCGAGCTGTGGAACGTGTACGGCCCGACCGAAACCACGGTGTGGTCCACGATCGATCGCGTGCGGCCGGGCACCGGTGCCGTCGGCATCGGTCGCCCGATCGACAACACGGAAATCTACGTGGTCGATGCGCGCATGCAGCCGGTGCCTGCCGGCGTGCCCGGCGAACTGCTGATCGGCGGCCTCGGCGTGGCCCAGGGCTATCTGGACCGGCCGGAGCTGACGAGCGAGAAGTTCATCGCCGATGCCTTCGGCACGCGCGCCGGTGGTCGCCTCTATCGCACCGGCGACCTCGCGCGCTGGCGTCGCGATGGTTCGCTCGACGTCATCGGCCGCATCGATCACCAGGTCAAGCTGCGCGGTTTCCGCATCGAACTGGGCGAAATCGAATCGGTGCTGCTCGCACGCGACGACGTGGCCGAAGCCGTCGTGGTCTGCCGCGAGGATCGCCCGGGCGACAAGCGACTGGTGGCCTACGTGGTGCCGGCCGCAAACGCGGCATGCGACGTCGCCGCGCTGCGCGCGACCGCGCGCGAACGACTGCCTGAATACATGGTGCCGTCCGCGTGGATGGTGCTGGTCTGCATGCCGCTGACGCCCAACGGCAAGGTCGACCGGCGCGCGCTGCCCGTGCCGGAAGGCAACGAGGTCGCGGAAGACAGCTACGTCGCGCCGGTGACGGCGGAGGAAATCGCGCTGGCCGAACTGTGGGCGGACGTGCTGGGCAAGCCGCGTGTCGGCCTGCACGACAACTTCTTCGACCTCGGCGGTCATTCGCTGCTCGCCAACCAGCTGGTGTCGCGCATGCAGAAGCGCTTCGGCGGCGACATCGGCCTGCGCATGGTGTTCGAGGCGCCGACCGTCGCCCAGTTCGCCGAGAAACTGCTCGCCATGCGCCTGGGCAGCGTCGACGAGGCTGCGCTCGCAGGCATGCTCGACCAGCTCGAAGGGCTGTCCGAAGCCGACATCCTCGCCCTGCTCGACGCTTGAGCAGGGGATCGCGCCGACGCCTCCACGACACACGATCCGCCGCCACACCCAAGACCCATCGACACGCGCCAGGAGATCCGCACGACATGACGTCGACCACCGACACCCCGACCGCAGGCATGAGCGCGGCGCTTGCCGAGCGCATGGCCAAGCTCAGCCCGCAGCAACGGGAACTGCTGGTGCGCAGCCTGGCCCGCCGCTCCGACGGCGCGCCCGAGCCGTCGACGGCGTGGCCGCAGGCGCACGCCGGGCAGGCGTTGCCGCTGAATTCGGCGCAGCGGCAGATCTGGGTGTTCGAGCGCCTGCAGCCCGACAGCGGCGCCTATCTCATCTACGAAAGCCGGCTGCTGGAAGGCGTGCTCGACGCGAAGGCGCTGGAAGGCGCCTGCGTGCGCATGCTCGCGCGCCACGATGCGCTGCGCATGCAGTTCCGAGAAGAGGCCGGCGAACCGGTGCAGACGGTCGCGGAGCACTGCGATTTCGCGATCACGCATCTCGATCTGTCCGGCATGGCGGACGATGCCCGCGACCGCGCGATGCACGAGGCCGTCGACCGTCAGGCGGCCGAGCCGATCGATCTGTCGCGCGCGCCGCTGCTGCGCGTGCAGTTGATCCGCCTCGCGCCCGAGCGCCACGTGCTGACGATCGTCACGCACCACATCGTCGCCGACGGCATGTCCCTGGGCGTGATCTGGTCTGAACTCGCGCGCGACTACAGCGTTCTCATCGCGGGCGGCGATGCCGCGCATGCGCCGTCGCGTCGCTACGCCGATTTCCTCCTGTGGCAGCGCGAGCCCGTCGCGCGCGAACGCATCGAGCGACAGGTCGCGTTCTGGCATGACGCACTGGCCGGCACCAGCGGCCTGCTCGACCTGCCCACCGATCGTCCGCGCGGCGCGGTGTTCTCCGCGCGCGGTGGACGCCACCTGTTCCCGCTCGACGCCGACCTCCATGCGCGCCTGGTCGAACTGGCGCGGCGCGAGAGCACCACGATGTTCATGCTGATGCTGTCGGCCTGGCAGGTGCTGCTGTCGCGCTACTCGGGCGATCACGACGTCGTCGTCGGCTCGCCGGTCGCCAATCGCAACAACGACGACCTGCGGCGCATGGTCGGCCTGTTCATCAACACGATCGCGCTGCGTGGCGATCTGTCCGGCGATCCCTCGTTCCGCGAACTGCTCGTGCGCAACCGCGACCACGTGCTGCGTGCGCTGGAGAACGCCGAGGCGCCGCTGGAGCGCGTGATCGAAGGCGTGCGCATCGAGCGTGCGCCCGGGCGCGTCCCGCTGTTCCAGACCATGTTCGTGCTGCAACCGAAAGCGAACGGCAGCGGCGACGAGATGGCCGGCCTGCGCAGCGTCGGCGTGCTGCCGGCCACGCAGAGCGCACGTTTCGAGATGACGCTGTCGCTGAGCGAAGGCGCTGACGGCATCGACGGATTGATCGACTACGGCGCCGACCTGTTCGACGCGGAGACCATCGCGCGCATCTCGCGGCATTACGTGACGCTGCTGCGCGGCATCTGCGATGCGCCCGGGCTGCCGGTGTCGCGCCTGCCGCTGATGGATGCCGACGAACGCGCGGCGCAGATCGCGCTGGGCGATGGTGGCCCTGCGCTGGCCGGCGACGGCGACACCCTGCATGCGCTGTTCGCGGCGCAGGCCGCGCGCACGCCCGACGCCGATGCGCTGGTGGTGCCGACCGCCGATGGTGCGAAGACCTGGTCGTACGCACAGGCTGCGGCGCAGGCCAACGGCATCGCCGCATGGCTGCACGCGCAGGACATCGGCCGCGAGGCCGTGGTCGCCGTGCTGGCCGACCGTTCCGCCGAAGCGGTGGTGGCCGTGCTCGGTACGCTGGCCGCCGGTGCCGCCTACCTGCCGCTGGATCCGGGCAGCCCGGATGAACGCCTCGCCTTCCTGCTCGCCGATTCCGGCGCGCGTGCGCTGCTGGTGCCGCCGGCATTGTCGGCACGCGCGGATGCGCTGATGGCCTCACTGCAGGCCGCACTGCCGACGGCGCGCGTCGCCGATCTCGTGCCCGCCCTCGCTGCGCCCGCGGTGGCGTCGACGGCGTCCGATGCGGCCTATCTCATCTACACCTCGGGCTCCACCGGCACACCCAAGGGCGTGGTGGTCGAGCATGCCGGTGCGGTCAACCTGGTGCGCGGCTTCCTGGCACGGCATCGCTTCGAAGGCCAGCGCCTGCTGATGATCCCGCCGCTGATCTTCGATGCCTCGGTCGGCGATGTGTTCCCCGCGCTGGCCTGCGGCTCGGCACTGGTGCTGCACTCGGCGCCGACCGAACTCGGGTCGGTCGAACTCGAGCGCTTCTGCCGCGACTTCGGCGTCACCGCGATCGATGCCCCGGCCGCGCTGTGGCGGCGCTGGAGCGAAGGCTGGGCGCTCGCGCCGCGCACCGGGCCGCTGCTGCCTTCGCTGCAACTGATGATGATCGGCGGCGAAAGCGTCCCGGTCGAACAGGTGCGCCGTTTCGCGTCGACCACCGACGGTCGTGTCGTGCTGTGCAATCACTACGGCCCGACCGAGGCCTCGGTCTGCGCCACCCTGCTGCCGACGACGCACGCCGCCGAAGTGATCGCCGCCGACCTGCCGATCGGCCGCCCGTTGCCGGGTGTCCGCGTCTACCTGCTCGACGCGCATGGCGAACCGGTGCCGCGCGGCGTGGCCGGTGAGTTGTGCATCGGTGGGCGCGGCGTGGCCCGCGGTTACCTGGGGGCGCCCGAATTGACCGCCGACCGTTTCGTCACCGACTCGTTCGTCGGCGGCGACGCGCGCATGTACCGCACCGGTGACCTCGCGCGCTGGACGGCCCACGGCGATGGCGCGCCGGTGCTGCAGTTCATCGGCCGCCGCGACCACCAGGTGAAGCTGCGCGGCGTGCGCATCGAGCTGGGCGAGATCGACAACGCACTGGCCTCGCTGCCCGGCGTGCGCGCGGCGGCGACGCTGCTGCGCGAGGATCGTCCCGGCGACAAGCGACTGGTGGCGTACGTGGTCGCCGACGACGGCATCGATGCCGTTGCGCTGCGTGCCGGACTCGCGCGCCGCCTGCCCGATGCGATGCTGCCCTCGGCCTACGTGCTGCTCGCGGCAATGCCATTGAACGCCAACGGCAAGATCGACCGCCGCGCGCTGCCGGCGCCGACCGCAGGCGTACCGGCCGAACGCGCGATCATCGCCCCGGCCACCGCGACCGAGGAGGCCGTGCTGGCGGTGTGGCGCGACGTGCTCGGTCGCGACGACCTGAGCACCGACGACGATTTCTTCTCCTGCGGCGGCGATTCGCTGTCGACGCTGCCGCTGGCGTTCAAGCTCAATGCCGCGTTTGGCATCGAGCTGCCGCTGTCGTCGATCTTCGCCACGCCGACGATCGCGGGTCTGGCCGAGACCATCGACCGCATCCGCAGCGGCGAGGCCCCCGAGGCGCTGGACCTCGACGCCAAGGTGGTCCTGCCCGAGTCCATCCATGCCGCACGCGTCGCGCCGTCGCGTGCGCCGCGCGCAACGCCACGCTCGGTGCTGCTGACCGGCGCCACCGGCTTCCTCGGCGCCTACATGCTGCGCGACCTCATCGACTTCAGCGATGCCGAAGTCGTCTGCCTGGTCCGCGCCGACACGCCGGAAGACGGCATCCGCCGCATCCGTCGCAACCTCGAAAGCTATCGCCTCTGGCGCGATGGCGACGAACGCCGCCTGGTGCCGGTGCTTGGCGATCTGGGCAGTCCGCGCCTGGGCCTGGACGACGCAGGTTTCGCCGCGCTGGCCGACCGCGTGGACGCGATCGTGCACAACGGCGGCCAGGTCAATTTCATCGCGCCGTACGAGACTCTGGAAGCCGCCAACGTCGGCGGCACCCGCGAAGTGCTCGCGCTGGCGACCACCGGGCACCTCAAGCCGGTGCAGCTGGTGTCCACGCTCGGCGTGTACCTCACCCGCCGCCATGTGGGCGTGGTGGTGACCGAAGACCACGCGCCGCCGGACGGCGCAGGCCAGTACAGCGGCTACAACCAGAGCAAGTGGGTGGGCGAACAGTTGGCACTGGTCGCGCGCGAACGCGGCGTGCCGGTGGCGATCCATCGCCCGGCGCGCATCACCGGCGATGTGCTGCACGGCATCAGCAACGTGGGCGACTACTTCAATGCCTGGATCCGCGGCTGCGCGCAGCTCGGCCTCGCGCCGCACCTGCCCGGCGACTTTTTCGACATGACGCCGGTCGACTACGTCGCGCGCACCGTGGTCAAGGTGCTGCTCGGCGCGGGCGACGCCAACGGCAACTACCACTACTTCAACCCGCGCACGCTGCCGGCTACCGTCGCGGTGGCCGCGATGCGCGAACGCATCGGCGGCATCGACGAAGTGCCCTATGCGCAGTGGCGGCGCGCGCTGCTCGATGCCGTGGCCGCCGGCGCGGACAACCCGCTCAAGGCCTTCGCCGGATTGTTCCCCGAAGAAAGCGGCGAGCCGCGCGAACCCGGCGCCGACATGCCGGTGTTCGACTGCAGCGCCACCGAAGCGGTCGCCGCATCCTTCGGCGCCCAGTGCCCGCCCGCCGATCGCGCGCTGTTCGAGCGCTACCTCGGTTTCCTCCAATCCAGCGGCGCCCTGCCGTGCAATCCCACGGTGACCGCATGAACGACCAGACCCTCGCCGCTGCCGACGCGTTGCCGGCCGACGCCTCGTATTTCGCGCGCTTCCGCGGCATGCGCGATTTCCTGCTGGTCTGGACCGGCCAGCTGATCTCGGGCATCGGCACGCGCTTCAGCGCCTTCGCGCTGGGCATCTGGGTGCTGGAGAAGACGAAGTCGACCCTTGATTTCGCGATGATCTTCGTCGCGATGTCGATTCCCGCGCTGATCCTGCTGCCGTTCGCAGGCGCGCTGGTCGACCGCTGGAACCGGCGACGGGTCATGATCGCCTGCGAACTCGGTTCGGCATCCGCGATCGCCGTGCTGGCCACGCTCAATGCCTTCGAGCTGCTGCAGGTCTGGCACATCTACGTCGGCGTCGGCGTGTCGGCGATCTGCAACGCGTTCATGCAGCCGGCCTACGGCGCCAGCGTGCCGCTGCTGGCCACCCGCGAGCATCTCAGTCGCGCCAACGGCCTGATCCAGACCGGCAACGCCATCGCGCTGCTCGGCGGCCCGCTGCTGGCCGGCATCCTCTACAAGGTCATCGGCATCGACGGCATCCTGTTCGTCGATGCCGCGACCTTCCTGGCCGGCGCGGTCTGCCTGTTCATCGCGCGCGTGCCGCAGCCGCCGCACGATCCTTCGGCGGCGAAGCCGAACATCCTGCGCGAAGCGCACGAGGGCTGGCGCTACATCGCCGAGCGACGTGGCCTGTTCGGCCTGCTGACGGTGTTCGGCATCACCAACTTCTTCTTCGGCATCGCCAGCATCGCGATCTACCCGCTGGTGCTGTCGATGGGCACGCCGGAAATGGTGAGCTACCAGATGGTCGCCGGCGGCCTGGGCCTGCTGCTCGGCGGCGCCATCGTCACCTTCCTGGGCTGGCCCAGGCACAAGGCCGCCGGGATCCTGGCCTGCACGATGCTCGGCGGCCTCGCCATGGCCGCGCACGGCGTCTATCCGTCGATCTGGCTGATCATGGTCTGCGGCTTCGCGCTGTTCGTGACCATTCCGATCGTCAATGCCGCCATCGCCACGCTGTGGCAGACCAAGGTGCCGTCGCAGCTGCTGGGACGCTGTTTCGCGATCCTGCGCGTGATGACCGAAGCGGCGATGCCGGTGGGTTTCCTGCTGGCCGGGCCGTTGGCGGACTTCGTGTTCGAACCGGCGCTGATGCCGGGCGGCGTGCTGGCCGACACGGTCGGCGAGCTGATCGGTGTCGGCAAGGGGCGCGGCCACGGTTTCATGTTCGTGCTGCTGGGGATCGCGATGGTGGTCGCTGCGGCGATCGGTTATTCGATCCGCGCCATCCGGCGCGCCGATACCGACCTGCCCGATGCGGAGGCACCGGCGGCGGCCTGAGCGCAGGAACATGCGGGTGAGGGCATGCGGGTGGGGCATGCGCGAACGGGCGAATCGGACGTGCGGTGGCATGTCCGGCGCGGGTAATCCGTAAAGAGAACGTGTAGCGGGACCTGTAGACAGCATCACGCCGGCCATCCACGCGCGAAATGGCCGGGCAGACACGAGGGAAGCGGTACCGCAGGGACGACGGAGAGGGGAAGGCAGGCCAGGACGGGTGCAGCCGACATGGGGTCGGTGCAGGACAGACGGACGTCCCGGGGGCTTGCTGGCGCGAAGCAGTCAATTCAAGGGAAGAATGCAATGAACGCAAACAATCAGACGACCATCGCCGCTCCGGCACCGACGGGTTGCCCGCATGCGCGGGCGCAGGCGGCCGCGTCGTCCGTCCATCCGAAGTTCGTGCTGCGGCGCGCGTCCGAAGTGGCCGCGAGCGACGCGCCCGAGACCGCGCTCGGCGAAACCATCGCCTGGGTGCGGCGTTTCCTCGCCAAGCCCAACCCGGACCTCGGCCGGGCCGGACCGGTGTGCCCGTTCACGCCGATGGCGCTGGAGCTGGACACCATCTGGATGACGGAAGTGCGCGAATCCACGCCCGATCCGTCCGCGATCCAGGAGATCATCGAGCAATGCCGCCAAGTCTTCATGGAGACCGAGCCGCGCGAAGGCCCGTTGGCGATCAACAAGGTCATCATGGTCGTGTTCTCGGGCATGAGCGAAGCGGACGCGCCGTGGATCGATGCGATGCAGGCGCGGCTCAAGCCCGGCTTCGTCGAGGTCGGCCTGATGCTCGGCGAGTTCCATGCGCGCAACGAAACGCCGGGCCTGCGCAACGAAGCCTTCCGGCCGCTGCGCAGCCCGATCCCGATGCTGGTGATCCGGCACATGGTCGAATCCGACCTGCCGTTCCTCAAGCGCATGGTCGACCGCCCGGACATCCGCGCCTCGTACCTGCGCTCGTACCTGCGTCGCCTCGGCGCGAACATCCGCCGTAACTACTTCGACCAGGCGGTCGAGGCGCTGGTCGATGCCGAGCTCGAACTGCGTTCCCGCGTCGAATGCGCCGAACCGGCCGAGGTCGTGCGATGACGGCGACGGTCGATGCCGCGACCGGCGCCGTGCAGCGTGTGGCGATCGTCGGCGGCGGCCTGGCCGGCTCGCTGCTCGCGCTGGCCTTGTCGGAACGCGGTTACCGCGTCGACGTGTTCGAGCGTCGCAGCGATCCGCGCGTGACGGGCGCCGAAAGCGGGCGTTCGATCAATCTCGGCCTGTCCAAGCGCGGCATCCAGGCGCTGACCGAAGTCGGCCTGATCGACATGGCGATGCCGCTGACCGTGGTCATGCGCGGTCGCGTGATCCATGCGCCCGACGGCGACACGCGCTTCCAGCCCTACGGCAAGAATCGCGGCGAAGTGCTGTACTCGATCGACCGCAGCGAACTGATCCGCCTGCTGCTGGACCGCGCCGAGCGCCAGCCCGGCGTCACCCTGCATTTCGACCATCGTTTCGTGTCGGCGGACAAGGCCGCGCGCGAACTGGAGATCGAAAGCGAGGGCGAGGTGCGTCGGGTCGCCGCCGACTGGGTCATCTGCGCCGACGGTGCGTTCTCGCGTTGCCGCCCCGAAATGCAGCGTGGCCTGCGCGCGGATTTCCACCGCGAATACCTGGAGTGGGGCTACAAGGAGCTGACCCTCGCGGCTGGGCCGAACGGCGAATCGGTCATCGACCTGACCGCGTTGCATGTGTGGCCGCGCGCGCACTGCCTGTTCGTCTCGCATCCCAACCGCGACGGCTCGCACACGCTCACGCTGTTCCTGCCGCACGAAGGTCCGGACAGCTTCGCGACCACGCAGACGCCGGACGAGATCCGCGCGCTGTTCCAGAAATACTTCCCGGACCTGCTGCCGATGCTGCCCGCGCTCGTCGAGCAGTGGACCACGCGTCCGACCGGCGCGCTGGTGACCACCAGGACCGCGCCCTGGCGCTTCGACGACTGGATGGTGCTGGTCGGCGATTCCGCCCACGCCGTGTATCCGTTCTATGGCCAGGGCATGAACTCCGCGTTCGAGGACTGCTCGGCGCTGCTGGCCGCGCTGAAGGCACATCCGGCCGATCGTGCGGCGGCCTTCGCCGCCTACGAACAGGCGCGTCGCCCACATACCGATGTTTTGATGGAACTGTCCAAGGCCAACTTCATCGAGTTGCGGCAGAAGGTCAGTTCGCCGTGGTTCCTTGCCAGAAAACGGCTCGACGTATTGCTCAACCGCATCTTCCCCGGCGCGTGGCTGCCGATCTACACGATGGTCTCGCACACCACGATGCCCTACGCGGACGCACTGGCGCGGGCGCGCAGGCAGGACCGCATCCTCGGTGCGGTCGCCACCGGCATGGTGCTGGCGATCGGTGGCGGCCTGTGGTGGGGTTTGCGCAGCTGATCGCAGCCGCCTCCAATGGCGGCATGCGTCGATGTCGGCATGCTTCAATAGCCGCATGACCGATGTCGACGCGCCCACGTTGTTCCGCCCGCTGCTGCCGGACACGGTGCGGCTGGCGGAAATGCCGCCGGATCGCGCCGATCCGGCGGCGCTGCCTGTCGACGAACTGCGCCAGATCGAACGCGCGGTGCCGAAGCGGCGCCTCGAATTCGCCGCCGGGCGCCAGCTTGCGCGGCGCCTGCTGATCGAGATCGGACACGACGTCGATGCGATGCCGTCCGATGCGGATCGCGTGCCGCGCTGGCCGCAGGCGGTGGTCGGCTCGATCACCCACTGCCGCAGCCTCTGCGCCGTCGCGGTCGCGCCGCGTCCGCTGTTCGTCGGCATCGGCCTGGACGTGGAGCCGGCCGAACCGATGAATCCGGACCTGCTGCCGCAGATCCTGCGCGAATCCGAACTCGCGTGCCTGCGCGACTGGCCGCATCGCTGGCGCGATCTCGCCGGGATCCTGACGTTCTCGGCGAAGGAAGCGCTGTACAAGTCGATCTATCCCGCGCACCGCGTGTTCCTGGATTTCCAGGACGTGGAATTGCAGTGGTCCTGCTTCGAAACCGACGGGGATGATCTGCTCGCTGCGTTCGAAGGCCACGTGCGCGTAGCGCAGGCCACCTTTCCCGGCATGACCCGCATCGCCGGCCGCGCGCGCGTCGCCCATGGCCACGTCGGCACGGCGGTGGTGCTGCAGTCGGCGCAGGCCTGACGCTGCGTCCGCCCGCGCCTCAGGCCATCCGGTCGAAGCCGAAGATGCCCGACAAGGGATGCTTGCGCCGCTCGATCATGGCCCGGATCAATCCAGCGCCCAGCATCGAATAGGTGATCCCGTTGCCGCCGTAGGCCATGGCGAACAGCATGCGCGGCCCGGTGCGGGGCTGGCTTCCGAACCACGGTAGGCCATCCTCGGTTTCCGCGAAGGTGCCGGCCCAGGCGAAGGTCGGTTCCAATGGCAAGCGGGGAAAGAGCTTGCCGACCTTCCTGGCCAGCCGCGCGGCTTTGCCGTCCACCCGCGCATCGCGGCGCGACGGAATATCGATGCTGTCGTCGTCGCCGCCCACGACCAGCCGGCCATCGCCGGTCGCCCGCAGGTAGAGATAGGGGCGCGCGGATTCCCACACCATCGTGTCGGCCAGTTCGCCGAGCAGGCCGGCTTCGATCGGATCGGTCACGAACGCATAGCTGCTGCGGTTCTTCGCCACCTTGCGGTCGAGGTATTGCTGGCTCGCGTAGCCGGCGGCCATCACCACGTGCTTCGCCCGCACGGTACCGCCGGTCGCGGTTTCCAGCGTCGCCCCGCGCGCGTGGATGTCCAGTCGCGTCACCGGCGAGCGATCATGCACCGCCGCGCCGGCCTTCTCGATCCGGGCGAGCAGCTTGTACGCCATGCGGTAAGGGTCCACGCGCGCCGCCTGCCGGCTGAGGATGGCCGCCGGCGCGGCGAAGCCGTAGCGCGCCTCGATGTCGCCGCGCTCGAGCCATGTCATCTCGAAACCATGCTTGCGGCGCAACTCGAATTCGTCGCGAAGCGCGCCCTTGTGCGAGCGCCGGCTGGCGAAGTACAGGCTGCGCATGCGACCGAAATCGACGTCGCGCAGTTCGGCGGCCTTGGCCGCCAGCATGTCGATCGCATCGCTGCATGCGCGATACGCCAGTGCGGCGCGTGGTTCGCCATAGCGCTTGGCCAGGTCGACCATGTGCGTGTCGATTTCGTACTGCAGCAAGGCCGTGCTCGCCGCCGTGCTGCCCCAGCCGGCATCGCGCTGGTCGATCACCACCACATCATGGCCATGCGACACCAGTTCGTCCGCGATCAGCGCGCCGGTGATGCCCGCGCCGACGACCGCGACATCGCAGCGCAGATCGGCCTCGAGCGGTGGAAAGGCGCGCATCAATCCGTTCTTGACGGCCCAGAAAGGGTACCCGCTCTTGAGGTCCATGCTGAACTCGTCCGAAAGGAGGTGACCGAGTCTGCGGTCTGGACGCTATCAATTCAACACGAATCGCTGCACTCTCGGAACCATGCCGCTGCATTCGCGTGCAGAGGGTCCGGATGTCGAAAAATCATCCGTTTTTCACGGGAATTCATGCGTTTTGCACGGATCGAATTGCAAAACGAACGATCGCAATGCGCGTCACGCAATCTGCATGACGCGCCATCCACGCCAGGAGAGACCCATGGCCAGCAAGAAGGCAACGCCGGGCACGCCGCGCGCCGCACAACGAAGCCAACCCGGAACGCGCAGCATCGCAACGCGCGGCGAACTTACTGCGGATGCCGATCGACAGCAGGGCAACGGCGGCGAATTGCAGCAGCAGGCGGATGGCGATCATCCCGTCATGACGACCGCGCAGGGCATCGCCCTGGCCGACAACCAGAATTCGCTGCAGCCGTTCTCGCGCGGCCCCACGCTGCTCGAAGACTTCATCCTGCGCGAGAAGATCACCCACTTCGACCACGAGCGGATTCCCGAACGCATCGTGCATGCGCGCGGCAGCGCGGCGCATGGCTACTTCGAGCTGACCCGTCCGCTGGACAGGTACACCACGGCGCGCATCCTCACCGAAAAAGGCAAGCGCACGCCGGTGTTCTGCCGCTTCTCCACCGTGGCCGGCGGCGCGGGATCGGTCGACACGCCGCGCGACGTGCGTGGCTTCGCGGTGAAGTTCTATACCGAGGAGGGCAACTGGGATCTCGTTGGCAACAACATCCCGGTGTTCTTCATCCAGGACGCGATGAAGTTCCCGGACCTGGTGCACGCGGTGAAGATGGAGCCCGATCGCGGCTGGCCGCAGGCCGGCAGCGCGCACGACACCTTCTGGGACTTCGTGTCCCTGATGCCCGAAACCATGCACATGGTGATGTGGGCGATGAGCGACCGCACCATTCCAAGAAGCCTGCGCATGATCGAAGGCTTCGGCGTCCACTCGTTCCGCCTGATCGATGCGCAGGGCGCCTCCACCTTCGTCAAGTTCCACTGGCGGCCGAAGCTGGGCCTGCAGTCGACCGTGTGGGACGAAGCGGTGAAGCTGCAGGCCGCGGACAACGATTTCCATCGCCGCGACCTGTGGGAAGCGATCGATGCCGGCGATTTCCCGGAATGGGAACTGGCCGTGCAGTTGTTCACCGAAGAAGACGCCGCCGCGTTCCCGTTCGACCATCTCGATCCGACCAAGCTGGTGCCGGAAGAGCTCGTGCCGCTGCAGGTGATCGGCCGGATGGTGCTGGACCGCAATCCGGACAACATCTTCGCCGAAACCGAACAGGTCGCGTTCTGTCCGGCCAACATGGTGCCGGGCATCGATGTCTCGAACGATCCGCTGCTGCAGGGCCGGCTGCATTCGTACCTCGATACCCAGCTGTCGAGGCTGGGCGGACCGAACTTCCACCAGATCCCGATCAACGCGCCGAAGTGTCCGTTTGCGAACCACCAGCGCGACGGTCACATGCAGATGGCGGTGCCGCGCGGCCGCGTCGCCTACGAACCCTCCAGCCTCGATCCTGCATCGCCGCGCGCAAGCCGCGCGCTTGGCTTCCGCCATTTCGCGGAGACGCCCGGCGATGGCGCAAAGGGGCGGCTGCGTCCAGCCAGCTTCAGCGACCACTACAGCCAGGCGCGCATGTTCTTCCGCAGCCAGGGGGCGCTGGAACAGGCGCACATGGCGTCCGCGCTGGTTTTCGAGCTGTCGAAGGTGCAGACCGCGCACGTGCGCGAAGCGATCGTCGGCCACCTGCGCAACATCGATGACCATCTGGCGTCGCGCGTGGCCGCGGGCCTCGGCATGAAGCAGATGCCGCCCGCGCCGTCGCCGGCCGCGCCCGTGCTGGACCTGGCGCCATCGCCGGCCCTGCGCATCATCGATCGCATGAAGGACACATTGCAGGGCCGCTGCATCGGCATCCTGGTGTCCGATGGCACCGCGATGAAGGATGTCGACGCCCTGAGATCGGCGGCCAGGAAAGCGGGCGCGCAGGTCAAGCTGGTCGCGCCCAGGCTCTCCGTGTCGGATGCCGACGGCCGTCCCGTCGATGTCGACGGCCAACTGGCCGGCACGCCGTCCACCGTCTTCGATGCCGTGGCGAGCGTCCTCACGCTGGAGGAAGGCGCGCGACTGGCCAGGGAAGCCTGCGCCGTCGACTGGTTCCGCGATGCCTTCGGACACCTCAAGGCCATCGCTGCCTGCGAGGGCACGCGCGCGATCCTCAAGGCCGGCGGCATCAAGCCCGATGCCGGGGTGGTGACGCCCGACCAGGTGCGGGAGTTCATCGCGCTGGCGAAAACACGGCAGTGGAAGCGCGAGCCCAAGCTGCGCACGCTCGCCTGAGCAGGCGTCCTCCCCCCCGCGCGGGGGAGGAGAGACAAGGTTCCCGGTACGGAGTCGCAGCCGCATGCTGAGTATCGTCATCACCGCGATACTGACGCTCATCGCGATCGTGGTCGCGATGAACTTCGCCACGCCAGAAAAGAAACTCGAGCGTAAAGTCGCGCACAGATACGCCGTACGCGACCCGCAGTTCCGCCGCGAGATGGGCGTGATGCTGGGGCCCGGCCTGATGGCCGGCAACGACGTGGCCGATCTGCAGAACGGCGACGAGATCTTTCCCGCGATGCTCGACGCGATCCGCGCGGCCCAGCGTTCGATCACTTTCGAAACCTACATCTACTGGTCCGGCGAGGTCGGACGGCAATTCGCCGACGCCTTGTCGGAACGCGCCAGGGCCGGCGTGAAGGTCAGCGTGCTGATCGATTGGCTGGGCAGCGTGAAGATGGACGACGCCTTGCTGCAGCAGATGAAGGACGCCGGTGCCGAGGTCGAGAAGTACCGCCCGCTGAAGTGGTACAACCTCGGCCGCATCAACAACCGCACCCACCGCAAGATCCTGGTGATCGACGGCAGCATCGGCTTCACCGGCGGCGTGGGCATCGCCGACCAGTGGAACGGGCATGCGCAGGACGCCGAGCACTGGCGCGACATGCATTTCCGCGTCGCGGGGCCGGTGGTCGCGCAGTTCCAGGCCGCATTCAACGACAACTGGATCAAGTCCACCGGCAAGGTCCTGAACGGCCCCGACCATTTCCCGGCGATTCCGGCGGCGGGCGACGTGGATGCGCACATGTTCGTCGCTTCGCCCGCAGGGGGCAGCGAAAGCATGCACCTGATGTACCTGATGGCGATCGCGGCATCGGTCGAAAGCATCGACCTGCAGGCCGCGTACTTCGTGCCGGACACGCTGATCATCCAGGCCCTGCTGGAAGCACGCCGGCGCGGCGTGCGCGTGCGCGTGCTGTTGCCCGGCAGGCATATCGATTCGGACACGGTCCGTGTCGCCTCCAAGGCGCACTGGGGCGAACTGCTGCTCGGTGGCGTCGAGATCCACGAGTACCAGCCGACGATGATGCACAACAAGATGCTGATCGTGGACCGTGCGATGGTCTCGGTCGGCTCCACCAATTTCGACGTGCGCTCGTTCCGCCTCAACGACGAGGCGAGCATGAACATCTACGACCCGGCATTCGCGCTGCGGATGACCGAGGTGTTCGAGGGCGACCTCGGCCCGGCGAAGCCATACACCTGGGAGATGTGGCGCGCGCGGCCGCTGCGCGAGAAGATCCTCGAGGCCGTGGTGCTGCCGTTCAAGTCGCAATTGTGAGCCGGCTGCCGACGTCGCTTCTCCGGCGTCGACACGCGGCCGGCGCGACTCAGGCGACGCGCATGCGGTAGCTGCGCAGGCGCTCGTACACCGGTCGGCACGCTTCCGACACCGCCAGCGCCTCGCCGCGCAACACATCATCGCGCGAGCGCCAGGGTTCGAAGCCGGTCGAGTTCCACACCACGTCGTACCAGTGCTTCGCCCACACGCCGTCGCTGTCGCGAGGGCCTGCGGGCCACGAGAGCATGCGTGGCGTGAACGCGATGCCCAGGCGCGCGCAGAGCAGGCGCAGGTGCGATTCCGGCGCACGCAGGAAATCGCCCGCGTCGATCACCGCCGGCGGCTCGCCCAACTGGTCGCAGAACCAGTCGAACAGTTCGCCCTGCTGCTGCAGGCCGATGTCCTCGGGCGCGATCGTGGCGCGCGAGCGCAGGTACGAGGCCACCACTTCCGCAGGGTCGCGGATCAGCAGCACGTTGCGCAGGCCGAGCATCCACTGCCGGTCCATCTGCGGCAGCAGGTGATGGGTCATGTGCTTCTGGTACCACACCGGCTTGTGGCCGGGCGCCGGACCCAGCAGGTCGCGGGTGACGCTGCGCCAGTCGGTGTCGCCGGCGGCCAGCACCTCGTCTCGGCCCGGATGGTCGATGCCGGTCTCGGCCAGGTAGGCCGCATAGAGCGGTTCGTCGCTCACCGCGCAGTCGTCGCGGTTTTCCCAGGCGCGCATCATCGCGGTCGAAATGTTGCGCGGGCCGCTCCACATCGCGATGCGCAGCGTGTCGCGGGCCGGCGGGAAAAAGGTCCGGGCGCTCATGCGAGGCGCATGCCCTTGCGGAAGGCCACGTCGCGCGCCACCAGGTCGAGGTACAGCGCCTGCAGCCGGGTCACCATCGGGCCGGGCAGGGCGCCGTCGCCATCATTGCCGATCGTGCGCCCGTCGATGCTGCGCACCGGCGCCAGCCCGGCGAAAGTGCCGGTGGTGAAGGCTTCGTCGGCGGAGTAGACCTGGGTCAGGCTGAAGTTCTTCTCGAAGCACGGAATGCCCGCTTCGCGGCAGGCGCGCAGCACGTTCGCGCGGGTGATCCCGCCGAGGCAGTAGTCGCCGGTCGAGGTCCACACCTCGCCCTTGCGCACGATGAAGAAATGCGTGGAATTGCAGGTCGCCACGAAGCCGTGCGGATCGAGCATCAAGGCCTCGTCGGCGCCGGCCTGAGTGGCCTGGATGCAGGCGGTGATGCAGTTGAGCTTGCTGTGGCTGTTGAGCTTGGGGTCCTGCACGTCCGGGAAGCCGCGGCGCACATGCACGGTGAACAGGCTCAGGCCCTTCGCCAGCGTCTCGGGCTTGGCGATCTTGAATTCCGGGATGATCACCACCGTCGCCGGGCCCACGGTCACGCGCGGGTCCTGGTAGGGCGTGCGTTTCACGCCGCGCGACACCATCAGGCGCATGTGCACGCCGTCATGCATGTCGTTGGCGGCGAGGGTGTCGTACAGCGCACGGGTCAGCGCCGCGCGATCCAGGCCGATGTCCAGGGCGATCGCCTTCGCGCCCTCGTACAACCGGTCCAGGTGCTCGTCGAGGAACACCGGATGCCCGCCGACCACCCGCAGGCCTTCCCAGACCCCGTCCCCGAGCACGAAACCGCTGTCGAACACCGAGACCGTGGCTTCGGCCCTGGGCTTGAGCGCACCGTTGATCCAGATGCGGATCGCGGCATTGCGCGGGTCGTCGTGGAAATCGTGGATGCTCTGTGACATCGCGGGTCCATCCCGGAGGGAGCGTCGAGTGTAGAGCGCCCACGGGGCGCGTGGAATGAGACGGAGGTCGGACGCGCGTCGCCGCATGTGCGCAAACCCCGGATTTCGTTGACATCCCATCCACCCGGAAGCTAAGGTGCGGGCATCGCGAACTGACCCAGGTGGCGCCCGGAAACGGCCGCCGAGCGTGCGACATGAGCACTACCCGCAACCCCTGACGACCTGCCCGAGGCCCGCGACACCGCGAGAGCGCCTTCGGGGCGCTTTTTTGTTGCCTTCCCTCTCGCTTCCCTGATTCCCGATCGCGCGCCGGATCGTCCGTTCCGGACCGGCGCGCGCTCCGACCACTCCGGTATCCCGTTCCCCATGATCGCCATCACGCTCCCCGACGGCAGCCGCCGCGAATTCGAATCCGCTCCCACGGTCGGCGATGTCGCCGCCTCCATCGGCGCCGGCCTGGCCAAGGCCGCGCTCGCCGGCAAGGTCGACGGCCAGCTCGTCGACACCAGCTTCCGCATCGAACGCGATGCCGAACTGGCCATCGTCACCGAGAAGTCGCCCGAGGCGCTGGACATCCTGCGCCACTCCACCGCGCACCTGCTGGCCCAGGCCGTGCAGCGCCTGTTCCCCGGCGCGCAGGTCACCATCGGCCCGGTGATCGACAACGGCTTCTACTACGACTTCGCCTACGAGCGCCCGTTCACGCCGGAAGACCTGCCGGCGATCGAGGCCGAGATGCAGAAGATCGTCAAGGAAGCGCATGCGGTCAGCCGCAGCGTGAAGTCGCGCGACGACGCCGTCGCCTACTTCAAGGGTCTCGGCGAGCACTACAAGGCCGAGATCATCGAAAGCATCCCGGCGACCGAAGACCTGTCGCTGTACACGCAGGGCGAATTCACCGACCTCTGCCGCGGCCCGCACGTGCCCGCCACCGACAAGCTGCGCGCCTTCAAGCTGATGAAGGTCGCCGGCGCCTACTGGCGCGGCGATTCGAACAACCAGATGCTCAGCCGCATCTACGGCACGGCGTGGTTGAACGACAAGGACCTCAAGGCCTACCTGCACCAGCTGGAAGAAGCCGAGAAGCGCGATCACCGCAAGATCGCCAAGGCCCAGGACCTGTTCCACCTGCAGGAAGAAGGCCCCGGCCTGATCTTCTGGCATCCCAAGGGCTGGGCGATCTGGCAGGTCGTCGAGCAGTACATGCGCAAGGTCTACCGCGACAGCGGCTACCAGGAAGTGCGTTGCCCGCAGATCCTCGACGTGACCCTGTGGCAGAAGTCCGGCCACTGGGACAACTACAAGGACAACATGTTCTTCACCGAGTCGGAGAAGCGCACCTATGCGCTGAAGCCGATGAACTGCCCGGGCCACGTCCAGGTGTTCAACCAGGGCCTGCACAGCTACCGCGACCTGCCGATCCGCTACGGCGAGTTCGGCGCCTGCCATCGCAACGAGCCCTCCGGCGCGCTGCACGGCATCCTGCGCGTGCGCGGCTTCACCCAGGACGACGGCCACATCTTCTGCACCGAGAACCAGATCGAGGCCGAGGTGAAGGCCTTCCACGAGCAGGCGCTGAAGGTCTACGGCCACTTCGGCTTCGAAGACATCCAGATCAAGATCGCCCTGCGCCCCGAGTCGCGCCTGGGCGATGACGCCACCTGGGACAAGGCCGAGGACGCCCTGCGCTCGGCCCTGCGCGCCGCCGGCGTGGACTGGCAGGAACTGCCCGGCGAAGGCGCCTTCTACGGCCCCAAGATCGAGTACCACCTCAAGGACGCCATCGGCCGCACCTGGCAGCTGGGCACCATGCAGGTCGACTTCATGATGCCCGGCCGCCTCGGCGCCGAATACGTGGACGAGCACAGCCAGCGCCGCCACCCGGTCATGCTGCACCGGGCCATCGTCGGCTCGATGGAGCGCTTCATCGGCATCCTGATCGAACACCACGCCGGCCTGATGCCGGTCTGGCTGGCCCCGATCCAGGCGGTCGTGATGAACATCACGGACGCCCAGGCCGACTATGTCGAGGAAGTCCGGAAATCCCTTATGAATCAAGGTCTCCGGGTCTCGGGCGATTTGCGCAACGAGAAAATCGGCTATAAGATTCGCGAGCACACGCTCCAGCGGGTGCCGTACCTGCTCGTGGTCGGGGACCGGGAGAAGGAAAACGGTGTGATTTCGGTGCGCTCGCGCTCGGGGGAGGATTTCGGCAACATGACCGTCGCCGACTTCGTCGCCCGCGTGGCGGCCGAGTCGTCGGCAGCGTGATTCCAACACCGGCGGACGTCCCGGCCCGCCGGCTCATTTCCTCTTCGGAGATCCAAACATCAGCACCCCTCAGGAAAAGCAGAACCGCAAGAATCACGAGATCCGCGTTCCGCGCGTCCGCGTGATCGGCAGCGACGGCGAGATGATCGGCGTTCTGTCGCGTGATGAAGCGTTGGCCAAGGCCGAGGACGAAGGCCTCGACCTCGTCGAGATCCAGCCCAACGCCGATCCGCCGGTCTGCCGGATCATGGACTTCGGCAAGTTCAAGTTCGAAACGCAGAAGAAGGCTTCCGCTGCGAAGAAGAAGCAGAAGGTCGTCGAGATCAAGGAAGTCAAATTCCGTCCGGTCACGGACGAAGGCGACTACCAGATCAAGCTGCGCAAGATGCGCGAATTCCTGGCCGAAGGCGACAAGATCAAGGTCAACATCCGCTTCCGTGGCCGCGAGATGAGCCACATGGAACTCGGTCGCGAGATGGCCAACCGGATCGAAGCCGATCTCGGCGAAGACATCGTGATCGAATCGCGCCCGCGCCTCGAAGGCCGGCAGATGGTGATGATGATCGCGCCGAAGAAGAAATAAGCATTCCGACGGCCGCCAGTTCCACAGGCGGGCGGGCGAGTTGCAAATGCACGAACGCAGCCCGGTGGCCCAGCCCCGGGCTGTATTCGTTTCCGGGGACGCATCGCGCAATGCGGCCCTCGGTGGTGGTGACAGTCCCGTACTTCCGGGTATGCTCGAACCCGCCGCACGCCGAGGTGGCGGGGAGGGAGCAGGGATGTCCGATTCGATTCCGGTACGGCCGGGTCGTGCAAAGACTCGACGTACCGCACCGGCCGCCCTGCTGCTGATCGCCGCCTGCGTCGCCTGCACCGCTTGCGCCAAGGAGAAGTCCGCAATGCCCGCAACCGCAGAAATCCATCGCGTGGCCCCGAGCCAGGTGTTCCCCGACCCGTCGGTCGCGGCACTCGCCGAAGCCATCGCCGAGGGCGATGTCGCCCGCATCCGCAGCCTCGCGCCCGCCACCGATCTCGCCGCGCGCGGCGACAAGCAGGTGACCCTGCTGCAGTGGGCGCTGCTCAACCAGCGCCTGGATAGCCTGAAGGCTCTGCTCGATGCCGGCGCCGACCCGAAACAGCCCGGTGTGGACGACGAGACCGTCGTGCACATGGCTGCGATGGCCAACGACCCGGCCTATCTCGCCGAACTCCTGGCCCGCGGCGTCGACCCGAACGTGCGCAATCCCGAATCCGGCGCCGGTCCGCTGCGCGCCGCGCTGATGGGCGAGCGCGAAACCCAGTTCCGCGCGCTGCTCGCCGCAGGCGCCGACCCGAACCTGGCCGACCGCCTCGGCAACACGCCGCTGCACGTGGCCGGCCAGATCAACGAACCGGCGCGCGCGCTGGACCTGCTCGATGCCGGCGCCGATCCCAACGCCCGCAACGCGCAGGGCGCGACGTTCCAGCGCTATCTGTTCATGACCCGCGCGGCCTTGCTCAACGCCGAGACGCGCAAGCGCCGCGAAGCGGTGGAAGCGTGGCTGGCGCAACGGGGCATTCCGCTGGAAGGCGCGCGCTGACCGCGCGATGTTTTGCGACGTGCCGGCCACGCGGTCGGCGTATCCCGGGCATGCCGGGGCATAGACGGGGAGAGTGGCAAGGATGAATGCACGGATCGATCCGGATCGCCTGCAGGGTCAGGCGCAGCGACCGACCTTCGCCGATGAAGTGCGCGGCCAGGCCGCGCTGCCGGTGGACATGACGCTCGCGAAGCTCATGCGCGACGTCTACGACTACGACCGCAACGGCCAGCAGGAAGGCGTCGGCCAGTGGAAGCCGCTGGGCGATGACGAACTGCGCCGCAACGGTATCGATCCGACCCTGCTCAAGAACCAGAGCAGCGGCTTCCTGGCCGTGGTCTACGGCGACGGGCAGGGGCGGCACGTGCTGGCCTACAGCGGCACCGACGAAGCGAAGGACTGGTTGACGAATTTCGGCCAGGGCCTGGGCTTCGATACCTCGCAGTACAACCAGGCAATGGCGCTGGCCCGCCAGGCCAAGGTCGCCTTCGGGCAGGACATGGTCATCACCGGGCATTCGCTGGGCGGCGGCCTGGCCGCCGCCGCGGCCGTCGCCACCGATACCCCGGCGGTGACCTTCAACGCGGCAGGGGTGCACGACAGGACCCTCGAACGCGTCGGTCTCGATCCCGATGCCGTGAAGCGCGAAGCCGAGCAGGGCGGGCTGATCCGCCGCTACGCCGTGCAGAACGAAATCCTGACCGAACTGCAGGAAAACAAGCCGATCATCCGCCACCTCATGCCGGACGCGGTCGGCCACAAGATCGAATTGCCCGATCCGGATCCGCTGGGCTTCTGGCAGAAGCTCAACCCGGTGAAATCGGTGAAGCACGGCGTCGAGATGCACTACATCGACGCGGTGATCGAGGCCCAGGAAAAGGTCTTCGGCAAGGACTTCGAAACCCGAGGCGCGAGGCTGGACCAGCCGGCCCATCCGGCGAACCCGCTGTTCCGGCAGTCGCTCGACGCGCTGCAGCCGCAGGCACCGGTGCGCGGTCTCGACGGCGCCCAGACCGAGCGCCTGGCCGGCGCCCTGGCTCTGGAAGCCCAGCGTGGCGGGCTGCAGCGGGTCGACCAGGTCGTTTTCGGCGAAGACGGGCGGCGTGCCTTCGCGGTGCAGGGCCAGCAGGCGGAGACCCAGCGGATCGCGCATGTCGACGTGGCCAGCGCCCGCGAACAGCCGCTGGCGCACAGCAGCGAGCAATCCCTCCAGCATGCCCAGCGCACGGCCGCATCGCCGCAGCCCGTGCCTGCGCAGGAGGCCGAGACGGTCACCGCAGGGCGCGGACGCTGAGCCCCGGCAGGGCAAATCCATGATTTCCATGGAAATTCGACCCGGGCCGGTTTGCAACACCGGACGGGTCCGGGCATAATGCGCGGCCCGGTACGCCGGGATGCTGTGCGCAAGACCCCGCGACACCTTTGGACCCGTCGTCGAACCGGAAAGATTTTCCCTTCCGGATCAACGGCCTAAAACCGGCAGGGCAGGACGGAAAGAGCAGTTTCGGCTGCCGCCCACGCCAGTACTCGTCAAGACCCCAGGACCATTCCAATGCCCAAGATCAAGACCAATCGGGCGGCGGCCAAGCGCTTCCGGAAGACTGCTTCCGGCAAATACAAGTGCGGCCACGCCAACAAGAGCCACATCCTCACCAAGAAAGCGACCAAGCGGAAGCGCAACCTGCGGCAGACGAACCATGTTCGCGCCGAGGACGCCGGCCGTCTGGACCGCATGCTTCCGTATTTGTGAGGAGACTGAACAATGGCACGAGTTAAACGTGGTGTTACGGCGCGTCGCCGCCACAAGAAAATCCTGAAGCAGGCCAAGGGCTACTACAACGCCCGCCGCAAAGTCTTCCGCGTCGCCAAGCAGGCGGTCACGAAGGCCCTGCAGTACGCCTACATCGGCCGCAAGCAGAAGAAGCGCAACTTCCGCACGCTGTGGATCGCGCGCATCAACGCCGCTTCGCGCGCCAACGGCATCAGCTACAGCCGCTTCATCAACGGCCTGCTGAAGGCCGGTATCACCCTCGACCGCAAGGTGCTGGCCGACATCGCCGTGCACGACGCGAAGGGCTTTACCGCGCTGGCTGAAAAGGCGAAGAGCGCGCTCGCGGCATAACTGATTCCTCCCCGAGCCCGCACTTTCCCGTGCAGGCCCGGTGCGAAGACATCGAACCATGCATGGGGAAGGGCGCAAGTCCTTCCCCATGTTCGTTTTGGCGACTGCAGAAAGACTGGACACGTCGACATGAGCGATCTGGAACACCTCTCGACCACGGCGCTGGCGGACATCGCCGCCGCCGAGACTCCCGAAGCCCTGGAATCCCTGCGTGTCGCGCTGTTCGGCAAGAGCGGCAGCGTGTCGGCACTGATGAAATCGCTCGGCGCGCTGCCGGCCGACCAGCGCAAAGCGGCGGGCGAGGCGATCAACCGCGTCCGCGACGGCCTGGGTGATGCGCTCGCCGCACGCAAGGCGGCGATTGACGACGCGGTACTCACGGCCCGTCTCGCCAGCGAAACCATCGACGTGACGCTGCCGGGCCGCGATGCCGCGCGCGGCGGCCTGCATCCGGTCACGCGCACGCTGGAGCGCATCAGCGAGATATTCGGCCGGCTCGGCTATGAACTCGCCGATGGCCCGGAGATCGAGGACGACTGGCACAACTTCGAGGCGCTGAACTTCCCGCCGCACCATCCGGCGCGCGCCATGCACGACACCTTCTATTTCAACGATGGCCGCCTGCTGCGCACGCACACGTCCGGCTGCCAGGTGCGCTACATGCTCGACCAGAAGCCGCCGCTGCGCATGATCGCGGCCGGCAAGGTCTACCGCAGCGACAGCGACCAGACCCACACGCCGATGTTCCACCAGGTCGAAGGCCTGCTCGTCGACGAGCACGCCAGCTTCGCCGACCTCAAGGGCACGCTCGCCGAATTCGTCCGCGCCTTCTTCGAGCGCGACTTCGAGATGCGTTTCCGCCCGAGCTATTTCCCGTTCACCGAGCCCTCGGCCGAAGTCGACATCGCCTGGCAGCAGCCCGACGGTTCGACGCGCTGGCTGGAAGTGCTGGGCTGCGGCATGGTCCATCCGAACGTGCTGCGCAGCGTCGGCATCGATCCCGAGCGCTACACCGGCTTCGCCTTCGGTCTCGGCGTCGAGCGATTCACGATGCTGCGTTATGGCGTGAACGACCTGCGCAACTTCTTCGACAACGACGTGCGGTTCCTGCGCCAGTTCGCATAAGCGGCTCCGTTCGCAACGCGCGCGAAGCGAAGCCGCTTCGATCGATGTTGATGCATTCGCAAATTCATGATGGTGGGCTGAAGCCCACCCTACGAAGGCACAAGGGTTTCAACGCATGAAATTCTCCGAAAACTGGCTGCGTCAACATGTGAAGACCGACGCCTCGCGCGAGCAGCTCGCAGCGACGCTGACCGCCATCGGCCTGGAAGTCGAGGAACTGACGGTGCTCGGCGCCGCGCTCGACGGCGTGGTCGTCGCGCGCATCGTCGAGTGCGCGAAGCATCCCGAAGCCGACCGCTTGCAGGTCTGCCAGGTCGATGCCGGCACCGGTGGTCTTCTGCAGATCGTCTGCGGCGCGCCGAATGCGCGTCCGGGCCTGCTCGCGCCGCTTGCGACCATCGGCACGCAGGTTGGTGAGTTGACGATCAAGGCCGCGAAACTGCGCGGCGTCGACTCCAACGGCATGCTCTGCTCGGCGAAGGAACTCGGCATCGATGCCGATGCCTCCGGCCTGCTCGAACTGCCGGCCGACGCGCCGATCGGTGCACCGCTCGCCGATTACCTCGGCCTGCCCGACGCCGCGATCGAACTGAAACTCACGCCCAACCGCGCCGACTGCTTCGGTGTGCGCGGCATCGCCTTCGACGTCGCCGCTGCGC
This sequence comes from Lysobacteraceae bacterium, assembly GCA_036404915.1. GTDB lineage: Bacteria > Pseudomonadota > Gammaproteobacteria > Xanthomonadales > Xanthomonadaceae > Lysobacter_I. Next base: position 308,263 of record DASWYO010000048.1, read on the forward strand.
TCGGCAGCCAGGTCGAGCCGCTGCAGGCCGACCCGGTGCCGGCGGCGAGCGACGCCGTGCTGGCCGTCGAACTCGACGCGGGCGCGAAGGTGCCGCGTTTCGCCGGTCGCGTGATCGATGGCGTGGACGCGACGGTGCCGACGCCGGTGTGGATGGCCGAGCGCCTGCGTCGCAGCGGCGTGCGCCCGATCAGCTTCCTCGTCGACGTCACCCAGTACGTGATGCTGGAACTCGGCCAGCCGATGCACGCCTTCGACAAGGACACGCTGCAGGCGCCGGTGGTCGTGCGTCCGGCGCGTGCAGGCGAGCAGGCGAAGTTGCTCGATGGTCGCACCGTCGAACTGGACGATGATTTCCTGGTCGTCTCCGACAGCACCGGCGGTCGTGCCGCGCGCGCGGTCGCGCTGGGCGGGATCATGGGTGGCCACGACACCCGCGTGACCGACACCACCCGCAACGTGTTCCTGGAAGCCGCGCACTGGGTGCCCTCGGCGATCATCGGCCGCAGTCGCAAGCTCGGCATGCACACCGACGCAGGCCATCGTTTCGAGCGCGGCGTCGATCCCGAACTGCCGCGCATCGCCGTCGAATACGCGACGAAGCTCATCCTCGACATCGCTGGTGGCGTGCCCGGCCCGGTCATCGACGTCGTGCGCGATGCCGACATGCCGAAGCCGCAGGTCGTTGGCCTGCGCCGCGAGCGCCTCGCCCGCGTGCTCGGCGTGCGCGTGCCCGATGCCGAAGTCGAGCGCATCCTGCGCGCGCTCGGCCTCGGCGTGGAAGCGAACGCGGACGGCTGGACCGTCACCGCGCCGACGCGTCGTTTCGACATCGCGATCGAAGAAGACCTGATCGAGGAAATCGCGCGCATCCACGGCTACAACGCCATCCCGACCACGCTGCCGGGCGGTGCCACGCGCATCGCCGTGCAGAGCGAGACCGTGCTCGACGAAGCCACGCTGCGTCGGCAGATGGTCGCTCGCGAGTACCTCGAAACCATCAACTACGCCTTCGTCGATGCCGCCCTGCTCGACACCTGGCACGCCACCGACGGCGGCGTGGCGCTCGCCAATCCGCTGAGTGCCGAGCTGGGCGTGATGCGCACGCTGCTGCTGCCGGGCCTGGTCGCCGCGCTGGGCCGCAATGCGGCGCGCCAGCAGCGTCGCCTGCGCCTGTTCGAGGTCGGCAAGACCTTCCGTGCGCGTGATGGTCAGGCGCCGCTGGAAACCCGCCGGATCGCGGCGGTGGCCTGCGGCGACGTGCAGGCCGAGCAGTGGGGCGCGCCCGCGCGTCCGGTCGATTTCCACGACATCAAGGGCGATCTCGAAGCCCTGGCCGCCGCCGCAGGTGCCCGGTTGGCGTTCCGGCCGTCGCAGGCCGCCCGGGGGCACCCGGGCCGGTCGGCGGATGTCCTGCGGGTCGACGGCGACAGCGAGGCCGTGATCGGCTGGATTGGCCAGCTCCATCCCCGGCTGCAGAAGGCGCTGGACCTGGACGCCCCGGTGGTCGCCTTCGAGGCCGACCTGGCGCCGCTGCAGCGTCGCGCGCTGCCCGTCGCCACTGGCCTCAGCCCCTATCCGTCCGTCCGCCGGGACCTCGCGTTCGTCGTCGCGGACGCGGTGCCGTGGGCGGCCCTGGAAGCCAGTGTCCGTGCCGCCGCAGGCCCGTCCCTGCGGGCGCTGACGCTGTTCGACCGCTACGTCGGCAAGGGGGTCGAAACCGGATGCAAGAGCCTCGCTATGGGCTTGATTCTCCAAGAAGAATCACGCACTCTGACCGACCGCGAAGTCGATCAGGTGGTGGCTGAAGTCATCGCCGCGCTGCGCGGGCAACACGGCGCGGAAATCCGCTCGTGAGCCGGCCAGGTGGCCGGTTTCGCCGGCCGCCTCGCGCAGTTCACCGGGCACGTTTTGGGGGAAACGGATGGCTTTGACCAAGGCAGAAATGGCGGAACGCCTGTTCGACGAGGTCGGTCTGAACAAGCGCGAGGCGAAAGAATTCGTGGACGCGTTCTTCGACGTGCTCCGCGAGGCGCTGGAGCAGGGACGCCAGGTCAAGCTCTCCGGCTTCGGCAATTTCGATCTCCGCCGCAAGAACCAGCGGCCCGGCCGCAACCCCAAGACCGGGGAGGAGATCCCGATCTCCGCCCGGACCGTCGTCACCTTCCGTCCCGGCCAGAAGCTGAAGGAGCGGGTCGAGGCCTACGCGGGAGCCGGCGATGCTTGATCCCGGCAGCAACCGCGAACTTCCCCCGATCCCGGCCAAGCGCTACTTCACCATCGGCGAGGTCAGCGAGCTGTGCGACGTCAAGCCGCACGTGCTGCGCTACTGGGAAACCGAATTCCCCAGCCTCAAGCCGGTCAAGCGCCGCGGCAACCGCCGCTACTACCAGCGCCACGACGTGCTGATGGTGCGGCAGATCCGCAGCCTGCTTTACGAACAAGGCTACACCATCGGCGGCGCGCGCCTGCGCCTGGACGGCGATGGCGCCAAGCAGGAATCCGCCATGAGCTCGCAGATCATCCGCCAGGTGCGGATGGAGCTCGAAGAAGTCCTGCTGCTTCTCAAGCGTTGATCGCTCGCAAGGCTGGCCTGCCAGCCGCGCGGCGAGTACAATGCGCGACCTACCCGGGGTATAGCGCAGCCTGGTAGCGCACCAGTCTGGGGGACTGGTGGTCGTCGGTTCGAATCCGGCTACCCCGACCAAATTCAAGTCCGGCGAAAGCCGGAGATGTACCAGAGCGATATTGAGACCCCGGAGCAGTCCGGGGTTTTTTATTGCCTGACGTTTAGCAGTACGTGAAGCTGCCCTCCGAAATCCGAATGGCAGACGAGATGCAGATGTAGCGGCAGCTAGCGCCGAGTGCATGTGTTGTCCGCAACTCCCGGCATCTCCTCATCCACGAAACTCCGGAGGAGAAAAATAAATAGCCGGTGACGTCATGCTGTGGCGTCTTATTCAAGGAGCTGATGCGGCTGTAGAAGAAGCGGCAGTCCCTGGATTCCATTTGTAAGGTTACCTGCTGGCTGCCAAGCGATTGCCAAGACTTGCATTCTGCCCCGTATGTTGAGGCCGTCTGTAAGGCGCGAGCTCGACAGCACGTCATCTATCGAGTGAGACGACGAACGGCGCTTGCGCCGCTTGCAGACTAGAAATGCGACCCAGTAGACTTACGCCGCTCCACAACTTGGCCCATGTGGCCATTGTGTGGTGCGCAAAAAGCTGTGAAGGGCTCTGGGGAGGGCGCTTCCAGCTTGCTGACTTGCAGTTGCAGCCCGTCATTCGAACGCCAATACCTCTTTCGTTCTGCGAAAGAGGTGAGTTGGTGTCAGAGCACGTCTCCTCATCTCATCCAAAAACTTAACCGGCCTGTCTCAACGATGACCAGACTCTTCGGTGCTGTCGCGCGCATTATCTTGGCCGCGATATCGGCTCATTCGTACGCAAAACCGCAGGGTTCGAGATTCTTGCCGGCGATCATGTGCATTTGTCTGATATCGGCAGGCAATGCGTATGCGCAGACTGCAGTTTCAGGCGTGATACCGAGTGACACGCGATGGACTGCCAGTGCGAGTCCTTATCTGGTCACTGGCGAACTCCGCATCGATGGGGGCGCGATCCTGGCCGTAGAGCCGGGCACACGGATCTACATGGAAGCGGGGGCAAGCGTTCGCGTCGTGCATGGCGCGATCCACGTCGATGGCACTGCCGCAAAACCGGTGATCATTTCTTCCGCAAAGGTTCACAGGGGGCAGCCTGCCGCTCGCGGAGATTATGCCGCCTGGACATTGACGCCAGGCACCGCTGCGACGACGCGATTCAATCATGTGCGGTTCGAATACGGCAGCGGACTGATCATCCATGGCACTTCGCCAGCACTCAACCATGTCGATCTGCGTCATCACAGCGGGCCGGCCATAAGCATCGATCTTGCGGCATCTCCGACTGGGCAGGGCAACAGCGCCAGCGATAATGACTTGAACGGAATCGCAGTACCCGCCGGTGATATCGCCAGTGAGGTCACCTGGACGCTTCGCGGCATTCCCTACGTCGTCGCGAGTGGCACCGTGTCGGTCGGTGCCTCGCCGAAAATCATCAGTATTTCCCCGTCGACGCTGTATCAAGGCGAGGCAGCGACGATCAACGTGACCGGGCAACGTCTTGATGATGTTGCGCGTGTGTTCTCCGCCAACGCCGGTGTAACGGCAACCGTGCTTCCCGGAAGCGATGAGACGACTGTCAGACTGCAGGTCACGACTGCCGGCGATGCGGCGCTGGGAGCCACCGATCTCGATTTGCTCGTGTCTGCGGGGCATGCCAGGCGCAGCGATGCGTTCGTGGTGCAACCACCACAGCCGGTTTTGGAATCCGCTGATCCCGCGACGATCTATGTCGGACAGCCGACCCCGAGGCTGACACTGAGCGGACGCAATTTTCGTCCCGATTCGAAAGTGTTGCTCGATGGCGTCGAACTATCTCACGTCACGCCTTCTTCGACCGAGGTCGAATTCGATGTGCCGACACAGGTGCAGACAGGTGACCTTGCGCTGCGCATGAGGACGCCGATCATCGCCGGTGGCACAGAATACTTCGAGTCGAACGAACTGCAGGTGGCGGTCGCGCAGTCCTACGTGTCCGCGCCGACGATGAACATGAACCCGGTTCAAGGACAATCCAGCACGTTCTCACTCGACATCCCGTATGCCGCACCGGCCGGGGGCATCGAGTTCTCGATTTCGTCTGTGCCGTCCGATCTTGCGCAGGTGTCTCCAACCGTCGTCGTGCCTGCCGGTCAGCGAAGCGTGGACGTGACGCTGCTGCCCTTGCGTGCCGGGGCGGGTCATCTGCTTGTCGCGGCAACCAATTTCCCGCACGCAGAACTGCCGTTCCAGGCCGTGCAGGCCCCGGCGCTGTCCATCCTGAATTCGAACTCCGTCATCCTCGCGGGCACGACGGCCAATGTCCTGGTGCGTGCGTCGCGTATCGCCGGATCCGGCGGCCTCGTCGTGGCACTGTCCAGCAGCGCTCCTTCGATCGTCGGTATTCCGGCCAGCGTGACGATTCCGGAAGGACAGACACAAATCGAAGTACAGCTGAATGCCGGAATTGTCGGTACGGCAAGCATTGATGCGCAGGCTGCCGGCTTCGACTCCGGCACGCTCGACATTGAGGTGCATGCTGCAGCCCTGACACTGCCGAGCGACGTCTGGATCGAGAAGGGTGCCGCACGCCAATTGCAGGTGACGATTGCAGCGCCGGCGCCGGTCGGAGGTGTCACTATCACGTTAAGCAGTGATACGCCGGATGCGCTTTCAATGCCCGCGACTGTCACCGTGCCCGAAGGTGCAACTTCGGTGTCCTTCATTGCTGTCCTGTCGCCGGCGGCAGAAAACTACGTGCTCCTGAGCGCTTCCGCCTCGGGGTATGCGACTGCGTCGACTTCCATTCGTGCACTGAACGGAATTGCGTTGAACTGGGATAACGATCAATCGGGACCCGCGCTCTATGTCGCGGCGGGCGAGACACTGGATTACAACTTCACTTTGGCCAACAGCACCTGGCCGCAGCCGCTCACCGTATCACTGGCATCCGGCAATGCGGCTATTGCATCGGTCAATGCCAATGTCACGCTCCAGCAGTCCGTCAACAACGGCGTCGGTACGATCACGATCAATGCGGGATCTCCGGGTGAGACGACCTTGGTGATCAGCGCCGACGGCATGGTCGACAAGACGGTACCGGTCGTCGTGCTGCAGGACCCGGAACTGAGGTTCGAACGCACGCAGCAGATCGTCGGCGTGGGCATGCTCACGAATCAGAACGCCAACAGCGTGCGTTACTACGTTGGTGGTCAGCCCTACGCGGGCGCATATCCGCTGCCTGCGCTGCGATTCGTCACTGATGACGCACGGGTCTCCGTGACCGGTATCCAGAGCGGTGCAGTCAGGCGGTTGCGACTGACCGGACCGAGCGTCGAGATCGCCGGGGCAGTGACGGTGGATGCCGTGTCGAAGGGCTTCCGTTCACCACTCCAGAAGCTTGCTGTCACTGTCGCGAAGCCCGAACTCGCGTTCGAAGGCCTGAGCATGGAGCGACTGGTCGGCGACAGCGCCGATTGGCCAGCTGTGGCTCTGCACGTTCCAGGCGACGACACCGGCTATCCCCAGGTCCTGAGTACATCGAAGACCATCCAGTTGTCGGTGTTCCATGCAGGAGAGGACACTGGTACGCGTCTGGCGAATGGCAACATCACGATCGGTGCTGGCTACTACCGCGCCAGCTTCACGCTGGGGACGCCGAGCGCAGCCGGCACGTATACGGTGACTGCGACCGCGCCGCTTGCGACACCTATCACGAGCCCGGATGTCGTGGTGAGCTCGTCGACCTTCCAGCTGAAGTTGTCCGATTTCGAGTCAGGACAAGAAAACACAAGCATTCTCGTGGGCGCCGGTATGCGTCGCTTGGTCTATATCACGCGCGTTCGCAATGGATCGTCCGATTACGCGTCCACGCCGCTCACGGTGAACCTGCAATGCGTTCCGGCGGATGCTTGCTCGCTCTCCCAGAGCAGCGTGACGATACCGACGGGTTCGGCCGCTGCCTCGTTCAGCGTGTCGAACGTTCCGCAGGGCATGACCGAAGGCGTGCTCCAGATGAGTGCATCCGGTTATCCGACCAGGAGCATCGCGATCAGTCATGCGTCGATCAGGCCGCTGCTTGACGGTATCCAGACCACGCGAGGTCTCGGCTCGGCGAACGATGGGTTTGCGATCCGCTTGGTCGGCAGCAATGGCGAAGAATTGACCAATCACGAGCCGATCAATCCGATCCGGGTCGATCTGTCGATCGTCGACGCCTCTCCGGCCGGAGTCGTACCCGGCTTCGTCGGCTATCCCACCGGGCTGGCCAATGGCGGCGCGATCGTCCCACTCGAGCATTTCATGATGAATGAAACCTCGACGACCTATCACGATTGGAGTGAGGAGGCCTCCGTGCATGTCGCCCCGCCAGTCGCCAGCGGTACGTATCGCGTGCGCGCATCGCTCGTCGGAGGTCCGGATACGGTCTCCGAGCCGGTGACGGTGCAGGGGGCTGTGACACTGGCTTTCGATCGCACAGAAGCTCGTGTCGGACGTGGCTTCGTCGGTCGTGCCTACGTGAGTCGTACATTCGAAGGTGCTCCGACGCAAGCAGGCGAACTCGACCTGCAAGTGTCCTGTACGCCGGTAGCCGTGTGCTCGGTGCCCGCAACCGTCACCATTCCGAATGGTGACGATCGAGCCGTGATCGAGATCACCGCACTGGGTCTGACCGGCGGTACTCCGGCTCTGCTGCATGTCACCGCTGCCGGTGCACAGCCGATCGAACTGCCCTTGACCGTGGTTGACCCTGTCCTCACCGCTGACATCCCGAAGCAGACTTTCGATCTCGCGATACCCGAGATCAACCACTTCCCCTTAAGGCTCACTTTCGATGGGGACAATGGCATGGATGCCGCCGTGTCGACGGGCTTCCGTGTGCGATATGAAATCACCGATGCGGACCCTGTCGATGTCGTGCCTGGTCTGCTCGATAGTGATAACAATGTCGTGTCTTTCGTCGAGCTGCCTCTGGGAGCCAACACCACCGTGCGCGTTGCGCAACCGACGGAGCTTGGTCGTTATCGTGTCAGGGCCCAGATTGTCGCGACGCCTGCGGTCAACGGCGCACCACTGGTAATCGAGCCGTTGACGACGGACGAGTTTGTCGTCGTCGCTGATAGCTACACCATCCAGACCCAGTCCGAAGTCGTGGTTGGCAGGGGCATGACGAAGGGCGTATTCATCTCCCACGCCCGTGGCGGAGCACCCTGGTATGACAGTGTGCCTAGAACCGTGCATTTGACGTGCTCGCCCGCGTCGCGCTGCAGCGTGCCCGAGTCCGTCGTCATCGAGCCTTACATGGAACGCACCTACGTGCAGGTGACCGGCCTTGATCTGACGAATGGATCGCCTGCCGTGCTGTCTGCTTCGCCGGCGGGTTACAGCGGCGATCGATCGGTCACTGCTTCCGTCACAGTCGAGCAGCCCGTGTTCGCTGTCGAAGGTCTTTCGTCGACGCGCTATATCGGCGAAGAACTGGATCGCTTCTTCCTGCAGGCACAGGGCGCCGACGGTGGCGATCTGGGGTACTTCGAAACCTCGCCGCTGATCTCGTGGCAACTCGTCGACGCTGTGCCCGCTGATATCGTGGGTGTGTACGCGATTGACCAGGATGGCTCCGAGACACCTGTGACAAGCCTGCAGTTCGGGCAGGAATATGGTGTCGGCACACCTTCCGCGCCTGGTACCTATCGTCTTTCGCTGTCGGGCGATGTCGTCGGTCAGTACGTGTCGGGTCCCGTTTCCGTGATGGCTGGCGGCCCGGTTGCATTGACCATGCCTGACGATATCGAAATGAAGCGCGTTAACGATCAGGTCCTGGAGACGAATTTCCTGGTCGAGCGTCTGGTTGATGGCCGCAAGTATCGTCCAGATGTACCGGTGACCCTGAACCTGTCATGTGTGCCTGCCTTGATCTGCATCGTGCCGGCAACTGTCACCATTCCGGCCGGATCCACCGGCGTAAGCGTGCAGTTGGAGACCAGTGTCGACTTCCCCGTCGGCCAGGATGCGGCGTTGACCATAACGGCGGATGGCTATCCCACGACCGGTGCGACGGTCAAGTTCAGGGCATACGAATTCTGATGGATACGGGAATCCCGCTCCGGGCGTCCAAGGCCTCCTTGAAGACAATGAATATCGAATCTTCGTCCATGCGAAAGAAGACGCTGCTTGCCATCGCGTGTTTCGCGGTTTGTGGGCAGGCAATCCCGGCCGAGCTGAAGCTCGGTGAGGGCGTTGTCGTCAAATTCGGACAGGACGCTCGGCTTGTCGTGCGTGACCGTATTTCAGTCGATGGCAGTGTGCTGTTGACGAGCAGCCGCGATGACGCATCCATCGGCCCGGTCGACGCGGATACCCAGCTTCCGGCGCCAGGTGACTGGAAGGGCGTTCTCATCGAGAAGTCCGCCGGCACTTTCGGTACCGTCGCATTGAACGAATTGCTTGTCCGATATGCGGGCGGTGGGCCGGAAGGAACGACCGACGTAGCGGCATTGACGCTGCGTGATGTCGTTCCCCAGATGTCCTGGATCGGAATCGAGGACAGCACGACGGGCTTGCTGCTGCTGGATGGCGCATCGCCCACGATGAGTGGTGCCAGCTTTCTGCGTAACGGCATCGGCATCGATGTTCGCGACAGCGGGCGCCCGATCGTTTCAGGCAGTCAGTTTGTCGGGAATCAGTCGCAGGCGATCATGAACCGGACGCCTGCCAACATCATCAGCGCCACAGGAAACTGGTGGGGACATGCAAGCGGACCGAAAGATCCCCTGCATAACCCTTCGGGTAACGGAGATCCCGTTTCGGCAGGGGTCAACTATGGAAGTGCGCTGGGTGGTGCGCCACTCATCAACCCGAGGGTCAGGCTTGCGGTTCCGATGCGTTATACGGATCAGCGTTCCGTCACGCTGGACCTGTCCTGCGTGAACGCAACCGAATACCGTATCGCGGAAAATGGTGCATTCGCCGGAACCGTGTTCCAGTCTTTGCCAGGTGGGCAGCGCACGCTCGGTTTCATGTTGTCCGAGGGCGACGGCCTGAAGACCATCGATGTGCACTACCGTTCGGCCAATGGTGCGCTGGCGACTGCGACCTTGCCCGGAGGCGTCATCCACGACACTTCGCTGCCGACCGTAGCCATCACGAATCCGGCTGCGGGCAGCCTGATCCAGGACATGATCGTCGTGAAGGCGGAGGCGTCGGACGCCGCCGGAGTCGCGAAAGTCGATTTCTTCGTCGACCAAATATTGATCGGCTCGGATGCAGATGCGCCCTATGCCATGCAATGGGACACGACCTCTGCCGGTGAGGGCGCGCATGTCATCCGCACCGTCGCCACGGATATTGCCGGCCGTACCGCCGAGCGATCCGTTTCCGTCGAGGTTGCGCATACGGCCCCGCCACCGGATACAGTCGGTCCGTCGATCACGAATGTTCGTATCGATTCCGTGGCATTGGCGGATGGTGCCACCCTGGCGCGCGGTGGATTGATCGAATTCACCGCCAACGACAGAAGCGGTGTATCGTCCATCGAGTTGCTGGTCGACGCCCAGGTTGTTGGAAGCATCAGCGGCTCGTCAGCATCCTCGCTATCCTTGAGCCTGGATGCGATCGAGGATGGCCCGCATACGCTCGTGCTGCGCGGACGCGATTCGCTGAACAATGTCAGTACGCTGACCATCCCATTCAATGTGGTGCATGCGCCGCCGCTCGCGCCGCTGTTCGACGCGCCTGCCGCAGGTACAGTCACACGTGAATCGAGGATTGAAGTGTCTGGCCGCGCACAATCGGCGAGCACGATCCGCTTTCTCGTGAATGGCCAGATTGTCGAAGGCAGCCTTGTTGCAGGCAGTGATGGACGTTTCACGGGCATGCTGCCGTTGCAGCCGGGCGTCAATCTCATTCAGGCGACTGCGACCGATCGCTTCGGCACCAGTCCGCAGTCTGCAACCTTGCAAGTGTCGCTCGATGGCACTGTTCCAGCGGGCGCGACCAATCTCGTGGCCACCTTGGGCTCATCCGGTCGGGTTCGTCTGACATGGAAACTGTCCGGAGATCCGAATGTCGTCGCGCACGATCTGTATCGATCGACCCGGGAGTTCACGACAATCCAGGAAGCCACCAGGATCGTCCGCCTGGGCGCGTCCTCGCTGACTCACGAGGACGCGCCACCGACGGATGCGCTGTATTACTACCGCGTGTTTACCGTCAATGCGGCCGATACACTTGGCGTTCCGACCAACATGGTGTCGGCGTCGGTCGACAAGGCCGTTCCGTATGCGGCCAAGGTCGAATATTCGACGAATGGCGTCTATGACCCAGCGACCAGCACGTATGGTCTGGGCCGACTGCAGGCCAACGTCACCGTCAGCGAGCCCTTGTCGGGTGCGCCGTACTTCAGTCTGGTGCCGACCGGCGGCACGCCGATTCCGGTTGATCTGATCAAGCGATCCGATACCCAGTACTACGGCGAGATCGTGCTGGGACCGGGAAGCGGGAACGGTGAGGCGACCGTTCTGTTCTCCGCGCGTGACATGGCAGGCAACCGTGGCGTTGAAGTGCGAGAGGGTGGCACCATCCGCATTGATACCCATGGCCCGGAAATCGGCCAACTGGTGTTGGCGCCGCAATCGCCGATCAAGGCCGATGCCGACAGGAATGTTTCGGCAACACTCACTTTCAATGAGTCGATCGCCGACGGCGAAACTCCAGCCGTTCAGTACATGCTCTCGGGCGCCGGCCGCACGCTGACCCCGATCAACGATGTCGTACGTCTCGATTCGCGCACATGGCGTGTCCAGTTCGAGCTTCCGGCAGATGCTGGTGCTGCCGGCATGGAATCCTTGAGCTTCTCGCACGTCTCCCGCGATGCGCTGGGCAATTCGTCGAACCGCATTCCTGTCGCCAATGACTTCCAGGTCTATCAGGGGCAACTGCCCGCGCTGAACGTCCCGCTCGGATTGGTCGCGAGCGCACTGCCCCGCGGTGAAATCCAGCTGAGGTGGCAGCCGGTCGACGGTGCCAGTGCCTACCAGATCTATCGCCAGGCGCCGGGCGAGTCGTCCAGAACACCGCTTGCCCGTGGCAATACGCCATTCGCTGTCGACGCAACTGCGACGGACGGCCTGCACCGCTATACGGTGGCTTCGATCCGTGTGTCCAACGGCCAGGAAACCCTGAGCAGTGAGTCGAACATCGCCGAGGCCACTGCCGCCCGCAATGCACCCGGCGCACCGCAGAACCTGCAGTTGTCGATGACCGGGCGCGGCATCGTCGCGACCTGGCAGCCACCGAGTGGCACGGCGCCTTCGACTTACCGCCTCTATCGAGCCGGCACGGCATCGATCACGTCCGTAACCGGGCTGAGCCCCATCAAGAGTGGAATCCAGGGCACGCAAGCCACGGACGCATCGCCTTCCGATACCGATCACGCTTATGTCGTGACGGCGTTGGATGCCGCTGGCAACGAATCCGCGATTTCCAACTCGGTCTATCTGAACTTCAGCCTGCTTCCGGTGAAAACGCTCGAAGTGGAGCAGGTCGGCACCGCATTGCCCATCATCAAGTGGACCCCCAACGGAAACGGAGCGCAGGGCTTCGATGTCCACGTCGGCGAAGGTGCGGACAAGGTGAAGCTCACACCGACGCCGGTGTCCGCAATGTCGTGGACCGATACCGGTTTCACCGCTGGCGAGCGCCGCTATACGGTCGAAGCGGTGGATGGCAGCGACGTGCGCATGCCGCGCAGCATCCTGCTGCCGAATGTCGGGTTGCAGGTCGTCGGCGGTCTTCCGATCAAGCGCAACATCATGAATCGCATCGACGTGCAGGTTTCCAACCTGTCGCCCGATCAGATGAACAGTGCGGTCGTGACGGTCGAGTTGGGTACCAGGACATTCCGTTCGGAAGAGTTCGTTCTTTCCTCGAACGGTACCCGTGTCGTGCCCGTCATCGTCGGTGGATTCCCCGACATCCCGGCAAGCGTCCCGATGGTCGTATCGATCGAAAACCGGCAGTACGAAGGCGAGCGGATCCGTGTCGGCAAGACGCGCCAGGCCACGATGGTCGACAGCGCCCTGGCGGTGGGCTTTGAAACCGAAGGCTTCACCCGCGGGGCGACCGGCACCGTGCGCCTTGTCGTCGAGAACACGACCGACGTCGAGATCGAACTGCTGACGGCGACCAGCAATGGCGAGGCACCGTCCAGCGAGCTTCGACTGAAGCTGCTCGACAAGGATGGCAATGTCCTGTCGACCACGCCTTACCGCCAGAACACCGGTGCGGGTGTCGTGACGCTGAGCTCAGGACAGACGGTGGCACGCATCGCACCAGGTCAGCGTTATGTGTCCCAGCCGTTCTCGATGCCAGTGCCCGGGGCGAGCCCCGAGAACGTGCGTATTCGACTGGAAGTCGACAAGCTGCGCTACAGCACCGGTCAGCCTCAGGAGGTCGCGATACCGGGCATCGGCAGCGAGCGTTCGATCACGCTCGTGAACACGCCGTATTACGGCGAGATCACCAGCGTCGATCCGATCGTGTCCTTCGGCACGTCTGACATCACCATCCGCGGCCGTGCGCTTGACCGTGCCGATGGCAGCCCCGTGGCGAATGCACCGCTGAAGATCGCTTTCAATCAGGAAGGCTTCGAGCGCCTGAGCGACGTCACCACGGATGCGGCAGGCCTCTTCCAGTACGCATTCACGCCGACGTTCACCGACTCCGGGAACTACAAGGCAGGCGCGATTCATCCCGACATGACGGATCGTCCGGACCAGGCGCGCTTCACCATTCATCGCGTGAATTTCGTGCCGTCGACGTTCAAGTTGACGACACCAAGGAACTACGGGCAGCGTGTCGAGTTCCGCGCGAAGACCGGTATCGGCACCCAGATCAGCGGTTTGCACCTCGTCTATGCGCCGCAATACCAGCCGAGCGGTTCCTTGCTGCCGGGCATCCGGGTCGAAACGGGAGCGCCGATCGATATCGGTCCGAAGCAGGATCTCGCCATGCCTGTGATCGTCACGGCAGACAACACCGCCATGTCGTCCGGCAGATTGGTTCTGGCCGTATTCGCACAAGGTTCGGGAACGGAGCCACTGGCGTTCCTCAACGTGGAGTTCACGTTCACTGAGGCGCGCCCCGCCTTGGCGATGACGCCGGCACTCGTGCAGTCAGGCCTTGCCCAGGGCCAGACGGCCGTCGAATCGATCACGATCGAGAACAAGGGCTTCATCGCCGTGAACGACCTCACGGCAACGTTGCTCAGCAAGGATGGCAGCACGGCGCCGGCATGGGTCACGATCGCCTCCAGCACCCAGCTCGGTACGCTGGCTGTCGGCGACAAGCGCACGCTGGATCTGAACATCGCGCCGCCACCCGAAGTGGGCGAGGGTGAGTACGAGCTGGTGTTGCGTCTCAGTGGGTCCAACCTGACCCGGGAAGACGTCAACGTTGCCGTGTTCATCACCCAGTCCGGCCAGGGCAACGTGTTGTTCAAGCTGTCGAACATCTACACCGCGACACGCGACAGGAACGGCAATCTCATCCAGGGCCTGGAAGGCGCACGCCTATTCATCCAGAACGAGATGGTGACGACCCAGACCTATGAGGCGACGACCGACGCCTATGGCGAGGCCCTGTTCGAGAACCTGCCCGCGGGCAGCTATCGTTACAAGGCGAGTGCCGCAAGCCACCAGCAGAACGGTGGCCGCTTCGTCGTCAAGCCGGGAACGACGGTGTCCCAGTCGGTGTTCATGGATTACACGCTCGTGCAGGTGGAATGGTCCGTGCGTGAGGTCACGATCGAGGATCGCTACGAGATCACCCTGAATGCGACCTACGAAACCGATGTGCCGGCGCCGGTGGTCATCCTGCAGCCGACGACCATCAACCTCCCGAAGATGGCGGAAGGCGAAGTCTTCCAAGGCGAGTTGACGCTGACCAACTACGGTCTGATCCGTGCGGACAACGTGGTCGCGCCGCGTCCCGGGGCGGATCCCTACTACCGTTTCGAATTCCTCGTCCAGCCGCCAAGTACGCTGGAAGCCAAGCAGCGCGTGCGCCTGCCATATCGCGTCACCAAGCTGCGCTCATTCGGTTACTACGGACCATTGCTCGGCGGCGGCACAGGACCGGGCGATGGCGGTGGCGGTGTCAATGATGACGATGATGGAGATGGCGACGGTAGTGGCGGTAACGGAGGAAGCGGCGGCAACGGAGGAAGCGGCGGCAACGGCGGTGCAGGCTTGACCGGACCCGGTGGCCGTGCAAGCGGTACGCCAGGGTGCTTCGTGTATCAGTACCGCTTCCCGGTGTCCTGCCAGTTCACCTGCGCCAACGGCGAAATCAGCTCCAACTGCGGATCCGATACCTATTGGTTCTACAGCGAGCGTGCCTCCTGCCCGGCAGGTGGTGCACCCAGTGCGATCACCACGGTCTGGAGCACCGCCACCGGTGGTGCAGGTGATCCCGGCGGCTTCACGCTCAATCAAATGCCAGGCTTGCCGATGTGCGCGAAGGGACAGGGCGACTGCTGGAATCCGAAGAATTCCAAGTCGGGTAACGATTCGGGTGGCCAGTGATGAACGTTTTCAATCGTATGGACGTCAAGATGAATGCCATTGATCGTTGGCTGCGCCGCTGCATGTTCGCGCTGCTCCTCTGCGCTGTCGGCGTCGCGCAGGCCCAGACCATGTTTCCCTTGGGCAGCAATGGCCAGATGGGGCTGGGATCGGGCAATGGCGTCGTCTCCATCGAACAGGAGGACATGAGCGTCAAGGTCCCGGGCGGTTACGTGCGCATCCATCGCGACTTCGATGGCACAACGAATCGCTGGGTCTTCAACCGCCAGTGGTCTGGATTGGGTTCGCCTTCGTTCTATCGCGCCCATTACCCCAGCTCGATGGGCAGCTACTTCAGCTGCAGCACGATCAACGGCGTCGGCAACTGCGATACCACGGCATCACCCGGTTCCACGCAGGCGCTGATGCCGAGTGGCGGTTTGCCGGAAGTGAACGTGGCCATCACCCGCATTCCGAACGATCCGAATTTCGGCCGGGATGGCGCCGGAAACCCCATCCCCGATCCCGGCACCGTGCCGCAGATCGCGCGCAAGGGCGTGGGTTTCACGCGCGCCAGCGATGGCTTGAGCTATACCAACAAGGACTATCCGCGTGTCGTCATCCGACCGTTGTCGGTCAAGGTGTTGCCGCCCAGCACCGGGCCCGACAACCATCCGTCCACCGGCAAGCCGGGGCAGGGCGGTGTGGCCACCACCCTGGTCAACGGCTTCCGCTGGGTGGACCGCAGCGGAAACTGGATCGAGTACGACAACTTCGGTCGCGTGTCGAGCTATGGCGACCGCAACGACGTGCGCGTCTGGTTCCAGTACGGCAGCCACGGCCAGGCCGAGCGCATCCTCGACGACAACGGTCGCACCGTTTTCACGCTGCTGTACAAGGACAATGGCCACTACGTCACCGAAGTGCGCGACCACACGCCCTTCGACGATACGATCCGTCGCGTCCAGTACAGGTACGACGACAAGGGGCGCCTGGATCAGGTGACCGATGTCCGTGGATACACCACGCGCTTCGAGTATGCGCCGCAGAGCAAGCCGAGCAGCGGCGGCACCATCATCGGGAGTTCCACCGGCAGCGGTTCGACCGGCAGCACGGGCAGCACCGGTGTGGTGCAGTTGCCGGGTAGCGGCGGCAGCACGACCATCAAGGAAGAGCCCTTCACCACAGGCTACGAGATCGCGAAGGTCCATGATGCCGAAGGCCGCATCACCGAGTTCCGCTACAGCTCGACGGCACGCCTGAGAGCCATCGTCGCACCGGATGGCGGCGTCACCGAGTTCGACTACGAGTACGACAAGGCCAAGAAGGAATTCGGCTTGGTCATCACGCGTCCGCTGACCGAGTCCGGACGCCTGCGCGAGCGTGGCCGCTACGACCAGGAAGGTCGCCTCGTCCTCTACGAGGCGAATGGCAAGCCGATCCTGAAAATGGAAGGCACTACGCGAAGCGCCAAATTCACCGACATGCGTGGCAGTTCGACGCAGATCACCCGCGATGCCTTCGACCAGACCACCGGGCGCATCAATCCCGACGGTTCGCGCGTCAGCTACAAGTACGCATCGAATTCGCTCGATCTGGTCGAATACGTCGACGAATCGGGCCTGGTCACGAAGATCCGCTACGACGGTTTCGGCGGTGTGCGCTCGGTGGATGTCGGCGCCGGCCTGCCGGAAGCGCAGCGCACCGAGTACATCACCAACGGTCGCGGCGAATACGAGCGCATCATCCGCAAGGGTGGCCCGCGACCGGATGGCGGCATCGACCAGGATGCCGATGTCCGCATGGAGTACGACGACCACGGCAACGTCAGCAAGCTGACCGATGGCGAAGGACACGACTGGCTCTACGAGTACAACGCACTCGGCCAGATCACCAAGGTCACCGATCCGAACCTGCATGTCAGCACGTTCGAATACGATGCCAGCGGCAACGTGCTGAAGACCACGGATGCGAACAATCATTCGTATACGTATACGTACGACAAGACCGATCGTCCGCTGACCGTCACCGATCCGCGCAGCAAGATCGGCCGCATGAGCTACGACGAGGCCGGTCGCCTGCAGCGTCTGGTCGACCCGACCGGCGGCACCACGCAGCTGCAGTACGACAAGGCCAATCAACTGGTCTCGATGACCGATGCCGAGGGCATCGGCGGCCAGCTGTTCTACGACAACTTCGGGCGCAAGCGCCGGTTCGTTGATGGCATGGGCAACCAGATCTCGACCGACTACGCCGATCCGGATGGCGTCGATCGCGGCAGCACCCTGCCGACCAAGGTCACGATGCCGGGCGTCACCCGCCTGGTGTATCGCAATGCCCGTGGCTGGCTGACCCAGGCCTCCGTCACCGGTGGCGATCAGACGATCACCCAGCGCTACGAATACGATGTCCGTGGTGCGGTGCGCGAATTCGTCGGAACCACCGGTAAACGCTCGCTCGTGACCTACGACGCCCTCGGCCGCCCGGTCACGCAGACCGATCCCGAGCAGAACCTCACGCGTCTGGACTACGATCATCGCGACAACGTGGTCCGTGTCACCGATGCGCGCACCAACAGCACCACGATGGTCTACGACCGTCGCAACAAGCTGCTGTCCGAGACCAATCCGCTCAATCTGACCACCCGCTACGAGTACGACCCCGCAGGGCGGCTCACCAAGCTCATCCGCCCGAGCGGCGTGTCGATCACCCTGGTCTACGACGACGGTGGCCGCGTCCTGCAGCGTATCGCACGTCGTGCCGATGGCACCGTGGAAGGCACGGACGAGTTTGATTGGGATCCGTCCGGCAACATGACCGCCTGGTCCAATGCCGAAGCATCGGCGGTCCTGGCCTACGACGACAACAACCTGCTGCTCAGCGAGGCGGTGACGCGCAGCGGCGTCACCCTGACGCGCAGCTACACCTACTACGCCAACAAGCAGATCCGCACCTACACCGGTCCGGATGGCGCCACTGTCCAGTACGTCTACAACCGCAACGGCCAGCTCGACAAGATCGAGATCCCGGGCGTCGGCGCCATCAGTGTCACCAACCGGCAATGGCTGTCGCCGACGGAAGTGGTGTATCCGGGCGGCAGTCGCCTGAAGATCGTCCGCGATGCCTTCGGCGACGCGGTGGACGTCAACCTGACCTCCCCCGGCCAGGTCGAGCGCTTCTCGCAGTTCTACCAGCGCGGTCCGCGCGGCGAGCTGCTGCAGCGCCGCACCGACGGTCGCACCACGGCCTTCACCTACGACGACAACCTGCAGTTGCAGGGCGTGGATGCGTCCGGCTTCGGCAACGACCAGGACTTCACTCTGGACGCGGTCGGCAATCGCGAGACCGAAAACGGCGTCAGCGGCGAGTGGCAGTACGACGGGGCGAATCGCCTGCTCAGTCGAGGCACGATCAGCTACGGCTACGACGACGACGGCAACCTGGTCCTCAAGACCGACACCTCGCTGACGGGCGCACGCCGCGTCACCCGCTATCGCTACGACAGCTACAACCGCCTGCGCGAAGTGCTGGACAGCGACGAGCAGGCGATCGCGCGCTACAGCTACGACCCCTTCGGTTATCGCCTGACCAAGGAAATCACCACGGTCGGCGCCAGCCGCAGCGGCGCGACCGCAGGCACCACCCTGTTCCTGCAGGGCGCCGAAGGCGTGCTCGCCGAAGCGGGTGTCGATGGTGCCATCCGCCGTACCTATGGCTGGGCGCCGGAGAACTGGCACGGCACCATGCCGGTGTACCTGCGCCAGAACGGCGAGACCTATTTCTACGTCGCCGATGCGATGGGCACGCCGGCGCGCCTGATCGATGCCGCAGGCGTGGTGGTCTGGGCCGCCGACTACGAAGCCTTCGGCAAGGCCGAACTCGCGAACACCAACCTGATCGACCAGCCATGGCGCCTGCCGGGCCAGTACTTCGATCAGGAAACGGGGCTGTACTACAACCTGCATCGCTACTACGACCCGGAGATCGGTCGCTACATCACCTCCGACCCGATCGGTCTGGATGGTGGCATCAACACCTACCTCTATGCGGGTGCGTCACCGACGTTGTTCAGCGATCCGCGAGGGTTGTTCGTGCCTGCCGTCGTGGTGGGGGCGGCTGCCTGGGGCATTCTCGATGTCGCCATCCAGGACATGATGTCGGACCAGCCGAATGACATCACTTGGGAAGACTATGTCGGTGGTGCTGTCGGTGGAATCGTATCGCTGCCATTCGGTGGGCCCATCATCGGCGGCATGGTCTATGGCGGTGTCAGTAACGGTATCTCGCAAGCGCTGAAGATCGCCTCAGGCAAACAGGACAAGTTCTACTTCTGCGACTGGCTGGCAAGTGTCGGCGCAAACGCCCTTGGTGGTGCTGGCGCAAGGCTGCTCAAGGCAGGAGCTGGTCCACTGATGAAGCGGTTGGGGGCCCGTAGCGCGGCAAAATCCGCAAACGCTGTGGCAGGTGCGTCCTCCAAAGCTGCAGCGCGCGCTGCGAATGGCGTGGATGATCTGGCGAAAGCCGCTGGCCGCGCCTGCAACAACAGCTTCGACCAGGACACGCTGGTCCAGACCGACCGTGGCTTGGTCCGGATCATTGACCTCAAGGTCGGCGACAAGGTGCTGGCCCGCAATGAGCTGACCGGCGAGGAAAGCTACCAGGAAGTGCAGGCCACGCATGTCAACTGGCATGCCACCACCCTCACGGTGGAAGTGGCCAAGGGCGATGCATACGAAGCCATCATCACCACCGACGAGCATCCGTTCTTCGTCTTCGGCAAGGGCTTCATTCCTGCGGCCGAGCTGCAGGCGGGCGACATGCTGCTGCTGGCGAACAGTCAGCGTGCGGTGGTGGTCTCGGCGCGTGTCAACGAGGCGGGTCAACTCGCTTACAACCTCACTGTGGCGAATGCGCACACCTACTTTGTGGGGCAGAGTGGGGTGTGGGTGCATAATTGTGATCTGTTCCCAAATCAGCTGCCCGAGAGGTTGGCTAGTGAGATGGCCGAGGCTGCCAGTGCTGGCGCGAAGCCAATTTTGGCCGGTAGTCCTGGATTTGCCGATGCATTGAACGAAGGCACCATTAAATGGGTGGTTACAGAGGGAGGGGGGTTGGTTATTTCACCACATACTGTGAATGGTGTTGAGATTTCACATGCTGTTCTGTCAGGAGGACGACCGGTTCTAGCTGCTGGTCAGGCAGATATATCTACTGCGGGAGGTGTAATTTTCCCAGTTGGTATTTCGCCTCATAGCGGGCATTTCATGCCCAGTCTTGAGAGTCTTAATATTGGCAAGCAGGCGTTTGCGAGATATGGCATACACTTCTGAGGATTTGTTATGGATCCTGAAAATGCAGAAAATAAAAATAGTGGATTTTCTTTCGAAGAGCTGAAGGAAATGTTCTCGGATGAAAAGTATCATCTTGTAAAACATGTGTACTCAGAGGCAACAAGATTCCCGCAATTTATGAAAGAGTGTCTTATGTGTGTAATGAAAGGAACGGTTTCTGTTGACGTTATTGGGTCGGTGCCATTGCGTGTTGGTGAATTGACCAAACTGCATGGTGGTTATTCAGAGATGATGATTGGAGAAGGTGGTGCCGAGATTGTCTTCATTTGGAATTTGTGTGAATTGAAAAGCCGTAACGCTCAATCGTAGATCGTAAAAGGCCGTAAGGTGCAATCGTAGGGTGGAAACCGCGAAGCGGTTTCCACTATCTCGTAGATGTCAACAATGGCGGAATCGCCTTCGGCGGTTCCGCCCTGCGGCAGTTTCGGCAGATTTACTGGGTTTTGTGTTGTTTGTGATGAATTGGGTTGGCTGACGACGGCGCCAGTCGCCTCCGGTGGAAATGGCTGAGATGGATGGAATGATGAAAAAGCTGGTGTCCGTGATGTTCGCGACATGCGTCGCACTCTGCGCCCCTGCCTTCGCGCAGGAGTCTGTCTGCGCGCGCGTGAAGATCGAGATCAAGCAGGAGTTGACGCTCGAGCGCCAGGCCTTCGATGCCGAGATGAAGATCACCAACTCGCTGCCGCTGACGCCGTTGACCGAGATCCGGGTCGACGTGAAGGTCACCGACGAGCAGGGCGTGCCGGTGCCGGTGACCACCGATCCCAACGACCTGTCCGCGAAGTTCTTCCTGCGCCAGACCCAGCGCCAGGGCATCGACAACACCACCGGCACCGGGCAGGTGGCCGCCGGCGCTACCGCGACCGTCAACTGGCTGCTGATTCCCGCGCCGGGTTCGGCCGGCACGTCGCCGTTCGGCAAGCGCTACCTCATCGGCGCGACCCTGCGCTATCGCTTCAACGGCGAAACGCAGGTGATGGAGCTCAATCCCGACCTCATCACGGTCAAGCCGCTGCCGCAGCTGACCCTGGATTACTTCCTCACCCGCGACATCGTCGCCGACAATCCGTTCACGCCGCAGATCGAAGCCCCCGAGCCGTACACCTTGGGCGTGCGCGTGAAGAACGCCGGCCTGGCGCCTGCCAAGGAACTGAAGATCGAATCCGCGCAGCCGAGGATCGTCGAGAACCAGCAGGGCCTGCCGATCGAATTCAAGATCATCGGCAGCTACGTGCAGGATGCGCCGTCCAACAATTCGCTGCTGATCAACTTCGGCAACATCCCGGCCAGCAGCAGCAAGATGGGCCGCTGGATCATGCAGACCAACCTGGCCGGCACCTTCGTCGACTTCACCGCGCGCTACACCCATTCCGACGAACTGGGCGGCGCGCTGACCTCGCTGCTGCAGGGCGTGAACACCCATTCGCTGGTCCGCGATGTCCGCGTCGACCTGCCCGGCCGCGACATGGTCCGCGACTTCCTGGCGCTGGACGGTTCCGCGCTGAACGTCTACGAGTCCAACGGCGAGGACAACGTCGTCGTCGATCGCTCCAGCGAAGCCACGCTGACCGGTTCGAACGGGAATTACCTGCTCAACCTGCCCGCGACCCAGGGCTTCATCTACATCAGGAAGCCGGATCCTTTCAGTGGCACGCAGGTCGTCGGCCGCGTGCTGCGCAGCGACGCCAAGACGCTCGCCCCCGAAAACGTGTGGCTGTCCAAGGGCAAGGACACCGAAGGCGTCATGCGCTACTGGGTGCACATCTTCGACGTGAATTCGCCCGGCACCTACGCGATGACCTTCCAGCCGCCCCCGCCCGAGCTGCAGGGCCCGGTGATGCAGTTCCTGCCCGATCGCGTGACCAAGGAAGGCCAGCAGCTCGGCTTCCTCGTCGAAGCCTCCAGCCCGATGGGCCGTCCGCTCACGATCACCGCCACGCAACTGCCGTCCGGCGCCACCGTGCAGGACCAGGGCGACGGCGTCGCGGTGTTCGATTGGACCCCCGCCGTCGGCCAGGCCGGCGAATACATCGTCAATTTCACCGCCAGCGACGGCAAGATGTCCGCCATGCGCTCGGCGAAGATCCGGGTCGAAACGCTGGCGCCGCCGGCCGGCCCGACCATTCCGCAGATCGTCGCGCCGCTGTCCGGCGCCGAGATCACCCAGCTGCGCCCGCAGATTCGCGTGCTGGCAGGACAGGCAAGCAACGAGCCGGCGACGCAGATCGAGTTCGAACTGTATGCCGATGTCGGCATGACCTCGCGCATTGCCCAGACGATCGTGCCCCGGAACGCGGCAGCGGGCGAGGCGACAGCCTGGAGCCTCACGCAGGATCTCAACGACAACACCCGTTACTGGTGGCGCGCGCGTGCGCTGGCGCCAGCGGCGGGCGGTGGCGATCCCGTGGCGAGCGAGTGGGTCGACGCGAATTTCCTCGTCAATCTGTTCAATGATCCGCCCGAGAACTTCACACTGACCTCGCCGCGCTCCGGCGTGGATGTCGGATCGCTGACGCCGTGGTTCGCTGCCGCACAAGCGACCGATGCGGATGGCGATGCCATCACCTACGGCTTCCAGGTCTATTCGGACAGCGCACTGACCACGCTGGTCGACAGCGTGAGTGGATTGCAGCCCGATCCGGAGATGGACCTCACGGTCCACTGGACCGCCACGGTGCCGTTGACCGATCGCACGACCTACTACTGGCGCGGCATCGCCACCGACGCGCATGGTGCGCAGACCACCACGCCCGCGCGCTGGTTCAAGGTGCGGATGGGCAACGAAGCGCCGACGATCCCGGTCATCGACAGTCCGGCGATCGGCAGCGACGTGACCACGGCCGGCAACGCCACCCTGCGCGTCAACAACAGCACCGATGCCGATGGCGATGCAGTGAGCTATGTCTTCGAACTGGATGTCGTGAACACCTTCGACTCGGAAACACGGGAGATGTCCCCGCCGATCCCGGGTGGCAGCCAAGGTACGACCAGTTGGAGTGTTTCGGATCTCCAGGAAAATCAGCGTTACTTCTGGCGCGCCAAGGCCATGGATGCGACCAGCGAGAGCGGCTGGGTGAACGGTGATTTCCTGATGGATGCCACCAACGAGGCGCCGTCGGTGCCGACCATCGCCAACCCTGGCCAGAACGCCTGGGTGTCCAGCGTGACGCCAACGTTTGAGGTGAATCCATCGACGGATCCCGAAGGCGACGTGCTGTCCTACGAGTTCCAGGTCTACGGCAACCCGTCGATGGCGACGTTGGTCACTTCAGGCACGACCAGTACCACGCTCTGGCATCCCATGACAGCGCTGCAGGACAAGAAGACGCACTACTGGCGTGCCCGTACGCGGGACGCGGAAGGTGCGTACAGCGCATGGACCGCCTTGACTACGCTCTATGTGAGCACCGGCACCTATGTGGCGCCGTCGATTGCGGTGCAGTCGCCTGCGACGATCATCGATGCCCGCAGCGGCAGCGCGAGCATCACATGGTCTGGCACGGACCCAAATATCGAACCGACCATCGCACTGTACTATGACACCACGGGTAGTGGTTTCACTGGCACGCAGATCGTCGACGGCCTGAAGCAGAACGCAGGCACCAGCAATGGTTCGTACACTTGGAACATGTCGCAGTTGCCGGCTGGTGCTTATTCGATCTATGGCGTGATCTATGACGACAAGGGTCTGGGTCGCTCTTATGCGCCCGGCAAGCTGGTGATTCCGGCGTCGCCGCAGTTGGGGGCGCTGGGTGGGTTCGGAGAAGATCTGCCAGGCCTCCGCGAGTACTCGAATCCTGCATACGGTGGCAACGAGTCTTGCGAAGGGGAATGCCCGAGTGGTGGAGACATCGAGACCACTGTGACGGTGACTCTCAATCGGGCGCCTGTCGCAGATGTGGTGATCTCCATCACCTCCAGCGATACGACGGAGGCAGTGGTCAGCAAGCAACAGCTGGTCTTCACGCCAGCGAACTGGTCGACGCCACAGACCTTCAAGGTCATGTCGGTCATCGATGACATCGTCGATGGCGACCAGCCCTTTACAATCACCCTCGGCAATGCCGTCAGCGCGGATCCGCATTTCATCGGGATCGGGGCAGCCATACATGGTTCTACTGCCGACAATGGACAGGGATCATCCGACATGTAATCCGGGATGCCACCGGGACGGGCCTCGGTGGCATTCGATCCGGGCAGAGCATCGGACTTCATCATGAATCAATTCAAGAAGAAAAAAGGCCAGCACGGCTTCACCCTCCTCGAACTCCTCGTGGTTGTCGTGATCATTGGCGTACTGGTCGCCTACGTCGGGCCGCGCTACTTCCAGCAGATCGGCAAGTCCGAGCGCACCGCTGCGCTCGGCCAGCTTGATTCGCTGGGCAAGGCGATCGATACCTATTACATGGATACCGGCCGTTTTCCCTCGATGGAGACCGGTCTCGATGCGCTGTTGGTGAAGCCCGAAGGCGAGGGGAAATGGAACGGCCCTTACCTCAAGCGCAAGGTGCCACTGGACCCGTGGGGGAATCCTTACGTGTATCGCGTTCCTGGAAGCGCCGGGGACTACGACCTGTTCTCGTTCGGCAAGGACGGCCGACCGGGTGGCGAAGGCGAGGATGCTGATCTGGGAACCGGTGCGACGAAGTGAAATTTCGGGCGTTGGTGTCGGTCGCAGGGAGGCGCGACTGGCTGGATATCGAAGCAGAATCGACGGCAGCCGCATTGGTGCAGGCTGGTCGTAACGGCGCTCGCGTCGAGCGGCTCGATGTTGTCGATGTCGAGAAGAAAGCGGAAAAGGCCCGGTTCACGCACTCTGTGTTCCTGCAGGAAACGTTGACGCTGCTGCGTGCGGGTCTGAACATCGTGGAGACGATGGAGGCGCTTGAACGCAAGGAACCTGATCCGGGTTTCAGGCGCGTGCTTGCAGATGTGGTTCGCAGGTTGCGCCAGGGCGCCACGTTCTCTGAAGCGCTCTTCCAGCATGCCGCACTGTTTCCGACCGTACTTGTCGCGGGTGTTGCCGCAAGCGAGACCTCTGGTGGCCTGGCGGATACATTGCAGCGCTACCTTGCCTACGACGAGAAGATCGGGCAGATCCGGAGAAAGGTCATCTCGGCTGCGATCTATCCTGCGCTTTTGATGCTGGTCGGTGGTGCTGTGATCCTGTTTCTGCTGGTCTACGTGCTTCCAAAATTCAGCGTGATCCTGGAAGGTAGCGGCCGAAGCACGGCCGATACGACGATGCTGCTTGTACGGACGGGGCAATGGATTCAGGCACATCCCCTATTGTTCGCTACCATGTTGATCGGCGCATTCGCGATCATGGCCTGGCTCCTGATCAGTGCTCCGGGCAGAAACGCCACAAAAGCGTTTCTTGCGAGAGTGCCGGTACTCTCCACGATTTTCGCGACACTCGGGCTATCCCGGCTGTACAGGACGCTCGCGCTTCTGCTCGATAGCGGCATTCCGCTGTCTCGAGCCCTGGAGATGTCGAAGGGCGTCGTTCCGCCTGGTCAATCGAGGATCATCTCCAGCGCGATCCTGCGATTGAAGGGAGGGGAGACGCTGACAGAAGCGCTGGCAGGAACAAGCCTGATCCCCCCCATCGCGGAAAGCCTGCTGCGGGTGGGTGAGCGCAGCGGCGAGTTGGCGTCGATGTGCGACAAACTCGCGAACTTCCTCGATATCGCGCTCGATCGGAAAGTCGATGCCTTCACCAAGCTGTTCGAACCGATCCTGATGGCGTTCATCGGTGCCGTCATCGGTGTGATCGTGCTGGCGATGTATTCGCCGATCTTCGACCTTGTCGGGAGTGTCGGGCAATGAGCACGGATGACAGTATGCAGTCCGGGATCACGGTTGACACGATTCGAGCTGCGCGGGCGCGTGCGGGTCAGTCCGGCAAGTCCTGGTTGCATGTGCTCCAGGAGCAATCGGGACTGGATGAGTCCGGGTTCCTGTCGGCGTTGGCAGCATTCTCCTGCATGACGCCGATGTCTTCTGTGGATCTGTTCGCGTCGACTGCCGACCTCGACATCGCACCTTTCATCGAATTTTCCCGCCGCAACTGCATCGTGGTCCGGAATGACGATGGTCGGCATTGCCTGATCGTCTCTGACCCATTGGAGGAAGGTGTCATCGCCTGGGCAAACAGCCGCACGGATGGCACCTGTCGCGTCCGTCTCGTGCATGCAGATGCCTTGCGGGCATTCCTCGCCCAGGTCGAACAGTCCGTCCGAGCGGTCGAGTCCGTGACGACGGAAAGCGCCACCGCTGGCAGCACGTCCGACGACGCAGAGGTATTGTCGCTCGAGTCGATCGAAACCGACGGCAATCCTGTCGTCAGGCTGGTCAGCTCTGTTCTGTACGATGCGCTGCAACAGGAGGCATCCGACGTTCACCTGAAATCTTCGCCGTCAGGTCTGTCAGTGAAATTCCGGGTCGATGGCGTTCTCGTCCCGATTTCCGAAGTGGCCGGAATGGACACCGCCCAGCGCGTCATCTCCCGTATCAAGGTCATGTCCGATCTCGACATCGCCGAGCGTCGCGTCCCGCAGGACGGACGCTTTCGCGTTGCTGTCAGAGGAGGCCATGTCGATTTCCGTGTTTCGATCATGCCGAGCATCCATGGCGAGGATGCCGTGCTGCGCTTGCTGGATCGCAGCACGCTGACAGGCGATCGTCATGAGACGCTGAAGCTTTCAGACCTCGCGATGGAAGCCATGGCCATCGCTACTCTGCGGAAGCTGGTGGCCCAGCCATACGGCATGGTGCTCGTGACCGGGCCGACGGGTTCGGGCAAGACGACGACTCTTTATGCTGCGATCGACGAGATCAATCGTGGCGAAGAAAACATCATCACGATCGAAGATCCCGTCGAATACCAGTTGCCCGGCGTCCTGCAGATCCCTGTGAACGAAAAGAAAGGCTTGACCTTCGCCAGAGGGTTGCGCTCGATCCTGCGCCACGATCCGGACAAGATCATGGTTGGCGAGATCCGTGATGAAGATACGGCGCAGATCGCGGTACAGGCGGCATTGACGGGTCACCTCGTCCTCACAACGGTGCATGCCAACAGTGTGTTCGATGTCGTCGGACGGTTGCTCCACATGGGGGTGGATGCCTACAGCCTCGCTTCGGCGCTGGTCGGCGTGTGGGCACAGCGGCTGATCAGGATCAACTGCACGGCATGCGCCGTCCCGAGTCTTCCCGACGAAGAGACCATTCTGATGTCCGGCCTGCCTCGCGATGTGTTCACAGGAAAGCCGTTGAAGGCAGGTCGGGGATGTGGCCACTGCCGTGGGACGGGGTATCGCGGCAGGCGTGCCGTCGCCGAGTACTTCGTCATGAACGATCGCCTTCGCGAACTCATCGCGGCAAAATCGTCGTTGACGCAGTTGCGTGCGGTGGTTGCCGAGCAAGGTGGGGCCAGCCTGCGTGCGGCTGCACTCGAACTGTTCTACCGTGGTGAAACGACGCTGTCCGAGGTCAATCGAGTGACTTTCGCGGAATGATCTTCATGCCACGCCTTTCTCTGTATGTGTCCAGGTCGTCGTGGGTCGCCACGGATGGCCGCGGCGGCGTTGTCGCAAGATCGGAGCGTGCCTTCGAGATCGCTGATGGCGCATGGAAGGAGGTTTCCACAGCCATCCACGAGGCTGCCGGACGTGTCCGCTTGCAGGTGATGGTGTCCGCTTCCCTGTGCAGGCACCGCGTGTCGCCATGGATTTCAGCGAATTCGACACCGGCTGCGATGCGCGCACAGATCGAGTTCGAACATGCGGAGGAGGGCGTGGTCAGCGGCAAGACGCATCGCATCGAAATCGCGTGGCCGAGCTATGGGGCCTCTGCCGTGTCGGTGGCCTATCCACTTGATCTCGTCGACGCGTTGATGGCGGCCTTGAATTCTGACGGCCATCGACTGTCGTCGGTCGAAAGCAGTGCTGCTGCAGTGCTGCGCGCCTTGTCAGGGAATTTTCCGGAATCCGCGATGCTTCTCGCCTATGCTGAAGGCGACGGTATCTCGGCGATCCATGTCGAGAACGACCATGTGGCCGGTTTCGAGACATTGCTGCCCGCCGGCGACGGTTACGACGGCATTCTGGCGTGGTGCAGGAGGCAGCAGTGCAGGTTCGAACGCGACTCTCAGCTGTACTGGCTCGCGACGACGCCCAGACCCGATTTCTTCCCGGGCGATGAGCTCTCACCCGGAAAACTCGGGATCGATGCAGGCCTGAATCCACTGATGCGTGACCTGGCATGAGATCGAAGACTGTCCTCGCGTGGCATATCCAGCGTCGGATCTCGATTCCGGCCACATGCATCTTTGTGGTTGCTTGCGTGGCTATCATCTTGATCCTGCTGGCATCGATGCGGGTTTCCGGTCGGGAGCAGGCAGTCCGGGCTGAAATGAGCCGACTCGATCGGATCATCGGTTCGAACGCCAGGAGGATCTCCACACCGCGCGCAAGGCCCAGCGAAGGAGCGGTGTCGCAGTCGAATGAACAGGTGCGTCTGCTGAATCGGGATTGGGTGGCGCTGAGCGGTCTTCTTGTTCCGGAGGCAAAGGGCGTGCGTCTGCTCGCTATCGACGTCAATCCCTCGAACGGGATGATCAAGCTGTCCGGTGCTGCGACAAGCGCGTCCGCAGCCAATGACTATGTGGCGTCGCTCGAAGCCAAACGTGCACTCGATGAAGTGCGCTT
Source organism: Lysobacteraceae bacterium (assembly GCA_036404915.1). Taxonomy (GTDB): domain Bacteria; phylum Pseudomonadota; class Gammaproteobacteria; order Xanthomonadales; family Xanthomonadaceae; genus Lysobacter_I. Next base: position 337,528 of record DASWYO010000048.1, read on the forward strand.
GCAGGAGCTTCGACGCCAGCCGGACGGAGTCCGATTCGAGGCGAGCGTAAAATGGACCGAATGATTCTCAAACGGTTGTCATGGACTGTCCACATCGCCTGGATGAGACATGGCGTGATGGGGGGGCTGGCGTTGAGCGCCTTGCTCATCGTGTTGGCGATGCTGTTGGATGTCGGCAACGCGTATCGCCGTGTACGTTCGCTCGAAAGCGAAGTCTCTGCCAAGACTGTTGCGTCTCTCCCGCGGAAAACTGCAGGTGCCCCAAGCGATGCGCTGCTGGAAACGCCTGTCTTTCCTATCATTACTGCGCGCTCGAACATCAACGGAAAGATTCTCGACATCCTCGATCGGATGGAGGGTGGTCCCGAGCAGGTGCGATTCAAGTACGAAGCATCGCCCGAAGCTGGACTTGCACGCCAGGTTGTGGTCTTCAACCTCAAGGCAACGTGGCGCGAAATCGCCGCTCTTCTGGACAAGCTACAGAGAGTGGATCGTTCTGTCTTCATCTCAAGGCTCAAGATCACTCGCGAGAGTATCGAGGAGGATGTCGTCGAGGCCGAGATACAGTTGGGACTCATCACCCGTGCGTCCTTCGATGATGGGACGCAGCCATGAAGCACTGGTCCCGGCCCGTCCTCTATTCTGCGGTTGTCATCCTTGCGGTCATGGCCTATCTGGCGCCCCCCAAGACCGAAGACGATCTCCTCGTGAACAAGGAGTCTGGTGTTTCGGCGAAGCCGAGGCGGCAGTTGTCGAGCGAGCGCGATGCCGACGCCTTCATTGCCATCGCTCCCCGTCGTTCGAAGCCGATGGTGTCGAATCTGTTTCCAGCCGAACCGAAACCTCAGCCGGTCCACGTCGAAAAAGCAGTCGATGCCGTTCCGCTTCCTTCTCCCATGCCCGAGTTCAAGGTCCTTGGCTGGATGGAGCTTGAGACGGTTCCTCATGTCTTCATCGAACTTTCCGGGGAAAGCCATACCCTTTCGCCCGGCGAGGCTATCGCCGATGTGTATCGCTTTGAAAAGATGGGTGCTGGTGTTGCCGTGTTCACCTACCTGCCGGACGGTCGTGTGCGCGAATTCGCCGTGAGCGATCCCGCCCTGAGCGAATGAACGGTCATTCGAGAATATTTCCGAGTTTTGCATGATGAAGATCCGTACGAGAATCCTCGCATTGCTTGCGCTGTCGCCGCTCCTGGTCATGGCAGGAGAATACCGCGACGCCAACAAGGCATTCGAACGCGGCGAGTATGTCGAAGCCATCCGGCTTTATCGCAAGGCGGCCGAGGAAGCACCCGACAATGTCGGATACCAGCAGCGATACCTGCTTCGCAAGGACGAAGCCTTGCAGGCGATCTTCGAGGCAGCCGAGCAGGCAAGACGGTCCGGTGATCTTTCCGCCGCCGAGACCTTTTACCAGAACGCACTGCAGGTCGATCCCCTGAATTCGGCCGCAAAGGACTGGATGCGGCGGATTGCCGACATCCGCAGGCACGACGAAGCACTCGCAAAGGTGGATGAGTTGATCGCCTCGGGCGCGCTGGTCGAAGCGGAAAAAATGGTGCGCAGCGTCCTCGCAGAGTCGCCGGAGAGCTCGCGAGCCACGAACAGCATGGAGCGCATCCGGGATGCGATGCGCAAGGAGCGCATCGTGAAGACCGATGATCTCGAGGACCGATACCGGAAGCCGGTGACACTCGAGTTCCGCGATGTTCCGGTGAAAGTCGCATTCGAGGTGTTGTCGAAGGCTTCAGGAATCAATTTCGTATACGACCAGGAGATCCGCCCGGACCTCAAGGTCACTGTCTTTCTGCGCAAGACGCCGCTCAATGAGGCCATCAGGATGATTGGTCTTTCCACCCAACTGGAAACACGGGCCATCAACGAGAATTCGATCCTCGTGTTCCCGAACACGCCACAGAAGGTCGGTGAGTACCGGCCGCTGAGTGTCCGGAGTTTCTATCTGCAGAACACCGACGCGAAGCGCATGGCAGAGACCTTGAAAACCTTGTTGAAGACGGAAAGTATCGTCGTCGACGAGAAATTGAACATGATCGTCATGCGCGACAGCGAAGATGCCATCGGCTTGGCGGCAAAGATCGTCTCGCTGCACGATATCGGCGAGCCGGAGGTCATGCTCGATGTGGAGATTCTCGAAGTCAAGCAGTCGAAGTTGATGGACCTCGGTGTGAGTCTTCCTTCCGAGATCGGAGTTTCGCTCGTGGCGCCCGGGCAGACATCGAATTCCATGCCGATCAGGCGTCTGCGCGATCTGGATTCGTCGAACGTGTACGCTCTCATCCCCAATGCCGCCGTGAGACTCAAGGATGAGCGCTCCGGCGCAAAGATCCTTGCTAATCCGAAGATCAGGGTCAAGACACGTGAAAAGGCAAGCGTCCTCATCGGTGACCGTGTTCCCGTGATCACGTCGACGTCGACGTCGACAGGCTTTGTCTCGGAAACAGTGAATTACGTCGATGTAGGCCTCAAGCTTGAAGTCGAGCCCAGCATCTATGCGGGTGACGATGTCTCGATCAAGATCAATCTCGAGGTCAGCAACCTGGTGCGCGAAATCGTGAGCCGTTCCGGCACCCTGTCGTACCAGATCGGTACGCGAAACGCCCAGACCACGCTCCGGCTTCGCGATGGTGAGACGCAAGTCCTGGCGGGCCTCATCAACAAGGAAGACCGGAAGGTTGCCAGTGGGCTGCCATGGATATCGCGCTTTCCCGTACTCAATCGCATTTTCGGCTCGCAGAAGAACGACCGCCAGAATACGGAAATCGTTCTTTCCATCACGCCGAGATTGATCCGCGGAGTGCGTTCGATGGACCTGGAGGACATGCACTTCGCCAGTGGCACGGCTTCCCGCCTCATGGATGTCGAGCATGTCGGGCGTGAGGGTGGGAAAGCCGTGAACGACGATCCCATGCCACGCCGGGGCGATGGCTTGAGCGAGCCGGCGGCACCTGCAGCCCCGGGTGTTGATCAGACACCGAGTGGAGGTATGGAATCATCGGCCACGGTGTCTTCGCCGGCACAGACGGCCACCGATGTCGAGCTGAAGCTCCGTGCGCCGGAAAGCGTGCGTGCCGGCGAGCAGTTCACGCTGGTACTCGATCTCACGGCCACACGTGCGCTTGAGCAGTTGCCACTCATGATCGGCTATGACCCGCAAGCACTGCAGTTGGTCGGCGTGCAGCCCGGTGAACTCGTGGCGGGCAACGGACGCGATGCCACCCTCAATCACCAGGTTGATCATCCATCGGGAAAGATCTCGGCCACTGCAGCCTGGTCCGGCAACAGCATGTCAGGGCAGGGAACGCTCCTCCAGGTTACGTTCAAGGCGATCTCGCAAAGCGATAAAGCCACGATCCGCCTCTTGTCCGCAGCCCCCGTTCCTGCAGGCGCTGCGGTGAAAACGCAAGAAATCAACCTCGAGGTTCGATGAACAGGCCTCGTCGACCGTCGGGTTTCAGCTTGATCGAACTGCTGGCCACGCTGGCCATCATGGCCGCCTTGCTGCTGATCGTTCTTCCCGTCGCGCAGCTTGCCGTGCAGAGACATCGCGAGGCCGAGTTGCGATCCGGTCTCGCCAGCATCCGGAGCGCGATCGATCGCTACAGGAGCGCAGTTGCCGAAGGGCGGGTGCGGATAGAGCGTGGTGCGAGCGGGTATCCGGCCAGCCTGGAGCTTCTGGTGGAAGGCGTGGAGGATGCGAGTGCCTCCGACAGGCGGAAGATCTATTTCCTCCGTCGCCTGCCGAGGGATCCTTTCCACGATGGGGCGAAGAATGTGCCGGCATCTGAAACGTGGGGACTTCGTAGTTACGACAGCCCCCCGGAGGATCCGGCTGCAGGCAGCGATGTGTTCGACGTCTACACTCTGGATGAGGGCGTTGGATTGAACGGGATTCCCTACCGGGACTGGTGATCGCATGAAGCCGATACGTGCCAATGGATTCAGCTTGATCGAATTGATGGTGGTGATGGCTATCATCGCCTTGCTGTTGACGATTGCCTTGCCGAGGTATCAGGCGTCGATCGAGAAGGCGAGAGAGGAAGCGTTGTTGACGAACCTCAAAGTCATGCGTCACGGAATCGAACGATACTACGAGGACAAGGGGCAGTATCCGGAGTCGCTGCCGGTGCTGGTCGAAGCACGTTATCTGAAGGCGATACCCATAGATCCCGTCACTGAAAGCGCTGATACCTGGATTGTCTCTGAAGAGTTGACCGGTGGGAGGGTCGTCGTTGTGGATGTCGCCAGTGGCGCGAAAGGGATGTCGTCACAGGGCTTGCGGTATTCGGAGCTATGAGCCATGGGCAGGCAGAACGGCTACGTTTATTTGTTCCTGCTGTATCTCCTTGTCATTCTCTCCCTGTCGGGGCTCGCGATGGCGACGTTGTGGCACTACGAGCGCGTGCGTTCCGACGAGCAGGAACTGCTTCGGATCGGGAACGAATTCCGGACTGCATTGAAGTCCTATCATCAGGCAAGGGAACCTCGTGTATTTCCGACGACCATCGAGGATCTACTCGCCGACGATCGTGATGGCAAGACGAAGAGGCATCTGCGAAAGCGATATTTCGACCCCATGACGCGCACGCAGGAGTGGGGCGTGGTGCTGAGACAAGGACGCATCGTCGCCATCCATTCCTTGTCAGACAGACAGCCTCTCAAGGTTGCCGGTTTTTCACTTCTGGATTCGGCATTCAAGGGATCCGAACGCTATTCCGAATGGATTTTCTCTGCAGTCGCGCTTGAGCGTGGTGAAGGGGCGCCTGAGTCGTCAGAGCGAGCTGCAGATCGATGATTCAGCGGGGCCGGCCTGACGCTTGGCTTCCATTGCGATCTGTTGATCGAGGAGTCGATGCAGTTGATCTGCTTCGCCGAGCCAGTATAGGAACAGATGCGTCTGACCGGTCATTTGCGCGTTGATCGCTTGTTCCGGCATGGCCGGATCGGCTAACAATATCCTTCGAGTGCCTGCACGACCGGTCGTGGCAATGTCATGTTCCTTCAGGACGAGCTGAAGCCGGTTCGACAGTGCGGTCACATGGTTGTCGGAGACTAGAATCGCTGCTGCAACTTCACTATCGGAAAGTCTGCTCAGTGCCATCGATTCTGGCCGCCGGCGAAATTGAGCCCATCCGGCGATGCCGCCATCGAGAACCCTTGCCTGTGCGTAGCCCGCTTTGCGCAACCTGTCGCAAAGCTGCAAAGCATCGCTCGGGAAACGCCCGGAATCGTATACGACAATGTCCTGAGGCATGCTGTTCTTTCTTGATACCAATTGCAGCACGCTCATGTTTTCCGCCCCGGGAATGCGGGTGTTCGCATACTCGGACGCAGGCCGCACGTCGATCATTCTGGACGAAGGTGGTATCGCTGCTGGACGAATCAGGCACGAAACATGGTTGTCGCTGGCGGGTGCCGTAGCAATGGGCACATCATGCCTGTTCTTGGCATAGGGGCAAGTCTGTTGCGCTGACTGCGCAATCAGGATGTTCGGTAACAAGGACAGCACTACGCCAAGGGCCATGCCTGGCCCAATGCCCCGCGTGTTGGATCCGGGAAGCCGAACGATTCGGATGCTCATGCCAACAGTCTAGCGACTTCGAATGCAGGGAATGGTACCAGCCAGCTTTGCAGTCCGAGTCGGACTACATTCGGCGACGAGTGGTGTTGCGCAGATGCCTGATCCCGAAAACCCTGCGGTTTGCTGAACGCCCTCAGTGTGGTATCGCGGTGGCCCCTCCATTTTGCCCGAAACTGCTCGGCATTCCCCCCCGATGGATCCGCCGATGACGCCTCGTCCGCTCGCGATGTTCGCTGCCTGCCTGTTCGTGCTCGCCTTTGCGTCGTCGTCCTTCGCGCAGAGCCCGCCACCGGAGCCGGCCGACGACGATGCCGAGCTGGAGACGACCGTCGAGGACCCTTCGCTGCAGATGCTGGATGCCGTGGTCGTGGGCGGGCGTCAGCCCGGGCCGGGACTGTGGAAGGTGACGCGCGGGGACAACACGCTGTGGATCCTCGGCACGCTGACGCCGCTGCCCAAGCGCATGGAGTGGGATGTCTCGGCGGTCGAGCGTCGCGTGGCCGAATCGCAGGAGCTGCTGCTGCCGCCGCGGATGACGATGGACGCCGATGTCGGCTTCTTCAAAGGCTTGTTCCTGCTGCCGACGGTGTTGAAGGCGCGCAAGAATCCGGACGGAAAGACCTTGCGCGAGCTTGTGACGGCCGAGCAGTACGCGCGCTGGTCGGTGCTGAAGCAGCGCTACATCGGCGGCGACGCGGGCATCGAGGAATGGCGGCCCCTGTTCGCGGCGCTGGAGTTGTACAACAAGGCCATCACGCGTTCCGGCCTGCGCCATGATTCGATGGTCGAGGAGACGGTGGCCAAGATCGCGCGTCGCAACGACGTGAAGACCACCGACCCCAAGCTCGTGATCAAGATCGAGAACCCGAAGGCGCTGCTCAAGGAGTTCCAGCGGGAAACCCTCGACGACACCGCCTGTTTCGAGCGCACGCTGACGCGCATCGAAGGCGATCTGGGCGTCATGGCGCAACGCGCGAACGCCTGGGCGCAGGGCGATACCGAGGCGATGCGCAATCTGCAGGCGCGCAACACGCAGTGGTCGGCCTGCAGCGCAGCGATGACCGGCAATGCGGTCGCGCGCAAGATCGGCATGCACGACATCGAAGCGCGCGTGCGCCAGCGCTGGTTCGAAGCAGCCGAAGCGGCGCTGGCGCGCAACAAGACCACCTTCGCGCTGGTGCCGGTGAGCCAGTTGCTGGCGTCGGACGGCTATCTCAGCCTGCTGGCCGCGAAGGGCTACCGAATCGAGGAGCCGTGATCGAAAAGCGGTGATCGAAAAGCAGTGATCGAGGGCGCATGATCGCGATGGCGCAGACGGAACTTCGAGTTCCGCAACGTGGTCGATGCCGGTATCGCTTGGATTCCAGGACAGGACGTTTCCGATCATGAAACTGCTGGCGCTGCTGTCCTTCGCCTGCCTGATGGCGGCGTGCCAGATGTCCGCGGCAGCGGATGCCAGGCCCGCTTCGCCGCCGCAGGCCGTGCGCGAGCCCGTGGTCGGCCTGCCCTGCGAAGGCTGCGAGGCCGTGTTCGAGGGCATGCCGCAGACCCTGCGGTCGCAGGCGCGGATCGCGCCGGAAGGCACGCCCGGACAGGCGATGACGGTGACCGGGCGCGTGCATGGCCGCGATGGCAGGCCGCGTGCGGGCATCGTGATCTACGCGTACCAGACCGATGCCGGTGGCGTGTATCCGCGCCCGAAGGCGTCGCGGGGTCGCGCCTCGGACCAACATGGCGCGTTGCGCGGCTGGGTCGTGACGGATGCCGACGGCCGGTATCGCTTCGATACGATCCGTCCCGGCAGCTATCCCTCGCGCGATACGCCCGAACACATCCATCTGCACGTGATCGAGCGCGGCTGCGCGACGTACTACATCGACGACCTCATGTTCACCGACGATCCGCTGGCCACGCCCGCCTTGCTGCGCGCGCATCGTGCGGGGCGCGGCGGCGATGGACTGGTGACGCCCGTACGCACGAACGGCCGCTGACAGGCGGTGCGCGACATCGCGCTGGGCGCGGCGATTCCGGGGTATCCGGCATGCGGACGCCGGCGCTGAGGGCTCAGCCGCTGGTGTAAGGGCCGGTGCCTGGCAGCGCCCACAGCAGGCCACGCGTCGCCATTTCCGGAAAGACGGTCAGGTGGTCCTGGCCGGGCAGGATCTCGATCCCGATCCTGAGCCCCGGATAGTGGTGCGCACGCATGCGCTGCTCGAACCTGCGCGTGTCGCCGACCATGTCGACGGTCCTGAAATATCGCGGCCCGTCGCCGTAGGTTTCATAGCTGCCGATGTAGAGCATCACCTGCGCCGGCAGGTCGCGATGCGCAGCGGCATACGCGGCTTCGGTATCGAAGATCGTGCGACGGTCGAACCACAGCGACGGGCTGCCGAGGATGTAGTGGCTGAACATCGTCGGCCTGGTCAGCAGTACGTGACTCCCGAACAGGCCGCCGAGCGAGTGACCGATGTAGACCTTGCGCTGCATGTCGACGCGGTAGCGCTTCGCGATCAGCGGGAACACATCGCGCTCGATGTAGTCGCGATACGCATCGGCCTGACCGTAGGTGCTGTCGCGGTCGTAAGGCGCGATGTTGGTCTGCGCGCGCGAGAACGGATCGGTCGGCGTGTAGTCGCGACGCTTGCTCGGCATCGACTGCTCGCCGATGCCGTAGGACAGCCCGACCAGCACGAAGTCCTCGATGTTGCGGCCTTTCGAGCCGACGCGACGGCGCAGGCTGCGGATCAGCGGGAAGCCGTAGTCGGCATCGGTGGTGAAGACGACGGGGTAGGGCCTGTCGTTCTCGAAGTACGACGGCGGCAGATCGACCCAGACCTCGTAGCCGCGGCCGGTCGCGGTGTTCGGCACGCGATGCACGTGCGTATTCGGCAGCGACAGCGGCGGTGCCGCATCACGCGATGCCGCGTCGGCAGGTCGTGCGGGTGCGGCATCGGTTGGTGCCGTGTCATGGGGCGGCGCGGTGGGCTGCGCGCGTCCGATCCACCAGCCACCGAGTCCGCCGATCGCGAGCAGCGCGCCCGCGATCAGGAGCTGTGCGAATGCCTTCACGCGGTGGCGCGCGTGGCCGGCGCTTCGCCGAGCGCGGGCCAGCGATTCAACACTGCAGTGCGGATGCCCTCGGCATCGAGGCCCGCTTCGGACAGCAACTGCTCGCGGCTTGCGTGGTGCTGGAAGGCATCGGGCAGGCCCAGGTGCAGGATCGGCAGGGCGATACCTTCGGCTGCGAGCAGCTCGGCGACGCCAGCGCCGGCACCCCCGGCGACCACGTTGTCCTCCAGCGTGACGAAGCCGTCGTGCGTCTTCGCCAGTTCGAGGATCAGCGCGCGATCCAGCGGGCGCACGAAACGCATGTTCACGACCGTCAGGCCCAGGGCTTCGCCGGCCTGTTCCGCCGCCGGCACGATCGCGCCGAAAGCGAGCAGGGCGATGCCATTGCCCTTGCGACGCAGCTCGGCCTTGCCGATGGGCAGCGCGTCGAGCGTCGGCTGGATCGCCGTACCCGGGCCGGTGCCGCGCGGATAGCGCACGGCGGCCGGTCCCGCGTAACGGTGGCCGGTGGTCAGCATCTGCCGACACTCGTTCTCGTCGGCGGGCGCCATCACCACCATGTTCGGCACGCAGCGCAGGAAGCTCAGGTCGAGGTTGCCGGCGTGCGTCGCGCCGTCGGGACCGACCACGCCGCCGCGATCTATCGCGAACAGCACGTCGAGGTTCTGCGTGGCGACATCGTGCACGAGCTGGTCGTACGCACGCTGCAGGAAGGTGGAGTAGATCGCGACGACGGGCTTCGCGCCTTCGCAGGCCATGCCGGCCGCGAGCGTCACCGCGTGCTGCTCGGCGATGGCGACATCGAAATAGCGATCCGGATATTCCTTGCTGAAGCGCACCAGGCCCGAACCCTCGCGCATCGCCGGGGTGATGCCCAGCAGCAGCGGGTCGGCGGCGGCCATGTCGCACAGCCAGTCGCTGAAGATGTCGGTGTAGGTCGGCTTCTTCGCGCCGGGCTTGGAGACGAGCCCCTTTTCGGGGTCGAACGGCGAGACGGCGTGGTAGCCGATCTGGTCGCCTTCGGCGAGATCGTAGCCCTTGCCCTTGGTCGTCATCACGTGCAGCAGCTGCGGACCCTTCATGGTCTTCAGCAGCTTGAGCGTGGACACGAGCGCGCCGATGTCGTGACCGTCGATCGGGCCGGTGTAGTGGAAGCCCATTTCCTCGAACAGCGTGGATGGCACGAACATGCCCTTCCAGTGTTCTTCCCAGCGGCGCACGAAGCGCGCGGACTTGCTGGTGCGCTTGTCGCCGAGCAGTTTCTTGCCGCCTTCGCGCAGCGCGTTGAGCGTGCGGCTGCCGGTCATGCGGCCGAGCATCTTGGTCAGGCCGCCGACGTTCTCGCTGATCGACATCTGGTTGTCGTTGAGAATGACGAGCAGGTTGGGCTCGTCGTCCATGCCGCCGGCGTGGTTCAGCGCTTCGTAGGCCATGCCCGCGGTCATCGCGCCGTCGCCGATCACCGCGACCACGCGACGGTCGCTGCCCGCGCGCGAGGCGGCGATCGCCATGCCCAGCGCGGCGGAGATCGACGTCGACGAGTGACCGACGCCGAAGGTGTCGTACTCGCTTTCCTCGCGCTTGGGAAATGGCGCGACGCCGTCCTTCTGCTTGACCGAATGGATGACGTCGCGACGACCGGTGAGGATCTTGTGCGGGTAGGTCTGGTGGCCGACGTCCCAGACCAGGCGGTCGTTCGGGGTGTCGTAGAGGTAATGCAGCGCGACGGTCAGTTCGATCACGCCGAGGCCGGCGCCGAAGTGGCCGCCGCTCCTGCCCACGGATTCGATCAGGTAGCCGCGCAGCTCGTCCGCGACGGCGCGCAGCTCGCTTTCGTCGAACCGACGCAGGTCGGCCGGGTACTGGATGCGGGAGAGGCGCGGGTAGCGGGCGCCATCGATGGGAACGGAGGGGACTGAGACGGCCATCCGTCTATTGTCCCCGTACCGCTGCAGTGCGGCAAGAAACGCGGGATAACCGGGGAGACGCGCCCCGGTTCGCCTCAGCGACCGCGCAGTCGGCCGAGCAGGCCGCCGCCGGCCTTGTCGCCGGGATCGGCGCTTTCGCCCGCAGGCTCGGCGAAACCGGTGGTGAGGTTGGCGTTGATGAAGTCGATCACGTCCTCGGCGGGCACGCTGCTGGCAGCGGCGATTTCGGCGATCGTGGACGGGCCTTTCATCATCGCGGTGGCGATGCGGAAGTGGCGCGGGTATTCGCGTTCGGTCTCGGGCCACTTGCTCAGCGTGAAGCGACCGTCCGGGCTGTAGCCCGGGAGCAGCTTGCCTTCGCCGGCGAGCAGGCCGCCGTACCACTGCAGGCGGGTCAGCGACTGCGCGCCGCCCAATGCGGCGACGGCGCTCTGCCAGGCGCTGTCGTCCAACTGTTCGAAGTCGCGCAGGCCCACCGTCGTGGAGAAGTACTCGGCCAGGGGCTTGAGCGTGGCCGGGCCGTAGTACTGGCGCTGGCCGAAGTCGATGAGCAGCTCCGGACCCTTGCCATGGCGGTAGCGCGCGCGGCCGGTGAGGGCGCCGGGCCGCAGCCAGTGCGAAAAGGCGGTATTCCGGCCATTGCCGGCCGGGGGCTCATCGGCAGGCGCGGCGGGCGGCGCAACCGGGGCGGGTGCGGCCGCAACGGGTGCCGGTGCCGGCGCA
>DASWYO010000049.1:0-37125 GCA_036404915.1 Lysobacteraceae bacterium
CGCGGCGGCCGCTGTCGGCGGCGTGCGCGCGGCAGCGACCGGCGGCGCCTCGGTGCCACCGGCATGCCAGGTCGGCTTGCCCAGCGACACGGGCCTGGGCTTCTGGGTTTCGGGTTCGGCCGGCTTGGCCATGCGGCTCCAGCCCGGTTCGGCCGGCAGCGCAGCCGCAGCCGCAGCCGTCGCGACGGGTTCGGCCGGGGATGCCGGATCCGATGCCGGCGACGCATCGGCGGCCTTCGGGATCGCTGCGGCCAGGCGTTCGGTCTCGCGGCGACGCGCGGGCGGCGCGGGTGCGGGCGCGGGCGCGGGCACGCGACGGCGCAGGAACCACCATGCGCCCAGCGCGATCAGCACCAGCCCGCCACCGATGCCGGCCCACAGGCCGACGCCGCCAACGGACGATTCGCCCTGCGCGGTCGCCATGCGCTGCTGCGCGGCGGCCAGTTCGCTGTCCTTCATCGCGATGAGTTCGTTCTGCTTCTTCTGCAGTTGCTCCAGCTCCGACACGCGGGCCTTCAGCTCCTGCACTTCGGCATCGCGCGCAGCCAGGGTTTCCTGGGTCTGCTGCAGTTCCTGTTGTCGCAACATGTCGCCCCCACCACCGGCGCTCACGCCGGATCGCGATCCCGCCTTCCTCGCATCGTTCGCGGAAGGCGGCGTGATTTCCAGTCGCGCCCCGGCCGAAGCACGGGCGCTGCGTATGCCGGTGGCCGCCGGCGCCGCCGAGGCATCGCCGGCCGGCGCACCAGCCACGGCCGGCGGCTGCGGCAGTGCACGACCCGCACCGCGCCACTGCGCGGCCTGCTCGCGCACGACCAGCGCGGCTTCTTCCGGCGTGTAGCGCGCGATCCCGGCATCGTCGGGAATGCGCAGCACAGCACCGGCCTTCAGCCGGTTGGCGTTGCCGCCGATGAAGGCGTCGGGGTTGGCGCGCAGCAGCGCGACGATGGTCTGGTCCAGTCCGTAGGTGCGCCCCAGTCCACCGGCGATGCCGGCCAGGGTTTCGCCCGGACGCACGGTGTGGGTCTGGCCGCTGGCCGACGGCAGGGGCAGCGGCACCGCCGGCGCGATCGGGGCCGATGCGCTGGCCTCGGGCTGCGGATTCAGCGGAATGGCCGTGGGCGTCTCGGCGAAGCCGGGCCGGGTCGGCTGCGGGGTCGGCTGCGGAGTCGGCTGGGCTTGCGGTTGCAGCGGCTCGGGCGGGAGCGGCTCCGGCGCACGCACGATCGTGCCGCTGGTCGAGGTATCGACGGTGCCGGCCACGGTGGCCGCTTCCTCGATCGGCGGCTGCACCGGTGCGGCAGCGGTCTGCGGGGTATCGACCAGCGCGGAATATTCGCGGACCAGGCGGCCCTGGCCCCAGTTCACTTCAAGCAGGAAGGTCAGCAGCGACTGCTGCACCGGCGCGGCGCTGGTGACACGGATGACCGGGCGGCCGTCGGCGCTCAGCGCCACCGCGAACTGCAGGTCGGACACGATGCCCTGCGGCGGCGCCAGGCCGATGCGGGCGAAGGTCTCCGGCGAGGCCAGCCGGGCCTGCAGCGTCTCCAGCTCGGACGGATCGTTGGAGATGATCGGAATTTCGGCGAGCAGAGGCTGGTCGCGCTGCGAGATGACCTGGATCTGGCCCAGGCCGAGCGCCCACGCCGACAGCGGCGATGCGAACATCGCCACTGCAAGTACGGCACTCAATTTGATTCGCAAGTCTTTGATCACGCTTGTCCCCCGCGACACAGCGGAGACTGTAGCCGGCCGTCGAAGGCTCCGCAACGGCCAGCCATGTGCAGCGCTCGACTCAACCCTCGGCCGCGACCAGTTCCGCGACCTGCACCGCGTTCAGGGCGGCGCCCTTGCGGATGTTGTCGGACACGATCCACAGGTTGACGCCACGCGGATGCGAAATGTCGTCGCGGATGCGGCCGACGAAGACCGGGTCGCGGCCCGAGGCGTGGCCCACCGGGGTCGGATAACCGCCGGGCTTGCGCTCGTCGACCACTTCGACGCCGGGCGCGGTCCGCAGCAGTTCACGCACCTCGTCGGCGGTGATCTTCTCGCGGGTCTCGACGTTGACCGCCTCGGAGTGGCCGTAGAAGACCGGCACGCGCACCGCCGTCGGGTTCACCTGGATGGTCTCGTCGCCGAGGATCTTGCGGGTCTCCCAGACCAGCTTCATCTCTTCCTTGGTGAAGCCGTTGTCGAGGAAGTCGTCGATGTGCGGAATCAGGTTGAAGGCGATCTGCGCCTGGAAACGCTCCGGCTCGACCGCCTGGAAGTTCAGCAGCGCGGCGGTCTGCTTGCCCAGTTCCTCCAGGCCGGAGCGGCCCGCGCCGGACACCGACTGGTAGGTCGCGACGTTGATGCGCTCGATGCCGGCCTTGCGGTGGATCGGGCCCAGCGCGACCAGCATCTGCATGGTCGAGCAGTTCGGATTGGCGATGATGCCGCGCGGGCGGTTCTTCACCTGCTCCGGGTTCACTTCGCTGACCACCAGGGGCACGTCGTCGTCGTAGCGGAAGGCCGAGGAGTTGTCGATCACCACCGCACCGGCGGCGGCGAACTTCGGCGCGTATTCCTTCGAGATCGAACCGCCGGCCGAGAACAGCGCGATATCCACGCCTGCCGGGTCGAAGGTGGCGAGGTCGCGCACCATGATCTCGTCGTTGCCGAACTGGACGTAGCCGCCGGCCGAGCGTTCGCTCGCCAGGGCGACGACTTCGCTCGCCGGGAACTTCCGTTCCGCGAGGATCGACAGCATCGTCTCGCCCACGGCGCCCGTCGCGCCGACCACTGCCACCTTGAATTGCTTGCTCATGGGGTTTCCTGATATGGACATGTGGGAGCGACGCAAGTCGCGACCGGATGCAAACCGGAATCGCGACGGCTCGCGACTTGCGTCGCTCCCACAAAAAGAAAATAGGGTGTGTGCGTTGCGGTGCCGCTGCGGCGCGTCGCTGCCCGTGGGGGCGAACCGGCGGCGCGCCGCTATCGTTTGGCGTCGGTTTTGATCGCGGTGGTGGCCGGAATGCGCGGCGAGACCTCGCCCACGTCGCCGCACTGGGCGCGGTGACGCAGGGCCTGGTCCATCAGCACGAGGGCCATCATCGCTTCGCAGATGGGCGTGGCGCGGATGCCGACGCAGGGGTCGTGGCGGCCGGTGGTGACCACCTCGACCTCCTCGCCCAGCACGTTCATGCCGCGCCCGGGCAGGCGCAGGCTGGAGGTCGGCTTGAAGGCCACCGAGCACACGACCTGCTGGCCGCTGCTGATGCCGCCGAGGATGCCGCCGGCATGGTTCGACAGGAAGCCGTCGCGGGTCATCTCGTCGCGGTGGAACGAGCCCTTCTGCGCGACCGACGCGAAGCCGTCGCCGATCTCCACGCCCTTCACGGCGTTGATCGACATCATCGCTGCGGCGAGGTCGCCATCGAGCTTGCCGTAGATCGGCTCGCCCCAGCCCGGCGGAACGCCATCGGCGACCACCGTGACGCGCGCGCCGACCGAGTCGCCGGACTTGCGCAACGCATCCATGTACGCCTCAAGCGCGGGCACCTGCGCGTCGATCGGCCAGAAGAAGGGGTTGGTCTCGACGACGTCCCAGTCGAACGCGCCGGAGGTCTCGTCCGGCAGCACTTCGCCGAGCTGCGACAGATGGCCGCGCACGGTCACGCCGTGGCGCTCGGCGAGCCACTTCTTCGCGATCACGCCGGCGGCCACGCGCATCGTGGTCTCGCGCGCGCTGCTGCGCCCGCCGCCGCGCGGATCGCGGTGGCCGTACTTCTGCCAGTAGGTGTAATCGGCATGCGCCGGGCGGAACTGCGCGGCGATGTCGTTGTAGTCCTTGCTGCGCGCGTCGGTGTTGCGGATCAGCAGGGCGATCGGCGTGCCGGTGGTGCGGCCTTCGTGCACGCCGCTGAGGATCTCGATCGCATCGGTCTCGCGGCGCTGCGAAGTGTGGCGGCTGCGCCCGGTGGCGCGACGCTCGATGTCATGGGCGAATTCGTCTTCGGAAATCGCAAGGCCGGGCGGACAGCCGTCGACGACGCAGCCGATGGCCGGGCCGTGGGATTCGCCGAACGTGGTGACACGCAACAATCGTCCGAAACTGTTGCTCACGCCGGGCGCTCCTCAGAACAGCCCGGCGGGCGCGGACGGCGCGGCAGCGCGCAATGCGGGATCGCGGGCGTCGGCCAGTTCGCGGATGCGCGTGTGGTAGGTCACCAGGTCGCGGCATTCGACGACGAACACGCCCATCTGCCCGACCCTGAACTCGATCCAGGCCAGCGGCAGTTCCGGCAGCAGCCGGCTCAGCGCACGCTCGGATTCGCCGACTTCGCAGATCAGCAGGCCGTCTTCGGTCAGGTGCAGCGGCGCGTCGCGGAGGATGCGCAGCGCCAGGTCCAGGCCGTCATCGCCCGCGCGCAGGCCAAGGTCCGGCTCGTAGGAATACTCCTTCGGCAGGGCGTCGGTCTCGTCGTTGGTGACGTAGGGCGGATTGGTGACGATCAGGTCGTAGTGCTCGCCCTGCAAGCCGGCGAACAGGTCCGACTTCACGAAGCGGACGTTGTCGGCGTGCAGGCGCGCCTTGTTCTCGGCCGACAGCGCCAGCGCGTCGTCGCTGATGTCGACGCCGTCGACTTGCCAGTCGGGGTTGTGGTGACCCATCGCGATGGCGATGCAGCCCGAACCGGTGCACAGGTCGAGCGCGCGGCGGACTTCGCGACCGCCCAGCCAGGGCTCGAAACCGCTTTCGATCAGCTCGGCGATCGGCGAACGCGGCACCAGCGCGCGCGCATCGGTCTTGAAACTCAGGCCGGCGAACCAGGCCTCGCCGGTCAGGTAGGCGGCCGGGATGCGTTCCTCGATCCGGCGCAGGAACAGCTTCAGCACGTCTTCCTTCTCGGCCAGCGTCACCCGCGACTGGCCATAGACCGGCGGCAGGTCGTGCGGCAGGTGCAGGGCGTGCAGGACGAGCTGCGTGGCCTCGTCGAGGGCGTTGTCGTAGCTGTGGCCGAAGGTGAGCCCGGCCGCGTTGAAGCGGCTGGCGCCATACCGGATCAGGTCGATGATCGTCTGCAACTCGTCGGTCATGGCTCGGGAAGGGCTCGGGCGCTGCGCGGAAAGACCGCCAAGTATAGCCGCAGCGGGGCGGTTCGCGACGGTATCATGGCGGCTTCCGACGACATGTCATAAGAACCGGCCGCGATGTTCAACCGCACGACCCTCCTCATCCTGCTGGTCGCATTGGCGACCGGCGCCGGCCTTATGGCGGCCGAATTCGTCTTCGATCGCGACCGTGCGCCCGCCTCGGCGCCGCCGATGAAGACCGTCCGACTGATGTCCCAGCCCCGCGCCCTGCCCGACTTCGCCCTGCGGCAGTCGGATCGCACGCAGCTGCTGCCGGGCGAACTGCGCGGCCACTGGACGGTGGTGTTCATCGGCTTCACTTTCTGCCCCGACATCTGCCCGACCACGCTGACCGAACTGGCACAGGCGCAGAACCGCTGGGCCACGCTGCCGGAGAGCACCCGGCCGCGCGTGCTGTTCGTGTCGGTGGATCCGGAACGCGACACCATCGAGAAGATCGGCGAATACGCCCACGCCTTCCACAAGGACACCCTGGCCGCGACCGCCGACCTGCCGGCGCTGGAAGCGTTCACCAAGTCGCTGTCGATGGTCTTCGCGAAGGTGCCCCTCGGCGACGACGCGCCGGCTGACCAGTACACCATCGACCACTCCGCCCTGCTGGTCCTGCTCGATCCGCAGGGCCGCATGGCCGGGATCATCCGTCCGCCGCTGCAGCCCAAGGCCATCGCCGATGACCTGATGGCGCTGACCGCCCACTCGCAGGGAGCCCGCTGATGGGTGTCGTGACCGCGCTGACCTACGTGCTCCCGCACCGCTTCCTCTCGTCGCTGGCGCGCCGCCTGGCCTATTCGCGCAACCGGGCGGTCAAGCAATGGCTGATCGACACGGTGACCCGCAAGTTCGGCGTCGACCTGAACGAAGCGGCCGAACCCGATCCGACCGCTTACCCGACCTTCAACGCCTTCTTCACCCGTGCGCTCAAGCCCGGTGCCCGGGTGGCCGACGCGGACCCGCGCAGCCTGCTGATGCCCGCCGACGGCCATATCAGCCAGTGCGGGCCGATCGAACCGCTGGGTAATGGCGATGGCCGTATCTTCCAAGCCAAGGGTCAGTCGTTCACCGCCGCGGAGTTGCTGGGCGATGCGGAAGCCGCGAAGCCCTTCGCGGACGGCCTGTTCGCGACCGTGTACCTGTCGCCGCGCGACTACCATCGCGTGCACATGCCCTGGGCCGGCACCCTGCGCGAAACCGTGCATGTGCCGGGCCGGCTGTTCAGCGTCGGCACCGACGCCGTGGCCTCGGTGCCGCGCCTGTTCGCGCGGAACGAACGGCTGGTCTGCCACTTCGACACCGATTTCGGCCCGATGTGCCTGGTGATGGTCGGCGCGCTGCTGGTCTCCGGCGTCGAAACCGTGTGGAGCGGCGAGGAAATTCCCGCCTACGGCGACCGCATCACCCGCAAGGACTGGCGCGGCAAGGGCATCGCGCTCGAGCGCTTCGCCGAAATGGCACGCTTCAACTACGGATCGACGGTGATCGTGCTGCTACCGCGCGGCGTGGCCGAACTGTCGCCGGACCTGCGGCCGGAAGGCGCGGTGCGATTGGGCCAATGCCTCGCCACCGCCGTGCGAACCGCGTATTGATCCGTGTTGCCGCGATTCGCGCAAGCCTGTCAGTTCTGATAGGCCGTTCGACGATTGATCTGCTCACTCGGCTTCCGTAAGTTGATCCGCAACGGTCGCAACGACCGGACACGGATACGCGGAGCAGTCAGCCGCCTGACACGAGGGATTGACGCATGCGCAGATCGGGCACCATCGCAGCCATCGACAACGAGCAAGGCGCCGCCGCCATCGCGACGCCGGGACGCGGCTACACCATCATCGAGCTGGACCCGGGCTGGGAAGTCCACCTCGGCGATCGCATCGAATGGGACAACGACGACGGCCTCGGCTTCGAGACCTACATCAACGTCACCCGGGGCACCTCGGGCGAAGTGTTCGTCGAAAACCACGACGTCAGCGAGCACGCACTGAAGCTGCAGTTCAGCTGAGCGCCCTCAGCGCGGCCATCACGACCGCGCCAGGAAGTTCCTCCTGCGGATCGATTGCTACACTCCGGCCGTCACCCACGGCCGGAGACCGGCATGCATCGCATCACCAAGATCCTGCTGGCCGCTGCGCTGGTCGCACTCTGCGTCTGGCTGTGGTTCGCGCCGCACCTGACCGTGCACGCCATGCGCCAGGCCGCCGAACGCGGCGACGCCGAGGCCCTGTCCTCCCACGTCGATTTCCCGGCGCTTCGCGAGAGCGTGCGCGCGCAGTTCGCGACACGTGTGTCCGACCGCCTCGGCGGCGATAGCGGCTGGAGCCGCCTCGGCGCGGACTTCGCGACCACGCTCGCCGCGCCCGCCATCGACGCGATGGTGTCGCCCGAAGCGCTGACGCTGATCTTCGCCGGCCGCGACATGCGCGACCGCTACACCGGCCCCGCGGATGCGGCACCGCCCGCGTCCGCAGCGGACACCGCCGATGCGCACGGCGGCATCGATACCCACCACTGGCGGCTGTCGATGGGCTACGACGACCTGTCGACGTTCTCGGTGAAGGTCGCGAACGACGGCATGGGCCCCGCACCATCGCGCCTGGTGTTCAAGCGCCACAAGCTGCTTTGGTGGAAGCTGTCGGCCATCGAACTGCCGCCGGTGGACGCTGACGATCGCGCCGCACCCTGATGCTGGAATTCCTGTTCGAGGTCGTCGGCGAATTCCTGCTGCAGGCCCTCATCGAAATCCTGGTCGAACTCGGCGCGCATTCGCTCGCCCAGCCGTTCCGCAAGCGTCCCTCGCCCTGGTTGGCTGCGTTCGGCTATACCGTGTTCGGCGCGGTGGCCGGCGGACTGAGCCTGCTGGTGTTTCCGCAGCATCTCACCCCCGAGGACTGGCGCATCGCGCACCTGCTCGCCACGCCCGTGGCCGTGGGTGTCGCGATGATGATGCTCGGCCGTTGGCGCGCGCGTCGCGGCGACACCGTGCTGCGCATCGATCGCTTCGCCTGCGGCTACCTGTTCGCGCTGTCGCTGGCGCTGGTGAGGTTCGTGTTCGCGGGGTGATCGGCGACTTGTCGCATCAACGCATCGATGCGCGACCTCGATGCCGCGATCGCGGCAGCGCGTCGTCCCGACTCAGCCACCGCACCCCTGCAGCTTCAACTGCTGCCCGAGCCGCACCGCGTAGCGCGGCGCCTTGAGCTTGTTGGCCTTCGCCAGTTCCGGAAGTTCGCAGTCGTAGCGGCGCGCGATCGACATCAGCGTCTCGCCGCGTGCCACGCGATGCTGGCGCACGGCCTTCGGCTTCTTCGGCTCGGGCCGCGGTTCCTGTCGTGCCTGCGGTTCTGCGCCTTCGACCGGTGCTGTGCCGTCTTCGCCGGTCGCGGTCCCGGAGACGGGCTGGATCGGACCGATGCGCACGATCGCCGAGCGCGGGTCGCTGGACACCAGCTGGCGCGCGAGCTCGGCGCGCGTGCCATCGACGCAGTGACGACTGTAGAGGCCGGCCATCTTCACCGTGCCGTTCATCACCGTGCCCGCCGGGATCCACTGGTCGGCCTCATAGCGCGGATTGAGGTTGCGCAGCGCGCGCATGAAGCCGTCGCGGGTCCCGCCGTTGCCGATGCAGATGGTCAGTTCGTAGATCGAAGCAGGCTTCGCCAACCGGAACGTCGCCGGCTTGGCATCGACCTTCGGGAAGCTCAGGCCGTATTCCTTCGGATGCAGGTACAGCCACGCGGCGGCGATGACCATCGGCACGTAATCCTTGGTCTCCGCCGGGAACTGGGCATAGACGTCCTCGTCCCAGAAGCTGCGCCCGCCGCTGCTGCGGTACACGCGCAGCGCGCGACCTTCGCCGCCGTTGTAGGCGGCCAGCCACAGCTCGATGTTGTTGCCGAACTCGGCGTAGCGCTCGTTGAGGTAGGACGCGGCGGCATCGGCCGACATGCGCGGGTCGTAGCGGGTGTCGAAGCCGGTGCCGTCCGGCCCCAGTCCGAAGCGGCGACCGGTCGCGGGCATGAACTGCAGCAGGCCGACCGCGCCGGCGCGCGAACCGACATGCACGCGGCCGGTGGATTCCTTCGCCATGATCCCGAACAGCAGCGCCTCGGGCAGGCCGCTGCGCTGGAAGGCCGGCGACATCTGGTGGCGCAGGTACTGATAGTTCTCGTGGCTCTGGATCAGCGAGACGCGCATGTCGGTCAGCCAGCGGCGGATGCCGGCCTGTACCGCAGGATTCATCTTGACCATGTTGACGAAGCGCTGTCCGTCGGCGCTCAGCAGTGCGGCGGCCTCGGCGCTGCGCGGCACGTTGCCGGTGGGCAGTTCGCTCTCGACGAAGTCCTCGGCGCCGTCCTCGGCGGCATCGCCGGCGGCGCGGGCATCCACGTCGGCCTTGAGCAGGCGCTTGTAGCTGGCGAGCAGCGTCGAGACCGGGCAGCCCTTGAGCTTCAGGCAGTCGGCGATGACGTCTTCCATGTCCTCCAGCGCGACGTTGCTCTCGTCGACGCCGGCCGGGTCGTTGTTGCCGACCTTGACCAGGGCCTCGCGGTAGCGACCCTCCGCAGCGGCCATGCGCGTCCTGATCGCCTCCAGATCCCGTTCGCGCTTGGACTGGGCCTGCGCGGGCGCCGCGAGGGCGGCGGAGAAGACGAGGACGGACACGCACAGGGCGCGACACGCCCCGGACAGCACACGGAATGAAGGCATGAACAGCACTTGCGACAGCAGGGGGTCTGCAGGTTAGCCCCGGGGGGCGCCACGGGCAACCGGCGGAGGTCATGCTGCGGATATCAGGCCACTGCCGGCACATGGGCACGCGTCATGACCGCGCGCGGCTGATCCCGAATAGAATCCCGCATCCCCTCCGAGGACCGTTCATGGACCCCATCCTGGTCGGCAAGGCCGTCACCACCGACACCAGCGGCAACGTCCACCTGCTGCCGCGCTTCGGCAACCGCCATGGCCTCATCGCGGGCGCCACCGGCACCGGCAAGACCGTGACCCTGATGACCCTGGCCGAGAACTTCTCGCGGATCGGCGTGCCGGTGTTCCTGGCCGATGTGAAGGGCGACGTGGCCGGTCTGGCCATGCCCGGCGCGATGAACGACCGCATCCAGCAGCGTCTTGCCGCGATGGGCAACCCCGAGTACCGCAACGAGCCGAGCCCGGTGGTGTTCTGGGACCTGTACGGCAAGCTCGGCCACCCGGTGCGCACCACCGTCAGCGAAATGGGCCCGACCCTGCTGTCGCGCATCCTCGAACTGAACGACACCCAGTCCGGCGTGCTGGACATCGTGTTCAAGCTCGCCGACGACCGCGGCCTGCTGCTGCTCGATCTGGAAGACCTGCGCGCCCTCCTCGGCCTGGTCGCCGAGGAGCGCAAGGACATCTCCACGAGCTATGGCCTGGTCAGCGCGCAGTCGATCGGCGCGATCCAGCGCGCGCTGCTGCGCCTGGAGCAGGAAGGCGCCGAACTGTTCTTCGGCGAGCCGGCGCTGGAACTGGCGGACCTGATGCGCACGACCACCGACGGCCGCGGCGTGGTCAACATCCTCGCCGCAGACCAGCTGATCCTCAAACCCAAGCTGTATTCGAGTTTCCTGCTGTGGCTGCTGTCGGAACTGTTCGAGACCCTGCCGGAAGTCGGCGACCTCGACAAACCGAAGCTGGTCTTCGTCTTCGACGAGGCCCACCTGCTGTTCGACGACGCGCCGCCTGCGCTTCAGCAGCGCATCGAACAGGTGGTCCGCATCATCCGTTCCAAGGGCGTGGGCGTGTATTTCTGCTCGCAGTTTCCCGACGACGTGCCGGACGAGATCCTCGGCCAGCTCGGCAACCGCTTCCAGCACGCGCTGCGCGCGTTCACGCCGCGCGACCAGAAGGCGGTGAAGACCGCAGCGCAGACCTTCGTGGCGAACCCGGCGCTGGACGTGGCCAAGGCCATCGGCGAACTGGGCACCGGCGAGGCGCTGGTGTCCACGCTGCAGGACAAGGGCGTGCCGATGCCGGTGGAAAAGACCCTGATCGCCCCGCCGCGCTGCCGCATGGGCGCGATCACCGAGGCCGAACGCGCGCAGGTGCGCGCCGGCAGCCCGGTCAGCGGCAAGTACGACACCCGCATCGACCGCGAATCCGCCGCCGAGCTGCTGGCGAAAAAGGCCGACACCGCCGCCGAGCAGGCCAAGGCACCGCCCGCGCGCACCCGCGACCAGGACGATGCCGAGGAAGGCGGCTTCGGCCAGGCGTTGAAGGACGCCGTGTTCGGCACCAAGCGCCGCCAGGGCGTGGTCGAGACCGTGGCCAAGCAGACCGCGCGCACCGTCGGCAGCCAGATCGGCCGGCAGATCGTGCGCGGCATCCTGGGCAGCCTTTTCGGCGGTCGTCGCTGACCGCTTCCACTGGCGGCCGTCCGTGGCCGTCTTCGTCATCCCCCGCACCACCCCATCCATCCGAGAGACACGCCAAGATGAATCCGAGGAAGTCCGTTTCGCTGCTGTGGTTGCCCCTGTCCCTGTCCATCGCCCTGGTCGCCACCGGCTGCCAGAAGGACGCGCCGACCGACGAGGCCGCGCCCGTCGAAGACACCGCTGACACCACCGAAGTCGCTCCGGTCGAAGCGCCAAAGGCCGCCGAACCGGCTCCCGCGCCGGAACCGGCACCGGGCACCGACGCCGTGGTGGTCGAAGACCGCTCGTCCCCGGCCAGCGCCGCCGCCGGCTTCGACATCAAGGCGTTCGAGGGCAAGTACGCGACCGGCGCGACCACGCTGGACGTCACGCTGGAAGGCACCTTCACCCTCGTCGACAACGGCAGCACCGTCACCGGCACCTGGACCGCCCAGCCCGGCGGCAAGAGCGTGCTGCTCGATCCCGACAGCAAGGGCGACGCCGACCGCACCGTCGAGATCGTCTCGGCCGACAGCGTGAAGCTCAATGGCGCCACGCTGCAGCGCCGGAAGATCTGATCCGGCCGGCATTCCGTTCAGCATGTCCCGCTGGCGCCCGCCCGCCGAGAAAAGCACGGCCCTCATCACCCGTGAGGGCCATGCCCGGCTGAAGACGGAGATCGAAGACCTCTGGCGCGTGCGCCGCCCCGAAGTGGTCAAGGCCCTCGCCGCCGCCGCGGCCGAGGGCGATCGCTCCGAAAACGCCGAATACACCTATCGCAAGAAGCAGCTCGGCGAGATCGACCGCCGGGTGCGCTACCTCGGCAAGCGCCTGCTGGTGCTGCGCGTGGTCGACACCGTGCCCAGCGATCCCGAAGCGGTGTTCTTCGGCGCGACCATCGAACTGGAGCACGCCGTCAGCGGCGAGATCAGTCGCTATCGCATCGTCGGCCCCGACGAGACCGACGCGAAACTGGGCTGGATCAGCATCGACTCACCGCTCGCCCGCGCGGTGCTGAAGAAGCGCGTGGACGACGACTTCGAAGCGGAACTGCCCGGCGGAAAGCAGCGGTTCTACATCGTGGATGTGCGTTACGACCCGGCCTGATGCATCACATCCTTCGCCAGTAGCGCTTCTCGATGCGGCGCACGTTCGCCGCATCGGCCAGCGTGGGCAGATAGTCGATCAATCTGAACAGTTCGACATCCCCCGGGTCGCCTTCGAACGGCTTCACGCGCACCAGGTTGCCGTAGTGCCGCTCCAGCTTCTTCGGCGTGTCGTCGACCATCAACACGCGCTCCAACGCATATCCCCGGCGCTTCACCTTGTCGAGATTCTTCGCCCATTCGAAGTCGTGGGCATCGGGGTCGAACCGTCGCGTACAGCGTTCGCGCGACCACACGAAGCTCGGGGCGATGTCAGCCGGAAACAGTTCGGCCACGACCGGTTCCGCGTAAAGCCGTGTCGACGACGTCCACACCGCCAGTTCGAAGTGCGCGTGCATCGCGCGAATGAATGCGGCAACACCCGGCCGGCGATACACGGCATAAGGCCCGACCTCGAAGTCGTGCGCGTGATCGAGCGGCGCATCGGTCGCATGCACCAGGGTTTCATCCAGATCGAGGATCAACAGCGTGCGGTCAGCCATGCGCCCATCATCGCGCAGCGGAAAGAGACGACACTAGCCGATCGCGTTTACTGATCCCAGTCCAGGGTCTTCGACGGTGACGGCGCATCTTCCATCCAGACCGGCGCCGTGGACACCTGCTTCTTCTGCTCGGGCTGGTCCGTGTAGCCATCCTTGCCGACCACGCTGCGCTTCACGATCTGCAGGCCGTTCAGGCGATTGGTGCTGACCGATGTGGAATCGTGCGCATTCGTGCGGCTGTACAGAGTGACGTCGTCGCCGATCAGGCGCATGCGGCGTTCCTTGCGATCGAAGCGGAAGCGGTACAGCGACTGGATCGCGGTAGTACCGCCGTCCAGGTCCTCGACGAGCAGCACGCCCTTCTTCACGCTGAGCGATGCATCGCCCAGGGGCGAGTCGCCCATGCGCATCTCGCCAATGGGGTCGTAGCCCATGTCGACCTCCCCGGAGTAGGCCGCCATCACCTTCAGCACCCGGACCTCGTCGTTGCGGGCCACGAACACCACGTCGCGCATCCCGTCACCGGTCACGTCCTCGTCCAGCCGGGTCTCGATCCGCGCGCCATCGGGCATGTAAGCGGCCAGTTCTTCGGCCGTCATCGGCGGCGGCGGGATGCGGTCGAACGCGCCGCAGGGCGGGACGATCGCGATCAGCAACAGACAAGGCAGCAGGCGCATGGTCGCTCCATGAGAGTCGTGTGGAAACCGGGGAACATCATCGACCCGGACAACGTCAAACGCGAGGCGCGCGGGCCATCGATCCCACCCATCCAGCCTCACCGGATCGGGCCGATGGCCCAGACAGCGGACGGATAGGAGCGAAGCGGCTTACCATCGGCAATGGAACCCCATTGCGATCCGCCAGGAGCTCCCATGACCGGCCACCGCATCTACGCCACGCCCTTCGCCAAGGTGTATCCGATGTACGTCCAGAAAGCGGAGCGCAAGCAGCGCACGAAGGACGACGTGGATCGCGTCATCTGCTGGCTCACCGGCTACGACGCGGCCGGATTGCAGCGGCAGATCGATGCGTCCGTCGACTTCGAGGCGTTCTTCGCGCAGGCCCCGGCGATGCACCCGAACCGCGCGCTGATCAAGGGCCTGGTCTGCGGCGTCCGCGTGGAGGACGTGGAGGAGCCGCTGATGCGCGAGATCCGCTATCTGGACAAGCTGATCGACGAGTTGGCGAAGGGGAAGGCGATGGAGAAGATCCTGCGTTCATGAGAGTGGATGCCACAGCACATGACATACTTTGTGACCATCGCAGACACACGCACAGGCATCGTGATCCATGCCGGCGACGGCAGGCGACATCGGGAAGGCGATGGCGATCCTCGCTCATCGTTCGAGAATGAGCAGGCTGCCGTGGATTTCTCGCAGCAGCATGTCTGCATGTTTCCGGAACGGGAATGCATCGTCACCGACCGAGCCGGCGTCTGCCTTCACGTGTTCCGGATTGCACGAAACGGTTGCGTCGATTGAACGGACTGGAAAAATCATGACCCGCGCGACCTCCCGCTTCGAAGCTCGACTCCTCCGCCCCGCGAAACCGGACGGCGATGCCCCTTGGGCCTTCGTGATCCTGCCCAACGAGATCAGCGAAACCCTGCCCCGCCGTGGAAGGACGAGCATCGACGGCACGATCAACGGCACGCCTTTCCGCGCGACGCTGGAACCGGACGGCAACCTGAGCCACTGGCTGCGGATCGATGCGGCATTGATGGACGCGGCCGGCGTGGACTTCGGCGACGTGGTGAGGTTCGAGGTCGGTCCCGTCGACGAGGAACCCGAGCCCGACGTGCCGGACGATCTGCACACCGCCCTGGCGGCGGCGCCGGACGCCCGCGCGGTCTGGGACGACACCACCACGATCGCGCGGGTCGACTGGATCCACTGGATCGTCACGGCGAAGCAGGCCGCCACACGCACGAAGCGGGTCGCCGAGGCCTGCGACAAGCTGCGTTCCGGCCAGCGGCGCGTGTGCTGTTTCGACCCGTCCGGCCATTACAGCAAGGCCTTCAAGCCGCCCAAGGCAGCGGACTGAGCGACCGCGGCGCGCCGGCCCGACCACACGCTGCCGCATGCCGCCACGGCATGCCGCGACACGCCATGACACGCATGATCCGCGCCTTGTCATCCGGGCGGTTCGCGTCCAAAGTTCGAGGCTGTTTTTCCATGGGGAGTCGCGGATGCGCTCGATGACGATGTTGCTGGCCGGCGCGCTGTTGTCGCTGGCCGGCGTGGTCCATGCCCAGTCGGGCATGACGCTGGAACAGGTCGCCAGACTGCGGGCGGTGTCGCAGGCCGAGATCAGCCCCGACGGGCGGCAGATCGCCTACACGCTGTCGGTGCAGCGCCAGCCCGGCGTCGACGACGACGGCGCGGCCTGGGGCGAACTGCACGTCGCCGATCGCAACGGCGCCAGCCGTGGATTCGTGACCGGCAAGGTGAACGTGGGATCGGTGGCCTGGATGCCCGATTCCAGCGGCATCGCCTATCTCGCCAAGCGCGAAGGCGACGAGACCCGCGCGCTGTACCGTATCCCGGTGGGCGGCGGCGAATCGCGCGTACTGGCGAAGCTGAAGTCCGACATCCGCGCCTTCAGCCTGTCGCCCGACGGCCGTCGCGCGGCACTGCTGGCGCCCGAACCCGACAGCGAGGAACTGAAGGCCCTGAAGAAGAAGGGCTTCTCGCAGAAGGTGTACGAAGAGGACTGGACGCCGGTCGCGCTGTGGATCGTCGATCTGGACGCCGACAAGGCCGAACCGCGCAAGGTCGCGGTGGACGGCAGCATCCAGTCGCTGGCCTGGAGCCCCGCGGGCGATCGCATCGCCCTGCTGGTCGCACCGCGTCAGCTCACCGACGACACCCTGGTGTTCACCCGCCTGCGCATCGTCGCGCCCGACGGCAAGGTGCTGGGCAAGGTCGACAACCCCGGCAAGATCGGTGGCCTGGCCTGGAGCACCGACGGCGCGCACCTCGCCTTCATTTCCGCCGAAGACAAGCACGATGCCCAGCAGGGCCGGCTGATGGTCACCGGCAGGAACGGCGGCGAATTCCGCGACGTGCTGCCGGGCCTGCAGGGCCATGTCATCGATGCGAAATGGCGCGACGGCAAGCGCGTGGTCTTCATCGCCCACGAAGGCGTCGAAGCGCGCGTCGGCGAAGTCGGCGCGGACGGCAGCGGAGCGCGCACGCTGTCGGCGCTGGGCGGCCCGATCTGGACCGGCCTGAGCCTGTCGAAGCAGGGCGACGCCGCCCTCGCCGGCAGCACGCCGCAGCACCCGGCCGAAGCCTTCCTGCTGGCCAATGGCGGCCCGGCGAAAAAGCTGAGCAACAGCAATCCGTGGCTGGCCGATGTCCGGCTGGGTCGCCAGGACGTGGTGCGCTACAAGTCGCGCGACGGCCTGGACATCGAAGGCCTGCTGGTGCATCCGCTCGATCGCAAGGGCGATGCCCGCGTACCGCTGGTCACCATCGTCCACGGCGGCCCGGAAGCGCATTTCTCGAACGGCTGGTTCAACGGCTATTCGCAGCCCGTGCACGTGCTCGCCGCGCAGGGGTTCGCATCGTTCCTGCCGAACTATCGCAGCAGCACCGGGCGCGGCGTCGCGTTCTCCAAGCTCGGCTTCGGCAAGCCCGGCATGGGCGAGTTCGATGACGTGGTGGATGGCGTCGATCACCTGATCGCGACCGGACTGGTCGACAAGGGCAAGGTCGGCATCACCGGCGGCTCGTACGGCGGCTACGCCAGCGCCTGGGGCGCCACCTACTACAGCGAACGCTTCGCGGCCTCGGTGATGTTCGTCGGGATCTCGGACCAGGCCAGCCTGGTCACCACCGGCGACATCCCGTGGGAGGAATATCTCGTCCACATGGGCAAGTGGCCGTGGGAAGACCCGGAACTGTTCCGCCAGCAGAGCCCGATCACCCATGCGCACAAATCGCGTACGCCCACGCTGATCCTGCACGGCGAAGCCGACCCGCGCGTGCCGCCGATGCAGTCGTACATGATGTACCGCTACCTCAAGCTCGCCGGCAAGGCACCGGTCCGCCTCGTGCTGTATCCCGGCGAAGGCCACGGCAACCAGCGCGCGGCATCGCGCTACGACTACTCGCTGCGCCTGATGCAATGGATGAAGCACTACCTCACCGGACCTGGCGGCGAACCACCCGCCTACCAGGTGGACTACGCGCTGCCGAAGAAGTGATGAAACGAAAAGGGCTGCCGAAGGGTGGCCCTTTTCAATCGCACAACACGACAAAGACATGGCAATGCGGCCCGAACGCGACGGAGATGCAACGATGCTCGGCACTACAACACCGCCTGCTGCATATCGCTGGCTGATTCTCGCAATGTGCTGCCTGCTCTTCGGCTGCGCAACGACTCGCCAGACCATGACCGTGCCACGCGAATACATGCAGGAAATCGTCACGATTGCGAGTGCGGAGACCGCTGCAGAGGCTGATCGCGCTGCACTCGAAGCAAAGTTCAAGTCCGAGACCCACACGATGATCTTCGACGGCAATCTGCAACTCGTGCCGATTTCGCCCGAAACACACGCTGCGATGGAAAAGGCGACAGCAAAGACCGTACTGGAATTCAACAGCGATTGGCAAACGATCAAGGCCTTTTACCGGGAAGGCGACACCATCCATAGATTCGCATGGCCACCACTGAGCGGACCGATCGGTTATGTCCTGATGCGTGGGGAGAAGCAGATCCATGTTGCCATCACCGGTTACCAATAAGATTGTGAAATGCTCCTGACACCACACAACGGCCAGGTTCGGGCAACGCTTAAGAATTCAACCGCGCAGCGGAATTTCTGAGAGACCATGAGCCAATCACCCACATCAACCGAGATCATCCAGCGCTACAAGAATGGAGAGCGGCTCTTCGCAGATCTTGAGCTTTACAATGGAACATATGATTTTTCCGCATGCGTCCTGGACGACGCAGATTTTTCCCGCAGTTCATTTTACGCATCCTTTTCAGGCGCCAGTCTTGTCCGCGCAAAATTCATCAACGCATACATCAAGACCAGCGATTTCACGAATGCCGACCTGAGGGATGCCGTATTTGAATGCGCGGCCATTGATGGCTGCATATTCGATGGCGCCAACCTCTCAGGAGCTTCATTCGCTGGGGCATCAGAGCAAGGATACGTGTATCAAGCCGGAGAGTTCCCGCATCGAACCGAACTCGGATCGTAGAATCACATGACCCCCACCCTCCCCCACCTGCGCCGCTACGCGATCACACGCAGCCTGTTCGCGCCGACGACGCTGCCGCGCGCGATTACCAAGCTCGGTTTCGTGCAGGCCGATCCGATCCGAGCGCCGGCACGGGCGCAGGACCTGACCTTGCGCCATCGGGTGACGGACTACCGGGCGGGTGACCTGGAAACGCGCTACCCGCGCCTGGCGATCGAGGAGGATTTCTTCGTCAACTACGGCTTCCTGCCGCGTGCGACGCAGGCCTTGATGCACCCGCGCACCGAACGCACGGCGTGGCCGCGCGCCCGCTGGGCGCAGGCACAGGCCGTACTGGAATTCGTGCAGCAACGCGGCGTGGTGCATCCGCGCGAGATGGACGCCGCGTTCCAGCATGGCACCAGCCGCAACTGGTTCGGCGGCAACTCCAAGGCCAGCACGCAGTTGCTCGACGGCATGCACTATCGCGGCCTGCTGCGCGTGGCGCGGCGCGAGGGCGGCATCCGCCTGTACGCGCCCCAGCTCGCGCACGAACGCGACGCACCAACCAATCCCGACACCGCCCTGGACGCGCTGATCGACGTGACGGTCGCCAAATACGCGCCGCTGCCTGCCGCCACGCTCAGCCGCTTCGTCATGTGGCTGGGCATGGCAGCGGCGCCGCAGTGGCGTGATCGACGTCGCGCAGCACTGGTGCGGGCCAAGGCACGGTTGCCGCAAGCCACCGTGGACGCCGTGCGCTGGTTCTGGCCGGAAGGCGAAAACCCCACCAGCCGGCGTTTCGCAAGCGACGACGTGCTCGACGACGAGGTGCGCCTGCTCGCCCCCTTCGACCCGATCGTCTGGGACCGCGAACGCTTCGAGCGTTTCTGGGGCTGGGCCTATCGTTTCGAGGCCTACACCCCCGCACCGAAACGGATACGCGGCTACTACGCCCTGCCCATGCTGTGGCGCGGCCAGGTCATTGGCTGGGCGAATGCAGCGGTGCGCGACGGACAACTGCAAGTGGAACCGGGCTACGTCAGCGGGCGGGCGCCACGTGATGTCGTTTTCAAATGTGCGCTGCAGGAGGAACAGGCGCGTCTGGAAGCGTTCCTCGGGCTGCGAGCCCCATGACACTCACGAAGCGGCGCGCTTGAGCGCGCCCTATGGAATCAATAGCGTGCGCCCCGGCGCACGTCTCGCGTCAACGAAACTCGCACAGACAACCTGCAGCGACCTTCGCGGCTAGGATTGGTCCAACGCCGCCGGATACACCCGCCCCGCCCGCACCGGCTGGAAACACTCCGCCACCTCGTAGAACCCCGCATCCTGCCCCGGATACCAACCGGGGATCCCGGCTAGCGGGAGCGGGCGCAGTTCGAGCGGGTCGTTGAGCACGCGCCCTTCGCGAACAGCCTGCGCGACAAGATCGACGCAAACATCGTCGTACTGGTCGCCGACCACCAGGCATTTGCCGACCATGAACAAGGCCGGCACGAGCGCGATTTCGAGCAGCGCATGGCCGACGACGGCGGCGATGGCGATGTCGCCACTGCGCCAGGCATCGGCGTGATCGAGGAAGAGCGCGCGCCAGTCGTGGCGATCCCACAGCGGCAGCAGTGATGCATCACGCAGACGGACGATGACGCCGGCTTCATCGAACTGGGTGAGCGCGTACTGGGCGCGGTTGCGGTCGCGCGGGCCCATCTGTGCGATGTGCGCGCATTGCCGCGCGTTGAACGCCTGCTTCAGCGCCGGATACCGGCACCAGACCGCGGCGTTGAACAGGTCGTGCCAGTTCCCCTCGCGCGTGGCGATGCGGCCAGCGGCGATGCGGGTTTCGTAATGCAGGCCGTCGTCAGGCAGCGCATCGTCCTGGACGACGAAGCGATGCGCTGCGAGCGGCATCCTCGCGTTGAGCGCGTCGACACCGGGCCAGTCGGGCATCGTGAACCAGTCACGGTGGGCACGATAGCCGGCGAACACCGGGTGATCGAAAACGGCGGGATCGATCGCGTCGCGCGCGGGGGCGATGAAGCGGCGTTTCGCCATCGCCCGCGACTCAATCCTCGAACGACACTTCGCCGTACAGGTCGTGCTCGTCGCTGCCCATGATCTCGACATCGACGAATTCACCCGGCTTCAGGCCGGCTTCGAAGCCGTTCTGGATCTGCACCAGGCCGTCGATTTCCGGCGCGTCGGCCATGGAGCGGGCGATGGCGAGATCGCCGTCGATCAGATCGACCAGGCAACGCTGCACCGTACCGACCTTGTCGGCGAGCTTGGCTTCGGAAATCGCGGCCTGGCGTTCCATGAAACGCGCGAGCCGCTCCTGCTTGACCTCTTCCGGCACGGGGTCGGGCAGCGCATTGGCGGCGGCGCCTTCGACCGGCGAATAGGCGAAAGCGCCGACGCGGTCGAGCTGGGCTTCGTCGAGGAAATCCAGCAGTTCTTCGAATTCCTGGTCGGTTTCGCCAGGGAAGCCGACGATGAAGGCGCTGCGGATCGTGATGTCCGGCGCGATGTCGCGCCAGCGCTGGATGCGTTCGAGCGTCTTGTCGACCGAGCCCGGGCGCTTCATCAGCTTGAGGATGCGCGGGCTTGCGTGCTGGAACGGGATATCGAGGTACGGCAGCAGTTTTCCGTCCGCCATCAGCGGGATGATGTCGTCGACGTGCGGGTACGGATAGACGTAATGCAGGCGCGTCCACACGCCGAGTTCGGACAGGCCTTCGCACAGCGCCTTCATCCGCGTCTGGTAGCTCTTCTCGCGCCACATGCGCTCGGCATACTTCACGTCCACGCCGTAGGCACTGGTGTCCTGCGAGATGACCAGCAGTTCCTTCACGCCGCCCATCACCAGCTTCTCGGCTTCGCGCAGCACCTGGTCGACCGGGCGCGACACGAGGTCGCCGCGCATCGAGGGAATGATGCAGAAGCTGCAGCGATGGTTGCAGCCTTCGGAAATCTTGAGATAGGCGTAGTGCTTCGGCGTGAGCTTGATGCCGACGTCATCCTCGGCGATGCGGCGCGGCACCAGGTCGACGAACGGGTTGTGGGTTGGCGGTGCGGCGTCGTACACGGCGCGCATCACGCTCTGGTAATCCTGCGGGCCGGTGATCGCCAGCACATCCGGATGCGCCTCGCGGATCTGCTCCGGACGCTTGCCCAGGCAGCCGGTGACGATGACCTTGCCGTTCTCGGCCATGGCCTCACCGATGGCGTCCAGCGATTCGGTCACCGCCGAGTCGATGAAGCCACAGGTGTTCACCACCACCACGTCGGCATCGTCGTAGGCCTGCACGATGTCGTAGCCCTCGACCTTGAGCTGGGTGAGGA
Organism: Lysobacteraceae bacterium; assembly: GCA_036404915.1. Lineage (GTDB taxonomy): Bacteria > Pseudomonadota > Gammaproteobacteria > Xanthomonadales > Xanthomonadaceae > Lysobacter_I. Next base: position 21,708 of record DASWYO010000049.1, read on the forward strand.
TGCGCTCGGAATCGACGAGGGCCTTGGGGCAGCCGAGACTGACGAAGCCGATCTTGCGGCCGTTGGAAGGTTCGATGGCGGACATGGCGTGTGCAGGCCGCTGGCGGCCCGGCTCTGGCTGCAGGGAGCCGGCGATTATAGCGGCCATGCCACCCTGCCCGTCCGGCGGCGGCAGGCGTACGATGCGGTTTTCGGATGGCTGGAGACCCGACCATGGGCGAATGGAGCCCCCTGACGACCCCCGAGGGCCCGGTCCGGGCCTGGCTGGCGCGTCCGGACACCGCCCCGCGGGGCGCGGTGGTAGTGGTCCAGGAGATCTTCGGCGTGAACCCGCATATCCGGGCGGTCACCGACCGCTTCGCCGAGGCGGGATTCACCGCGATGGCCCCGGCCCTGTTCGACCTGGTCCGACCGGACACCGAACTGCGCTACGATGAATCGGGTGTGTCGCAAGGGCGGGACTACGTGGCGCAGCTGGGCTTCGAGCGCACGCTGCAGGTGGTCGGTGCCGCCGCGCGCTGGCTGCGCGAGTCCGGCCACAAGGTGGCCGCCGTGGGATTCTGCTGGGGCGGCACGGCGGCGATGCTGGCCAACACGCGCCTGCACATGGCCTCGGTGACCTACTACGGGGGACGCAGCGTGCCCTTCCTCGGCGAACCGGCGCAGGCGCCGATGCTGTTCCACTTCGGCGAGCGCGATCCGATCATCCCGCCCGAAGATGTGCAGCAGCATCGGTCGCACCATCCCGATGCCCAAGTGCATGTCTATGCGGCCGGGCACGGCTTCAACTGCAACGAACGCGACGACTACGACGCCGACAGCGCGGCCCTCGCCTGGGACCGCACCATCGCTTTCCTGACGGAGCACCTGCGATGAATCGCCACGCCCACGCTGGCCCGCCGGGCTGGCACCTGCACCCGCAACTGGCCGAAGACACGCACCCGCTCGCACACTGGCCGCTGTGCGATGTCCAGCTGATGGACGACGCGCATCATCCGTGGCTGATCCTGGTGCCGCGCGTGCAGGACGCCGTGGAGATCATCGATCTTGGTCCGCAGCAGCAGGCGATGCTGATGCAGGAGATCGACCGCGCCAGCCGCGCGCTACGCACGACGATGAAGCCCGACAAGCTCAACGTGGCCGCGCTGGGCAACATGGTGCCGCAGCTGCACGTCCACGTGATCGCCCGCTTCCGCGAGGACATCGCCTGGCCGCGCCCGGTCTGGGGCACCGCCACGGCGCAGCCCTATTCGCCCGAACAGCTGATCGAACGCGTCGAGATCCTGCGCGCCGCCCTGTCGGCATGACGGCGGCACGCCGGGAGCGTCTGGCCGACGACGCGCTGTTGCTGCACTTCGGCGCAGACACGCCGCCGATCGACGACGACACCAATGCCCGCGTCCATCGCGCCGTCTTACGCATCCGCGAGGTCCAGCCAGCATGGCTGCGCGACCTCGTACCGGCCTATGCATCCCTGGCGGTATTCTTCGATCCCGATGCCATCGACGCGCTTGCCGTCGAACACTGGCTCGATGCGCAGCTTGCGGACGACAGCATCGCGACCGACATCGGCGCCTCGCGCTGCATCGAGATCCCCGTGGTCTACGGCGGCGACTTCGGCGAAGACCTCGACAGCGCCGCGCTCGAACTCGGGCTGCCATCCGCCATGCTGGCAGAACGCCACGCCGCCGCGACCTACACCGTGGCGATGATCGGTTTCGCCCCGGGTTTTCCGTATCTGTCGGGCCTCGATCCCGCGCTCGCCCTGCCCCGCCTGGCCACGCCCCGCACGCGCGTGCCGGCCGGCAGCGTGGCCATCGGCGGCGCGCAGACCGGACTGTATCCGCGCGAAAGCCCCGGCGGCTGGCGATTGATCGGCCGAACGCCGCTGCGTCTGTTCGATCCGACGCGCGCCTCGCCTTCGTTGCTGGCGCCGGGCGATCGCGTGCGTTTCGTCGTGATCGACGCGCGCGAATTCGCGCGGCTCGAGGCCGACGCATGACCACGCTGCGCGTGCTTGCCCCGGGCGCGGCCACCACTGTGCAGGCGCCGGGTCGCGATGGCTGGCGACACATCGGTGTCGCGCGCGGCGGTGCACTGCATCCGGCACAGGCCGCGCTTGCGAACCACATGGTCGGTAATCCGCACGACCATGCCGTGCTAGAAATCGCGCTGGGCGGGCCGACGCTCGCCTTCGACGCACCGCTCCGCATCGCGCTGTGCGGTGCGTCAATCGATGCGTCGTTCGACGCCGGCGACGGCGTGCGCCGCATCGTGCCGAATGGCCGGCCGGTCGCGCTGCCTGCCGGCACGCTGAAACTGGGCGCGATCCGCCACGGCCTGCGCGCCTGGCTGGCGGTCGCCGGCGGGATCGATGTGCCCTCCGTGCTCGGCAGCCGTGGCACGGATCTGCGTGGCGGCTTCGGCGGTCTGCAGGGCCGCACCCTGCGCGTTGGCGACGCATTGCCGCTGGGTGCGCATGCGCCTATCGACGCGGATGCACCACGCCATCCGCCGTGGTGGGTGTCCCTCGACGCCGGGCCGGCGAACGCAAGCCCGTTCCGCTTCGTGCCGTCACAGGAACCGGTCGCGACGACGCTGTCCCGGCGCGCATGGCGCGTCGATCCGCGCAGCGATCGCCAGGGCCTGCGTTTCTCCGGCGAACCGCTGCAGATGCCCGCACGCGATCAGCTCTCTGCCCCGGTCGCGCCCGGCACGATCCAGTTGCCGCCGGATGGCCAGCCCATCGTCCTGCTCGCCGATGCCCAGACCGTCGGCGGCTACCCGCGACTCGGACACATCATCACCGCCGACCTTCCGCGCATGGCGCAGCTGCGCGCGGGCGACACCGTGCGATTCGAGCAGGTGGAAGCCGACGAGGCCGAATGCCTGCGCAGGCAGCGCCAGTGCGAACTGGCGAGGGCGTTGATCGCGGTCGATGCCCAGCTGCAGTCCGCATAGGCGCACATCGTTCAGGATCCGCACGGCATCACGATAGCCGTCGCATCGTTCATGCCGAGCGACCCGTATCATGGGGCCCTCTCCACGCCTCACGGAACCCGGGTCGTCCGCATGGAACACGCGCTTCGCAAGACCATGCCCGCCATCGCGGCATCGCTGTCGCACCGATCCCGTATCGGCCTCGTCGCCCTGCTCAGCTTCGTCGTCGGCGCCTGCGACGCCACGCCGCCGACCTCGGTGACCGCCACCGGCGCGACGGTCAAGCCCGCAAGCGCCGCACCGAGCTGTCCCTCGAAAGATCTTGCCGGCTTCGTCGCCGCATTCGCCGAGAGCCCATCGCTGCAGAAAGCCTTCACCGCACCGGTCGTGGATACGGCATTCGTCGACTGGAACGCCCAGCCCGAGCCCGCCGAATCGGTGGAACAGACGTCGCGTGACGCCCTGCGGTTTCCGGTCATGCCCGATCGCGCCCGCCAGCAGACCGAAGGTCTGCGCTACCGCGAAATCGGCAGCGAGGGCGACCGCACCACCATCGTCCTCGAAGTGCCCGACACCGACACGCAGTTGCGCTACACCTTCCGTCGCGACGCCTGCTGGACCCTGGTGAAGATCGTCGACCCGGCGTTCGGGAAGGCGTTCGGAGGCAAGGCTGCCGATGACGACCTGACCGGCGAACGCGACCGCCAGGACGCACGCTTGAACACGATCTACACACAGCTGATCGGACAGTTGCAGGGCGAGCGTCGCGAGCGGATCGTGGCGGCGCAGCGCGCGTGGGTCCAACTCCAGGAGAAGGACGACGCATTCGAAGCCTCGCTCCTGGATGGACTCGGCCCGACAGGTCATCGACAGAAGCTCGAGAACAAGGCCTCCGCCATCGCGCAGCGCGCCGACCTTCTGGTGTCGATCGCCGACTTCGCAGGCGATGTGCGGATCGACGACACACTGCGCGCACCGCAGACAACGGCAGTGTCCGACAGCGACAACTACGTGCCTCAGGGGCTGAGCGTTACCCTGGCCCAGTGCATGGCCGGTGCTGCGGGAACCCTCGCCCAGGCCGAATGCCTGACCGACGAACGTGAACGCCAGGATGCGCGCTTGAACACGATCTACAAACAGCTGATCGGTCGGCTGCAGGGCGAACGCCGCGATCGCATGGTGACCGCGCAGCGTGCCTGGGTTCAACTGCAGCAAAGCGATGGCGATGTCAGGGAATCGATCCTCGACGGCATCGGCCAGGTGGGCAATCTGCAATCGGTCGAAAACGATGCTCGAGCCATTTGCCAGCGCGCCGATCTGCTCCAACGGCATCTGGACATGGGCAAGCGCTGAGCGACACCAAGTTCACCGTTATCCGCATACCCCCCGAGATCGGATCATGACGAATATCGATACGCGCAATCAATCACCCTCTCACGGTAATGCCATGATGCCTGCATTTCCCAATCTCCTCCTGCTATCGGCACTGTTGATTTCTGCCTGCCAGGTCGACGCACCCACCATGGGTACATCCGTTGATGCGGTCGTTCCATCGTCATCAACTGCTGTCGAGAAAGAGTCTGCGCCCAAGGCCTGTACGCTCGGCGGGTTCGATTATGGACGGCTGATCGAAGACAATACGCCTCTGCTCGATCGGTTCGACAGAGGCATGAAGACAACGACGCTGCCTGCTGGTGCATTCCTTTGCTTGCACGGTCCGGCCCGAAAAGATGCATCCGGACGGCACTGGCAGCAGATCACCGTGCTCCCGCCCAGCATCGAACCTGCCTGCACCCAAGCTGGCGTGTCCTGCTCAACCGAAGATGGTTCGCCGGCCTTGAATCTCGAAGATTGCCGCATCCAGCCGAACGGCAGATATTCCGCAGCCTGTCCGCAGGGCTGGGTGCCCGCCAAGACCATCGAGACCTACTCGCTCGGTCTGCGTGGCGAAGGCGCGGAACCCGCAAACACCAGCGACAGCGAAGCGGAATCGAACGAGCATCGCTACGCACGCGTCGAAAGAAACGGAATGCGTTGCGAAGCGCTGGCGCGTGTCGGCGACGATGGTCTTATCCAGCAGCCGATACTCCGTCTTGGCGCGGAAGGTGCCGGCGACCGCCGCGTCGATTTGCCGATTGGTACCGATCGCTATCAAGCGCGCGCCACTCACTGCATCATCAACGGCGATGCGGTGCTGGTCCTCGTGCAGATGGACACCCACCCAAGCCCCGCATTTAGCCAGACGTTGCTGCGCGTGGACCGAGTCGGATTCGACGATGGCCGGATAAGGGCGAGCACCGCACTTTCGCTGCCCACCGGCGTCAGATCACAATGGGTCACCAAGACGGATGGATTCTCGCTTGAAAACGCGCATCTGATCGTTCGCGGCATGCAGCGCAACGCCGATGCCGCCGACGACAACACATTTGAACGTCGTCTGGATCCGGTTTCACTCACCCTGAAGGATCAGTGATATGTCTACTCCTGAACAGCGCAAGGAATTCATCGACGCGCTCTACCCCGCAGCCGTACGTGTGAGCCGCGAAACCGGCATGTCATGGGAACTCATTCTTGCCCAGGCCGCACAGGAAACAGGCTGGGGACAGCGCGTGTTGCCGGGCACCAACAACCTGTTCAACATCAAGGCGAATGGCGGCTGGGAGGGTGAAAGTCGCGTCTTCAATGTCCCCGAAGAACGCAACGGCCGGATCGTGATGGAGGACCATCCGTTCCGTGTCTATGAATCGTACGACGATGCGCTTCGCGACCGCGTGCGCTTCCTGCAGGAGAATCCTCGCTACGCCGCTGCAGGTCTTTTCGAGCCAGGGACATTGGGCGACCCGCGTCGCGAAGCCGATGCGCTGCAGCGGGCTGGCTATGCCACCGATTCGGCCTATGCCGATAATCTGATGCGCGTTCTGCAGGGCCCGGCAATGCGCACAGCAATCGCGGATGCGCGCGAAGCGAATCCCGGCCTTGAAGATGGCACCATGCCGGGACACACCACGTCCGACGCGCCGCGCCGAGCGGCCTCGGCCATGGCCGACAACGTTCTGCGCCCCGGCGAAAGCGGACCGGAAGTACGGGAACTGCAACTCGCCTTGCGTGATCGTGGCTTCGACCTCAACGGTACTGGTAATTATCGCGACCGTACCGAAGCGGCCGTACGCGAATTCCAGCGTCGCGAAGACCTGACGATTGACGGCCTTGCCGGCCCGGAGACGTTGCGCGCCCTTGGTCTGGACAACCTGATCCGGGATCGGCCCGCTGCCGAACGTCCCGCCGATACCGCCGCGCAGGGCAGGAACGCAGATGTCTTCAATGCGGCAGAGCGATACTTCCTCGGTAACCCGACCGATTGGGAATACGGCCGAGGTGATCGCAGCTGGGCCAATCCAAGCGAGGGCGGCAACGGCCGTACAGACGCCAGCCGCACCGAAGGTGACATCGATGGCGACGGGCGGCGCGGCGTCGACTGCTCCACCTTCATCTGGCGTGGCCTGCACGAGGCAGGATTCGACGTACAAGGCCGCTTCGGCTCGCAGGGCGATTTCAGCACGCACGATCTCTTCAACGGCCGCAACGTCACGCCCGAAGCACGCGAAGCCTTCGACGTCATCGGCGCCACCGAAGCAAGACAGCCCAATGGCAACCTGCAGCCGGGCGACATCCTGATGTGGCGCTCCGTTGGCGGCAGCGGGCAACATGTAGGCGTCTTCGGTGGTTATGACGACCAGGGGCGCATTACCTTCATCGGCTCGCAGATCCGCACAGGGCCCGGTCAGGAAACCGTTGCACCCGGCGGCTACTGGGACGGCGGGACAATGGAGATCATGGGCGCCCTGCGGCCGCGTGAAGATTTCCGCAGGCAAAGCATGGAACCCCCAACTCCATCGTCAGCCGACCCCTCGGCACGGCCGGTGCGGGACCCACAGGAGTTCGCCCCCATATCCGCTGCCGATCGCAGCACCACGCCCGCGCCTGCCGCATCCGCACCGGCCACTTCAGACGCGATGGCCGATGGCGTCCTGCGTCGCAACGAACACGGTCCAGCGGTGGGTCATCACCAACGTCTCCTCGCCGATCTCGGCTACGTGGGTGCCGACGGCAAGCCGATCGCGGTCGACGAGAAGTTCGGGGCCAACACCGAATTCGCGACACGGCAGTTCCAGCGCGACCACGGCATCGAACAGCTTGGCGTGATCGGGCCGAAGACCCGCGCCGCACTGGAGAGCGCCGGCAGCGCGCTGGTGACGCACCCGGATAATCCGAACAATGCCCTGTACCAGCGCACGCTGGAGAAGGTCCATGCCGCCGAGGAAGCGCGCGGCATTCCGCACGGCGAACACAGCCGCAAGGTGGCTGCCGCGCTGACCGTGGAAGCGATCCGGGAAGGCATCCAGCCCGACAAGGTGGAACTGAGCAAGGACGGCAGCCTGGTCCGTGCCGTGCAGTTCAGCGCAATGGGCGACCGCCCGGAGTTGAACCGAGGCACCGATCCGATCGCCACCGGCCAGGCGGCCAACCAGCCGATCAGGGAAAGCAGTGAACAGGTGGCACAGGTCGCGAACAATGTGGCCGCGCAGCAGCGCGACCAGGAGTTCGCGCGCCAGCAATCCCCGCAGGACACGACCCTGTCGGTGCGTGCGCGCTGACGCACGACGACACACACCATGCACACCATCGACCTCAATTGCGATCTCGGCGAGGGCTGCGGCAACGATGCCGAGATCGTGCCGCTGATTTCCACGGCGAACATTTCCTGCGGCGCGCACGCGGGCGACGACGGCACCATCGTCGAGACGCTGCGCCTGTGTGCCACGCACAAGGTGACGGTGGGCGCGCATCCGGGCTATGCCGAACGCGAACACTTCGGGCGCCGCGAGACCGGGCAGTCGGCGCAGGACATTGCAGGGCAGGTGCAGACGCAGGTCGAGCATTTCCTCGGCCTCGCACGTGCGCACGGCGTGCCGGTGCGTCACGTCAAATTGCATGGCGCGCTCTACAACCGCGCGGCGCGGGACGTCGAGGTCGCCGCCGCAGTGGCGCGCACGGTGCAGCGCATCGATCCATCGCTGCGCCTGGTCGGTCTGTCCGGCTCGGAAATGCTGAACATCGCGCGCACGCTGGGCATGGCCGTCGCGCATGAAGTCTTTCCGGATCGCGGCTACGACACCGAAGGCCGACTGCTGTCGCGCGATCGTCCGGGCGCGGTGATCGAATCACCCGAGGAGGTCGCCGAACGTGCATTCCTGCTCGCGTCGCTCGGCCTGGCCAAGGACGAGCGCGGACGCCCGCTGATGCTGCGCGCCGACACGCTGTGCATGCATGGCGATCGCGCCGATGCGATCGCCGTCGCTCGCGCGGTGCGCGGCCGCCTCGCCCACTTCGACATCCGCGTCACCGCACTGGATTGATCGCATGACCGAACCGCTCATCAACTACTGGCCGCTGATCGGCGTCGCCGCCGTCGTGCTGGGCTTCGTGCTGCGCCTGAACCCCGCACTCGTGGTCGTCGCCGCCGGATTCATCACCGGGCTCGCCGCGAAGCTCTCGCCGCTGGAGGTGCTGGACATCCTCGGCAAGGCTTTCACCGAGAAGCGCTTCCTCCTGCTGTTCCTGGCGACGCTGCCGGTGATCGGCCTGCTGGAACGCCACGGCCTGAAGGAACACACGCAGGGGTGGATCGCGCGCCTGCGCGGCGCGACCATGACGCGCCTGCTCATGATCTACCTGTTCCTGCGGCAGGTGCTGTCGGCGCTCGGCCTGACCAGCGTCGGCGGGCATCCGCAGACCGTGCGCCCGCTGGTCGCGCCGATGTCGGAAGCCACCGCCGAAGCGAAGCACGGCGCGCTGACCGACGACGAGCGCGAGCGCGTGCGCGCGATGGCCGCCGGCACCGACAACATCGGCCTGTTCTTCGGCGAGGACATTTTCTTCGCGTTCGGTGCCGTGCTGCTGATCCAGGCCTTCTTCGCCGACAACGGCATCGAACTGGCGCCGATGACGATCGCGCTCTGGGGCATTCCCACCGCGATCTGCGCGTTCCTCATCCACAGCTGGCGCATCCACCGGCTGGAACGCACGATCGCCCTGCGCGCCGCACGCGATGCCGCAGCGCGCGCATCCCGCGAGGGCGCGGCATGATCACGCTGACGCCCGTCTACTGGCTGCTGGGCCTGTATTTCGGCGCACTCGCCTGGCGTGGCCTGCGCGATGCCGGCAATCCGCGCCGATACACCACCGCGTTGTTCTGGGCCCTGCTCGCGCTGCTGCTGTTCGCTGCCGAGCACATGCCGGTGCGTGCGGTCGGTGCATGCGTGGTCGCGCTGGTGCTGATCGCCGGCTTCGGCGGACTGCGTGCAGGCCGCTACGGCGAAAGCACGCCGGAGGCGAAGCGCGCGGATGCCGCCCGCCTGGGCCACAAGCTGTTCCTGCCCGCCCTGCTGATTCCGGCGATCACAGTGATCGGCACCTTGTCCGCCAAGCATCTGCAGATCGGCGGCACACCGCTGTTCGACAATGCCAACACCGCGACGCTGACATCGCTCGCGGTCGCCTGCCTGATCGCGCTGGTCGTCGCCTGCGCGATGACGCGGCAATCGCCGGGCACCGCCATCGAGCAATCGCGGCGACTGGTCGATGCGATCGGCTGGGCGGCGCTGCTGCCACTGCTCCTCGCCACCCTGGGCAGCGTGTTCCAGGCGGCTGGCGTCGATGCCGCCGTCTCGGGCGTCGTGCGCGCGATCGTGCCCGTCGACAATCCCTTGCTCATCGTGATCGCCTACGGGCTCGGCATGGCCCTGTTCACGATCATCATGGGCAATGCCTTCGCGGCCTTCCCGGTGATGACCGGCGGCATCGCATTGCCGTTGCTGGTGAACCTGCATGGTGCCGACGCCGCGTCGCTGGCTGCGATCGGCATGCTTTCGGGCTACTGCGGCACGCTGATGACGCCAATGGCCGCCAACTTCAACCTGGTGCCCGCCGCGCTGCTGGAACTGAAGGATCCCTACGGCGTGATCCGCGCACAGTGGCGCACCGGCGCCCTGCTGCTCGCCTGCAACATCGTACTGATGTATGTCATCGCCTTCAGGTGATGCGATGACGGCGCGACAGGCCCGCACCGTCCTGCTCACCGGCTTCGACCCGTTCGGCGGCGGCACGATCAATCCGAGCTGGGAAGCGGTCTCGCGCCTGCACGGCGAGATGATCGCCGGCCGACGCATCGTCGCCGCGCAGTTGCCGACCACCTTCGGCGGTACACCCCGGGTTTTGCGTGCCGCACTTCGCAAGCACACACCGGAGCTGGTGCTCTGCGTCGGCCAGGCCGGAGGCCGCGCGGCCCTGTCGCTGGAGCGCGTGGCGATCAACGTCAACGACGCGCGCATTCCCGACAACGCCGGCGCGCAGCCGATCGATACGCCCGTGGTCAGGCATGGACCGGCCGCCTATTTCACGACGCTGCCGATCAAGGCCATGCACGCGGACCTGCGCGCCGCCGGCATCCCGTCCGAGATCTCGCAGACCGCCGGCACCTTCGTCTGCAACCAGGCGTTCTACGTGCTGATGCACGCACTCGCCGGCTCGCGCGTCCGCGGCGGCTTCCTGCACATTCCCTACTTGCCTGAGCAGGTGGAAGGCTTGCCTGGCGTGCCTTCCCTGGATCTGGACACGGTCGTCGCCGGCCTGCGGGTCTGCATCGATACCGCGCTGCGCACGCGCAGGGACCGTCGGATCGGCGCCGGCGCGACGCATTGAGCCGGGGGCTTGACCCTCACGCGACGTCAGGCCGCAGCATGCCTCCCGCATCGACCGCCAACATCACCCGCATGTCCAAGCCTTCCCTCACCATCGGTCGCGTCGCCGCCCTCACCGGGCTGACCATCCGCGCCCTGCACCATTACGACGACATCGGCCTGGTGTCGCCGTCGCAGCGCAGTGCCGCCGGCTACCGCCTCTACACGGGTGCCGACCTGCGCCGGCTGCAGCAGGTGCTGCTGTTCCGGGAACTGGGCTTCGCACTGGACGCCGTGCGCGATCTGATCGACGCCCCGCCGGAACGTCGGCGCGCGGCGCTGATCGAACAGCGCACGGCATTGCATTCACGGCTGCGCCACGGGGAAGCGGTCCTGAAGGCGGTCGATGCGACCCTTCAGACGCTCGACGGAGACACCACCATGAACATCGACACCGACGCCGAACACCTGTTCGACGGCTACGACCGCTTCCGCAACGGCGAATACGCCGAAGAGGCGCGCCAGCGCTGGGGCGAGACCGATCACTGGAAGATTTCGCAGGCACGCGCCCGCGGCTATTCGAAGGACGACTGGGCACGCATCCAGGCCGAAGCGGATGCGATCACCCGCGACCTCCTCGATGCGATGCAGCGTGGCGACGCCGCCGACAGTGACGCCGCGATGGCGCTGGCCGAATCGCATCGCGAACACATCGCGCAGTACCACTACCCCTGCGACCACGCGATGCATGCGAACGTGGCGGCGATGTACACCGCCGATCCGCGCTTCCAGGCGCACTACGACCGCCATGCGGATGGACTGGCGGCCTACATCGAGGCTGCCGTGCGTGCGAACGCGGCGCAGCACGGCGCATGACGCCCTATAGAGCGGAGCTTGCTCCGCTTCGCTTTCCCGAAAATGCAGCGGAGCAAGCGCCGCTCTACAAAAACGAACGGGCGCCGTGTTCGACGGCGCCCGTTTTCATCGCATGACGGCAGCGGCGATCAGAACGTCGCCTTGAACTCCAGGCCCCAGGTGCGCGGCTCGTTGAGGAAGCCGGTGAGGTTGTTGAAGTCGATCGCGCCGACGATCGCTTCCTCGTCGGTGATGTTGCGTCCGTAGGCCACCACTTCGTAACGGCCGTCGTTCCAGTTCACGCCCAGGCGCAGGCCGCCTTCCAGCAGCGGATCGCCGGTGAATTCGGTCGATTCGTACAGGAAGAAGTTGACCTTGCTGCGGTACGCCCAGTCCGTGTAGATGAAGAATTCGGCATTGCCCAGCGGGATGCCGTAGCGCGCGGTGAGGTTGTAGACGTGCTTGGGCGCCTGCGGCAGCGGGTTGCCGTCGATCAGGCGCGTGCCCGCAACCGTACCCGCCGGATCGAGCGGCGTGCACAGCGCGCCGCACTGGAACACGCTGAGGTCCTTGTCCTGGATCTCGGTGTCGTTGTAGCTGGCGCCGAAGGTGACGAACAGGTGATCGGTGAGCCACGCTTGCACGTCGAGTTCGGCACCCTGCCCGACGCTGCGGTCGGCGTTGACCAGCGTCGCGATGTTGCTGGCGCCGCCGACGGCAGTGAGCTGCTGGTCATCGACGGTGTAGCGATACAGCGCGAAGCCCAGGCGCAGGCGGTTGTCCCACAGCGTCGCCTTCACGCCCGCTTCGTACGACAGCACGGTCTCGCTGTCCGCCACGGTGACCAGCTGGTTCGAGGGCAGCGAGGCATCGGCGAACATCAGGCGTCCCTGCACGCTCGGCGCGCGGAAGCCGGTGGCGACGCGGCCATAGACGTTCACATTGTCCGTGGCCTCGAACACACCACTGAGGTCCCAGCTGAGGTTGGTGTCGTCGGGACTGACCTTGATCCGGGGAATCGGCGGGCCGAACGGGCCGACGACGCGCTCGGCGACGAATTCCTTGCGGTCATCGGTGTAGCGCAGGCCGCCGCGCAAGGTGAAGCGCTCGGTCACGTCGAAATCGCCCGAGGCGAACACCGCCCAGGCGGTGTTGTCCTGGCGCTGCGTGGCGTAACCGTTCTGCGCGTTGCCAGGCGCGAAGGTGTCGTAGCTCAAGCTGTCGACCTGGATGCGCTCGTCGAACCAGAACAGACCGGCCTGCCAATCGAAGCGGCCCCAGTCGTTCGACTCGACGCGAAATTCCTGGCTCAGCTGCCGATGGCGCGGCAGGCCGTCGGCGGACTCGGCCGGGAACAGTGATTCACCCAATTCGTCCGGCGGGAAGCTGTACGACGAACCGCCGTCGATGTCGCCGCGGCTGAAGGCGTCGACGCTCTCGTAACCGGTGATCGAATGCAGGCTGACCTTGCCGAGATCCCAGCGCATGCGCAGGCTGCCGCCGAGCTGGTCGAGCTGCTGTTCGTTGATGCCGTCGATCGACACCTGGTCGCGGCGGAAGTCGTCGCGCAGTTCGTTGGTGCCGGGCTTGATGATGCTCGCACGGAACAGGCGCGCGGTGCCTTCGAGCTTGCGCGCGTGCACATTCGCCAGCGCTTCGAAGGTGTCGCCCGACTTGAACAGGAACTGCAGGCGCGCGGCGGTTTCTTCGTAGCCTTCGAGGTCGTCGCCCGGGCCGTTGTTGATGTTGTCGACCCAGTCGGCGCGACTCTGGCGCATGATCGACAGGCGTGCGGCGGTGTTCTCGCCGACCGGCCCGGTGATCGCGCCTTCCAGGTTGACCTGCCGGCGGTCGCCGACGCCGATGCGCGCATAGCCGCCGAATTCTTCCTGCGGGCGCGCCGACTCGAACTTGATCACGCCGGCCGGCGAATTGCGGCCGAACAGGGTGCCCTGCGGGCCGCGCGCCATTTCGATCTGGTCGAGGTCGAACAGCGGGAACCCCTTGAGGATCGGGTTTTCCTGGACCACGCCGTCGTACACGAGCGAGACCGGCTGCGAGGCGTTGAGGTCGAAATCGGTATTGCCCAGGCCACGGATGTAGAAGCGCGGGAACGCACGGCCGAACGAGGACTCGATGTTCAGGCTCGGCAGGCGGCCCGAGAGCAGGCGGATGTCGTCGCCGCTGGCGGTCAGGGCCTCGACCTTCTCGCGGTCCAGCGTGGTGATCGCCATCGGCACGTCCTGGATGTTCTCGGTCCGGCGCTGCGCGGTCACGTTGATGGTGTCCAGTTCGGGGGCGTCGGGCGACGCGGCTTCCTGGGCCATGGCCGGCAGGGCCAGCAGCACGGCGGCAGCGAGGCCGCCCAGGCGCAGTGCGCGACGGGTCGAACGGTGCGGGGTGGTCATGCGGAGTCCTCGGTGGGGGTGAACGGGGGCGGAAGCGTCGGCCGGATGTGCCGATCGTGCCGGGATGGTGGGCCGAATGAGGCGCGAATTGTAAACAAATCGTGATAGAGCTCCGGCACCACGACCAGAGGAGGCCGGATCCTGCGCGCACCATGGCTTTCGTCATGCGCGATCACTCACCCTCATCCGCTACCCTGTGCACCGCCCGACCTTCCCTCTCCGAGGATTGCCATGACTCGTCCCATCGCCTGCGCACTCGCGCTGGCCATCGCCACCGGCCTCGCCGGCGCCGCCGCGCCGGCCGCCCACGCCGCCGACAAGAAGCCCGCCATGTCCACCGCCGCCGCCCAGAGCAATCCGCTGTTCGCCGACAGCCCGCTGTCGCTGAAGTACCCGCAGTTCGACAAGATCAAGGACAGCGACTTCGCACCCGCCTTCGACGCCGGCATGGCCGAGCAGCTGAAGGAGATGGACGCCATCGCCAACAACCCGGCCGCGCCCACGTTCGAGAACACCATCATCGCGATGGAAAAGAGCGGCCAGGTGCTGGACCGCGCCACCACCGTGTTCTTCAACCTGGTCGGCACGGACACCAACGATGCGCGCAACAAGCTGCGCGCGGACTACTCGGCGAAGTTCGCCGCGCATGGCGACGCCATCAGCCTGAACCCCAAGCTGTTCGCCCGCATCAAGGCGCTGTACGACCAGCGCAACGACCTGGGCCTGGACGCGGAGGGCGTGCGCCTGATCGAGCGCTACCACACCAGCTTCGTCCGCTCCGGTGCCAATCTCAACGACGCCGACAAGGCGACGCTGAAGAAGATGAACGCCGAACTGGCCTCGCTGGGCACCACCTTCAGCGACAACGTGCTGAAGGAAGTGAACGCGTCGGCGGTCGTGGTCGACGACGTGAAGCAGCTCGACGGCCTGACCGAAGGCCAGATCGCCACCGCAGCCGACGTGGCCAAGAAGCGCGGCCTGGAAGGCAAGTACGTGCTGACCCTGCTCAATACCACGGGCCAGCCGCCGGAGTCGCAGCTGACCAATCGGGCCCTGCGCCAGCGCCTGCACGAAGCTTCGGTCGCGCGCGGCAGCCGCGGCGGCGAATTCGACACCACCGCGCTGGTCTCGCGCATCATGAAGCTGCGCGCCGACCGCGCGAAGCTGTTGGGCTACCCGAACCACGCCGCTTACGGCCTGGAAGACCAGACCGCACGCACGCCCGAAGCCGTCAACGCGATGCTGGGCAAGCTGGCGCCGGCCGCGGTGGCCAACGCCAAGCGCGAAGCCGCCGACCTGCAGGCGATGATCGACCATGAGCAGAAGGCCAAGGGCGAACCGACGTTCAAGCTCGAGCCGTGGGACTGGGCGTTCTACACCGAGAAGGTGCGCGCCGCGAAGTACAACTTCGACGAATCGCAGCTCAAGCCGTACTTCGAGATGAAGAACGTGCTGGAGAACGGCGTGTTCTTCGCC
>DASWYO010000050.1:0-53446 GCA_036404915.1 Lysobacteraceae bacterium
GGCCTCTTCCGCGGGATAGTCCTCGGGTGCGACCAGCACCAGCCGCGCGAGTCCCATGGTCTTCAGGGCACGCGCTGCCGCACCGATGTTGCCGGGGTGCTGCGTGCCGACCAGCACCACGCGCAGGCGGGCGGCCGTGGCCGGGGAAAGGGAATCGGTCGGGGAAACGGGCGTATTCATGGGGGCAAATGGTAAACTGCGCGGGCCGGTCTCCGCGCCGTGCTGCTCTTTTCCACTTGTTCGCCCGCCCCACGCCTGTCCGAGGTCCGTTCGCATGCAAAAGCCCGTCGTCACCGTCATGACCAAGGCCGCCCGCCTCGCAGGCAACGTGCTGTTGCGGAGCATCAACAAGCTGGATGCGCTGAATGTGGTGCAGAAGGAGCGGATGGACTACGCGAGCGAAGTCGACGCGGATGCCGAGAAGGTCATCATCAAGGAACTGCGCCGCGCCTACCCGGACTACGGCTTCGTCGGCGAGGAGAGCGGCGCCCAGATCAACGGCCGCTACACCTTCGTCATCGACCCGCTGGACGGCACCAGCAACTACCTGCGCGGCTTCCCGCACTACTGCGTGTCGATCGCGCTGGTGGACAACGGCGAGCCGACCGACGCGGTGATCTTCGACCCGCTGCGCAACGATCTGTTCACTGCCAGCCGCGGCGCGGGCGCCCAGCTCAACGAGCGCCGCATCCGCGTGGCCGACCGCAAGGAACTGGCCGGCACCGTCATCACCACCGGCTTCCCGCCGCGTGAGCGCGCCCGCGCCGGCGCGCAGCTGGAATGCGTCCGCGAGCTGCTGGTGCACGCCGAGGACATCCGCCGCACCGGCTCGGCCGCGCTGGACCTGGCCTACGTGGCCTGTGGCCGCGCCGACGCCTATTTCGAGGCCGGCGTGAAGGACTGGGACATCGCCGCCGGCGTGCTGCTGGTGCGCGAGGCGGGCGGCAAGGTGTGCGACTTCCGCGGCGCCGCGCTCGGCAAGATCGACGGCCGCACTGCCCTGCCCCGCCAGATCGTCGCCGGCAACCTCAAGGTCGCCGAGGCGCTGCAGAAGACCATCGTCTCGTCGGGTTATGCGGCGTCGTTCAACGGCTGATCGCCGCGTTCACCTGTAGGAGCGACGTAAGTCGCGACCGGAAACCGGAATACCCGGGAGAAGGTCGCCCGAGTGCTGGTCTGGCCTGATCGACCGTCGCCAGTCAATTTGATCCTGTCGATCTGGCCGAGCGGTCGCGACTTACGTCGCTCCTACAGAAGACCAACTCCTAAAGAAAAAGGCCACGCATTGCGTGGCCTTTTTAGTTCCCCGGCTACCGGAGATTACGGACGACGCGCCAGCGCCGCGTCGTCCTTCGCCTTCGGCATCAGATCCTGCTTGGTGACCTTCAGGAAGCCCAGGGTCAGCAGCGGACAGGCGACGAAGATCGACGAGATGGTGCCGATCACGATGCCGATCATCTGCGAAATGGCCATGCCTTCCAGCGAGCCGCCGCCGTACAGGTACAGCGCCAGCACGGTCAGGAACGCAACGAAGGAGGTGATGATGGTGCGCGACAGCGTCTGGTTGACCGAGCGGTTCAGCACTTCCACCGGCTCGACGCGCAGGCTGCGGAAGTTCTCGCGTACGCGATCGAAGACCACGATGGTGTCGTTGATCGAGAAGCCCATCACCGACAGCAGGCCGGCCAGGATGGTCAGGTCGAACTCGCGGCCCGTCAGCGCGAAGAAGCCGGCGCAGATCAGCACGTCGTGCAGGGTGGTGACGATCGCGGCCACCGCGAACTTCCATTCGAAGCGCGCGGCGATGTAGATCAGGAAGCCCACCACCACGAACACCAGCGTGTACAGGCCGTTGAGCGCCAGTTCCTTGCCGACCTGCGGGCCGACGAACTCGTTGCGCATCACGGTGGCCTGGTTGCCTTCCACCGAGGCCAGGCGGACGACGTCCTGTGCGGTGCGGTTGGTGGCGTCCAGCCCGGCGTCGCCTTCGGCCTGCGCGCCTTCTTCCCTCGGCTGCAGTCGGACCAGCAGGTCGCTGCCGGTGCCGAAGGTCTGCACCTGGGCACTGCCGTAGCCGGCCGCTTCCAGACGCGAGCGCACGCCATCGACATCGGGCGGCTGCTGGAAACGCAGTTCCACCACCGTGCCACCGGTGAAGTCGAGCGCGAAGTTGAAGCCCTTGAAGGCGATGGCGCCGATCGCCACCACGGCCATGATCACGGCGATGGAGATCGAGATCCAGCGCAGCCGCATGAAGTCGATGCGGGTGTCGTTGGGAACGAGATGCAGCGGAAAGAGGTTCATGGGTCGGATGCTCTCGTCAGATGGCCAGCGACTTCAGCTTGCGGCGGCGGCCGTAGATCAGGGTGGCCAGGCCACGCGACACGGTCACCGCGGTGAACACCGAGGTCGCGATGCCGATCACCATGGTGATCGCGAAGCCCTTCAGCGGACCGGTACCGAAGGCGTACAGGGCCACGCCGGCCAGCAGTGCGGTCATGTTGGAGTCGAAAATGGTGCCCGAGGCTTTCTCGTAGCCGGTCGCGATGGACGCCAGCGGCGGCACGCCCGCCCTCAGTTCCTCGCGTATGCGCTCGTTGATCAGCACGTTGGCGTCCACCGACATGCCGATGGTCAGCGCCAGGCCGGCGAAGCCGGGCAGCGTCATCGTCGCGCCGAACAGCGACATCACCGCGACCACCATCACCAGGTTGAGCAGCAACGCGATGCAGGTGATCAGGCCGAACATGCGGTAGTACACCAGGAAGAACGCCAGCGCGAAGATGAAGGAGTACACCACCGCCTTGGTGCCGCGGGCGACGTTCTCGGCACCCAGGCTGGGGCCGACCACGCGTTCCTCGATGAAATCCATCGGGGCGGCCAGCGAACCGGCGCGCAGCAGCTTGGCGAGGTTCTCGGCCTCGGTCTTCTCCAGGCCGGTGGTCTGGAAGTTCTTGCCGAAGACACCGGCGATGCGGGTCGGCGACAGCGCCTCCTCACGGACGCGCACGCTGCGCACTTCCTTGCCGTCCACCATCGTCACGGTGGGCACGCGCTCGATGTAGACCACCGACATCAGCTTGCCGACGTTGGCGCTGGTGTAGTCGAACATGCGCTGCCCGGCGATGTTGTTGAGGGTCACGTCGACGGCCGGCAGGCCGTTGTTGTCGGTACCCACGCGGGCGTTGACCATCTCGTCGCCGGACGCCAGCACGCGCTTGTTGAGCAGCACCGGGCCGCCGTTGTCGCGCAACTGGTAGACCTTGGCTTCCGGCGGGATGCGACCACTGGCCACGGCGTCGGCGGCACTGCCTTCCACCACGGCACGGAATTCCAGGGTGGCGGTCGCGCCGATCAGGCGCTTGGCTTCGGCGGTGTCCTGCACGCCCGGCAGCTGCACGACGACGCGGTCGTTGCCCTGCCGCTGGATGATGGGCTCGGACACGCCGATTTCGTTGACGCGGTTGCGCAGGGTGGTCAGGTTCTGCTCGATCGCGTCCGACGCGATCTGGTCCAGTTCGGCCTGCGGCAGGCCGATGGTGATGCGGTTGCCGCTGGCCTGGTAGGTCAGCCCGGAACCGGCACCCATCGTGGCGTTGTTGCCCCGCGCGCTCAACGTCTGCGCCAGCGCCTGTTGCGCGGCGGCGACGTTCTCGTCGTCGGCCAGCGTCACCACCACGGTGTTGTCAGGACGGCGCTCGACGGCGGTGTAGCGGATGCGCTTGTCGCGCAGGGTGACGCGCGTATCCTCCAGGTAGCCTTCCACGCGCTTGTCCAGCGCTGCCTTCTGGTCGACCTGCATCACGAAGTGCACGCCGCCCTGCAGGTCCAGGCCCTGCACCATCGGGCGCGCGCCCAGCTTGCCCAGCCAGTCCGGTACCGTCGACGCCAGGTTCAGTGCGACCAGGTAGTCCTCGCCCAGCGCCTGACGCAGCGCGTCGTTGGCCTTGGTCTGTTCGTCCAGGCCCGGCAGGCGCACCAGCATGGTGGTGCCGTCGACCTCGATCTGCTTCGGCTTCACGCCAGCGTTCGTCAGCGCGGTCTCGATGCGGGCGCGCAGCGCGTCGTCGACGGTGAAACCGCGGTTGGCGGTGATCTGCACGGAGGGATCCTGCGGATACAGGTTGGGCAGCGCATACAGCGCGCTCGCCAACACGACGATCAGGATCAGGACGTATTTCCAGCGTGGGAATTCAAGCATCGTGGCGACCCGCGCAGGCCCTTCCCGGGCATGCGCTCAGCAGTGGTTCGGAAACAGCGGGATGCGTCCCGGCGCACAGGCGACGGGACGCGAGAAACGGATCAGGCGGACTTCAGCGTGCCCTTCGGCAGCACGTTGCCCACGGCGGCTTTCTGCACGCGCACGCGCACGTTGTCGGCCACTTCCAGGGTGACGAAGTTGTCGCCGATGTCGGTGACCGTGCCGGCGATGCCGCCCGAGGTGATGACTTCGTCGCCCTTGGACAGCTTGTCCAGCATGGAGCGGTGCTCCTTGGCGCGCTTCATCTGCGGGCGGATCATCAGGAAGTACATGATGGCGATCAGGGCGATCGGCATCAGCAGGCCGAAGCCGCCCATGCCCTGCTGGGCCGGTGCGGCTTGGGCGAGAACGGGGGCAACGAGGAAATCGAGCAGATTCATGGACTTGTCCATTCGGTATGAAAAGCAGCCGGGGATTATGCCACGCGCCGGGAAGGCCCGCCCGGGCGTCCCCATCGGCCCGGACCTGAAAAGACCTCGTTGGCGCCGGATGGTTCCCGGACGGCGGTCTCGACCTGCCCCGCAGAGGACTTCGCCTCCGCCACGAAGCCTGTAGGAGCGCCCCATGGGCGCGATGCTCTTCCGGACGGCCGAGGGAGAGCATCGCGGGCATGGCCCGCTCCTGCAAAAGCGTCTGACGGCGTGCGGCCCGGTATCCCGGCTAAGGGGCGAGGTCGATCCCGCGGGCTGCGTAGAAAGCGGCCCGGAAGTCGGCGAACCGCCCTTCCGCGATGGCCGCCCGCATCTGCGCCATCACCTGCTGGTAGTACCAGAGGTTGTGCAGGGTGCCCAGCATGGGCGCCAGCATCTCGTTGCAGCGGTCCAGATGGCGCAGGTAGCTGCGGGTGAAGCCGTTGCGGCAGGTGTAGCAGCCGCAGCCCGGCTCGATCGGCTGCAGGTCGTGCTCGTACTTCGAGTTGCGGATCCGCACCGTACCGAACGAGGTGAAGTAATGGCCGTTGCGCGCGTTGCGGGTCGGCATGACGCAGTCGAACATGTCCACGCCGCGCGCGACCGCTTCCACCAGGTCCTCCGGCCGGCCTACCCCCATCAGGTAACGCGGCTGGTCCGCCGGCAGCTGCGGGCAGGTGTGTTCCAGCGTCGTGTTGCGCTCCTGCTCGGTCTCGCCGACCGCCAGCCCGCCGATCGCGTAGCCGTCGAAGCCGATCGCCTTCAGCCCCTCGGCCGAGCGCGTGCGCAGATCGTGGTGCACGCCGCCCTGCACGATGCCGAACAGGGCGGCGTCGTTGCCTTCGTGCGCGCGCTTCGAACGCTCGGCCCAGCGCAGCGACAGCTCCATCGAACGCTCGATCACGCGCGGATCCACCGGCTTGCCGTCGATGTTCACCGGCGGACACTCGTCGAAGATCATCACGATGTCCGACCCCAGCACGCGCTGGATGTTCATGCTTTCCTCGGGCCCGAGGAAGACCTTGCTGCCGTCCACCGGCGAGGCGAAGGTCACGCCCTGCTCGGTGATCTTGCGCCGGTGCGCCAGCGAGAACACCTGGAAGCCACCGGAGTCCGTGAGGATCGGCTTGTTCCACCGGGCGAAACCGTGCAGGCCGCCGTGCGCACCGATCACGTCCAGTCCGGGCCGCAGGTACAGATGGAAGGTGTTGCCCAGGATGATCTCGGCGCCCAGGTCCTCGACGTGTTCCGGCAGGATGCCCTTCACCGAGCCATAGGTACCCACCGGCATGAACGCCGGCGTTTCGATGGTGCCGCGCGGGAACGTCAGCCGTCCGCGGCGTGCGGCTCCGTCGGTGGTCAGCAGGTCGAAGGACATGCGACTCATGCGGCCACCCTGCCACGCGCCCCATACCCGTCATTCCGGCGAAAGCCGGAATCCATTTGGCTGTTGGTGTTGCGGTCGGAAGCCAAAATCAAGATGGTTTCCGGCTTTCGCCGGAATGACGATCCGATTTCTGACGCGGAACGGTCACGATTCACCTGGCATCCTCCGGAAACAGCAGCATCGCGTCTCCATACGAAAAGAACCGGTACTGCTCGCGTACCGCGTGGGCGTACGCGGCCATGATGCGGTCCTTGCCGGCGAACGCACTGACCAGCATCAGCAGCGTGCTTTCCGGCAAATGGAAATTGGTGACCATCGCATCGACGCTGCGGATGCGGTAGCCCGGGAAGATGAAGATGCGGGTTTCGCCCGCGAACGGCTGCAGTTCGCGGCTGCCGTCGTCGTGCGTACGCATCGCGCTTTCCAGCGCGCGCACCACGGTCGTGCCCACCGCGACCACGCGTCCGCCGCGCTCGCGCGTGCGGCGCACCTGCGCGACCAGCTCGGCGCCGACGTTCAGCCATTCGCTGTGCATGTGGTGGTCGCGCACGTCGTCGGCGCGCATGGGCTGGAAGGTGCCGGCACCGACGTGCAGGGTGACATGGCCGAACTCGACGCCGCGCGCGCGCAGCGCATCCAGCAGGCCCTCGTCGAAATGCAGGCCGGCGGTGGGTGCGGCGACCGCGCCGACTTCCTTCGCGAACACGGTCTGGTAGCGCTCCAGGTCGTCGCGGCCGGGCTCGCGCTGGATGTACGGCGGCAGCGGCAGACGGCCGGCGTGCAGCAGCCAGCTTTCCAGCGAATCGTCGACGTGGAAGCGCAGGTGGTAGAACTCGCCCTCGCGGCCCAGCACCTCAACCTCACCGCCCGCGTCCAAGGCGATGCGTCCGCCGGGCTTGGGCGACTTGCTGGCGCCGACCTGCGCGCGCGCCTCGTTGCTCGGCAGAAGTCGCTCGATCAGGATCTCGACCCGCCCACCGGTGGCCTTCTGGCCGAACAGGCGCGCCGGGATCACCCGGGTGTCGTTGAAGACCAGCAGGTCGCCCGGCTGCAGCAGCGACGGCAGGTCGCGGACCACGCGGTCTTCGAGCGGGGCAAGGGACGGCGCGGCGGGGGCCGGCGGCACCACCAGCAGGCGGCTGGCTGAGCGCTCGGCCAGCGGTGCCTGCGCGATCAGTTCGGGCGGCAGGTCGAAATGGAAATCGGATTTCTTCATGGCGGCGTTCAGCGCTCGAACTTGGTCGACAGCACGATCGAGGAGGTAGTGCGGGCGACGCCGTCGATGGCGCCGATACGGTCGGTCAGCACGTCCATGTCGCCCACTGCCGGTACGGCGCCGATCGCGATCAGGTCGAAGCCGCCGCTGACCGAATGCAGCGAGCGCAGCTCGGGCATGCCGCGCAGGGTGTTCACCACCGTGGTCATCTGTTTGGGATGCACGGCGATCATGATGTGGGCACGGACGTAGCTGCGCTCGTACTCCTCGTGGACGCGGACGGTGTAGCCGCTGATCACCCCTTCCCGCTCCAGGCGCTCGATCCGGCTCTGCACCGTGGTCCGCGACAGCCCCAGCCGCCGGGCGATCTGGGCGGTGGACGCCCGGGCGTTCTCGCGCAGCAAGGAGAGCAGTTGCTGGTCGGTGTCGGTGAGCTTCATTTGGCGCCCCTGTTTCGTCGATTCGACGAAATATCATCGAAATTCGCACAGACCGCAACTGTCAAACGACCGGAGAATGGCAATAATAGCCGGATAGCCGCTTTCAGATGGAGGAACGCCATGGCCCTGCTCGACATTCTCGCCCCGCTGCGCGCCCATGGCGGCCAGCGCCGGACCCCCGGTCTGGACGACGCCACCGTGCAGGCCTTCGCCGCCCGCCACCCCGACCTGGTGGAAGCCATCGAGGCCGCCGGCATCGAATACGCCCGCATCCGGGCCGAGTTCCCGGAACTGCTGGACCGCGACGAGGCCGACCAGGCCGTCGCCATCCAGGACGGCTTCGTGAATTTCTACTCCAACGACACCGTGAACCCCTACGTCGCGCTCACCGCGCGCGGCCCGTGGATCGTGACCCTCAAGGGCGCGGTGCTGCACGACTCCGGCGGCTACGGCATGCTCGGCTTCGGCCACGCGCCGCAGGCCGTGATCGACGCGATGGTCAAGCCGCAGGTGATGGCCAACATCATGACAGCGAATCTGTCGCAGCTGCGCTTCGACCGCGCCATCCGCGCTGAGGTCGGCCACACCCGCGGCGGCTGCCCCTTCGACAAGTTCCTGTGCCTGAACTCGGGCTCGGAATCGGTGTCGCTGGCCGGCCGCATCGCCGACATCAACACCAAGCTGATGACCGATCCGGGCGCGCCGCACGCCGGCCGCAAGGTCAAGCGCATCGCGGTGAAGGGCAGCTTCCACGGCCGCACCGAACTGCCGGCCCTGTATTCGGACAGCACCCGCAAGACCTACATGGCCCACCTGGGCAGCTACCAGCACCACGTCGGCCAGCTGATCACCATCGAGCCGTACAGCGTCGAGCAGCTGGAGCAGGCGTTCGCCGACGCCGAGCGCGAAGGCTGGCACATCGAGGCGATGTTCCTGGAGCCGGTGATGGGCGAAGGCGACCCGGGCCGCTCGGTGCCGCGCGCGTTCTACGAGGCCGCACGCCGCCTGACCAAGGCCCACGGCACCCTGCTGCTGGTCGACTCCATCCAGGCCGGCCTGCGCGCCAACGGCGTGCTGTCGATCGTCGACTACCCCGGTTTCGAGGGGGTCGAGGCGCCGGACATGGAAACCTATTCGAAGGCGCTCAACGCCGGCCAGTACCCGCTGTCGGTGCTCGCCGTGAACGAGCGCGCCGCCGGCCTGTACCGCAAGGGCACCTACGGCAACACCATGACCACCAACCCGCGCGCGCTCGACGTCGCCTGCGCGGTCCTCGCCCAGCTCACACCCGAACTGCGCGCCAACATCCGCGCGCGCGGCCAGCAGGCCGTCGCCAAGCTCGAAGCGCTGAAGGCCGAACTGCCGGGCCTGATCACCAAGGTCCAGGGCACAGGCCTGCTGTTCTCCCTTGAACTCTCCAAGGAGTTCAAGGGCTACGGCACCGGCTCGACCGAGGAGTGGATGCGCGAGCACGGCATCGGCGTGATCCACGGCGGCGAAAACTCGCTGCGCTTCACCCCGCACTTCGCGATGCAGGAAGACGAACTCGACCTGCTGGTCGGCATGGTCAAGCGCGCCCTGCTCGAAGGCCCGCGCGTGCAGCAGGCCGCCGCGGCCTGATCGCACGCACCAACGCTGTACATGACGACGCCCGGGGAAACCCGGGCGTTGTTGTTTGTGCGCTTGAATCATCCCGCCCCGCTAAGCTCGCACCATGACGAACGCACGCGACCTGCCGGCACTGCGCATCCTCCCGGGCCTCGACGGCACCACGCGGATGCTCGATACCGTCATCGCGCAGGCGCATGCGGCAGGCTTCGACGACGCTGCCGCGATCGGCTACCCGACCGACCGCGTGCTCGACGCGCACGGGCTCGAATCCTTCGCACGCGAACGCCTGCCCGACGATCGCCCGTTCGTCCTGCTCGGCGAATCCTTCTCCGGCCCGATCGCGCTGCGCATCGCCGCCGATCCGCCACCGATGCTGCGCGCGCTGGTACTGTCGACCACCTTCGCCGTCAATCCCGTGCCGATGCTGCGCCCTTTCGCGCCGCTCACCGCATTCGCTCCGGCGCCCGCCCCGATGCCGTTGATGTCGTGGATGCTGCTGGGCCGCTGGCGCACGCCGGATCTGGAGACCGCGCTGCGCCACGCACTCGACGAGATCTCGCCCGCCGTGCTGCGCTCGCGGGCCGCGCTGGCCCTGCGCATCGATGCCCGCGACGCGCTGCCGCGCATCCGCGTGCCGACGCTGTACCTGCGCGCGATGCACGACCGGCTGATGCATCCGTCCGCAGGCGAGGCCATCCTGCGCGGCATCACGGGCGCCCGCCTGCACGCGCTGGACGGCCCGCACCTGCTGCTGCAGACGCGCGGCGCCCCCTGTATCGAAGCGATCGCCGCGTTCGTGCGTGAAGGCTCGATCAGGCGATCCGCAGCGCGTTGAACTGCGCCGGCGTGCCGTTGAAGCGGTCCATGTCGACCGCACCGCTGATCCCCGCCACGCTGCCGCTCTGCGAGTACTGCCAGAACGTCCAGGTCGTCCAGCCGGTCGGCACCTTCGGCGCCGATGCCGAGGTGTATTCCGCCACCCACAGCGGATAGTCCCCGAAGCCGCTCAGGTATTCGTTCGCGAAACTCACCCCGGAATACAGGATCGGCTTGACGCCGTAGGCCTGCTCCATCTGCGCCAGGAACGACTTCAGGTCGTCGGCCAGGTCGGGGCGACTGCCCTGCGCCAGCACTTCGATGTCGACCACCGGCGGCAGGTCACCCGGCTTCAGGTCGGCGTGCTGCCTGAAGTTGCCGAACTGCGCCGACGGGTCGTCGTCGGTCTCGTAGAAATGATAGGTGCCGGCCACCAGTCCCGCCGCGCGCGCGGCGGCAATGTTGTGCGCATAGTCCGGATCGACGCTGGTGATGCCCTCGGTCGCCTTCACGAACACGTAGGTCGTGCCCGCCGCCTTGATCTTCGCGAAATCGATCGTGCCCTGGTACTTCGACACATCGACGCCCTGCACCTCGCCGCCCGCTTCCGTCGTCGTCATCCTGTCCCCCTGCTCCGTTGCTGCGCGCGTCGCGCGAAGCCGTCACCGTACGAAGCCCCGCGCATGTGGTCAACGCAGTGACGCCACGCGATACCGGACTGATCCGTGCAGGGTCGGCGCATGCCAGGGCGCGCCACCGGCCTGCTACCCTGCGCGGCACGTCCCGCCGCCGCCCGCATCGCCATGAAGACCGTCGAAGTCCGCCATCCGCTCGTCGCCCACAAGCTCGGCCTGCTGCGCGACGCCGCCACCGGCCCGGCGCTGTTCCGCCAGGTGGTCGGCGAGATCGCCACCCTGCTCGCCTACGAAGCCACCGCCGACTTGCCGCTGGGCAGCGCGCGCATCGACACCTGGGCCGGCCCGCTTGACGTCGGCCGCTGCGACCAGGACGCCATCACCCTCGTGCCCATCCTCCGCGCCGGCCTGGGTTTCCTGCCCGGCGTGCAGGTGCTGCTGCCCTCGGCACCGGTCAGCGTGATCGGCCTGCGCCGCGACGAAGAGACCCTGCAGCCGCATGCCTACTACCAGCGCCTGTACCGCGACATCGCCGGCCGCACCGCGCTGCTGATCGACCCCATGCTGGCCACCGGCGGCAGCGCCATCGCCGCCATCGACGCACTGAAGGCCGCCGGCTGCGCACGGGTCAAGGCAATTTTCCTTGTCTCCGCGCCCGAGGGCCTGCGCGCGCTGGAAGCCGCGCATCCCGACACCGAAGTCTGGACCGCCGCCATCGACGAGCGCCTCAACGACCATGGCTACATCCTCCCGGGCCTCGGCGACGCCGGCGACCGCGTGTTCGGCACCCCGGCATGACGCGCATGCCCGACACCCGGCACCCGCGCTTGCCCCACCCGCCCCGCCCCGGCACGATGTCGCGATGAATCCGCAGTCCTCCGCCATGCCCTCCTGCGTCGTCAACTGCGCGGTCTACCGCGAAGGCGTACGCACCGACATCACCCTCGACCAGATCAGCGACGTGCTCGCCGTCGACGACCAGAGCTTCGTCTGGGTCGGCCTGTACGAACCGGAGGAAGCCCAACTCGACAAGCTGCAGGAGGAATTCGGCCTGCACGACCTCGCCATCGAGGACGCGCACCACGCGCACCAGCGCCCGAAGATCGAGGCCTACGGCAACTCGCTGTTCCTCGCGGTGCACACCGCGCAACTGGTCGACAACCACGTGCGCTTCGGCGAGACCCACGTCTTCGTCGGCCCGCGTTTCCTGGTTACCGTGCGCCACGGCGCCTCGCTGTCGTACCGCCACGTCCGCGCCCGCTTCGAGCGCGAACCCGAACTGCTCGCGCAGGGCCCGGCCTTCGCGCTGTACGGCATCCTCGACTTCATCGTCGACAACTACCAGCCGATCGTGAACGAGTTCCGCGACGAACTGAACGCGCTCGAGCACGAGATCCTCGCCGCCAACTGGCGACGCGACACCATCGTCAAGCTCTACGAGCTGAAGAAGGAACTCACCCAGATGCGCCTCGCGGTCGCACCGCTGCAGGACATCCTGGCCCAGCTCACCCGCACCCAGATGACCCAGGTCACCGAGGAAGCCAAGCTCTACTTCCGCGACGTGCTCGACCACGTCGTGCGCCTCAACGACATGATCGACACCCTGCGCGAAATGCTCACCGCCGCGATGAGCGTGAACCTGTCCATGGTCACCATCCAGCAGGGCGAAACCGTCAAGAAACTCGCCGGCTGGGCGGCCCTGCTCGCCGCCCCCACCCTGATCGCCAGCTGGTACGGCATGAACTTCGAATTCATGCCCGAACTGAAAGGCAAATACAGCTACCCCATCCTCATCGGCAGTGTCGCCGTCGTCTGCATCCTGCTGTACCGGTATCTGAAGAAGGTGCGGTGGTTGTGAGACTGCTCCGGCACATCTCATGCGCGCTGCTTGCCGCAGCAGCAATCGGATGCAGCCACACCCGCGACCTTGGCGACCTGTCCCTGCAGCGCACAGACACATCCGCGCAATTGCAGATCATCGGCAAAACGGCAACGCCCTGACAGCATTCGAATCCGGATACCTGTCCGTCCCTGGCCTCGTCATCGCCAATGACACGCTGTCGCTGCATCCCGGCCAGCACCGCATCGGCTACGTCTGTCCGCAACCGCCGGACGCCGTGATCCTCAATGACGCCGTGCCCAGCCTCGAATTCGATTTCCGCAAGGGACGACGTTACGCATTGCGATGCGTCGCAGGCAATCCGGTGATCGAAGAGATGCCCTCCAACTGACCAGGCCAACACCCTGCCCGCTCTTGCAGAGCAGATCGAAAATCCGCTGCTCTTGTAGAGCGGAGCTTGCTCCGCTCTGTTTCCCGAGCCCCCAATCGTGACGCCTCAATTTGGTGCGAGGGCTGGCGGATGCCGTGGAGCGGAGCAAGCTCCGCTCTACAGTGGCCCTGCATATGCCCGCTACTGCTTCGTCTCGATGCGCCGAACCAGTGCATGCACCTCGCCCGCCGGCAACGCCAGGCGCGGCAACCTGCGGTCGTCGATGCCGCCCGCAGGCGCGATCACGTAGCTCGCCCCGATCCGGGTCAACACATCCACGCCGTGCAGGCGATACACGCGACTATCGTCGTCGCCCTTGGCAGGCAAAGGCTCGCAGGCCTGCCCGGGCAGCGCCTCCTTCACGATTGCGCAGCCGCGCGCGCTCAGCACCTGGTCGACCTTGCGCATCATGCCGAAGCCGTAGGTGGAGGCGGCGCCGTCGATGAGAGGCGTCGCCAGTCCAGCGTACAGCAGGATCACGATGCTGGTGACTACGCGCACCTCAAGGACAATCGTGCCGCGTCCACGCATCGTCGCGTACCACATCCAATGCACCCACGGCACAGCCACCAATGCGAACATGGCCGATATGATCCAGGCAGGCCTCGTTTCCGGCCAGGCATCGAACCAGACGAGAAGCACCATCCACGCCGGCCATAGGAAGAGATAGAGAACGAGCAACAATGCGAACTGTGGCAGCCATGCGCGCATTCGACGCAATGCACGAGGGGAAATGCCGATCTGGAGCCAGACTTCCACGGCTAGCGGCATCACCAGCCCCAATGCGAATAGCGTGATGATCCCGACACCGTTCCAGCCCGACGGTAGCAAGGGCGGAATCAGCAGCAGCGCAGTCATTGCCAAGCCCATCGCAACCATCGACGCGACAAGAAACAATCCGAGCCCGCCGGGCGCCACCTTCATGGAAAAGGTTCTGCGTTTTGCTGCGCTTGCTTCCGGCGCAACCAACGGCAGAGCACGGCGCGACAGCGAGCGACGCTTCGGCACCGGGACGGAACGCCGGCTATTCGGTGGCACAGGCAGCAGCGACTGGGACGTCCACGAAAAGAGCATCCACACCGGGAACAGGATCAGCAACAATGCCGCCACCAATCCGATCGCCACGAACAACCCGAACGCACCCAGCACCACGCCCAGTTCCGAGAACGACAGCGCCGGGAGATAGCCGACGCGCCAGAAGTGCACCAGCAGCATCAGGCCGCCGAGCAGCGGCGCCAGCCACAGCATCGATCGCGTTGCGGACACCAGCCGCGCGCCGACGGGCCAGAGGATGCCGGGGCTGGGGTCGGCAGGTGGGTTGGTGCCTGCAGTGGCGGGCGTCGTTACCTCGTTCATGCCCCACCTCGCGGTGCAAGCACGAAGCGACGTCCGCACGACGCCTCATCCGTCTGCGAATCGAAAGCGCGGTCCCTGCGCTGCGTCGTCATTCCATGACCTCCCAGTGCCCGCCTTTCTGCGGGCCGACATAGCGAAGGCGACCGTCCTCGCGCAGCCGGCGCGCGGCACGCTCGATGGCGCTGACGGACTTGCCCAGATGCGCCGCCGCTTCAGCCAAGGTCGCCCCGGGGTGCGCCGCGAGCACCGCCAGCAAGGCGTCCCCGCTGTTGATGCGGCCTTTCACCAG
This sequence comes from Lysobacteraceae bacterium, assembly GCA_036404915.1. Classification (GTDB taxonomy): domain Bacteria; phylum Pseudomonadota; class Gammaproteobacteria; order Xanthomonadales; family Xanthomonadaceae; genus Lysobacter_I. Next base: position 14,692 of record DASWYO010000050.1, read on the forward strand.
CGTTTTCACCGGCGTTTTCACCAGCGCTTCGGCGACTCCACCCATGCCGCCGGCCTCCAGCGCCTGCTGGAGGGCATCGTCGATGGCCTCCAACATGAAGCGGATGAAGCCGCTGCAATCGCTGGCGCGGTCGGCCTCGCCGAGGGCGCTGTAGTAGTCGTCCTGTCGCCGCTGGATGACGGTTTCGACCGGCAGATAGGCCAGCATCGGCTGCCAGCGGCTGAGGATCAGCGTCTGCCACAGGCGGCCGATGCGACCATTGCCATCGCTGAAGGGGTGGATGAATTCCAGCTCGTAATGCACCGCAGACGAGGCGATCAGCGGGTGCGCCTCGGTCTGCGCCAGCCAGCCCAGCAGATCCCCCAGCAGGCGGGGCAACTGGTTGGCGGGCGGCGCCATGTGCAGCAGGCGCTCGCCACGATAGATCCCCACGCCCCCTTGCCGCAGGCCGCCGGCATCGTCGGCCAGTCCACGCATCAGCAGGCCATGCGCCGCGCACAGATCGTCGAGCCGGGTCGGGTCCCACGTCGGCAATGCGTCGTAGGCGGCGAAGGCGTTCTTCACTTCCTGGATCTCGCGCGGCAGGCCCAGCACCGGCCTGCCGTCCAGCACCGCCGTCACCTGCTCTAGGGTCAGGGTGTTCTGTTCGATCGCCAGCGAGGCCTGCACGCTGCGGATGCGATGGTTGCGCCGCAGCTGCGGCTGCAGGGCATCGCGACTGGCCTGCCGCCAGCGTCCCAGGCGCTCGGCGATCTCCGCCACCTTGCCCAGCATGGCGTAGTCGAGGGTGAAGGGCGGCGTGTAGCGGGTCATGCCTGGACCATTCCCGGATGATCAGCTTTGTCTTCGATGACGCTCATCATTCACTCCTCACCGCAACTCCGACACCGAGCGCCACTCACCGGCATCATCACGGAAGCGCCAGAACAGCCAGCCATTGGTCGGGCGACCGGTCACGGCCGATGCCGCCGCGCTCAACGAACTGTAGGCAGTGCCCTCATGGCGCACGCTGCCATTCTTGTTGAACACGGCCTTGTAGTCCTGCCCTTTGTACACCGCACGCAACTGCATTGCCTTCGGCGGGCAACCGGTCTCGCCGGTCGCGGTCGCCTTGCGTACTCTGGTGCGCGCTGCAACCACGGGCTCACGCACGGATGCGCTGCGCGGCTTCGCGAACATGGACTTGCGCTGTTCCGCATCCTGCTGGCGCATCGCCGCCTGCAGTGCCCGCTGCTTGTCAGCGGCGCCCGTCAGCCGCCCGACCTGCCCGTTGCCCGGCGGTCTGAACACGCGCAGCAGCAGGGATTCAAGCGGCTTGATATGTTCGTCGCGCGAGGTGAGGTACACGCTGAAGCTGTCCCAGGCGCCGGCATGGCGGTCCTTCTGGTGCTGCTTCATGCGGCGCATCAGGTCCGTGGCGAGGCCGACGTAGTACAGCGTGTCTCCGTCGTACAAGGCATACAACCCCGCGTGGCCACGGATCAGTTCCTCCACCTGCTTGCGATAGCGGTCTTCCAGGATGTCGCCGGACATCTTCTCGATGAACTCACGGACGAGGATGTCGGTTTTGCGTGCGGGCATTGATTTTTTCCTACTCAGCCTGTCGTATCGCCGGTACAAACATACAAACAAACCGCGAGAGCTAGCAGCTCACTTCTGAAAGCGAGCACAGATCAGCATCTTCCAAGATCGACTCATATGGATTCATCAGAGCCGATCAAGCTCTAATTCGGTAGATTGACATACCAGCTTTTACCCTTGGCAACGATTCCTCCCGCTGAATTCCGACCTCACACTTAGCATGCACCACGTCAACATTGTTGTCATTCAACTTCAAAGATGACACCTCTTGCTCCTCGAAATCTACTGAAAACTCTATTGCAATTTTTTCTCCGGCACGAAGATCACCCTCTTCCATCTCTACACTGAACGCCATCTTCCACACCTGCTTGACCTTGCCTATGTATTCAAAATTCTGAGGAATCGGGAGTATTCGCCCAGTTCTATAGAAGATCGGGATCACTTGCTCTGAACTCCATCCATTTTTAATGAAATTCCGCACTAGCCGAAACAGATCCCATCCCGTCATAAGCCCAAGATTTAGCTGCTCAGCATTCAAAAGAATTTCATTTCGAAATGGCATGACGTTATCGCGCTCTAAAGGCGGAATCAGGCGCTGATGATTTATTATTGTCAATCCACTGACGTCGTGACGCTTTTGCTCTTGGATATAAATGAAAGCGTGCTTTTGAGCTTGGAGCGCTTCAGAGTCGGCAGGCTTTCCAGCCACACCCTTGACATCCACAACTAGCACGGGGGACGCATCATGAATGCGAAGATCTTCGCGAAGTGAAGAATCTTTTCCAGACTGCCTCATCTCCTCATCCACATCGACAATGGATTTGAAACCAAGGATAGTCAATGCCTTCTTGATCGCCTCGACAAGCGGATCTCCTGTTTCACGAATCAGAGCGTAGAGAAAAAGATTAGCCTCCCGATCATCCTCGATGGACTTTTCCAAATCAGATATTCTCTTCGCCGCCTCATCCCGTATAACAGATATCCTGGCAACTTTCTCTAGAACGGAAGGAAGCTCATACTCGGGCCGATGCACCCACTTTTTTCCTTCAGCCTGCGGAAACAATCCCGGAGAAACTTCGGGCAAGACATCCTTAAATAATCCAGAAAGAAAACGAACCTTGTTTTTAATTTCAGGAAATATAAAAATTAAACCCCTCTTTCTCTCTTCAAACGGAGCAATTACGCCGGCGACTTCCGCTCCATACTTGTTTTTCGCCAAGGAAATCCATTTTCCATTGATGTGCGACACGCCCCTAAAAGAGCAATTGAAACTTGCATCACCAATATGACTCGCCAAAAGCCGAACCAATTCCGAATCACTTTTGATGACTTCAATTTCCTCGCCGTAGTCACTATCTACTTGCAAATCCGATAGAACGGAAAGAAAACCCCAATTGTCGCGATTCAGACGCTGCTCGCCATACAGCCCCCCTCTCCTACTACGAGCGATCACTAATTCTTGCTCGCTTTTTGTGTCTGCAAATATCACAAAAACTCCACCAATACCGAGTATTTTATCAAACTGATCCTTTACAGCGGCCATGGCTCTTGGACGCGGATCAATTACTCCGAGATTGCATTTTGCCCACCAATCAGGCTCTTCATCCGGCTGCATTTTTTCACCCGGTGGCGCGGAATCAAAATCGCCCACAACTAAATCTATAACTATGATTTCTTGTTCCGTATAGTTGGGCAATGAAGCTTTCGAAATGACAGGAAGATAGCTTGAGGTCTTCGAAACCTTGTATGGCGTTCCAAATGTTCCGCTTGAAACGTTGTAGCCCTCTTCCTTAAGAGAGTCGACAACATGTGTCGCTGTGTCGACCATAAGAATCTTTGGACGCCGATATTGTGGGGCAGAAGACTTAGCCCCTGACGCCCGTTCTTTCACCTCGTTTGTATCAGACCTCTTCCTAAACATGCAGGGTTCCTTTTTTTTAATTTCGTAGCAGCCAGATTAAATTTTCGACTAGAAATTCCTGAAGGGCAGTGGCCCAATAATGAAAAGACTACGATCGGACAGAGTTAGAAATGGATCGCTTGGCATACGCCAACTGATGCAATTGGGCAACTATCCTCCCTCACTTGGGCATCGACCCCTTTCGCGATATGCGCCGAAAAATCAGTGAATTGTCGCCTGCAGCCCCACCCATCGACAGCCCCTTGCTAACCGTCATTCGGATATCAGCAACGATGGCTCGGCCCATGTGATGCCCATTTTTTAGCGTCGGATACTAAAGAATAAGTAGCTGGTTGGATCTCGCTTTTGGCATTGAGAACTGATACCACAGCGATACCGTCTTTCCAGACGCACCGGAAGGTAACGGATGCGGCTGCGTTGGGAAAGCAGGCCCCTCGCGCTCGCTCGGGATGACAGGGAAGAGGGTCAGCGTAGGTGTGCGGGGCGGGGCGCGGCGGCGGCGGCACGCAAATCCCCCCGCCCCCGCTGCGCGAGGTCGCCCCCCTTTTGCAAAGGGGGCGAGTTGGCATGTGCCGGCGGATTGACCCGTCTGTGGCGCGGGTCTACAGTCGCGATTGGTGCTGAACACACCTTCTACTAGCGGCGACCGCACCCGACAGTCCTGCGGTTTTTTTGCGCCCGTTTTCCGCCGTCGCGGCGGCGGGCGCGTGTCTTCTGTGGTCGGGTGTCCGCAGTCATGCAAGACCCGCAAGGGAAAAGCTGCGGGCCGTCTAGTAGCGGTGTTCAAGCACCCGGCCGCCCTCCCTTGAACAGGAGGGCGAATTTGAGCCTCTCTACTAGGAAATCCACATGCCCAAGACCACCCGCCGGCGCGCTGCGCCGTCGCTTCCCGTGGCGGCTGCGCCGGCCGCCTGCCCTGCTCCCGATGCCTCGACCGACGAGGCCCATCCGCAACGCCACGCCACCCTGTACGGCACCGCGCGCGACCTGCGTCGCGACGGGTTCCGCACGGGCACGCGGTGGTCACCGGTGCTGCGCCTGAGCGGCCGGTGGCTGCAGCAGGCGGGGTTCGACATCGGCCAGCGCGTCCGCGTGCGCGTGGATGCGGGGCGGCTGGTGATCGAACCGGCGGGCTGACCAGCCGGGGGCCGGCGCCCTGCCCGCCCGGCGATGGCGCTTCGACCGCCATCGCCGGGGCTTCGAGGGGCATGCGTGGTGAAAAAAGCGCCATCGATGGCGGCCCGAGGGGCAGCGTTGCCCCTCGAAGGGCCGATGTTGCCGGTCGGAGGGGCAGCGATGGCGAAAAAAGCGCCATCGTCGGCCCTCGAAGGGGCACGCGTGGCGGTCGAAGGGTCGACGTTGCGCCCTGAGGGGCGCACGCGTGGCGAAAAAGGCGGCATCGATGGCGGTTTGAGGGGCAACGTTGCCGGTCGAAGGGCCATGCGTGGCCGTTGGAGGGGCAAGGTCGGCCCTTGGAGGGGCAACGGTGGCGGTTGGAGGGGCATGCATGCAGGTCGAAGCGGCGATGTTCGAGAAGCAGGTCCCTCGCGTCCGCTCGGGATGACCGGGTTTCGGCCCACCCGGGATGGGAGCAGCACGGAGACGGATCGCTCATCGTCCGGTGCGCCGGGGCGCACCCTACGGGGCCTATCGCGGCGGTCAACATCGATTGACCCGCCCGCGCATCCAAGCCACCCTTCCGCCTTCGGCCGGGAGGGCCGGCTGACCTGGGAGTGGGGCATGGCTGTGGCGAAGACCGTGGGGTGGGCGCTGTTGTCGCTGTTCGCGGCGTTCTGTCTGGGCACCGTGGCGCTGTCGCGCGGGGAGACCATCAGTGCGTTCTGGGTGGTGGCGGCGTCGGTGTCGATCTTCGCCATCGGCTACCGGTTCTATTCGAGATACATCGCGGAGAAGGCGCTGGGCCTGGACCCGACGCGGGCGACGCCGGCGTGGCGGCGCAACGATGGCCTGGACTACGTGCCGACCGACAAGCGCGTGCTGTACGGGCACCACTTCGCGGCGATCGCGGGCGCGGGGCCGCTGATCGGGCCGGTGCTGGCGGCGCAGATGGGCTACCTGCCGGGGATGCTGTGGATCCTGTTCGGCGTGCTGCTGGCCGGTGCGGTGCAGGATTTCATGGTGCTGTTCCTGTCGGTGCGCCGCGACGGACGATCGCTGGGCGACATGATCCGCAGCGAGATGGGCAACGCGGCGGGCAGCGTGGCGATGATCGGCATCCTGGCGATCATGGTGATCCTGCTGGCGGTGCTGGGCCTGGTGGTGGTGAAGGCGCTGGCCGTCAGCCCGTGGGGCACGTTCACGGTGGCGATGACCATCCCGATCGCGCTGCTGATGGGCGTCTACCTGCGCTGGATCCGCCCGGGGCGGATCATGGAGGTGTCGATCATCGGCCTGGTGCTGCTGCTCGCATCGATCTGGCTGGGCGAGGCGGTGGCGAATTCGCCGACCTGGGGGCCGATGTTCACCTTCGACGGCAAGGCGCTGGCGTGGATGCTGATCGCCTACGGCTTCGTGGCGGCGGTGCTGCCGGTGTGGCTGCTGCTGGCGCCGCGCGATTACCTGAGCACGTTCCTGAAGATCGGCACGGTGGTGCTGTTGGCGATTGCCATCGGCATTGCGATGCCGGAGCTGAAGATGCCGGCGCTGACGAAGTTCGTCGACGGCACGGGCCCGGTGTTCTCGGGTTCGCTGTTCCCGTTCCTCTTCATCACGATCGCGTGCGGTGCGGTGTCCGGCTTCCATGCGCTGATCAGCAGCGGCACCACGCCGAAGATGCTCGACAACGAGCGCGATGCGCGGATGATCGGCTACGGCGGCATGCTGATGGAGGCCTTCGTCGCGGTGATGGCGCTGATCGCGGCCTGCGTGCTCGATCCGGGCCTGTATTTCGCGCTGAACTCGCCGCCGGCGCTGATCGGCACCACCGTGGAGTCGGCGGCGCAGACCATCTCCGGCTGGGGCTTCGTGATCACGCCGGAAATGCTGAGCGCGACGGCGGTGGAGATCGGCGAATCCACGGTGCTGTCGCGGACCGGTGGCGCACCGACGCTGGCGGTGGGCATGGCGCAGATCCTGCACGGCATGGTCGGGGGCAGCGGGATGATGGCGTTCTGGTACCACTACGCCATCCTGTTCGAAGCACTGTTCATCCTGACCACGCTGGACGCCGGCACGCGCGTGGCGCGCTTCATGATCCAGGAAGTGATCGGCACGGTGTACGAACCCTTCCGCCGCACCGAAAGCTGGACCGCGAACATCGTCTGCACCGGCCTGGCGGTCGCCGGCTGGGGCTGGTTCCTGTACCAGGGCGTGGTCGATCCGCTGGGCGGCATCAACACGCTGTGGCCGCTGTTCGGCATCGCCAACCAGATGCTGGCGAGCATGGCGCTGATCTTCGTGTGCGTGGCGATGGTGAAGATGAAGCGCACGCGCTACCTGTGGATCCCTGCCCTGCCCACGCTGTGGCTGCTGGTGTGCACGATGACCGCCGGCTGGCAGAAGCTGTTCCACGCCGACCCGAAGATCGGCTTCCTCGCGAACGCGGGCAAGTTCGGCGATGCGCTGGCGCGCGGCGAGGTGCTGGCGCCAGCGAAGTCGCTGCAGGACATGGAGCGCATCGTGTTCAACAACCAGCTCGATGCCGCACTGTGCGTGCTGTTCATGAGCGTGGTGCTGCTGATGGTGGTGTTCGCGATCCGCGCGATGCTGGCCGCGCACCGCGCGCAGGCGCCGACCGCACTGGAATCCGACTATGTCGCGCTCGATGCCGTCCGCTGAGTACGTGCGCGCGCTCTGGCGCTTCCTGGCCCAGACCGGCCGCCTGATCGTCGGCGTGCCGGACTACGACGTGTACCTGGCGCACATGCGCCGGGTGCACCCGGACCGCGAGCCGCTGAGCCGCGAGGCCTTCTTCGCCGACCGCATGGAAGCCCGCTACGGGCGCGGGGCCTCGCGCTGCTGTTGAGGGGACTGGCCGGTGGCGGCGGGGCTCGGACCGCCCCCATTCCGCCGGGACGTCCGGCACGGTCCGTTTTCCGCGAAATGCACTAGGATCGGAGGTTGGTCGTCGCGCACGCGCGGCGGTCCGGCCAAACCAGCATCAACCGTGCATTTCCCCGGGGACTTTCCATGCTTCGAACACTTCTTGCGCTGGCCCTTGCCGGCGCGTCGCAGATCGCTTCCGCCGCCGAGCCCGCCGACATCCCGGTGCAGGACTTCGTGCGCCACCCCACCTACAGCAGCGTGCGTATCTCGCCCAACGGCGAATACCTGGCCATGACCGTCGACAGGGAAGGCCAGGACGTGCTGGTGGTGATGCGCACCAAGGACATGAGCATCGTCAAGGTGAACCAGTTGCCCGACGAGAAGAGCATCGGCACCTTCTACTGGACCAGCCCGGAGCGTCTGCTCTTCAATTCGATCCGCAAGGTCGGCCGCTATGCCCAGCCCTTCGGCACGGGCGAGTGGTACGGCGTCAACGCCGATGGTTCACAGCCCCGTCCGCTGGTGTTCTACGGCACCCGTGACGCCACCCAGCGCGGCAAGAGCGTGGGCAATGCGCGCTTCTCGCTGCTCGACACACTCGACGACGACGACGCCAACGTGCTGATGCAAGTGACCACGCCGCGTTCGGCGGAAGGCGCCGGCACCGAGGTCGTGCTGTTCGACACGCTCAACGGCCGCCGCAAGTCGCTGGGCCGCGCGCCGCGCGAGAACTGCCAGCTCGCGCTCGACAAGAACAAAACGGTGCGCTATGCCATCTGCTACGACGATGAGGATGCGCAGGGCAACTACGACCAGAGCAACGAACTGCATCGCCGTGGCGACGACGGCAAGTGGACGCTGGTCAACAGCTCGAAGTCCTCGGGCAAGATGCTGTCAGTCATGGGCACGGCAGCCGACGGTCGCATTTACGCCACGCAGAGCGACGGCAAGGCGCCGGAAGCGTTCGGCGTGATCGATGCGGCGACGGGCGAGTTCAAGTCGCTGTTCCAGGATCCGGTGTCGGACCCGTCCGGCTACATCATGTCGGCCGACCGCGAGACCATCCTGGCGGTCATCACCGAGGCCGGCAAGCCGAAGATCTCGGTGGTCGAAGGCGAACACCCGGACACGGAAATCTACGCATCCTTGGCCGAAGCCTTCCCCGACAAGTTCGTCAATTTCAGCAGTGCGACGCGCGACGGCAAGCAGATCGTGGTGTCGGTCAGCAACGACCGTAATCCTGGCGAGTTGTACCTGTACGACCGCGGGACCGGCAAGGCGCGGTTCCTGATGCGCAATCGCCAGTGGATCGATCCCAGCCTCATGGGCACGGTGAAGCCGATCGCACTGACCACGCGCGATGGCCTGAAGATCCACGGTTACCTGACGATTCCCAAAGGCAGCGACGGCAAGAACCTGCCGATGATCGTCAACGTGCACGGCGGCCCGATCGGTCCGCGCGACAACTGGGGCTTCAACTGGGAAAGCCAGCTGCTGGCCAGTCGCGGCTACGCGGTGCTGCAGGTGAATTACCGTGGTTCCGGCGGTTTCGGCAAGGCGTTCTCGGACAAGGGCTACGGCACCTGGGCCACGGACATCATGAATGACATCATCGATGCCACGAAGTGGACCATCCAGCAGGGCTACGCAGACAAGGACCGCATCTGCATCTACGGCGGCAGCTTCGGCGGCTATGCGTCGATGATGGCGCCGGCACGCGAGCCGGGCCTGTTCAAATGCGCGTTCGGCTACGTGGGCGCCTACGATGCCGAGATCCAGATGACCTTGAGCGATACCAGCGAGTCGGAAGGCGGCCGCCGCTACATGCTGCGCGCGCTGGGCAAGACCAAGGAAGAGCGCGCCGCGATGTCGCCGGTGAACCATGCCGACAAGATCAAGATCCCGGTCTACCTGGCCGCCGGTGCGCGCGATGCGCGCTGCCCGCCCGAGAACACCGAGGCGATGCAGAAGGCGCTGATCAACGCCGGCAACCCGCCGGAAGGCATGATCATCCAGAGCGGCGAAATGCACGGCTTCTACAAGGAAGAGAACAACCTGAAGCTGTACACCGAGATGCTCAACTTCTTCGCCCGCCACATCAAGGGACGACCGGCCGGGACAGCCGCACCGAAGACGGCATCGAAGTAAGGCGCGTCACCACGACAAAAAAACGGGCCGCATGATGCGGCCCGTTTTCGTTGGTCTTCGCGGTATCCAGTGGGGCAAGAGACAACGTCATCCTCGCGCAAGCGAGACCCAAGCAGGACAGTTGCGATGCACGGGTCCTCGCTTGCGCGAGGATGACGATGCTTTGTTTTCATCGATGGCCACCCGCACCCCGAAAGTACATTCGGAGGCGCCGGAGATCGATCACACCATGGTCGCGACCTGCAACATGCGCTCGTCGGCGGCGACCGATTGCGCGCCGGCCAGCGACTTGAGGATCAGGCCCATGAGATAAGCCAGCGCGGTGCCTGTGGCATAGCCCAGCGTACCGAGCAGCGCACCCACCGGTGCAAGCGCCGGATGGAACGCCGACGCCACCACCGGTGCGGACGCGGGGCCGCCGATGTTGCTCTGCGAACCGATCGCGAAATAGAACAGCGGCACGCGCAGCAACCGCGCCATGCCCCACAGCAGCACGATGTGGCAGGCGATCCAGATGAAGCCGAGCAGCAGCAGGTGCGGGCGGTCGAACAGCGCCAGGATGTCCATCTGCATGCCGATCGCAGCGATCAGGAAGTACAGCAGCAGCGTGCCGAGCGTGGAAGCCCCTGCCCCCTCAAGGCGGCGGGCGCGGGTGAAGCTCAGGCCGATGCCGGCGAAGGTCGAGATCGCGATCACCCAGACGAAGGGCTCGTGCAGGCTGACCTTCGATGCCCACGACACGTTGGCGCCAAACCACTGCGACGCGGGCGAAGCGATCGCGTGGGCCAGGCCGATCACGCCGAAAGCGATGCCGACGATCATCATCTGGTCGGTCAGCGTGGGGATGCGCTCGTGCTGGGCCTTGTATGCGGCGATGCGCTCCTTCAGCTCGTCGATGGCCGTGGTGTCGGCGCCATAGCGCGCATCGATGCGCGCGGCCCGCTGGGCAACGAAAATGAGCGTTGCCATCCAGGCGTAGCCGACTGCGACGTCGACCACGGCGAACTGGCCGAAGGTGGTGGCATCGACATCGAAGATTTCCTTCATCGCCATCATGTTGGCACCGCCACCGATCCAGCTGCCGGCGAGCGCGGCCATGCCCGCCCAGGTGTCCCCGGCCATGGCCTCGGGGAAGACCGCGCGCATTGCCACGAACGCGACGATGCCACCCAGCATCACGGTGATCGACGCGGTGGCGTACATGGCCAGCAGTTTCGGCCCGAGGCGGAGAATGGCACGCAGATCGACCGAAAGCGTCAGCAGGACCAGCGCGGCGGGCAGCAGCACGCGGCTGGCGACCGGGTTGTAGATCTTGCTGGCGCCGCCATCGATCAGACCGATCGTGTTGTAGATGCCGGGAATGAAGTAGCAGAGCAGGAGCGGCGGCACGATCGTGTAGAACCGCTTGAGGGGGCCTGCCTCGCGCGAAGCCGTCCAGAAGATCGCGCCCAGCGTGGCCGCGATCAGGCCGAAGACGACGATGTCGTTGTCGATGATCGGCGGCGGGGCATCGGATGCTGCAGGTGCGGCCATGGGCGGATCTCGGGTACGGAACGACCCCGGATCATGCCCGAGGCGGGCGCTGGGCGCACCTGTCTGCGCCGCGCGGGACGGTGCGCGGGCCGCTTGCAGCCGCATTGCGCCAATCCGGGCGACGCAGGACGCGAGACTGAACGCTGCTAGGCTATGCGGGTCGTCCCAGGACGACATCCACCGGCATCAGGGATGATGGCCGCGCCGCCCGGCTCGATCGCGCAACCGGGCAGCCACCGCGCAGGGAGGCGCTTCACTCGCCTTTCGGTCACGCCGTCCGCATGCCGGACGCCGGGACGCCTCATCCCCCGTGCCTTCCATGGCTCCATACGATCCACAGGGGATTGCATGACACTTCGCATCACCGGCCTTGCCACCGCGCTGGCCACGACACTCGCTGCCGCCCTCCTCGCCGCGTCCGGCACCGCCTCCGCCACGGGCTATCCGATCGGCCAGCCGACGCCCGTCGATGGCGGCTTCAGCTGCCGCAACTTCGACACCGCCAACCTGCTCACCGAAATGACCGTGACACCGGTCGACGGCGTGACCGTGAGCAACGACGGCACGCTCGATCTCACCGTCATCTACTACGACAGCACCCAGGGCTGGATCCTCGACTGGTACCAGGAAAACACCGGGCCGGTGATCCGCCACGTGGTGGTCGAAGACGGCGACGCCAGCGCGCACAGCTACAGCTACGACCCGGCCAGCGATCACGACCGCCTGCTGCACGGCGATGCAGCGCCGCGCGTGCCCGGCGGCCGCGCGCTGTACAAGCCGCTGCGTCGCGCCACGTTCTGCTACGCGACCCAGACCGACAACACGCCGTACCGGACCTGCCCGCGCGTGATCTGGGCTTCGCCGACCCATCAGCGCAGCTGGCCGGCTTCGATCACGCCCAACACGCCGATGCGCACGCTGTTCGGCCCGACCGTGGCCGACGACACCGTCGGCACTGCACTGCAGTACGGCGACGATGACGACCTGGCCGGCCTGCGCAGGGGCCTGCTGCGCGAATCGGCGACGGCGATGCTCAACGTGCGCTCGTCGTGGCTGCGCTACCCGCTGACGGAAGCGCAGGTCGTGGCGTTCACGCGCAGCGTGCACGACGGCGACGACCACGAAGAGATCCTGTCGCTGACCGCGACGTTGCGGGCGTACAACCAGATCGACTGCCCGCTGTCCGAGGAGTTCTGAGGACAGGCCCTTCGAACGCAAGCGTGCCGGGCACATCCCGGCGAAACGAAAAGGCCCCGGTATGACCGGCGCCTTTTCTTCTTCATGCGCAGCGACGCACGACGGCGATCACACGGCGATCACACGCCGATCACTTGGCCGTGTGCTTGTCCAGCCAGGCCTTCACGGTGTCGTGCCAGTGGATGCTGTTCTGCGGCTTCAGCACCCAGTGGTTCTCGTTCGGGAAGTACAGCAGCTGCGAGTCGATGCCCTTGCGCTGCAGCGCGGTGAACGTGGACAGGCTCTGGTCGATCGGCACGCGGAAATCGTTCTGGCCGCCGACCACCATCATCGGCACCTTCCACTTGTGGATGTGGCGCGCCGGGTTGAAGCGCTCGTAGTTCTCGGGCTTGTCGTGGACGGTGCCGCCGAATTCCCACTCGGTGAACCACAGCTCCTCGGTGACCAGGCCCATCGAACGGGTGTCGAACACGCCGTTGTGGTTGACCAGGCATTTGAACGGCGCGTTGCCCTTGGCGTCGAACCAGTTGCCGGCGATCCAGTTGACCATGTAGCCGCCGTAGCTGGCGCCCAGCGCGCAGGCGCGGTCGCCATCGAGGAACGGATACTTCTTCAGCGCCGCCGCCCAGCCCTTCTGCAAGTCTTCGAGCGGACGGTCGCCCCAGTGGCCACTGATCGAATCGGTGAACTTCTGGCCGTAGCCGGTGGAGCCGTGGAAATCGATCATCACCGAGGCGTAGCCCGCACCGGCGTAGGTCTGCGGGTTCCAGCGATAGCTCCAGCCGTCGCCGAAGCTGCCCTGCGGGCCACCGTGGATCAGGAACGCGACCGGATAGGTCTTGCCTTCCTCGTAGTTCCAAGGCTTGACGACGTAGCCGTAGACGGTTTCGCCGTTCCAGCCGATGAAATTGAACTGCTCGTAATCGCCGAAGCGCACGTCGCCGAGCAGTTCGCCCGCCGTCGGCGTGATCTTGCGCAGCGGCGCCTTGCCGTCGGCGCTGGTGGTGTGGATCACGTCGCCGGTCTTGATCGAATTGACCGACAGCGCCAGCGTGTTGCCGGCCAGCTGGAACGCCGACACCGAGCCGTCCTTGTGGATCGAGGTGACTTCGCCATTGGCGATCGACACGGAGAACAGCGGATGGCGGCCGAGCTCCTGCGCCGTGGTGTAGATCGATTTGCCATCGGCGGAGAGCGTGATGCCATCGGCGGACGCATCCCACTTCGACGCGATCTCGCGGGTCTTGCCGCTGGCGAGGTCCATCGCCATCAGCGCGAAGCGGTCGGCCTCGAAGCCGGGGCGCTTCATCGCGCGGTAGTACAAGGTCTTGCCGTCCTTCGAGAACACCGGGCCGGTGTCCCAGGCAGGGTTGGACGCAGTGAGGTTCTTCGCGGTGCCGCTGCCGTCGGCCGCGACCTGGTAGAGATCGAAGTTCGTGCTGGTCGGCTCGGCGCTGTCGGACTTGCGCGCCGACAGCACGAGCTGCTTGCCATCCGGCGACCACGCCACTTCGCTCATGTCGCCGAAGGGCTTGGACGGCACGTCGCCGATCACGTCGGCGCCGACCAGCGTGCCGGTCTTCGCCACGCCCTCGCCCTGCAGCGGCGCGACGATGACGCGGTTGAGGCGGCCGTCCATCCAGGTGTCCCAGTGGCGCACGAAGATCTTGTCGAACAGCACGCCGGTGCTCTTGCGCGCGCCCAGCGCGTCGACGCGCTGCTTCGAGCAGCCGAGGTCGCCCTTGCAGTCGGCGAACAGCTCAACAGCGAGTGCCACCTGCTTGCCATCGGGCGAGAGCAGGAAGCCGCCCACGTCGGTCGGCAGGTCGGTCACCTGCTTGGGTTCGCCGCCGGCCACCGGCATCGCGTACAGCTGATGGCTGCCGGACTTCGCGCTGAGGAAGTACACCGACTTGCCATCCGGCGAGAACGCCGGCGAATTCACGTTCCAGCCTTCCGGCGTGAAGCGCTTGGGCGGCGCCATGTCGCGCGTCACCAGGTTGCGGATCCACAGGCCGGTGCTGCTCTTGTTGGCATCGAGATCGACCGAACGCTTGGCGAACACCAGCACGCGGCCGTCGGGCGACAGCGTGGGCGACGAGAAGCGGTCCATGCCGGCCAGGTCGCGGCCTTCGAGGCCACGCGCGGCGTGGGCGTTGGAGGACAGCGTCGCCAGGGCGAGCGCAAGCGGAAGGACGGCATAGCGGAACGACATGATCGGAAACTCCGGATGGAATCGGTGGACGACGCCATGGCCGCAGCCATGGCGCCGGAATGCGGGTGCGTCAGCGCGCGGCGTCGGCCTGGTAGTTCCTGACGCTGCTGCGGTAGAGCAGCCAGCCGACCAGACCCAGCACGGCTAGGCCGATGAACTGGCCGATGGCATGGCTGGGCTGGTACTGCGCCGGCACCGCGAGCACGTCGGGGCGCGAGGTGATGACGATCGGAACGGCGATGGCGATACCCATCAGCGCTTCGCCGGTGATCAGGCCTGCGGAGAACAGCATGCCCGGGCGATGCAGGCGATCCCTGGTGTGTTCGTCGGCGCCGAGCAGGCCGTGGCGGCGCTCGACCAGATACGCCAGCAGGCCGCCGAGGAAGATCGGCACCATCAGCTCGAGTGGCAGATAGATGCCGATGGCCGCGGCGAGCACCGGCACGCGGAAGTTCGACTTGCGGGCCTTCAGCCATTCGTCGACGGCGATGATGGCTGCGCCGACCACGCCACCGGCGATGATCATGTTCCACGGCAGTTCGCCGCCGAACATGCCCTTGGCGACCGACGCCATCAGCGTGGCCTGCGGCGCATTCAGCGAATTGGGGTGTTCCGGCGTCGCCGGGCCGATCCCGTAGGCCGTGGACAGCAGGTTCAGCACCGGCGCCATGATCAGCGCGCACGAGAACGCGCCGATGCCGAGCATGATCTGCTGCTTCCAGGGCGTGGCGCCGACCAGGTAGCCGGCCTTGAGGTCCTGCAGGTTGTCGCCGCCGACCGCCGCCGCGCAGCAGACCACGGCGCCGATCATGATCGCGGCCACGGCGCCGATCGGCGAATCGCGGCCGAGCAGGAACATCAGCACCACCGATGCGAACAGGATGGTGGCGATGGTGATGCCCGACACCGGGTTGTTCGACGAACCGACGAGGCCGGCGAGATACGCCGAGACCGAGACGAACAGGAAGCCGGCGACGATCATGATGATCGTCATCGGCACGCTGACCGTCCAATCGCCGACGATGGCCTGGTAGAGCAGCGCCAGCGGGATCACGAACGCGACCAGTGCGATCAGCATCCATTTCATCGGCAGGTCGCGATCGGTTTCGGCCACCTTCTCGCCCGCACCCTTGCGCGCGGCGGCGATGCCGCTCTTCACGCCCGACAGCAGCGACTTGCGCAGCGAGAACAGCGTCCAGATGCCGCCGGTGAGCATCGCGCCCACGCCGAGGTAGCGGATGCGCTCGCCGCGCAGGATGCCGGCGGCATCGAACGCGGTGGCGCCAGCAACCTTGGCGGCCAGCGCCGGATCGCTGTCGAGGAAGAACATGTGGTACAGCGGAATCGCGATGTGGTACGACAGGATGCTGCCCGACAGCACCACGATGCCGATGTTGAGGCCGACGATGTAGCCCACGCCGAGCAGCGCCGGCGACAGGTTCGTGCCCATGTAGCCGAGATACTTGCCGAAGAAGCCCGCGCCGGCGGCGTCATCGGGAATCAGGCGCAGGCCACTGGCGGCGCCGAGCTTGACCAGCGCGCCGAGCACGGCGGACACGCCGAGGATCTTCAGGCCGGGGCCGGGATTCTCGCCGGCCTTCAGCACTTCGGCCGCCGCCTTGCCTTCGGGGAACGGCAGCGGCTCCTCGACGATCATCGAGCGGCGCAGCGGCACCGAGAACAGCACGCCGAGCAGGCCGCCGAGGCCGGCGATGGCGAGCACCCACGAATAGCGGAAGTCCTGCCAGTAGCCGAGGATGATGAGCGCGGGAATCGTGAAGATCACGCCGGCCGCGATCGACGAACCGGCGGAGGCGCCGGTCTGCACGATGTTGTTTTCCAGGATGGTGCCGCCGCCGAGCAGGCGCAGCACGCCCATCGAGACCACGGCGGCGGGGATTGCAGTGGCGATGGTCAGGCCCGCGAACAGGCCGAGGTAGGCGTTGGCGGCCGACAGCACCACGGCGAGGATGATGGCCAGTACCACGGCCCGGAAAGTCAATTGCGGAGGCGACGTACTCATTCGGCAGTCTCGTGTCGGCCTCGGACGAGGCAATCTTTTCTACGCTACCCCCCCGGCCGGGCCGAAGTCCAGCCGGGTTTTGTCCATTCGCAGGCGCACGTGGACGCCATGACCGGCGTCGTGAGGCCCCCTATACTCCTCCGCCCGCGCAGTCGTCCCGGAGTTCCGCTTGAGCACCCAGTCCCCCTCCGCGTCGTCGAGCGACGAACTGTTCGGCCATCCCAAGGGCCTGTACGTCTGCTTCATGACCGAGATGTGGGAGCGCTTCGCCTTCTACGGCATGAAGGCGCTGCTGCTGCTGTATCTCACCAAGCACCACCTGTTCGCCCAGGGCGACGGCACCCTGCTGCTCGGCACCTACGCGGGTCTGGCCTACGCCCTGCCCCTGCTCGGCGGGCTGCTTGCCGATCGTTATCTCGGCATGCGCAAGGCGGTCCTGTTCGGCGGCGCCCTGCTCGTCCTCGGCCAACTCGGCATGGCGTATACCGGCAGCGCCGCCACGGGCACCACGCCCGACAGCGCCGTGCGCGACGGCTTCGCGATCCAGACGATGTACTTTTCGCTCGCCTTGATCGGCGTCGGCGTGGGCTTCCTCAAGCCGAACATCTCCACCATCGTCGGTCGTCTGTATTCCGCCGACGATCCGCGCCGTGATTCGGGCTTCACCATCTTCTACATGGGCATCAACGTCGGCGCGTTCCTGTCGTCGCTGATCGTGGCCTGGATCGGCGAGAAGATCGGCTGGGGCTACGGCTTCGCACTGGCAGGCGTGATGATGGCGCTGGGCCTGATCCAGTTCATCCTCGGCCAGAAGCACTTGCACGGCCATGCCGAACCGGCCGATCCCGTGCATCTGAAGACACCCGCATTCGCCGGCCTGTCGCGCGAATGGCTGATCTATCTCGGCGCGCTGGTGCTCACTGTCGTCGTGTGGCAAGTCCTGCAGACCCGCATCGACTTCGGCCCGCTCACCGCGATGATGGGCGGCCACGAAGTCACCTTGACCGAAGTCGTCGCGGTGGTCATGGGCGCCGCGTTGTACGTGTGGTTCGTCAAGCTGCTGTTCTCCGGCCTCTCACGCAGCGAGAAGGGTGGCATGGTGATGCTGATGGTGCTGATCACCGTCAGCGCGCTGTTCTGGGGGCTGTACGAACAGACCTATGGCCCGTGGGTGCTGATGGCCGACATCGGCATGGATCGCACCACGTTCGGCATCGAGTGGACCGCCGGCCAGACCACTGCGATCGGCGCGCTGTTCGTCATCGTCTTCAGTTTTCCCTTCGCCTGGCTGTGGCCGAAGCTGGACAGGGCCGGCCTCAATCCCAGCTATCCGGCGAAATTCGCCTGGGGTCTGGTGTTCTGCGGCCTCTCGTTCGGCATCCTCGCCTACGCCGCCGCCCATCCCGGCGAAGCGGGCAAGACCAGCCTGTGGTGGATGATCCTGGCCTACGCAGTGCTGGTGATGGGCGAGATGGTGCTGTCGCCGGTGGGACTGTCGGCGGTGACGCGGCTGTCGATCCCGCGAGCGGTGGGCCTGATGATGGGCGCATGGTTCCTGTTCTCGGCCTTCGGCGAAATCATCGCAGGCCGTCTCGGCACCTGGGCCGCGATCGAACCCGATGCCGCCGGCAAGTACGACGTCGCGGCGGCGCTGGCGCTGTACGCGGATGTCTTCACCCAGATGATGTGGATCGGCCTGGCCGGTGGTGCGCTGCTGTTCCTCGCCACGCCGCTGCTCAAGCGCCTGACGCGCGAATGATGGCCAGCCCCGATCGCGAGCGACGCATGCGACTGACCAGGCGCATCGCCTGGTGGCTCGGCGTTGCGCCCTCGGCCTGCTGCACCCTGTTCGGCATGGCGCTGATCTGGCTGCCGACGCTCTACGTTCTGCCGCAGCGGGACCGCCCCTACGGCTGGTTCACCGATCGGCTCGCGGTCGGCGGCGGCTGGATGCTGCTGGGGTTGGCGGCCCTGTTCGCACTGCTGGCGGTCGCGCTGTTCGTCCGCGCGCGCAGGATCAGACAGGGCGGGGACGCAACGGGCGGATAGTGTCCGCCCGCTCGGGCGACGCACAATTCCGGCATGCCTGCGCACGATCACCACACGCCCAACGACCATCATGGGCACAACCACGCCGGCCATGGTCATGCCCATGGCGCGCCCAGCGGCACCCGCGCGTTCGCGATCGCGACCCTGGTCAATCTCGCCTACACCGTGCTGGAAGCCGGCTACGGCTTCTGGACGGATTCGCTGGCGCTGCTGTCCGACGCCCTGCACAACTTCGGCGACGTGCTGGGCCTGGCCCTGGCCTGGGGCGCGGCATCGATGGCCCGGCGCGCGCCCACCGGACGCCATACCTATGGCTGGCGCCGCGCCACCCTGCTCTCGCCGCTGGGCAACGCGCTGCTGCTGGTCGGCTTCAGCGGTGCGCTGGGCTGGGAGGCCGTACGGCGCTTCTCGTCGCCCCCGGACATCCCGGCCATGCCGGTCATCGTGGTCGCCTCGATCGGCATCGCGGTCAACCTGGGGGCCGCCTGGCTCATGCGCGATGGCCATGGCGCCCACAGCCACAGCCACGACCTGAACCGGCGCGGCGCCTTCCTGCACCTGATCGGCGACGCCGCCGTGTCGCTCGCGGCCGTGCTGGCGGGCCTGGGCATGCTCTGGTTCGACTGGCGCTGGCTGGACCCGGCCACGGCGCTGCTGGTGGCGGTGGTGGTGGCCGTCACCGCCACGCGCCTGCTCAGGGATGCCTTCGAAGCCGCCATGGACGCCGTGCCGCGCCATGTCGACCAGGACAAGGTCCACGCCTGGCTGGCCGGACAGGCAGGTGTCGACGCGGTGCACCACCTGCATATCTGGTCGCTGGGCGCGGGCGAGATCGCGTTGACCGCGCACCTCGTCCGCCCGTCGACGGACGACCACGATGCCTTCCTCGATACGGTGGTCCAAGGCCTCGACGCGCAGTTCGGCATCAACCACCCGACCCTGCAGATCGAACACGGACGGGCCTGCGAACACGACCGGCACGACCGCGCGCCG
This sequence comes from Lysobacteraceae bacterium, assembly GCA_036404915.1. Classification (GTDB taxonomy): domain Bacteria; phylum Pseudomonadota; class Gammaproteobacteria; order Xanthomonadales; family Xanthomonadaceae; genus Lysobacter_I. The sequence goes on from DASWYO010000050.1 coordinate 34,357, forward strand.
CATGGCGACAAACTACACGGCTGAGCGCTACCCGACGCGCGCCAGGCGGCCCGGCCCGCCGCTTCGCATATAATCGGCGACCTTGGCCCTCCGGCCGCCCGCGCGTCCCGCGCGACCGCCGCCGTCGCCCCCCTTTTCGAGACAGGACCCACCGGCATGCTCAACGACATCAAGAAAGACACGCAGGCGCGCATGGCCAAAAGCATCGACGCACTGCGCCACACGCTCACCAAGGTGCGCACCGGTCGCGCCTCGCCTTCGCTGGTCGAACACCTGAAGGTCAACTACTACGGTTCGGACATGCCGCTGTCGCAGGTCGCCAGCATCGCCGTCGCCGACGCCCGCTCGCTCGCGATCACCCCGTGGGAAAAGCAGATGGTCCCGGCCGTCGAGAAGGCGATCTACGCCTCCGACCTCGGCCTGACCCCGAACACCGCCGGCACCGTCATCCGCATCAACCTGCCGCCGCTCACCGAGGAGCGCCGCAAGGAACTGTCCAAGCACGTGCACGGCGAAGGCGAGGACACCAAGGTCGCGATCCGCAACATCCGCCGCGACGCCAACCAGCAGATCAAGGAACTGCTGAAGGAAAAGAAGATCACCGAGGACGAGGAGCGCCGCAGCGAGGACGAGATCCAGAAGCTGACGGACAAGGCGATCAAGGACGTCGACGAAGTGGTCAAGGCCAAGGAACAGGAACTGATGGCCGTCTGAGGCCCGTTCCGGCATGACCTCGCCACAACCCGCCGCGTCACGACCAGCTGCGCCGCAGCCGGCAGCCCCACACCGGGGCGTCCCGCGCCACCTGGCCGTCATCATGGACGGCAACGGGCGCTGGGCCGAACGTCGTCGCAGGCCGCGCCTGATCGGCCATCGCGCCGGTGCGCGGGCGGTCAACGTCTGCATCGACGTGTGTCTCGCGCGCGGCGTCGAAGCCCTGACCCTGTTCGCCTTCTCCAGCGAGAACTGGGGACGGCCGGAAGAGGAAGTCGGCGGCCTGATGAAGCTCTTCCTCGCCGCGCTGGAGCGCGAAGTCGACGAAATGCACCGTCGCGGCGTGCGCCTGCGCTTCATCGGCGAGCGCGATCGTTTCCAGCCCGACATCCTCGCGCGGATGCGCGATGCCGAGGCACGGACCGCCGCCAACACCGCGCTGCACCTGACCATCGCCGCCAGCTACGGCGGACGCCAGGACATCGCCCATGCCGCGCGCGCGCTGGCAGCCGAGGTCGCCGAGGGCCGCCTGCACCCCGACCAGATCGACGAAGCCGCAGTCGCGCGCCACACGGCGCTGGCCGACCTGCCGCCGCCCGACCTGTTCATCCGCACCGGCGGCGACCACCGCATCAGCAATTTCCTGCTCTGGCAGCTCGCGTACACGGAGCTGTGGTTCACCGAAACGCTGTGGCCCGACCTCGACGCCACCCTGCTCGAAGCCGCTTTCGCCGACTTCGCCAACCGCGAGCGCCGTTTCGGCCTCACCGGTGCCCAGATCCGCTCGGCCCAGGCCGGCATCGACGCCCCCTCTTCCGCCGACAGGACCGACGCATGACCAAGACGCGCACATTGGCCGCCCTGGTCATGGCCCCGCTGGCGATCGCCGCGGTGCTGCTGCTGCCCACGCCCTGGCTGGCCGCGCTCAGCGCAGCGGCGTTCCTGGTCGCGCTGTGGGAATGGCTGAAGCTGACCGACATCGAGGACGGCATCGCCCGCGGCGTGCTGATGGTGGTCAACCTGATGCTGATGGTCGCCCTGGTCTGGGCCTCGCGCTCGGAAAGCGGCGGATCGCTGGTGCTGTTCCAGATCATGACCATGGTCGGCGTGGGCTGGTGGTGCCTGGCGACGCTGTGGCTGCGCTTCTACGACTTCGGCTCCGACCACAACCGCTACGGCCGCGTGTTCAAGCTGGCGGCCGCCACGCTGAGCATCATCCCGGCCTGGTGCGCGCTGGCCCTGATCCACGCCAGCCAGCCGCACGGCAACCGCTGGCTGCTGCTGGCCCTGGCCATCGTCTGGGCCGCCGACAGCGGCGCCTACTTCGTCGGCCGCAAGTTCGGACGCACCAAGCTCAGCCCGCGGATCAGCCCCAACAAGACCGTCGAAGGCCTGATCGGCGGCGCGGTGGCCGGCATGATCGTCGCCGTGGCCGCAGCCCCGCTGGCCGGTGCGAGCGTGCGCCAGCTGCCGGCGATCGCCGTGGTGGCGCTGTGGACGATCCTGTTCTCGGTGGTCGGCGACCTCTTCGAGAGCCTGCTCAAGCGCCACGTCGGCGTGAAGGACTCCAGCAACCTCATTCCCGGCCACGGCGGCGTGCTCGACCGCGTGGACAGCGTGCTCGCCGCGCTGCCGGTGTTCGCGCTGGGCAAACTCTTGTTCGATTTCTGAACCCGGCGCCCGTGACGCGGTCGATGCCTGCCATGCGCAAGACGCCCCTTTCCCGTTGCCTGCCCTGCGGAGCGCCGCGATGAGCGCCGACGCCGCGATGCGGCCCCCTGCGTCCATGATGCCCCCTGCTTCCATCAGGCGTGTTGCCGTGCTCGGCGCGACCGGGTCGATCGGTACCTCGGCGCTGGACGTGATCGCGCGCCATCCGGACCGACTGCGCGCGGACGTGCTCGTCGCCGGCCGCAATGCCGAGGCCCTGGTCGACCTGTGCCGCACGCACCGCCCGGTCCATGCCGCCGTCGCCGACGAATCCGCCTATGCCGCCCTGCGCGACGGCCTGCTCGCGGCCGGGCTGGACACCGAGGCGCATGCCGGCATGGCGGCGATCGACGCGCTGGCTGCCGATGCCGCCACCGACACCGTGGTCGCCGCGATCGTCGGCGCCGCCGGGTTGTCGTCCACGCTCGCCGCCGCCCGCGCCGGCAAGCGCCTGCTGCTGGCCAACAAGGAGTCGCTGGTGCTCGCCGGCGACCTGCTGATGCGCACCGTGCGCGAGCACGGCGCCGACATCGTGCCGATCGACAGCGAGCACAACGCGATCTTCCAGTGCCTGCCGGATGCGCACGCCCACGCCGGTTTGAAGCGCATCCAGCTCACCGCGTCCGGTGGCCCGTTCCGGGGGCGTTCACGGGCCGAACTGGCGACCGTCACGCCCGCGCAGGCCGTGGCGCATCCGAAGTGGTCGATGGGTCCGAAGATCTCGGTCGACTCGGCCACGCTGATGAACAAGGGCCTCGAAGTGATCGAGGCGCATCACCTGTTCGACCTGCCCAGCGCGCGCATCGGCGTGCTCGTGCATCCGCAGAGTCTCGTGCATTCGCTGGTGGAATTCGTCGACGGCTCCACGCTGGCGCAACTGGGCCTGCCCGACATGCGCACCGCGCTCGCGGTCGGCTTCGCCTGGCCCGAACGCATCGTCTCCGGCGTCGCCGGGCTGGACCTGCTCGCGCAGGGCCGTCTCGATTTCGAGGCGCCCGACCTCGGCGCCTTCCCCTGCCTGCGCCTGGCCTATGCCGCGCTCGATGCCGGCGGCTGCGCCACCGCGGTGCTCAACGCCGCCAACGAAGAGGCGGTTTCAGCCTTTCTTCAGGGCCGGATCGCTTTCCTGTCCATCCCCGCACTGGTCGAAGACGCCTTGCAACGCATGCCCCACGACCAGGCCGATTCGCTCGAGGCCCTACTCGCCGCCGACGCGGCCACGCGCGCCTCGGTACGCGACGCCATCACGCGGGAGGCCGCGCCATGACCGAATTCCTCGCGTCCGCCTGGTGGCTGATCGTCGCCCTGGGCGTCCTCGTCACCTTCCACGAACTCGGCCACTATGCCGCCGCGCGCTGGTGCGGCGTGAAGGTGCTGCGCTTCTCGGTCGGCTTCGGCAAGCCGATCTGGATGCGCACCGATCGCCACGGTACCGAATGGGCGGTCGCCCCGATCCCGCTGGGCGGCTACGTGCGCATGCTCGGCGAACACGAGCTGGCCGATCGCGTCGGCGAGGTCAGCGAGGCCGAACGCAGCCAGGCGCACGGCAGCAAGACCGTCGGCCAGCGCATGCTGATCGCCGTCGCCGGACCGCTCGCCAACTTCGTCCTGTGCATCGCCCTGCTGTGGCTGATGTTCGTGATCGGCCGGCCGGATTACTCGCCCACTGTCAGCAGCGTCGACGGCGTGGCCGCCGAAGCCGGCCTGCGTCCGGGCGATGTCCTCGTGTCGGTCGGCGATCGTCGCACGCCGACCTGGACCGAGGCCAGCATGGCCCTGGTCACCGCCGCCATCGACCGCGCCCCGACCCAGGTGACGGTGCGCACGGCCGCAGGCGCCGAAGCCACGCGCCGCATGGACTTCTCGCGCCTGCCCGCCGGCGGCGACCTGCAGGCCACCCTGGGCCGCATCGGCATCGTGCCGCGCCACCAGGACATCCCGCCGCCCGTCGTCGGGGATGTCCCGGGCGAAGGCGCGAGCCATGGCCTGATCCGCACCGGCGACCGCATCCTGTCGATCGACGGCACCGCGATCGCGGACTGGGCCGGCATCGCGCCGCTGGTCGCCAAGGCCGGCCCCCGGGGCAACGCCCGGATCGAGATCGAGCGCGACGGCCAGCGCGCCTTCGTCACCGTGTCCCCGCGCAAGGATCCGGCCCCGCCGGGCCTGTGGCGCCTGGGGATCACCCCTGCCGAGCCGAGCAAGGACGTCGTCCTGCGCTACGGCCCGCTGCAGGCCGTGCCCGCCGCGCTCCGCGAGACGAAATTCCAGACCGGCGAGCTGTTCGCCATGATCCACCGCGCCTTCAGCGGCCGGATGCAGGCCAAGGACACGGTGTCGGGCCCGATCGGCATCGCCCGGGCCGCCAATGCCTATGCCCGAAACGGGCTGGCCTGGTACCTCAGCCTGCTCGCCCTGCTCAGCCTGAGCCTGGCCGTGCTCAACCTGCTTCCGGTGCCGGTCTTGGACGGGGGGCAGCTGCTGTATTACCTTATCGAGTTGGTCAAAGGCAGTCCGTTAAGCGAACGTGCGATGGCCGCCGGGCAGTATGTCGGGCTGGCGCTGATCCTGGGGCTCATGGGCCTCGCGTTCTACAACGACCTGCAGGGGCTGATCCGATGACCCGGATGTTCCCCGCGACCGGCAATGACACCCCCATGGGCCACCGTCCGTCGGGGCGCGCCACCGGTCCCGGCGACTGACGCCGGCCACGGCGACGCACCTGCTCCACCCGCTCCATCCGAACCACCCGCCCCACGCCCCTCCTTCGGACGTACTAGATGACGCGCACGCCCACACGCCGCCTGCTGGCCCTTGCCCTCGCCACGAGCCTGGTTTCGCTCCACGCCCCACCCTCGCTCGCACAGGCCGCGTCCACCGCGTCGCCCACGTCGTTCACCGTCTCGGACATCCGCGTCGACGGCCTGCAGCGCATCGGCGCCGGCACGGTCTTCACGTACCTGCCGATCGAACGCGGCGACAGCATCGATTCCGGCCGCATCGGCGAAGCCATGCGCGCCCTGTACAAGACCGGGTTCTTCGAGGACATCCGCTTCGACCGCGAAGGCGACATCCTCGTCGTCACGGTCACCGAGCGTCCGGCGATCAACACGCTGACGATCACCGGCAACAAGGACCTCAAGACCGAGGACCTGACCCGGAACCTGAAGGAAATCGGCATCGCCGAAGGCGAAACCTTCGACCGCCTGGCCCTCGACCGCGTGACGCTGGAACTCAACCGCGCCTACAACAACCGCGGCAAGTACAACGTCGAGATCACCCCGACGATCTCGCGCCTGGACCGCAACCGCATCGACCTCAAGATCACCATCGACGAGGGCAAGGCCGCGCGCATCCGCCACATCAACCTGATCGGCAACGAGACCTTCGAAGAGAAGGAACTGCGCAAGTCGTGGGAGTCGGACGAGACGAACTGGCTCAGCTGGTACCGTCGCGACGATCAGTACTCGCGCGAGAAGCTCACCGGCGACCTCGAGCGCCTGCGCAACTTCTACCTCGACCGCGGCTATGTCGACTTCGCCGAGACCGGCACGCAGGTGTCGATCAGCCCCGACAAGCGCGACATGTTCATCAGCCTCGGCGTCACCGAAGGCGAGGTGTACACGATCTCCGACGTGAAGATCACCGGCGACACCGTCCTGTCGAAGGAACAGATCGATTTCTACCAGTTGGTCCGTCCCGGCCAGACCTTCTCGCGTTCGGTGCTGGAACTGACCTCGGACTCGATCACCGCCGCGCTGGGCAACATCGGCTATGCGTTCGCCGAAGTGAAGCCGATCCCGGAACTCGACCGCGAGAAGCGCACCGTCGCCCTGACCCTGCAGGTGATTCCGGGCCCGCGCGTGACCGTGCGCCGCATCGTCTTCAAGGGCAACACGCGCACCTCGAACGAAGTGATGCGCCGCGAAATGCGCCAGTTCGAAGGTTCCTGGTATTCGCAGGCGGCGATCGACCGTTCCAAGGTCCGCCTGCAGCGCCTGGGCTTCTTCGAAAGCGGCTCGGTGCAGGTCGAATCCGAACCGGTCGCCGGCACCAACGACCAGGTCGACGTGGTCGTCAGCGTGAAGGAAACCACCTCGGGCAGCTTCACCTTCGGCCTGGGCTATTCGCAGCTGTCGGGCCTGAACACCACGATCCAGCTGTCGCAGAACAACTTCCTCGGCACCGGCAACCAGGTCAGCGTGGAAGTGCAGCGCAGCAGCTACCTGCAGCGCTATTCGTTCTCGTTCCTCAACCCGTACTTCACCGACTCGGGCATGTCGCTGGGCTACAACCTGTGGTGGCGCGAGTTCGACAACTCGGACTTCAACACCGCCCAGTACTCCACGACCAGCGCCGCGATGCAGACCGTGCTGGGCCTGCCGATCACCGAGAACGACACCGTGTCGCTGGTGTTCGGCATCGACCGCAACGAGATCTTCACCTTCCCGACCGCCTCGCCGGTGAGCGTCAATCGCTACATCGACGCGATCGGCCAGCGCACCTTCCACGCCTGGCGCGCGGAACTGGGCTGGGCACGCGACACCCGCAACGACTTCTTCACCCCGACGCGCGGCACCTACCAGCGCGTCTCCGCAGAAGTGACGCTGCCCGGCTCGACCGCCGAGTACTACAAGCTCAACTACGAGTTCTCGAAGTACTGGCCGATCAACCGCGCGCTCGTGCTGAACACGCGCTTCCAGCTCGGCTACGGCGACAGCTACGGCTCGGACAAGGTGCAGCTGATCTGCGAAGCGCGCGGCAACCGCCCGCCGCGTCCGACCAAGGAATACTCGGATGCCGATTGCGGTCCGAACGCCTCGCTCAACGACGTGCTGATCGGAACCGGCCTGCCGTTCTTCGAGAACTTCTACGCCGGTGGCGTGCGTTCGGTGCGCGGCTTCCGCGACAACACGCTCGGCCCGGTCGACTTCTCGCTCGGCAGCCCGGTCCGCCAGCCCATCGGCGGCGCGCTGAAGACCGTGGGCTCGCTGGAAATGTACTTCCCGTCGCTGCTCGACAGCCCGGCCGCGCGCGTCTCGGCGTTCCTGGACTTCGGCAACGTCTTCAAGGACATCGACAGCTTCGATGCCGGCGAACTGCGCGCCTCGGCGGGCGTGGCGCTGCTGTGGCGCGCGCCGGTCGGCCCGATTTCGATCAGCTATGCCTTCCCGCTGCGCACCGAGGACACCGACGAACTGGAGCGCCTGCAGTTCACCTTCGGCGGCGCGTTCTGATCGCGGCGCTCTGATCCTCGGACGGAGCGTCCCGTGCCCATCGTGCTCAACTCGGCAGACCTTGCGGCGCAGTTCGACCTCGAACTGCGCGGCGACCCTGCGCAGCCCGTCGAGGGTGTCGCCACCCTCGCCCGCGCCGGCGCGCACCAGCTCGCCTTCCTCGCCAACCCGCGCTATCGCCAGCAGCTCGCCGCCAGTAGCGCCGGGCTGGTGGTCATGCGTGCGGACGATGCGGAAGGCTTCGCCGGCAACGCGCTGATCGCGAAGGATCCCTACGTCGCCTTCGCGAAGATCGCGGCGCTGTTCGACACCCGGCCTGCCCGCGTGCCCGGCGTGCACGCGATGGCGGCGATCGATGCCTCGGCCGACGTGTCCCCGGATGCCTGCATCGGTCCGTTCGTCAGCATCGGTCCGCGCTCGCGCGTGGACGCCGGTGCGGTGATCGGCCCGGGCTGCGTGATCGGCGAGGACTGCGTGGTCGGCGCCGGCTGCGAACTCGTCGCGAACGTGACCTTGGTCCGCCGTGTGCGTCTCGGCCGACGCGTGCTGATCCATCCTGGCGCCGTGCTCGGCGCAGACGGTTTCGGGCTGGCGATGGAACACGGCCGCTGGCTCAAGGTGCCGCAACTTGGCGGCGTGGTCGTCGGGGATGACTGCGAGATCGGTGCCAGCACCACGATCGATCGCGGCGCCCTGGACGACACTGTGCTCGAAGAGGACGTCCGCCTCGACAACCAGATCCAGATCGGTCACAACGTCCGCATCGGCGCCCACAGCGCCATGGCCGGCTGCTCGGCCGTCGCCGGCAGCGCCACGATCGGCCGCTACTGCCTGATCGGTGGCGGCGCGGGTATCCTTGGTCATCTCGAAGTCTGCGACCGGGTGGTGGTCACCGCCATGAGCCTGGTCACCAGTTCGATCCGCGAACCGGGCGAATATTCGTCCGGCACGCCGTTGATGGACAACCGCAGCTGGCGCAAGAGCGCCGCACGATTCAAACAGCTCGACGCGCTGGCCCGCCAGGCCGGCGCGCGCCACAAGGAACCGCAATGACGTCGACCGACACCGATTCGTCCTGCACGCTGCCGATCGGCGTGAACGAGATCCGCGCGCTGCTGCCGCACCGCTATCCCTTCCTGCTGGTCGATCGCGTGGTCGGTTTCGAGCCGGGCGCCAGCATCCACGCCTACAAGAACGTCACCGCGAACGAGGAATTCTTCCAGGGCCATTTCCCCGGCCAGCCGGTGATGCCGGGCGTGCTGGTGATCGAGGCGCTGGCCCAGGCCGGCGGCGTGCTGTACCAGCTCACCAACCGCGCGCAGGGCAACGGCGTCATCGAAGACAAACTCTTCTACCTGGTCAAGGTGGACAACGCGCGCTTCAGCCGGATGATCGTGCCGGGCGACCGCGTCGACCTGCACGTCACGCTCAAGCGCCGCATCCGCAACATGGCCCTGTACGAGGGCATCGCCAGCGTCGACGGCAAGGAAGCGGCGCGCGCGGAGATCCTCTGCGCGGAAGGCCAGAACTGAGCATGTCCATGGCCGATGCCGAGATCAGCCCGCTGGCCAGCGTCCATCCGGACGCGAAGATCGGTGCCGGCGTCCGGATCGGGCCGTTCACGGTGATCGGAGCCGACGTCGAGATCGGCGAAGGCACGCATGTCGGGCCGCATTGCAGCATCCATGGCCCGACCCGCATCGGTCGCGACAACCGCATCCACGGCCATGCCGCGATCGGCGGCGACCCGCAGGACAAGAAGTTCGCCGGCGAACGCACCGAGCTGGTGATCGGCGACGGCAACATGATCCGCGAGTTCGTCACCATCAATCGCGGCACCGGCAGCGGCGGCAGCATCACCCGCATCGGCGACCGCAACTGGTTCCTGGCCTACGTCCACGTCGCGCACGACTGCGTCGTCGGCGACGACTGCGTGTTTTCGAACAACGCCACGCTGGCCGGCCACGTCGAGGTCGGCAACCACGTCATCCTCAGCGGTTTCGCCGGCGTGCACCAGTTCTGCCGCATCGGCGCCCACGCTTTCATCGGCATGGGCGCGTTCGTCAACGGCGACGTACCGCCCTACCTGATGGTGGCGCAGGAAGACTACGGCCGCCCGCGCGGCATCAACAGCGAAGGCCTCAAACGCCGCGGCTTCGACGCCGAGCGGGTCGCGGCGATCAAGCGCGCCTATCGCGCGCTGTACATGTCCGGCGCGAATCTGGCCGACGCCAAGACCCAGCTCGCCGAACTGGCCAGCGGCAGCGACGATGTCCGCGCGTTCCTGGACTTCATCGAGCGCGGTGAACGGCCACTGCTGCGCTGATTCCCGCGCAGGATGGCCGCGCCTGCGGGCATCAAGATCATTCGATCAGGACGGGCGATGGAGGACCTGCGATGGAGAATCCTGCATCGCCGGCGCACAATGGCCGCGTCCCACTGCCGCCATCGCCGTGACCACGCCCGAATCAAGAACATCCACCCCGACGAACCGTCCCTTTCGCATCGCGCTGGTCGCAGGTGAAGCTTCCGGCGACGTGCTGGGTGCGGGGCTCGTCGCCGAATTGCGCCTGCGCTTTCCCGAAGCCGAATTCGCCGGCATCGGCGGTCCCGCGATGCGGGCGGCCGGCCTGGAGGCCTGGCACGACAGCCAGGAACTCGCGGTCATGGGGCTGGCGGAAGTGCTCCGTCACCTGCCGCGCCTGCTGAAACTGCGCGCGAACCTGCGCCGGCGGCTGCTGGCGTGGAAACCCGATGTGTTCATCGGCATCGACGCACCGGACTTCAACCTCGCCGTCGAACAGTGGCTCAAGCAGCGCGGCATCCGAACCGTGCATTACGTCAGCCCGTCGGTCTGGGCCTGGCGCGAGGGCCGCGCCGCGAAGATCGGGCGCAGCGCCGACCGCGTGCTGTGCCTGTTCCCGATGGAACCGCCGATCTATGCGAAGCACGGCGTTGATGCCCGCTTCGTCGGCCATCCCCTGGCCGATGCCATCCCGATGCAGCCCGATCGCACCGCTGCGCGTTCCGCGCTGGTGATCGCGGATGCCACGCCTGTGCTGGCGATGCTGCCCGGCAGCCGGCTGGGCGAAATCGAGAAGATGCTGCCGCTGTTCCTGCAGGCGGGCGGGCTCATCGCGCAGTCCGTTCCGGGATTGCAGATCCTGCTCCCCGCCGCGAACGCGGAGTGCGACGCGGCGATCCGCGCGCAGCTGGCGTCGCAGCCGGATCTCGCCGCACGCGTGCGCGTGCTCGACGGCAATGCGCAGCGCGCGATGATCGCCAGCGACACCGTGCTGCTGGCCTCGGGCACCGCCGCACTGGAAGGCATGCTGTGCAAACGGCCGATGGTCGTGGGCCACCGCATCTCGCCCACCACCTACCGCATCGTCACCTTCTTCAAGCTGCTCAGGACCCGCTACGTCAGCCTGCCGAACGTCCTGGCCGACGCGCCGCTGGTGCCCGAACTGCTGCAGGACGACTGCACACCGGAAAAACTCGCTGCGGCCTGCCTGCGCTGGCTGGGCCAGCCCGCCGCCGTGGACGCGCTGCTGCCGCGCTTCATGGACATCCATGCGCAACTGCGCCGCGACGCCTCGGCGCGCGCGGCGGATGCGGTGGCCGAACTGCTGGGAGTGGCCCGACGCAAGCTGGGCTACGTGCGGGCGGTCTGAGATGGCACGGCGCCGATCGATCCGCGCGGAAGACATGGCGAACCTGTTCGACAGCGGCGACAACGACATTCGCGCGGGTGTCGATCCCGCATCGCCGCACTGGATCGCCGGCGTCGACGAAGCCGGACGCGGGCCGCTGGCCGGGCCGGTGTCGGTCGCGGCCGTGATCCTCGACCCCCGGCGCCCGATCGAGGGCCTGAACGATTCCAAGAAACTCAGCGAAGCGCGGCGTGAAGTCCTCTACCCGCTGATCGTCGAACGTGCGCTGGCCTGGCGCATCGAATTCGTCGAAGCCGCGGAGATCGACCAGCTGAACATCCTGCAGGCGACGCTGGCCGGCATGCGCCGCGCGCTCGAAGCGCTGTCGCCCGCAGCGACATTCGCGCGCATCGACGGCAACCGGTTGCCGAAGTCGCTGCCCTGCCCCGCCGAAGCCCTGGTTGGCGGCGATGCGATCGAACCGGCGATCATGGCCGCGTCGATCCTGGCGAAAGTCGCGCGCGACCGGCGCATGCACGAACTCCACGCGCGCTGGCCGCAGTACGGATTCGACCGCCACAAGGGCTATCCGAGCCCGACGCATCTGGACGCACTGAAGGTGCACGGCCCCTGCAGCGAACACCGGCGCAGCTACGCGCCAGTCCGCGAGGCGCTGGCCCTGCACGCCGCCGGAAACGCCGACTGACCGGCGGCGGCATCGCGCCTACCAATGGCGCCGCCGTGCGCGCACGCTGCGACGGTGCGCCGATACCATGCCTGCAACGCAACGCGGAAATCCGATGACGACGCGGATGCAGACGGGCCGCATCCGCGCGGTCACGACAGCATGCGACGGCAAGGACATGTCACGACGTCATGTCACAACGGCATGCAAGGTCGCGCGTTGCGACGCGCCGCAGGGATCCCTGCGGCGTCGAGGAGGCCCACATGCAATGGAACCCACATGGAGTTGAACATGCAGAACGCTTTCACCCGCTCGCCCCTGCTGTCCGCCGCGCTGATCGCCGGCCTGTCCGCCGCAGCGCTGCTCGCACCCGCGCAGGCACATGCGGCGGCACCCACCATCACCACCTTCGCCTGCCCGCTCGACAACGGCGGCGGCCGCTTCTACTGCTTCGTCGACTACAACTCGGACAGCCCGGCCACGGTCACCTGGTCCGGCAACGGCAGCATCTTCAACGACACCGGTCACAGCGATTTCTACGGTCGCTGCAGCATCGGTCATCCGTTCACCGTCACGGTGACCATCACCAATGCGTCGGGCAGCGTCAGCCGGACGTCGCACAGCACCACCTGCCGCGGCGGACCGATCATCCTCTGATCGTCTGATCGCGCGCACCGGCATCCGGGTCATCGCGATCCGGATGCCGTCTTGCGATTGCCGATGGTCAGATGCAGGGGATACCGCGGTTCGCGCGGCAGTCCCAGCCGCTCGCGATAGTCCAGCGCGGCGTCGCAGCGCACCGGGAAAAAGACGTAGTCGCCGATCTCCTGCGGCGTCCAGAGGATCTCGAACGCCATCGGCGCGCCCTCGCGATCCTGCCAGGCCGTCAGGTCCGCCGGCACCTCGCCCAGCACCACCGACACATGCGGCCCCCACAGCGGATCGCTCAGCTGGCGCGTGCGTCGCGCGTCGAGGTGATGCAGATGGCGCAGATAGCGCCCAAGTTCGGGATCGCAGGCCAGGATCAACCACCAATCCGTGGTGCTGCCGTCGCGGCGCACACGCCCGCCGCGCGGATCGAGCGGAGGCGAGAAGCGGCAGAGGCCGGAGAACTGGGGCATCGCGACGGTCCAGGAAGGAAAGGCCGGGGATCAAGGGGCGCGATTCCGGGACATCCGGCGGCGTCCGTCAAGCCTTGCCCGAATGCCCCTGCGGACCTAACCTGCACGGCTGGTACCGCTGGTCCGCCGATGTCCTCCCGCTTCGCCCATCTCCACCTCCACAGCGAGTATTCGCTGGCCGATTCGACCATCCGCATCCCGGAACTGGTCCAGCGCTGCGTGGCCCAGGGCCAGCCGGCGGTGGCCATGACCGACCGCAACAACATGTTCGCGCTGGTCAAGTTCTACAAGGCTGCCGAGAGCGCGGGCATCAAGCCGATCGCAGGCGCGGACATCTTCGTCGCCGAGGGCGACGAGACGCCCTGGAACCTGACCCTGCTCTGCCGCGATCGCAGCGGCTACCTCGCGCTGTCGCGCCTGCTGAGCCGGGCCTGGATGGAAGGCCATCGCCACGACGGCGTGGTGGTGCGTCCGCAATGGCTGGCCGAGGCCAACGAAGGCCTCTTCGCGCTCGCCGGCCGCCACAGCCACGCCGGCCAGCTCGCGGCCGGCAACCGCCACGACCTCGCCCTGCAGTGGCTGCACGACTGGCAGCGCCATTTCGACGATCGCATCCACCTCGAACTCACGCGCTGCGGTTTCGATGGCGAAGAGACGTTCAATACTTTCGCCCTGCATGCGTCGGCCGAACGCGGCATCCCGGTGGTGGCCAGCAACGACGTGCGCTTCCTCGATGCCGACGGCTTCGAAGCGCACGAGGCCCGCGTGTGCATCTCCACCGGCCGCGTGCTCGACGACCCCAAGCGGCCGCGCGAATACACCGCACAGCAGTTCCTGCGCGACAGCGACGAGATGGCCGCGCTGTTCCACGACGCGCCCGATGCGATCGACAACGCGATCGACCTCGCGAAGCGCTGCAACCTGGAACTGTCGCTCGGCACGTACTACCTGCCCGCGTTCCCGGTCCCGGACGACCACACGCTCGACAGCTGGATCCGCAAGGAATCGCACGACGGCCTGAAGGCGCGACTGGAGAAATACCCGCTGGCACCCGGCCACGACCGCGCCAGCTACGAGTCGCGGCTCGACATCGAGCTCGACGTGATCGTGAAGATGGGCTTCCCCGGCTACTTCCTGATCGTTGCGGACTTCATCAACTGGGGCAAGCAGAACGGCATTCCCGTCGGCCCCGGCCGTGGTTCGGGCGCCGGCTCGCTGGTGGCGTGGGCGCTGGGCATCACCGACATCGACCCGCTGCCGTACGACCTGCTGTTCGAGCGCTTCCTGAATCCCGAACGCGTGTCGATGCCCGACTTCGACATCGACTTCTGCATGGACCGCCGCGACGAAGTCATCGACTACGTCGCGCGCAAGTACGGCCGCGACCGCGTCAGCCAGATCATCACCTACGGCACGATGTCGGCGAAGGCCGTGGTGCGCGACGTCGGCCGCGTGCTCGGCCTGCCCTACGGCTTCGTCGACAGCATCTCCAAGCTCATTCCGCTGCAGCCGGCCGATCCGCTGTCGCTGGAGGATGTGCTCGGCCGCAGCCCGCGCGCGCAGAAGGATCCGGACCGCGCCATCGGCGACATCATCGAGCGCTACAACAGCGAGGACGAGGTCCGCGACCTCATCGACCTCGCACTGCAGCTCGAAGACCTCACGCGCAACGCCGGCAAGCACGCCGGCGGCGTGGTGATCGCGCCGACGCCGCTGGCCGAGTTCTGCCCGCTGTACGCCGAACACGACACCGGCGGACGCGGCAAGAATCCGGTCACGCAGTTCGACAAGGACGACGTCGAAACGATCGGCCTGGTGAAGTTCGACTTCCTCGGCCTGCGCACGTTGACGATCATCGACTGGGCGGTGAAGGCGATCAACGAGCGCCGCGCGCGCGAAGGCCAGGCGCCGCTCGACATCGGCGCGCTGCCGCTGGACGACAAGCCCAGCTACCAGTTGTTCGCGCGCGGCGACACCGTCGCGGTGTTCCAGTTCGAATCGCGCGGCATGCGCGAGCTGCTCAAGCGCGCCAAGCCCGACACCTTCGAAGACATCATCGCGCTCGCCGCGCTGTTCCGTCCCGGTCCGCTGGGATCGGGGATGGATCGCGAATGGGTGGACCGCAAGCACGGTCGCACCGAGGTGAGCTATCCGCACCCGGCGCTGGAGCCGGTGCTGAAGCCGACCTACGGCGTGATCGTGTACCAGGAACAGGTGATGCAGATCGCCCAGGTCCTCGCCGGCTATTCGCTGGGTGGCGCCGACCTGCTGCGCCGCGCGATGGGCAAGAAGAAGCCCGAGGAAATGGCGAAGGAACGCGCCAAGTTCGAGGCCGGCTCCGCCGAGCGCGGCGTCGAGCCGAAGACCGCGAGCCAGATCTTCGACCTGATGGAGAAATTCGCGGAGTACGGCTTCAACAAGTCGCACTCGGCAGCCTATGCGCTGGTCGCGTACCAGACCGCGTGGCTGAAGGTGCACTACCCGGCCGAATTCATGGCGGCGGTGATGTCCTCGGACATGGACAACACCGACAAGGTGGTCGGTTTCCTCGACGAAGCGCGCGCGATCGGCCTGGACGTGAAAACGCCGGACGTGAACGCGTCGGCGTACATGTTCGAAGCCACCGATCCGAAGACGATCCGCTATGGCCTGGGCGCGGTGAAGGGCGTCGGTCGCGGCGCCTGCGAATCGATCGCCGAGGAACGCCTGGCCAACGGTCCGTACGTCGACCTGCTGGACTTCTGCAAGCGCGTCGATTCCACCAAGCTCAACCGGCGCACGCTGGAAGCGCTGATCAGCGCCGGCGCGCTGGATGGCCTGGCGAAGAACCGCGCCTCGCTGCTGCTGCAGTTGCCGGAAGTACTGAAGGCCACCGACCAGATCGCGCGCAACCGCAACGCCGGCATGGTCGACATGTTCGGCAACAGCAGCGGCGCGCCGGACATCAGCATCGAGCTGCCGACCTGCGACGAGTGGCCGCTGTCGCAGCGCCTGAACGGCGAACGCGAAACCCTCGGCCACTACCTCAGCGGCCATCCGCTGGATCCCTACCGCGACGAGCTGTCGAACCTCGTCGGCACCGACCTGGGCAAGCTCGAACAACTGTACGAAAGCGCGGCGCCCCCTTCGCGCGGACGCGGCGGCGGGGACGACAACGGCGGCGGCCGGCAATGGCGCTCCGAAGCCACCGTGATCGTCGCCGGCCTGGTCATCGGCATGCGCAAACGCGGCGACTCGCAGGCCTTCGTGCAGATCGAGGATGGCCGCGGCCGACTCGAATGCGCCTTCTTCTCCGAACCCTATTTCGAATACCAGCAGCTGCTGACCCGCGACCGCATCCTGATCATCGAAGGCGGCCTGCGCGAAGACGAATTCAGCGGCGGGTTCGCGCTGCGCGCGAAACGCTGCTGGGACTACCGCCAGGTCTGCGCGCAGCATGCGCAGCGCCTGTCGATGCGGCTGGACCTGCGCGAAGCGGGCCTGATGCAGAAGGTCGAAACCCTGCTCGGCCAGCACCGTCCCGGGCAGACGCCCCTGCGTTACGACCTGATCCTGCCGCAGGGCTGCGCCGGCCAGCTCGACCTCAATGGCACCCAGTCCGTGCGGGTCGAAGCCGACCTGCCCAGCGCCCTGCGCAGCCTGCCTGGCGTGCGCACGGTGAAAGTCGCGATGTCCCGGCCCTGGGCCACCTGATCCGGGCCACCTGATCCGGGCCACCTGATCCGGGCCGCTTGATCCGGGCCCCTTGACTCGGCCTCGCCCGCCCGACGCTCCGCCCCGGCAGGCCCATCCCCAGTCCTGTGGACATACCGCCGGGTACGGCGGTTTGTCATCCACCTCGGCTAGACTTGTGGCCCGAACCGGTCACGGCACACCCCCACCGCGCATGAATCCGAACTACCTCGACTTCGAACAGCCGATCGCCGACCTGGAAACCAAGATCCGCGAACTCCGCCAGGCCAGCAACGGCCCGGGCGTCAACATCGACACCGAAGTGCGCGCGCTGGAAGACAAGCTGCGCCTGCGGACCGCGCAGATCTTCCGCGACCTCAGCGCCTGGCAGGTTTCGCAGCTGGCGCGCCACCCGGCGCGGCCCTACACCCTCGACTACCTGCGGGTGATGTGCGACCAGTTCCAGGAACTGGCCGGCGACCGCGCCTTCGCCAACGACAACGCCATCGTCGGCGGACTGGCCCGCATCAACGGCCGCAGCGTGATGGTGATCGGCCACGAAAAGGGCCGCGACACCAAGGCCAAGGTGCGCCGCAACTTCGGCATGCCCAAGCCCGAGGGCTACCGCAAGGCCCTGCGCCTGATGAAGATGGCCGAGCGCTTCCGCCTGCCCATCCTCACCTTCATCGACACCGCCGGTGCCTGGCCGGGCATCGACGCCGAAGAGCGCGGCCAGTCCGAAGCCATCGCCCGCAACCTGCTGGAGATGTCCGAGCTGAAGGTGCCGATCCTGTGCACCGTGATCGGCGAAGGCGGCTCCGGCGGCGCGCTGGCCATCGGCGTCGGCGACCGCACGCTGATGCTCGAATACAGCACCTACTCGGTGATCTCGCCGGAAGGCTGCGCCTCGATCCTGTGGAAGACCGCCGACAAGAAACAGGACGCCGCCGACGCCATGGCGATCACCGCCAAGCGCCTGAAGGACCTGGGCCTGATCGACAAGATCGTGCGCGAGCCCATCGGCGGCGCGCATCGCAACCCGGTGCAGATGGCCCGCCGCCTCAAGGCCGTGCTGCTCAACGAGCTGGACGCCCTGGAAGCCCTGCCGACCGAAGACCTGCTCGATCGCCGCTACAAGCGCCTGCGCGGCTACGGCGCGTACGAAGCGGCCTGATGCCTGCGCCGGCTCTCCGGCGCCGTCATGCGAACGCACGACCTCCGACGCCGGTCTTCCGGTGTCGTTTGATTTCGCTCAAGCGCTTCTGGCACGACCGGCGGACGATGGGGACAGCCCTTCCCATCGTCGTCCGGAGCCCGACATGCCCGCATCGCGCAAGCGTCCCGCCGCCCGTCCACGCACCACGCCCGCAGCGCGGCCGCCCGCACGGATCGAAGCCGCGCCTACGATCGCGATCGAAGCGACGACGGGCGCCATGGCCGACGACGCGCCACGGCCGGTCGAAGAAGCCGCGATCCCGCTCGAACCCGGCCTGTCCGTCGACGCCGCGATGCGCATGGATGCGGTGCCGCTCACGGACGAGGACAGCACCAGCGTGCCGCTGCCGGCGGACTATCCCTACCGCACCCGCCTGCGCCGCCGCGAGTACGAAACGGAAAAGAAGCGGCTGCAGATCGAACTGCTGAAGATGCAGGGCTGGGCCAAGGACACCGGGCAACGCATCGTCGTGCTGTTCGAAGGCCGCGACGCGGCCGGAAAGGGCGGTGCGATCAAGCGCTTCACCGAACACCTCAACCCGCGCGGCGCGCGCGTGGTCGCGCTGGAAAAGCCCAACGAACAGGAACGCGGCCAGTGGTATTTCCAGCGCTACATCGAACACCTGCCGACCACCGGCGAGATCGTGTTCTTCGACCGCAGCTGGTACAACCGTGCCGGCGTCGAGCGCGTCATGGGGTTCTGCACGCCGGACGAACTGGAGGAGTTCTTCCGCTCGGTGCCCGAGTTCGAGCGAATGCTGGTGCGCTCGGGCATCATCCTGATCAAATACTGGTTCTCCATTACCGACGAGGAGCAGGAATTCCGCTTTCGCATGCGTATCCACGATCCACTCAAGCAGTGGAAGCTGAGCCCCATGGACCTGGAGTCGCGCCGCCGCTGGGAAGAGTACACGAAGGCCAAGGAAATCATGCTGGAGCGGACCCATATTCCGGAATCGCCGTGGTGGGTGGTCGAGGCGGTCGACAAGAAGCGCGCGCGCCTCAACTGCATCCACCACCTGCTCAGCCAGATTCCCTACGGCGAGGTCGAGCATCCGACGATCGCGCTGCCGGACCGCATTC
>DASWYO010000051.1:0-41976 GCA_036404915.1 Lysobacteraceae bacterium
TGCCGCTGCGCGTACCGCCGCCGGGCTGGTGGCGATCACCCGGTCGGCGGCGAGCGCGGCGCGCAACTGCCGGCAGGTGTCGTCATCGTCGCGGATCGCGATGCGCCACGGCGACAGTGCCAGCACGCGTAGGCCATGCGCGGCGGCGGCGCGGCGCATCGCGGCGTGGTCGTTCGCCGGGCGCAACGACACCACCAGCGGTGCGCACGCAGTGTCCTGCAACCGTGCGGCATCGTATGCCGTATCGGCTGTGTAGTATTCGCGCGGGCTGCGGGATGGCGACATCCGGGCAGCTTGGCCATTCGATCCCTGCCCTGCAACATCACGCCCCGCAAGACGAGCACCCGCACCCGATGTCCACTGCCGCAGTCCTGCATGCCCCCACGCATGCCTCCTCGCATGCCCACGATCCGCTGCGCGCCCTGGAAGACGAACTGCTGGCCATGCCGCCGGTGGTGGCGATGGGCCTGCGCGTGGCCGGACTGGACGGTGAGGGCCGCCTGCGCCTGCGCGCGCCGCTGTCGGCCAACATCAACGACAAGGGCTGCGCCTTCGGCGGCAGCCTGACGTCGCTGCTCACGCTGGCCGGCTGGGGGCTGATCAGCCTGCGCCTGGCCGAGGCCGGCCTGGAGGCCGATGTCTTCGTGGCCGACAGCGAGATCCGCTACCGCGCCCCCCTCTACAGCGACCTGGAGGCCGTGGCCGAGCTTGCCGAAGGCGAGTCCTGGAGCACCTTTCTCGACACCCTGCGCAGCCGCGGCCGGGCGCGTCTGGCGGTGCAGGCGACCGTGCCGCTTCCTGAAGGCGGGGTGGCGACCGGGAGCCGGTCGCGTTACGCGGCGATCCTGAAGCGTTAGCATCCGCCGGACGCCCACCGCAGGACCCGACATGCCCGCCGCCGCCCCGATGCGATTCCTGACCCGCCTGCTTGTCCTGGTCCTGCTGCTGTCCATGGCCGGCATGGCGATGGCCGCCAAGAAGCGCAGCACGCTGGAAAAGAACCAGTACGCCTATTCAGCCGCGATCCGCTGGGGCGACTTCGAAGGTGCCTGGTCGCTGGTCGACCCCAAGGTCCGCGAGGAGAAGCCGATGAGCGCCGCGGATTTCTCGCGCTACGAACAGATCCAGGTCACCGGCTACCGCGACCTTGCGGCCATGCCCGGTCCGGATCCCGGCACCGAGCTGCGCGAGATCCAGATCGAGGTCGTCAACCGCAACACGCTCAACCAGCGCCGCGTGCGCTTCACCGAAGTCTGGCGCTACGACGCCGAGGCCAAGGCCTGGTGGGTTGCTGGTCTGCCGGATTTCTGGGACGGCCGCTGACCCGGCAGGTCCGGCCGGCGAGCCCTGCGCAGCGCGCGGTTTTGCCAGCGCGCCCGCCGCAGGCGACAATGCCGCCCCCAACGCGGCGACGCCGCGCCTTCCGGTCAGACTTCCCGTGAATTTCGAAGAACTGTGGGCCTTCGCCGGCCGCAACCCTGTCTACAGCATCGCCCTCGGCGGCCTGACCGTGGCGATCATCGCCAACGAACTGTCGCGCTTCTTCCGCAGTTACAAGGCCCTGCGCCCGGCCGAGGTGGTGGCGCTGGTCAATCGCGAGAACGCCCTGGTCGTCGACCTGCGCGCGGTCGCCGATTTCCAGAAGGGCCATATCGCCGGGTCGAAGAACGTGCAGATGGCCCAGTTCGACCCCGAAAGCAAGCAGCTGGCCCCGGCCAAGGCCCTGCCGGTGGTGCTGGTCTGCCAGAACGGCGTGACCGTGACCGGTGCCGCCAAGCGCCTGAAGCAGGCCGGTTTCCAGAGCGTGCACATCCTGGACGGCGGCATCGCCGCCTGGCAGGCGGCCGAGTTGCCGCTGGTGAAAGGCAAGGGCTGACGGACGCAGCTTGGTCCGGACGGCCGTGGCCGATCGCATGTCGATCGCACGGCCGAGGTTGAAATCCGCGCGCGCGCTCCCAGATCGGATGCAGCCGTGGCGACGGCCCTGACCGTCCTGGTCCCTCCGGCGCCTCCCCTCCGGTGCCATGCCATAATCGACCTCTTTTCCGTCTTTCCTCCAGGAGCCCTGTCATGTCCGAACCTGTCGCCAACGGCGCCGCCGAAGCCAACGGCCCGACCTTCGCGGTCGAAAAGATCTACGTCAAGGATGTCTCGTTCGAAGCCCCCGGCGCGCCGCAGGTGTTCACCGAACAGGGCCAGCCGAACCTCGAGATGAACCTCAACCAGCGCGTCCAGCGCGTGGCCGACAACCTGTTCGAAGTAGAACTGGGCGTCACCCTGAGCTGCAAGCTGGCCGAAAAGACCATCTACCTGGTGGAAGTGCGCCAGGCGGGCCTGTTCGGCCTCGGCGGTTTCGACGACCAGACCCTGGACGCCATGCTCGGCGTGCATTGCCCGAACATCCTCTATCCGTATGCCCGTCAGTCGGTCAGCGACCTGATCACGGCCGGTGGCTTCCCGCCGTTCCTGCTGCAGCCGATCAACTTCGAAGCCCTCTACGCCGAAGGCCTGCGCCAGCGCGCCGCGCAGCAGGACCTCGCTGGTACCGAGACCGCCGGCAACGCCTGATCGGCGCCTGCTGGTGATGGAGACGGGGCGCGCATGATGTCCGGACACATCGATTCTCCGGATCGCTCTCCGGATCCTGCTGTCGCCAGGCCCGCCGTCGCAGTCCTCGGCGCCGGCTCCTGGGGCACCGCGCTGGCGGCCCTGATCGCCCGGCACGGTCACCGCACCGTCCTCTGGGGGCGGGATCGCGACACTCTGGCGGCCATCGACGGCCGCCACGAGAATCCCCGGTACCTGCCGGGGATTCCCCTGCCTGACACCCTCCGCGCCACGCCCGACCTCGCCACAGCACTCGACGGCTGCGACCTCGTGCTGGTGGTGACGCCTTCTCACGCTTTCGCCGAGACCCTGCACGCGCTCGCGCCATTGCGTCCGGCGCATGCCGGCGTGGCCTGGGCGACGAAGGGTTTCGAGCCCGGCTCGGGCCGATTCCTGCATGAAGTCGCCGGCGGCATCCTGCCGGACGACGTGCCCCTGGCCGTGGTCACCGGTCCTTCGTTCGCGAAGGAAGTCGCCGCCGGCCTGCCGACCGCGCTCACCGTGCATTCCGACGCGCCCGCATTCGCGCAGCAGGTCGCCGACACGCTGCACGGCCCCGCATTCCGCGCCTACACCGGCGACGACATGCTCGGCGCCGAACTGGGCGGCGCGATGAAGAACGTGCTCGCCGTGGCCACCGGTGTCGCCGACGGCATGAACCTCGGCCTGAACGCGCGCGCCGGACTCATCACGCGCGGCCTCAACGAAATGCTGCGCCTCAACGTCGCCATCGGCGGCAAGGTCGAAACGCTGATGGGCCTCGCCGGTCTCGGCGACCTGGTCCTCACCTGCACCGGCGACCTCTCGCGCAACCGCCGACTCGGCCTCGCGCTCGGTCGCGGCCAGTCCATCGCCGATGCCGTGCGCGAGATCGGCCAGGTGGTCGAATCGATCCAGACCGCCGACGAAGTCATGCGCCAGGCGGATCGCCATGGCGTCGAACTGCCGATCACCTCCACCGTGCGCGACGTGCTGCACGGCGGCATCACGCCTGCAGAAGGCCTGCGCCGATTGATGTCGCGCGAGCAGAAACCGGAATACCCGACCGGCCTGTTCGGCGACTGATCGCGCGCGCATCGTTGCGTGTTTCGCGCAGCGATGCCTGTTCCGGACAGCCATGTTCCGGGCGTCCGTCCGCAACTCGCTGCCCAACCTGATCCGCAAGCGAACACGTGCGTGTCGCATGCGCCCCGTGCGCATGCGGACGATGCGTGAAGGCGCACGCGCGTCGCACACGCATGTCCGGTGATCGCGCGGCAGCACGAATGTCATGTCAGGAACACGATGCCGCGCAACGCCGTCGTTCCGCACTCCTCCTTTCCGTTTCTTCCGCATCGCATCCGATGCGGCCGTACTTGTGCGGCCGTCGTCCGGATGCGCGGCGACCGTCATCCGCAGAAGGACACGACATGACACTCCACACGCACAGGTTGCGCGACGCCATCGTGCTGGCGCTCGCGGGATCCACCTTGTTTTCAGCAGGCGCGATGGCGCAGGACGCCGAGGCGCCTGCACAGAGCGATGAACTCGACCGCATCGAAGTCACCGGTACGCGCATCCGCCAGGTCGACGTCGAAACCGCGGCGCCTGTCCTCACCATCAGTCGCGCCGAGATCGAGAAGCAGGGCTTCCAGTCGGTGTCCGACATCCTGCAGAACATTTCCGCGATGGGTTCGCCGCCGCTGACGCGCGCGCAGCCGCTGTCGGCAGG
The DNA here is from genome assembly GCA_036404915.1 of Lysobacteraceae bacterium. GTDB lineage: Bacteria > Pseudomonadota > Gammaproteobacteria > Xanthomonadales > Xanthomonadaceae > Lysobacter_I. The sequence goes on from DASWYO010000051.1 coordinate 4,319, forward strand.
CGAAGCCGCGGGTGGCACCTTCATCAGCCTGCGCAACCTCGCCGCGCAGCGCACGCTGGTGCTGCTCAACGGCCGTCGCCTCGGCGTGACCACCGCGGGCCTCGCCGACACCTCGACCATTCCGGCGGTGGCGGTGGAACGCATCGAAGTGCTGAAGGACGGCGCGTCCGCGATCTACGGCTCCGACGCCATCGGCGGCGTGGTCAACATCATCACCCGCAGCAACTACAACGGTGCCTCGGGTTCGGTCTACCTCGGCCAGTACAGCGAGGGCGACGGCACCGTCACCAACGGCGATTTCGCCATGGGTTTCGCAGGCGACCGTGGTTCGCTGACCATCGGCGCCGAGTGGGGCAAGGAAGAGAAGGTCGCCGCGAGCGATCGCGATTACGGCGCCTTCCCGCGTTCGGGCCTGCATCCCACCGACGGCTGGACCCCGGTGCATGCCGGCGGCGGCTACGTGCGCGCCGGTACGCGCGTGGTGCTGCGCCCCGGCGGCGATCCGCGCAACGCCGCGGACTACGTGCCGCAGAATCTCAACGCCGGTACCTGTGTCGGCGCCACCATCGCCACCGGCTGCACGCCCGGCTCGACGCTGGACAAGAGCAACACCAACGAGCAGACCGACCTGCGCACGCCGCTCGAACGTCGCGGTCTGTTCGTCGACGGTGTCTACGACATCAGCGAACGCACGCGCCTGCGCGCCAACTTCCTGTACAGCAATCGCGTCACCGATCGCCAGATCGCCGGCTACCCGATGCAGGCGGCGACCTTCAACACGCCGATGTCCGCCACCAGCTACTTCAACCCGACGCCGGGCACCGCGATCGGCAACTGGTGGCGTCGCACCTGGGAAATCCCGCGCGTGTCGACCAGCGACCTGACCACGTATCGTTTCGTCGCCGCGCTGGAAGGCGCCTTCGACATCGGCGAGCGCACCTTCGACTGGGACGTCAGCTACCTGCGCAACAACAACAAGCTCGAACAGTCCGCGATCGGCAACCTCAACCTCGCCAACGTGCGCGCAGCGGTCGGGCCGTCGTTCCTCAACGGCCAGGGGCGCGTGCAGTGCGGCACCGCCGCCAATCCCATCGCGTTCAACGCCTGCGTGCCATGGAACCCGCTGCTGCCGTTCGGTGTCGCGGGGCAGGGCAGCCTCGCCGACCGCGACGTGCAGAACTTCCTCTTCCAGGAAGAACATTCGATCGGCGAAACCACGACCACCGTGGTCGCGGCGAACCTCGCCGGCAATCTCTTCAGCCTGCCGGCCGGCGACATGGGCTTCGCGCTGGGCTACGAGCACCGCACCGAGGAAGGCCGCTTCGTGCCCGACGCGCTCGCGGTGACCGGCGGTTCCACCAATCTCGCTGCGGGACCGACGCGCGGCCGCTACAGCGTGGACGAGGTCTACGCCGAGCTGCAGGTGCCGATCCTCGCCGACATGGCCTTCGCGAAGGAGCTGCGCCTGGACGTGGCGTCCCGCTATTCCGACTACGACACCTTCGGCGAGACCACCAACAACAAGATCGGCCTGAAGTGGAAGCCGATCGATTCCCTGCTGCTGCGCGCGACCTACGCCGATGGCTTCCGCGCGCCGACCATCGCCGACCTGTACGGCGGCGGCTCGCAGACCTTCGCGTTCTTCAGCGATCCGTGCGACGTCGCGCTCGGCGGTTCGACGGCGGGCTCCGCACTGCGCGCGAACTGCACCAATGGCGTCGGCGGCAACGGTGCGCTCGGTGCGCTGGCAACGACCTATCGCCAGCTCGGCCAGGGCTTCAACCCGGTCGGCGCGCTGCCGGCGCAGACGCCGGTGGCGTTCTCCACGCGCGCCAACCCGGAACTCGAACCCGAGACCTCCACCTCGAAGACCCTCGGCGTGGCATGGAATCCCGGCTTCGTCGACGGGCTGTACCTGTCGCTGGACTGGTGGAAGATCCACATCGACGACACCATCGTCCCCGATTCGCCCACCCAGGTGCTCAACGACTGCTATGTGCAGGCCATCGCCAGCCGCTGCTCGCCGCAGCTGTTCACCCGCGATCCGGTGCTGGGCTACGTCAACTTCATGACGTTCTTCGGCGGCATCAACGCGGGCTATCGCGAGGTCGAGGGTTACGACTTCGACGTGTCGTACCGCCTGAAGACCGAGCACTGGGGCGAATTCCGCATCCAGTCCAACACCACCTACACCTCGCGCGACGTCTTCGTGAACACGAACGATCCGCGCAATCCCTACTCGGTGGTCGGCCAGTTCGGCACGCCCAACAGCACCAGCAGCTTCCGCGTGCGCTCCAACCTCAACCTCGGCTGGCAGAAGGGCGCGTTCGGCGTGAGCCTGAACTCGCGCTACTACTCGTCGATGAAGGAGCCGTGCAGCTATCTGGTCCGGGTCGCCGGCGTGCCGCAGGAAGGGCTGGAGTGCAACGACGTCGAGTGGCGTCCCACCGGCGTGCCGCTGGGCCAGGCCGGCGCCAGCCAGCTCACGCCGTTCCGCCGGGTCGGTTCCAACACCTTCCACGACCTGCAGGTGCGCTGGACGACGCCGTGGGACGGCGTGGTCGCCGTCGGCGCCAACAACGTGTTCGGACACGAAGGCCCGGTGATGTACAGCCAGCCCAGCGCCAACGTGTCGTACTACGGCGGCTTCGACATCGGCCGCTTCTGGTACGTGAAGTACACGCACAAGTTCTGATCGGGAGGGTTCCGATCCAAGGAATCCGGCCGCGAATGCATCGATCGTCGATCGCGGGCGATCGATGCAGGCCGTGATGGTCCCGTGGTGCCTTCCGCCTGTCTCTCTCCAGTGCGGAAACGACAACGGCCCCGTTCGGGGCCGTTGTCGTGAGCGGTGATGCGGTCCGGCGATGCACGCCGGTCATGCGCGCCGGCCATGTCTCGGTGCCGACCGCGATGCCGATCAGAAGCTGGCGCGTGCGCCGAGCATGTAGCGCGTGGTCAGGTCGCCGGCTTCGATTTCGCCGACGATGCCCCAGGTCTCGTTGATGATGAACTGGGCGCCGAGCGTGCCGCTGAATTCGCCTTCGTAGTCGCTGCCGTCGACGTAGTTCGCCTTCACCCAACCTTCGAAATTGTTGGACAGCGCGCCGCGCAGGCCGACCGACAGCCGGCCGCCGTCGAGGTTGTCGTGGAAGAGGTCCGAGTCCAGTTCGGTGTGCTGGAAGCCCAGTTCGGCGGTCAGGTCGGCATTGTCGAACACGGTATGGCGATAGCCCAGGCCGGCCTGCATCTCGCGGGCGTCGATGTCCACGGCGAAATCGCCGTTGCGTGCCCAGGCGTAACCGCCATAGATGTAGAAGTTGTCCGACAGCTCGATCGAGGTGCGGATGCCGGCGCCGTTGAAATCGATGGCATCGCTGCCCGGTGTGCCGTAATCGACGCTCAGGCGCTGCACGCCCGCTTCGACGTAGGTGAAACTGCCCAGGCTGTCCCGGGCGGACGCCGCGAACGGCGTCGTGGCCAGCAGCATTGCGGCCGCGAGAAGCTTCTTCATGGATGTCCCTGCATTGCGGATGGTGTTGTGGTCCTTCCCGCACCCTCCGGCACGGGCTGCCGAGTGTACCCAAGCGCGCGCCCGCCTGCGCGGGCATGCGTCCACAACAAGAAAACCCGGCCGGAGCCGGGTTTCCAGGTCGCGCGTCGCGGAGGGGAGGCCGCGGGCGCGAAAGGGCGGATGTGGGGGCGTCCGCCACGCCTGCACGGGTTCGTGCCCAAGCGGTCGCCGGCTTACCAGGTGAAGCGCGGGCCGACGAACCACTGGGTGTTGCCGTCGGCGAACTTCACGTCGCCGTTGATGCCCCAGTTTTCGTTGAACTTCACGTTGGCACCGACGCGGCCGTAGAAGTCGCCGTCGAACTGCTCGTAGTCCTCGTAACCGGCCATCGCGTAGCCCTCGAAGTGAGTGGCCAACGCGCCGCGGACGCCGACCTCGGCGCTGTAGCCGTCGTACTTCAGGTTGTTGCCGAATATATCCGTGCCGAAGTCGGCTTTCTCGTAGGCGATGCGGGTCACCAGGTCGGCTTTCGAGGAAAGTTCGTGGTTGAAGCCGACACCGAGGCGCCACTGGTCGAAATCGATATTGGTGTTGTCGATCTCCTGATTGCTGTACGCGCCGAACAGGTGGAACTTCGGATGGACCGCGACCGAAGCATCGATGCCGTAGCCCTTGGCGTCTGCGTTGCCGTCGCCATTGGTGGCCGAATAGCCGCCCTGCACATGGTTGTAGGAGACGCCTTCCGCAGCCGATGCAGCGAACGGAGCGGCGGCGAGCAGGGTCAGGGCGAGGAGGGTGCGCTTCATGGAATGACCTCTTGTTGTTCGTGTGTGTGTGAGGCCGTCGCGGAATGTGTGGGACGTGGGGGAGAGAGAAGCATTCCGATCCGGTGAAGCGCATTCTCGATATCGGCGCACAACGAAACCTTAATTTTCAGGGCGCGGCGCCGGGAACTTTCGGAAAGCGTTCAGGCACGTCGCAGCGACGCTGCATCGCTTGCGAGTGCATGAATCGCGGCCCAATCGCGTGCGTGCACCGCATGCGCGGGCACCATCCACGAACCGCCGACCGCAAGCACGTTGTGCAGCGAAAGATAGGCAGGCGCCTTCGCCGCATCGATCCCGCCGGTGGGACAGAAGCGCGCATCGGCGAACGGTCCCGCGAATCCGCGCAGCGCTGCGACGCCGCCGCTGGATTCGGCCGGGAAGAACTTGAAACGCCGGTAGCCCATGTCGCGTGCAGCCATCAGTTCGCTCGCGGTGGCGATGCCCGGCAGCAGCGGCACCGCGAGATCCGCTGCGGCACGCAGCAGCGCCGGCGTGGCGCCGGGCGAGATCGCGAACGACGCGCCGGCGCGCGACACGGCATCGAGATCGCGCGCATCCAGTACCGTGCCGGCACCGACGATGGCGCCGGGCACGTTGCGCATGCGTTCGATCGCCTGCAGCGCGATCGGCGTGCGCAGGGTGACTTCGAGCACGGGCAGGCCGGCATCGACCAGCGTGCGCGCGAGGGGCTCGGCATCATCGAGCGACGCGATGGTCAGCACCGGCACGATGCAGGCGCGGTCGAAGATGGCGTCGAGCGCGGCGCAGCGCGCGTCGGCCGTCGCGGTGTCGAAGCCGCTCATCGCTTCACGTCCAGTCGTTCGTTGCGCACGAGCGACAGCACCTCGTCGGCATCGGACAGATGGAAGTCGCCTGGCTGGCTGTGCTTGAGGCATGCAGCGGCAAGGCCGAACGCCAGGCTGTCATCGTCGTGCATGCCGCTGAGCAGGCCGTGCAGCACGCCGGCCGCGAACGCATCGCCGGCGCCGATGCGGTCGACGATGCCGTGCAGCGCGCGCGTGGGGCTGGCGTGCAATGCGCCCTCGCGGGTGGCCATCAGCGCGCTCAGGCCGTGGTCGTCGACGCTGTGCTGCGTGCGCACGGTGGTGGCGATCCGCTGCAGACGTGGGAAGGCATTGAAGGCGCGCGCGGCGGCGGCCGCGAACCGCGCGCCGGGTTCGACGATTGCGTCAGTGTCGCCGCCGTCTTCGCCGAGCACCACCGCGATGTCGCGATGATCCGCGAAGGCCAGCGCGGCTTCGCCGATCAGCGAGCGCAGGATCGTCGCGGGATCGCCGTCCCATGCAGCCCACAACTTCGCGCGGAAATTACCGTCGAACGACACCAGCGCGCCCGCTTCGCGTGCGGTACGCGCGGCGTCGATCGCGGCATCGGCCGTGGCCTGACCGAGCGCGGGCGTCACCCCGGAGACATGGAACAGGCGCGTACTCTGGAGCAATTGCGGCCAGTCATAGGCGTGCGCGGGCGTAGTGGCGAATGCAGAGCCGGCGCGGTCGTACAGCACTTCGCTGGGTCGCAGTCCCGCGCCCTGCGAGAGGAAATACAGGCCCATGCGTCCGGGCGCGCGACGCACGCGTCCGACATGGACGCCATGCCGGCGCAGTTCGCCGAGCGCCGCTTCGCCCAGCGCGTTGTCGGCGACCGTGCCGAGCAGTTCGGTGTGATGTCCGAGGCGCGCGAGCGAGACGGCGACATTGGCTTCGGCGCCGCCGACGTGGACGTCGAATGCGTGGCGCTGCAGCAGGCGCTCGCGGCCCGGCGCGGACAGGCGCAGCAGCAGTTCGCCGAAACAGACGATGGGATGTGGCATGCGTCCTCCTGGTGGGCGATATCGAGCTGCTGCGTTGCAGCATGCAATGCCGCCGGGGTTTTGATAGGTTCTTTGGCCAGCGGTGTCATTAGGTGCCGCCCGGGGCCATCATAACCTCGGTCCGACGGTAGAATCCGCAGATATCGGGCCTATTTCTTCGAGAAGGGGATGTCGATGCACAGGCAGTACGGCAGGAAAAAGACACCGGTTACCATTCTGGCGATGTCGATCGGCCTGGCCCTGCACCTGACCGCGCTGGCGGCCAGCGCGCAGGATGCGGCCGCGGCGCCGGCGAAGGAGGACGGGCAGAGCGGCGAGGAGCTGGATACCGTCAAGGTGGTCGGCTTCCGCGCCAGCCTCATCCGCGCGCTGGACGAAAAGCGCGATTCCGCCGAGCAGATCGATGCCGTCGTCGCCGAGGACATCGGCAAGTTCCCCGACCAGAACCTTGCCGAGTCCCTGCAGCGCATTCCCGGCGTCTCGATCGACCGCGATGCCGGCGAAGGCCGCTCGATCACCGTGCGCGGCCTCGGCCCGGATTTCACGCGCGTGCGCCTCAATGGCATGGAGGCGCTGTCCACCACCGGCGGCACCGACAGTTCCGGTGGTGCCAATCGCGGGCGCGGCTTCGATTTCAACGTGTTCGCGTCCGAACTGTTCAGCAACCTCACGGTGCGCAAGACGCAGTCGGCGGAGATCGACGAAGGCTCGCTCGGCGCGACCGTCGACCTGCGCGCGGGCCGTCCGTTCGATTACCGCAAGTTCACCGCGACGGTGAGCGGACAGATGAGCTACAACGACCTGTCGGGCGACTGGGATCCGCGCTTCGCGGGCCTGATCAGCAACGTCTGGGCGGATGGCCGCATCGGTGCCGCACTGTCGGTCGCGTACAGCGAGCGCGGGCTGCTCGAAGAGGGCTTCAGCGCGGTCCGCTGGGAGCCGAGCAGCGCTTCGGGCGGATTCTGCAGCCCGGTCGGCGTGACGCCCGCGTCGACCGCACCGGGTTCGTCGGCTGCGAACTGCGCCACCGGGATCGCGCGCCCGGCGAACACCGCATCGAACGTCAGCGCCTACAACACCGCGATGGCGCCCGGCGTATTCCATCCGCGCCTGCCGCGCTACGGCCGCCTGCGCCACGAGCAGGAGCGGACGGGCGTGACCGGCAGCCTGCAGTTCCGGCTGACCGACGACACCACGCTGTCCGTCGATGCGCTGTATTCGAAGCTGGAGGCCACGCGCCAGGAAGACTTCCTCGAAACCATCTCGTTCAGTCGCACCGCCGCGCAGGGCGGCAAGCCGCAGACGGAAGTGGTCGCAGCCGAAGTCGACGGCCGAGGCAACCTCGTCTACGGCGTGTTCAACAATGTCGACGTCCGTTCGGAGTCCCGCTTCGACCAGCTCGAAACCAAGTTCATGCAGGTCGGTTTCGACCTGCAGACGCGGCTGAGCGATCGGGTGACGATGAACGCGCAGGCCGGGCGCTCCAAGTCCGAATTCCGCAATCCGACGCAGACCACGGTGACCCTGGACATCCAGAACATCGATGGCTATTCCTGGGATTTCCGCGGCAACGACCGCGTGCCGGCGATCGGCTATCCGTTCGACGTGAACAGCCCGACGGCCTGGCAGTGGATCAGCAGCCCGGCGGCGAACTCGACCGGTTCGGAAATCCGCATCCGTCCGCTCGGCGCGGACAACGAGTTCCAGAACGCGAAGGTCAACCTGATCTTCGACATCAACGAGACCTTCTCGCTGAAGGGCGGTCTGGTCTGGAAGGAATACGACTTCGACACCTTCGAATTCCGTCGCGCGAACGAGACGCGCGTACCCGGATTGCCTGCGGGCGTCTCGGTCGCGGACATCACGCGCACCTTCAGCGGGTTCGGTTCCGGCCTCGGGCAGCCCAACGGCAATGCCAACGGCTGGCTGATCCCGGATCTCAACGCGATCGCGCGCCTGTTCAACATCTACTGCAACTGCGATCCCACGCCGGGCACGTCCGGCGACGGCGACGACTTCCGGCTCGGCAGCATCACCGTCGGCAACGCGCGCGGCAACAATTTCGCGGTGACCGAGACCGACCAGGGCGGCTACCTGCAGCTCGACTTCGACACCGACTTCATCGGTCGTCGCCTGCGCGGCAACGTCGGCGTGCGCTACGCCTCCACCGAGGTCGCCGCGACCGGCTACCTCGCCACGGGTGGCGGCAGCCAGGTGGTCGTCAAGAACAGCTACACCGACACGCTGCCCTCGCTGAACCTGGCGTGGGAACTGAGCGACGAGTTCGTGCTGCGCTTCGGCGCCGCGAAGGTGATGGCGCGACCGCAGTTGCCGAGCCTGAATCCGGGCGGCACGGTCAATACCACGCTGCGCACGATCACCACCGGCAACCCGATGCTCGATCCGTTCCGCGCGACCACCTACGACCTGTCGGCGGAGTGGTACTTCGGCGAGAACGCGCTGCTTGGCGTCGCGCTGTTCTACAAGGACATCGACACCTACATCCAGACGTTGCGCGAGACGCGCCCGTACAACACCACCGGCCTGCCGCTGGAACTGCTGACGCCGGTGGGGCTGCCGGCGGACACGCCGTTCGACATCACCTCGCCGGTGAACACGCCCGGCGGCCCGCTGAAGGGCTTCGAGATCAACTACCAGCAGCCTTTCACCTTCCTGCCCGGTCTCTGGAGCGGTTTCGGCGTGCTGCTGAACTACACGCACGTGGAGTCCGAGATCGATTACGCGATCTCGCCGAACAGCAGCCTGTACGTGACCGAAGACCTGGTGAACCTGTCTCCGGATGCCTGGAACGCGACGCTGTACTACGAGAACAAGCGCTTCAGCGCACGCGTTTCCGGCTCGTATCGCGACGACTACCTGCAGGTGGTGCCCGGGCGCAACAACAACGATGTCGAGGGCAAGCGAGAGACCTTCAACCTCGATGCATCGCTGACCTACAACGTGACCGACAAGTTCTCGGTGACGCTGGAAGGCATCAACCTGACCGACGAATTCAACGACCAGTTCGTCGATTCCCGTGGCGATCGCGCCTCGGTCTACCACCACACCGGCCGTCAGTTCTTCGTGGGTGGACGCTACACGTTCTGACGCAGGCCCTCCCTCCCCCTTGGCGGCGCGCCCTGACGGTGGGCGCGACCGCCATTTTTTTGGGTCGGCTGATTCCCGAAGAGCAGTGCGATGACGGCCCGTGTGCCGGCATCGGGTGCGGATGGTCGCGAAAGATCAAAGCGAGCAGATCAGAACGTCCCGCGCTGCACGAACGGCGCCTGTTCGTAGAGGCGTCGTTCGCCGCCGCGCGGGTCGTCTTCGACGCGGGATTCGCGGTCGAAGACCATGGTGGCGCGACGCGACAGATCGTAGCGTGGCCAGTGCGGCAGGCCAGTGTGGTTCGGGTCGCCATGCCGCGCGAATGCCAGCAGCGCGTCGCTCATCGCGTCCGCGACGTGTTGTGCATCGGCACCATCGCCGGTACGCGAACCGGGCTGGCGGATGTTGTCGAACACCAGCGGGATGTCGAGCGTGTGCAGCGCGCGATCGCGGCCGTCATTGAGCGGTGATGGGAAGTCCAGCTGGTAGACCCAGGTGGAGGCGCCCTGGCGTGCGCGTGCCTCGGCTTCGAGCACCGCGCCGCGCCACGAGCGTCCGGCGGTGGTCGCGGCGAAGAAGATCTCGCTGGGCGTGTATGCAGGATGGAGCCGGCGATATTCGTCGATCACCACGTCGGTCGGCAGGTCGACGTATTGATGGCGCCGCAGCGCAGCCGGCAGGCTGTCCCAGGTCAGCGCGTGATGCGCGGGATCGTTGCCGAGGAACGCACGCGTCTCGTCGCGCGTGTTGCCGATGATCATCGGCACGGTCGCGGATTGCGGCGGCGCATCGGGATGGAAGGGATGGCGCGGCAGGTCGATGCCGTCGAGCACGGGCCCGAAGTACAGCGCCATGTCTTCGATGCGCGAAGGGTCGCGGGTGCGCGCGGCGTCGAGCAGGCGCGCGGCGGACATGTCGAGCAGCGGGTCGAGCCGATCCGGCGAGAGGCCGAGCGCCTGCAGGAACAGCTGCGAGCGCTGCGCGGCGGCACGGGGACCGGCGGCGGTGACCTGCTGGCCGCTCATCGTCATCGCGCGGTGGAACAGGCCCTTGGCCGCCGGCATCGCCATGAGCGTAGCGATCTTCGCGCCACCACCGGACTGGCCGAACAGCGTGACGTTGTCCGCGTCGCCGCCGAACGCACCGATGTGCTCGCGGATCCATTGCAGTGCGGCGATCAGGTCGAGCTGGCCGACGTTGCCCGAGGCCGCGAAGCGCGCATCGAACTCCCCGAGGTAGAGGTAGCCGAACAGGTTGAGCCGATGCTGCACGGTAACGACCACGACATCGCCGCGCAGGCACAGGCGCGTGCCGTCGTACAGCGGGTCGTTGCCGCCGCCGGTGGTGTAGCCACCGCCGTGGATGTACACGAGCACCGGACGTTTTGCGTTGCCGATCAATGGCGTCCACACGTTGAGCGACAGGCAGTCCTCGTTGCCGGGTCCGAGTGCACCGGACTGCGCAGCGACGGGACCGAAGCGGGTCGCGTCGCGCACGCCGCGCCATGCGGGCTCCTGCTGCGGCGGCCCGAAGCGGTGGCGCGCGCTGTCCGCCCCGTAGGGCACATGGCGGAACGACAGCACCTCGCGGCCATCCGCAAGCACGTCGCGCGTCCCGCGCAGTCGACCGCCGCGCACGCGCACCATGGCGCCAGGCATCGCACGCACCCTGTCGGCGCTGGTGACGGCAAACGTCGACATCGGCGTCAACGCGAATGCGCTGCCTGCCAGCAGCAGGCGACGTCGCGCGGAATCGATGCCGTCGCGCGTCATGTCAGCGCAGCGGTTCGCGACGCGGCAGCGGCTTCAGCGGTTCCATGGTGTCGAGGTTCCAGTCGGCTTCGACGAAGGCCTGGCGGGTTTCTGCATGTTTCGGATAGCCGCCGACCTCCTGCTCGCTGTCGATGATTCCGCCACGACCTTCGATGGTGTCGGCGAGGATGCGACGGTCGATGTCGTCGCGGTCCCACGGGCGTGCGCCGGCGTTGGCGATCACCGCGTCCTGCACGTCCTTCGCCGCCAGTGGCGTCACGCCGAAGGGCAGGGCAGGCGCGGCCTTGAGCGCGCGTACGCCGGCCGGCGCGGTGCTGTAGCGTCCCTGCATCGGCAGGGGCTCGCCGATGCGGTCCACCGCGATGTTGTCCTGCAGGTGCAGGTCGAGCCAGCCGGAGCCGCCGAACATGAAGAACACCGCGTCCTGCGGCGTGTCCGGCCCACCGCGCATGACGTTGCCGATCAGCGACAGTCGTCCGTCCTGGTACGGGTGGCCGTCCCATTCGGCGGCGACGAGGTTGTAGTGCACCGCGCGCTGGCCCGGGTTGTAGATCAGGTTGTTGATCACCGTGCCCTGCGTGCCGCCCTTGAACATCGGGTTGCGCTCGTTGTTGTGCGCGTAGAGGTTGCCGACGATCAGGATGTCGCGCGCGTTGTCGTGGATCAGCGAGCCCTTCGAGTGCTCGCCCTTGCCGTGGCTGGAATGCGCCAGGCCCTCGGCGATGAGGTTGTTGCTGAAGGTGATGCGGTGCGAGGTGTTCGCGCGCCACTGCTCCGGCGTATCGCCGCCGAAGCGCGTGCCGGACGCGGACAGGTTCTCGTCGGTGGCCCAGGTCAGCGAGCAATGGTCGACGATCACGTCGCGCGCGCCGACGGTGGAAATCGCGTCGAAATCCACGCCACTGCGCTTGGGCTGGCCGGCTTCGCCCGGGCGCACGCGCAGATGGCGCACCACGACATCGTGCGTGGCGATATCGATGCCGCCCCGGATCAGGGTGATGCCCGGCTGCGGCGCGGTCTGTCCGGCGATCGTCAGGAACGGCTCGCGGATCTTCACGGTCTTCAGCTGCAGGTCGATCACGCCGCCGACCTCGAACACCACGATGCGCGGGCCCTTGGCGTTCACCGCTTCGAGGAAGGAGCCCGGGCCTTCCGTGGCCAGCGTGGTCACGCGGAGGATGCGTCCGCCGCGCCCGCCGGGCGTGTGCGCGGCCCAGCCCTGGGCGCCGGGGAAGGCGGGCGTGACCGGCGTCGATGGGGATGCTGCGCCGACGGTGAAGGACAGGGCCATCGCCAATCCGGCGAAGGTGCGGGTGACGGTGCGGACGATGCTGCGGGTCATGCCTGGTCCCTCCCGGGGGGTGCCTTATCGTGCACTGCGGATTGTCAATGACACCGGTTTCCTATACAACTCCCCTGGACGCATTCAGACCGGGCCACCGATGACCGAGACCGTGATGGGAGACGATGCCGAGCACCGCGAGGTCGCCCTGCGCCTGACCGGGGCCCGCCGGCGCGCCGAGGCCTTGCCGGTGTATCCGGGTGCTTTGCCGTCGACGCTGGATGCCGGTTATGCCCGCCAGGATGAGGCGATCGCGCTGTGGGGTCGTCCGGTCGCGGGCTGGAAGGTCGGCAAGATTCCCGACGCATGGCTGGCGCGGATGGGCGAGGAACGTCTGGTCGGGCCGATCTTCGCCAGCGCGGTGCAGGCGCCTTCGGCCGGGGCGCGCACCGCCGATGGTCTGCCGGTGTACGAAGGCGCATTCGATGTCATTCCCGGAGGCTTCGCCGCGGTGGAAGCCGAGTTCGTGTTCGGCATCGGCCGGGATGCGCCGCCGGGCAAGCGCGCGTGGACCGACGAGGAGGCGCTGGCCATGGTCGACAGCCTGCACGTCGGTGCGGAACTGGCCGGCAGCCCGATGCCGATGATCAACGACCTGGGGCCGGCGGTCGTGGTCTCGGACTTCGGCAACAACGCCGGTTTGATCCTGGGCCCGGCGGTGGTCGACTGGCGTGCCGCGCTGCGCGACGATCTGGCCTGTCGCACGCGGGTGGACGAGGTCGAAGTCGGACAGGGCCGTGCGAGCGGCATCGCCGGCGGACTGGTCGCCGCGCTGCGCTTCGCGCTGGCGCGCTGCGCGATTCGGGGCATGCCGCTGCGCGCGGGGCAGTGGGTGTCCACCGGCGCCGCGACCGGCATCCACGATGTGGTCGCGGGCCAGCATGCGCGCGTGATGTTCGATGGCATTGCCGAAATCGTCATCGCGATGCGGCAGGCGCGACCAGAGGAGGGCGCATGAGTCCACGCAAAACCCTCGTGACTGCGGCGGGCACGATCGCAGCGGAGGCCGTCCCGGCAAACCGGGGCCGTCGCAGGCTGCTGGGCGGCCTGTGCGCGCTCGGTGCCGTCGCCGCGACCGATGCGCTGGCCAGCGATCGTCGCGCAGCCGGCGTGTTGACCGCGACCGACGTGCATCCGAAGGATTACCCGACGGTCGCGGCCGTGCGCTGGATCGGCGAAACGCTCGAACGCGAGACCGGTGGCCGGTTGCGCATCCGCATGTATCACGCCGGCCAGCTCGGTCGCGAATCCGAGACGCTGGAGATGGCGCGCTACGGCGCGATCGATTTCACGCGGGTCTATACCGGCGCGCTCAACAACGCCTTTCCGCTGACGCGCGCGCTGTGCATGCCGTTCGCGTTCGATTCGACCGCGCACCAGCGTCGCGTGCACGACGGCAAGGTCGGTGCCGACGTGCTGCGCGGTTTCGAGGCGCGGGGCGTGGTCGGCCTGGCGCTGTACGACAGCGGGCCGCGCTGCTTCTACAACACGCGCCGGCCGCTGCATGCGCCGCGCGATCTGGCCGGCCTGAAGATCCGCGTGCCGCCATCGGACATCTTCATCGAGCTGATCGGCCTGCTGGGTGGCAACCCCACGCCGCTGCCGATCGGACAGGTGTTCTCCGCGTTGGAAACGCATCTGATCGATGGCGCGGAGAACAACATCCGCAGCTTCCATGCCAGTCGGCATTTCGAGGCCGCGCGCTACTGGTCGCAGACCGGGCATTCCTTTGCGCCCGATGCGCTGCTGGTGTCGAAGCGCACGCTCGATGCCCTGTCGCGCTCCGATCGCGGCCTGCTGTTCGATGCGTCGCGCGAATCGGTGAAGGTGATGCGCCAGCGGTGGGATGCCTCGGAAGCCGAGGCCCGGCGCGCGCTGGTCGATGCCGGCATCCGCATGAACACGGTCGATGTCGCACCCTTCAGGCGCTCGGCGGAACCCTTGGTGCGCGAACTGCTGCGCGATCCGACGCTGCGCGCATTGCACGCCGCCATCCGCGATGCGGCGGGCTGATCCGATGTCGAGCGGAGATCACGATGAGGGAAGCAGCATGACCCAGGCAGCGACACAGGCGCCGCGCAGCGCGCTCGACCGGCTCGCGTCGCTGACCATCGGCGTGGCAGCGACCGCGCTGGCGGTCCTGGTCGCGGTGCAGGGCTGGCAGGTATTCGCGCGCTACGTGCTGGATCATTCGCCGGGCTGGATCGAACCCGCGACGGCGGTGCTGCTGACCGGCGCGATGTCGTTCGGTGCGGCGGCCGGCGTGCACCACGAGCGCCACTTCGCATTCACGCTGCTCGCCGATGCCGCACCGCCGGGACTGCGTCGTGCGCTGTTCCTCGCGACGAAGGGCCTGATCGCGCTGCTCGGCGCGGGCCTGGCCTGGTGGGCGACACGCCTGTTCCTGGATGGCGTCGATGTGCGCGCAGCGGGCGCGCCGTTTCCCGAGTCGCTGCCGTATGCGCCGGTCGGATTGGGCGGCGCGCTGATGGTGGTGTTCGCGATCGGCCGCTGCCTGCCGCTGCGCACGCGGCAGGACGCCCCTGTTTCCGCGGAGGCCCGCTGACATGGCCATCGCGATCCTCTTCCTCGCCTTCAGCCTGCTGCTCGCCATCGGCGTGCCGGTGGCGTACGCGCTGACCGTCGCGACATTGGCGACCCTACTCTACGTCGACCTGCCGCCGCTGGTCCTGGTGCAGCAGATCACCGCAGGCGCGGGCTCTTCGTCGCTGGTGGCGATTCCGCTGTTCATCCTCGCCGGCGAGATCATGATGCGCGGCGGCATTTCCGAGCGCCTGATCGGGCTCGCCAGCGCGATGGTCGGACGCATGCGCGGCGGACTGGGCCAGGTCAGCATCGTGTCCTCGCTGTTCTTCGGCGGCGTGTCCGGTTCGGCCATCGCCGACGTGTCCGCCGTCGGCGGCGCGATGATTCCGCAGATGGTCCAGCGCGGTTACGCCAAGGACTATGCGGTGAACGTGAGCATCAACGCGGCACTGGTCGCCTTGCTGGTGCCGCCATCGCACAACCTCATCCTGTTCTCGGCGGCAGCCGGTGGCGGCGTCTCGATCGTCGATCTCTTCGCGGCGGGCATGCTGCCTGCGCTGCTGATGACGCTGGCGATGATGGCCACGGCCTACGTGCTGGCGCGTCGCGCCGGCTACGGCACCGAGGCGTTCCCGGGATTCCCGGCGCTCGCGCGGCGCTTCGTGTCCGCGCTGCCCGGATTACTGCTGGTGGCGCTGATCTTCTTCGGCATCCGCGCGGGCATCTTCACCGCAGTGGAGAGTGCCGCCGTCGCGGTGCTGTACGCATTGCTCGTCGCCGGCCTTGCGTATCGGTCGCTTGGCTGGTCGACGTTCCTCGATACGCTGGCGCATGCTGCCAGGACCACTGGCGCGATCCTGTTCGTGATCGCGGCAGCGGCCGCATTCGGCTGGATGCTCGCCTATCTCGAGGTGCCGGCCGCAACGGTCGATGCGCTGCGCGCGATCGCCCACGACAAGGCCATGGTGCTGCTGCTCATCGTGCTGGTGCTGCTGCTGCTCGGCACCTTCATGGACCTGGCGCCGATGATCCTGATCTGCACGCCGATCTTCCTGCCGGTGGCGAAGGCCTACGGCATCGATCCGCTTCAATTCGGTGTCGTATTGATCCTCGCCGGCGGCATCGGCCTGGTCACGCCGCCGGTCGGATCGGTGCTGTTCGTGGGCACCGCGATCGGCCGGATCGGCATCGGCGAGGCCCTGCGCACCATCTGGCCGTTCTGGCTGGCGGCGCTGTTCGTCCTGCTGGCGGTGGCCTTCGTGCCGGCAGTGTCGCTGTGGCTGCCGGCGATCCTGTGAGCGCCGATGCCGAGGCCGAATGTCCACCCGGAGACAAACCGTTGCAGATTCGAGCCATAATCCCCGCATGACCGCGAAAACGACCGTCCCCAGGAGCACCACCGCCCAGCAGCCGCCGGCGCCGGGCAAGGCCACCATCAACGACATCGCGCGGCTTGCCGGCGTGTCGAAGAAGACGGTGTCGCGCGTCATCAACGATTCGCCGCTGGTCAAGCCGGATACGCGGGCGAAAGTGCACGCGCTCATGCGCGAGTATGGTTACGCGCCCGATCCGCAGGCGCGTGGACTGGCCTTCCGCAAGTCGTTCCTGGTCGGGCTGGTCTTCGACAATCCGACCGCGCAGTACATCGTGAACATGCAGTACGGCGTGCTCGATGCGCTGCGGGACACCGGCTACGAACTCGTCGTGCATCCCTGCGACAGCAAGCGCGAAGGCTACATCGACGGCATCCGTCGTTTCGTGCTGCAGCAGAAGCTGCACGGCGTCATCCTGATCCCGCGCGTCTCGGAAGACCAGGCGCTTGCGGATGCGCTGCGCGAGGTGGATTGCCGCTACGTGCGCATCGCCTCGGTGCCGTTCGACGAAGCCGGGCGCATGCTGGTCACGCAGGATCGCATCGCCGGTGCGGAAGCAGCGGACTACCTCGAATCCCTCGGCCATCGGCGCATCGGCCTGATCACCGGTCCGAAGCGCTATCGCTCGTCGATCGAGCGCGGTGGCGGCTTCCTCGACGCGCTGGCCAAGCGCGGCATCCAGGTGCCGTCGGAACATGTCTACGAAGGCGGTTACACCTTCGAATCCGGCGTGGCCGGCGCCGAGCAACTGCTGTCGCGTCCCGACCGCCCCACCGCGATCTTCGCCTGCAACGACGAAATGGCCGCGGGCGTCTACAAGGCCGCGCAGCGCATGGGCATTTCCATCCCGGTCGAGCTGTCCGTGGTCGGTTACGACGACAGCCCGCTCGCCTCGCAGCTGTGGCCGGCGATGACCACCATCCGCCTGCCGGTGCGCGACGTTGGCCGACAGGCGGCTTCGCTGCTGCTCGCGCAGGACGCCAGCCAGGCGTCGGTGATGGCCAGCGTGACCCCGCACCTCGTCGCCCGCGATTCCTGCCTGCCGCCGCAGGCGGGCTGAAGCCTCGCTTTTCCTGCGTGCCGCAGTCCTGGTGCAGCGTTTCACGTCGCATTTGGTAACCGGTGTCAATTTGACGAAAAGCCGGCTATGATCGAGCCCGACCGAGGGATCCCACTGGGGGAACGATGTTCGAGAAGACCCTTCACGCCTGCCATCCGGACTCGATGGACGGCGCCAGCAACCAGCAGTTGCGCGACCGCTACCTGATCGACGGCCTGTTCGTCGCCGATGCGGTGCGGCTGAACTACACCCATTACGAACGCATCGTCGTCGGCGGCGCCGCGCCGGTGCGTTCCACGCTTTCGTTGCCCGTGCAAACCCAGCCGGCCTCCGCGGCCGGCAAACCCTTTCTCGAACGCCGCGAACTGGGCGTGGTGAACGTCGCTGACGGCGACGGTACCGTGACCGTCGACGGCGTCGCCTACACGCTCAAGTCGCGCGATGCGCTGTACGTGCCGATGGGCAGCGCGGACGTGACCTTCGCGTCCGTCGATGCCGGCAATCCCGCGCGCTTCTATCTGTTTTCCACGCCTGCGCACGCGCGCTACGAGACCAAGCACATCTCGATTGCCGATGCGGTGCCGCTGGAACGCGGCGCGCTGGAAACCTCGAACGAACGCACCATCTACCAGTACATCGTGCCCGCGACCTGCCAGTCGTGCCAGCTGCTGCTCGGCCTGACCCTGCTGAAATCCGGCAGCGTCTGGAACACGATGCCGCCGCATCTGCACGATCGCCGCAGCGAGGTGTATTTCTACTTCGGCCTCGGCGACGACCAGAAGGTCATGCACTTCATGGGCGAGCCCTCGGACATGCGCCACATCGTCATCGGCAACGAGGAAGCCGTGGTGTCGCCGCCGTGGTCGATCCACATGGGCTCGGGCACGCGCAACTACGGCTTCATCTGGGCGATGGGCGGCGAGAACCTCGATTACACCGACATGCACCAGCTCGACATCTGCCAACTCAAGTGAGGCGCGCATGAGCAATACACTGTTCGATCTGACCGGCAAGGTCGCGCTGGTCACCGGCGGCAACACCGGCCTGGGCCAGGGCGTCGCGCTGGCGCTGGCGAAGGCGGGCGCGGACATCGCGGTCGCCGGCATCGTGCCGGCAGAGGAGACCGCCACGCAGGTGCGCGCACTCGGCCGCCGCTTCATCGACATCCAGGCCAACCTGATCTCGGTCGAGCCCATTGCGCGCATCGTCGAGGAAACCGTCGCCGGGCTGGGTCGGCTCGATATCCTCGTGAACAACGCCGGCCTGATCCGTCGCGCCGATGCGGTGGATTTCAGCGAGCAGGACTGGGACGACGTGATGAACGTGAACATCAAGTCCGCGTTCTTCATGTGCCAGGCGGCCGGTCGGCATTTCATCGCGAACGGCGGCGGCAAGATCATCAACATCGCGTCGATGCTGTCGTTCCAGGGCGGCATCCGCGTGCCTTCGTACACCGCGAGCAAGTCGGGCATCGCCGGCATCACCCGGCTGCTCGCGAACGAGTGGGGCGCGAAGGGCGTGAACATCAACGCGATCGCACCGGGCTACATGGCCACCGACAACACCGCGCAGCTGCGCGCCGATGCCGAGCGCAGCAAGGCGATCCTCGACCGCATCCCGGCCGGCCGCTGGGGCGAGCCCGGCGACCTCGCCGGCGCGGCGATCTTCCTCGCCAGCCGCGCGTCGGACTACGTCAACGGCGCGATCATTCCCGTCGACGGCGGCTGGCTGGCGCGCTGAAAAGGCCGTGATGCGCATCGCGCTCGCGTTGTGCCTCTGGCTCGCGTGCGCGATCGCAGCGCACGCGAACGACATGCACGAAAGCACAGCGTTGCGCCGCGTCTTCATCGCCGGCGATTCCACCGCCAGCGCCTACGGCCCGGAGCGCGCGCCGCGCCAGGGCTGGGGCATGCAACTGCAGTCCTTCCTCGATGCCAAGGCGTGGTCGGTGCACAACCACGCGCAGAGTGGACGCAGCGCGCGCAGCTTCATCGAGCAGGGCTGGCTGGATGGCATCGCGAAAGACCTGCGCGCAGGCGACGTGCTGCTGGTGCAGTTCGGCCACAACGACGCGAAGCTCGAAGACCCGTCTCGCTACAACGAGCCTCGCGAGGCGTTTCCCGCGTGGTTGATGCGCTACGTGCAGCTCGCGCGCGAACGCGGCGCGACGCCGATCCTCGTCACGCCTGTGGCGCGACGCAAGTTCGATCGCGGGCAGTTGCTCGATACGCATGGCCTTTACGCGCAGGCCGTGCGTGATCTCGCCGAGCGCGAGCGTATCGGCATGATCGATCTGAATCTGCGCAGCATGGACTGGCTGCGCGCGCTGGGCGACGAGCCGTCGAAGCGTTTCTTCATGCACGTGCCGGAAGCGCGCACGCCGACGGAGCCGCAGGCCGACGACACCCATCTGCGCGATGCCGGTGCGGTCGCGGTGGCCTGTTTCGTGGTCGACGAATGGAAGAGGCTCGATCCGTCGCTGGCACCGACCGTGGTGCGCGATACCGATTGCGGCGCGAAGCCGACAGCGCTCGCCGATCGCGCCGCACAGCCGCATCCGTCCGTGGTGCAGGCGCGCGATGCGATCGCCGCGCGCCTGCAACCCGGTCCGCATGGCGGACCCGGCGAGACCGTGGCCTATCCGATGTTCGCCGATGCCGGGGACATGCCGTTCCAGTTCCGTCGCCGCGTGCTGCGCCAAGGCGCGGGCATCGGCCTGCATCCGCACGACCACGACGAGATCTACTACGTGCTCGCCGGGCGCGGGCGCTACTTTCTCGATGGTCGCGAGCATGCGGTCGCCGCCGGCGACGTCCTGCTCACGCGCGCCGGCAGCACGCACGCGATCCTGCAGGACGGCGAAGCGGACCTGGAGCTGCTGATCGTCTACCTGAGTCGCAGCGCGCACTGAGCGCGACGGCGGGGGGGCGATCAGGGCGTTTCAATCGAGGCGTTTCAATCGAAGTCTGCCAGCGCGATCGCCACCGCATCCGGATCGCCGGCTTCGATCGCACGCGCCACGGCGCGATGCTCGGCGCTTTCCACCCAGCTGCGCAGGTCGCGCCCGCTCTTGCCGTTGCAGCGCGCAGCCAGCGTGCGCGTGCCCTCGGCGACGGAGAAGGCCAGCGGCTTGCCATCGAGCAGCACCGCGAGCAGGCGCGCCATGGCGTCGCGATCGGGCAGCGGGATCTCGATCTGCTTGGGCAGGCGCGACAGCACGGCCGGATCGATCTGGTCGACGCGGTT
The DNA here is from genome assembly GCA_036404915.1 of Lysobacteraceae bacterium. GTDB lineage: Bacteria > Pseudomonadota > Gammaproteobacteria > Xanthomonadales > Xanthomonadaceae > Lysobacter_I. Next base: position 24,939 of record DASWYO010000051.1, read on the forward strand.
GGTCGCGGCCAGCACGAAGACCGGCTGCGTCTGCGCGGCGATGCCATCCATTTCCTGCAGCAGCTGGCCGACGATCTCGGTGAGGATGACGTCGTTCTGTCCACCCCGCGTGGCAGCGATGATGTCGAGCTCATCGATGAACAGCAGCGACGGCGCGGCTTCGCGCGCGCGTTCGAAGAGTTCGCGGACTTTCTGGCCGCTCTGCCCGAGATAGCCCTGCTTGATGTCGGCCGTCGACGCGCCGATGAAGCGCAGGCCGGTTTCGTTGGCCAGCGTGCGCGCGACCTGGGTCTTGCCGGTGCCCGGCGGACCGTAGAGCAGCAGCCCGCGCGGCACGCCGATGCCGCGCTTGCGGAAGGTGTCGGCGTGCTGCAGCAGGCCGGCGGTGGTCTTCAGCTCCTTCAGCGTCGCCTCGGGCAGCACCAATGTGTCCCAGCTGGCGCGCGCATCCGTGGCCGTGGAGCCCTGCTTGCGCAGCGCCTTGGTCAGGCTTTCGAACGCATCGTCGCCCAGTGCGTGCTGCGTGCCGTGCTCGCGCGCGGCGCGCTTGGCCAGGCCGATCAGGTCCCGGCCGGAGAGCCCGGTGGTGAGCGGGATGGTGCGCGGCGGCAGCGGCGGCGGAATGCCCAGCCGCCCGAACTCTTCGGCGAGGATCTCCAGGCGCTGCGCGTCGTCGGGCAGTCCGATCTCGATCTGGTCCTCGAAGCGCGAGAGCAGCGCGGGATCGATCAGGTCGCGGCGGTTCGTCGCACCGATCACCCAGACGTGCTTCTGCTTTTCGAAGCCATCCCACTGGGCGAGGAAGGCGGTGACGATCTCCTCGACGAAGCTGTCGGTGTTGGCACCGCCGCGACGGCCGAACACGGTTTCGCATTCGTCGACGAAGATCACCGCGCAGGGCTCGGCCACGGCCTTGCGCCAGAGTGCCTTGACGTTCTCGCCGCTCTGGCCGACGTAGCCGGATTTCAGGTCGGGCAGCGACAGCGGATAGAAGGTGCAGCCCATGCATTCGGCGAAGGCGCGTGCGATGCGCGTCTTGCCGGTGCCCGGCGGGCCGTACAGCAGCAGGCCGTGGGTGGCCGTGGCGCGGCCTTCGACGAAGTGCGCGGCCAGGGTGGCCAGGCGCTGCTTGAGCGCGGGCGCGAGCGCGACGCCCTGCCAGGCCTGCGCCGGATCGACGGGCGGGGCGGGTGGCTCCACCTGGCCGGAGCGCAGGTTGCGGCTGCGCTCGATGCGGTCGGCGTGCGCGGCGTGGCGGTCGCAGGCGCGGTCGAAGTGCTGGGCGAGCAGACGCACGTCCTTGGGCAGCGCCGGGAACGCGTCCAGCTGCATCAGGTTGCGGTCCCACATCAGTGCGGGCAGGCGTCCCTCGGTGCGCAGGAGGATCAGGCCGCGTCCGTTGTTCTGCGCGTCGGAGACGGCGATGACCAGGTCGCCGGGCGTCAGGTTCTGCGTGCGCTTCCAGCCCTCCCAGCCGAAACCGCTGGCGGTGTCCGGCACGGGGGCCACGGTGTAGACGCAGGGAAAATCGCCGCCGGCATCGACGCGTTCCAGCCGCATCAGCCGGAAGGTGTAGCGGGCCAGCACGATGCGCGGGTAGATCAGGCGTTCGAACAGCACCAGCGCGGCGATGACGATGCCGACGGTGATCGGCGACAGCTGCGGCGGCAGCCAGTCCGAGGGAATCCATCGTGGCGAGATCAGGGGCGGCAGCCAGATCGTGGCGGCCGAAGCGAGGATCAGCAGCGCGGACGCCATCACCAGCCAGCGCGACGGTGCGTGCATGGAGATCCGCCGCCCGCGATGACGCAGGTGCCGGGGCGGCGTCAGCAGGCGCATCATGCCGAGCGTGGCGTAGTGCCGGCGCAGGACGCCATCGATGCGCTGCGAGAGCGTCCTCAGATCGGCTTCGATCTTGCGCGGATCGCTGCCGACGACATGGAATTCGGTGTTCACCTGTCCGGGCCTTCCCTGGAGACTTGAGGAATGCGCAGATGATACGGGGCCAATGTGCAGGATGCTGTCCGATCCGGGGGCCCAAACGCGTTTATCCATTCAGGTCCGCCCTGCCGGATCCACCACGGCCTGGGGGGACGTGGTCGCCGAAACCGATGTCGGCCCGAGCGGCCGCGTCGTGTAACCTGCCTTGGTCCTTCCCCCGCCTGCGCACCGTCGCGGCCGGATGCCGCGTCTCACGCCAAGGATCCGCTCGATGGCCATCGGTAGCTTCAACGAACGCGTCGCGGTGGCGGTGGATCTGATCCGATCCCGTTTCCCCGGTGCCCGGCTGCATGGCGCCCAGGGCTGGTGTTCATCCGGCCCGACCAGCACGCCCATGGCCATCGATCGCCTCAAGGTGCTGTTCCGCAACGACGACGGCACCGTGCTGATGCTCGAAGAGACCGGCTACCGCGAATTCGGCGAGATGCGCCGGCTTGATCCGCCGCCGCCGGTGGGCGGTGCGATCGACTGGCCGATCGAGATGGACCTGCCCGAGGCCGACAACCGCAAGGAAGATGCGGCCTATATCGATCCCTATGTCACCGTGACCCTGCGTGCAGGCGCGGGCGGTTCGCCCGAGTTCGTGTTCGGCGGCAATCCGCAGTGCGCGACGGTGGTCGTCGACACCGTGTCGGGCTACGCGCGCGAAGCCTGAGCGCTGCGCATCGCACGCATGCCCGAAACGACGACGCCCCGGCAGGCCGGGGCGTCGAGGCTGCATGCGATGGCGCGAGGCGTCAGAGGATCGACAGCGTCTTTTCCTTGCGTTCGGCCAGGCGCTTTTCGAGGTAATGGATGTTCTGGCCGCCGGTCTGGAAACCGATGTCGGCCATGATCCGCTGCTGCAGCGGGATGTTGGTCTTGATGCCGTCCACGACCATTTCGCTGAGCGCCACCTTCATGCGTGCGATCGCCGTGGCGCGATCCGGTGCGTGCACGATCAGCTTGCCGATCATCGAGTCGTAGTTCGGCGGCACCGCGTAGCCTTCGTAGATGTGCGAGTCCACGCGCACGCCGGGGCCGCCGGCGGCGTGGAAATGCTTGATCAGGCCGGGCGAGGGCAGGAAGGTGTCCGGGTCCTCGGCGTTGATGCGGCACTCGATGGCGTGGCCGTTGAGCACGATGTCGCTCTGCTTGATCGACAGCTTGTGGCCGGCGGCGATGAGCAACTGCTCCTTCACCAGGTCGATGCCGGTGATCATCTCGGTCACCGGATGCTCCACCTGGATGCGGGTGTTCATCTCGATGAAGTAGAAGCGGCCGTTCTCGTAGAGGAACTCGAAGGTGCCGGCGCCGCGATAGCCGATGCGCACGCAGGCTTCGGTGCAGACGCGGCCGATCTCCTCGCGCTGTTCCGGCGTGATGCCCGGTGCCGGCGCTTCCTCGACGACCTTCTGGTGGCGGCGCTGCATCGAGCAGTCGCGTTCGCCGAGGTGGATCGCGTTGCCCTGGCCGTCGGCCAGCACCTGGATCTCAACGTGGCGCGGGTTCTCCAGGAATTTCTCCATGTAGACCTGTTCGTTGCCGAACGCGGCCTTGGCTTCGCTCTGGGTGGTCTGGATCGCGGCGACCAGCGCGGCCTCGGTGTGGACCACGCGCATGCCGCGCCCGCCGCCGCCGCCGGCGGCCTTGATGATGACCGGGTAGCCGATCTCGCGGGCGATGCGCACGTTCTCCTTCGCATCTTCGCCCAGCGGACCGCCGCTGCCGGGCACGCAGGGCACGCCTGCGGCCTTCATCGCGCGAATCGCTTCGACCTTGTCGCCCATCATCCGGATGGTCTCGGCGCGCGGGCCGACGAAGATGAAGCCGGAGGATTCCACGCGTTCGGCGAAGTCGGCGTTCTCGCTGAGGAAGCCGTAGCCCGGATGGATCGCCTGGGCGTCGGTGACTTCGGCGGCGGCGATGATCGCCGGCATGTTGAGGTAGCTGTCCTTCGACGCCGCCGGGCCGATGCAGACCGACTCGTCGGCCATGGCGACATGCTTGAGGTTGCGATCGACGGTGGAATGCACCGCGACCGTCTTGATGCCCAGCGCGTGACACGCGCGCAGGATGCGCAGCGCGATCTCGCCGCGGTTGGCGATGACGACCTTATCCAGCATGGGAGGGTCCTCAGCCGATCACGAACAGGGGCTGGTCGAATTCCACCGGCTGGCCGCTTTCGCACTGGATCGCGAGCACGGTACCGGAGACATCGGCCTCGATCGGATTGAACATCTTCATGGCTTCGACGATGCCCAGGGTCTCGCCCTGCTTCACCGACTGGCCGACCTTCACGAACGCCGGTTTGTCCGGCGACGGCGAGGCGTAGAAGGTGCCGACCATCGGCGAGCGCACGACATGGCCGGCGGGCAGTTCGGGGCCGCTGCGGCCGCCGGTGGCGGCTTCGACCGGCGACTGCATCGGCATGGCCGGCTGCGCGGCGCGCGGGGTGTGTTCCAGGTGCAACGGCGCCGGCGGCGGCGCGCTGATGGCCACGCCGCCCTTGGGCACGCGGGCGAGGCGAACGGATTCTTCTCCTTCCTTGATCTCGATCTCTGCGAGGTTCGATTCTTCGAGCAGATCGATCAGTTTCTTGATTTTGCGCAGGTCCATGAGGTGTTCTCGTTCGGTGCTGCGGCGGGCGCCGCGGCGTCGTTTCAGGGGAGACGTGCCAGGGTGGTTCAGGAGTCCAGACGGCGCATCGCCGCCGCCAGTGCCAGCCCGTAGCTCAACGGGCCGAAGCCGGCGACGATGCCGACCGCCAGGTCGGTGAAATAACTGGTGTGGCGGAACGGCTCGCGAGTATGCGGGTTGGATAGATGCACTTCGATGAAAGGGATGGCCACCGCCGCCAGGGCGTCGCGGATGGCGACCGAGGTGTGCGTGAAGGCGGCCGGGTTGATCAGGATGAAGTCGACCTGGCCTTTCGCGGCCTGGATGCGGTCCACCAGGGCATGCTCGGCATTGGACTGGAACGAGGCCAGCTGGTGGCCGGCCGAAGCGGCGCGCTCGGCGAGGTCCGCATCGATGTCCGCCAGCGTCGCGCGGCCGTAGATCTCGGGTTCGCGGGTGCCGAGCAGGTTGAGGTTGGGGCCGTGCAGGACGAGGAGCCGCGCCATGGAACTGGTCCGACAGTTGGGAAGCCAGTCTGCGCGAAAGCCGGAGTACTGTCCAGATCGGCGAAGATCGCTTCACTTTCAATTGGGCGTTTGAAACAAGGGGCCTGCTGGGGTCATAAAAAGTTACGGCCCCGGCATTGCTGCCTGGGGCCGTCGCCCTGCACGGGTTGTCTGGTCGTCGCGGCCACACGTGGCGGCGACTTGCGGCCCGGGCGCGTGGCGCCGTGCCGCGTGTAAGAGGGGTCAGCGTTCCTGGGCGGCCGCGGAGCAGAGGGTGGCGATGGTGGTCGCGCAATGCCGGGTCAAGCTGGTCAGCAGCCCCGGATTGGTCTCGTGGCCGGTGGCGGTCAGCATCACCATCTGCTGGCCGGGCCGGGGCACGCGCTGGATCACCGCGATGCCGGCGTCGGTGTGCACCACCATGTCGGTGAAGCCGTGCTGGCCGAGGTCGCGCGTCAGGGTCTCGGCCATGTTCGACAGGGCGCTGGCCACCGCCGCCAACCGCGGGGCGTCGAGCATCGGCGCCGCGGCGTGGGCGAGATGGTGGCCTTCGAGCGTCGACAGCACGCAGGCCTGGCCGTCCGGGATGCCCGCCAGCATGCCGTGCATCGAGCGCACGACGTCGTTGTAGCGGCTGTACTCGAAGTACTTGCCGAACAATCTGCTCTGCGCGGGGAAGGGCACGGTATTCGCGGACATGGGAGTCGACCAGGGGTGATGGGACGGGCGCCATCGATGACGGACCAGCGGCCGCGGTGCGACCGGGTCCGGGACAGTGCCCGGAAAAGCAGCGTCGCGAATGCGTCGCCTGCCTCCACGAAAGCATTCTTCGTGCCAAGTGCTCCTGTCAGGGATTGTAGGTGTCCGTTGCGGGCAGATCAGGATGAATGGCCCGAAAAAAGCAGTGGCCACGCATCGCCGGCCTGTCGATGTCCGTGCGCATGCCTGCGGGGCTGCCATGCGAGGAGTGCCGCAGGGGGTCACGCGGGTGCCGTGCTGTGTCGCATGCGGCGGTGTGTGGTGGCGCCGGATGTCAGCGCCGAAGGTCGGCGTCGTGCGTCAGCGTGCCGGTGCGACAAAGGCGTCCAACTCGCCCGGCACGAAGGGGCCGACCCGGCGTTCCAGCAACGTGCCGTCGGCGCCGATCAGCACGGAGTAGGGCAGCACGCCCTTGCGATTGCCGAGCGAGACGCTGGCATCGGCCGGGCCGGCGCTCTCGATCAGGATCGGATAGGCCACTGGCACGCGTTGCAGGAAGGCGCGCACCGCGTCGGGATCGTCCAGCGCGATGCCCACCACCTGCACGCCGTTCGCACCTTCCTTCGCGCTGAAACGCTGCAGTTCCGGCATCTCCTCGATGCACGGGCCGCACCAGCTCGCCCAGACGTTGATCAGCAGCGGTCGTCCGCGCCAGGCGCCGGGCACGTCGGTCGGCGTGCCGGCCAGATCGGGCAGGCGCAGCGCGGGAATGGGTTTGCCGACTTCGGCGACCTGCACGCCGGCCGGCGGTGCAGGCGCGCGGGCATCCATCGTGTCCTGCAGCACGCGCTGGCCCAGCTTGCTGCGCCACAGCGGCCCGGGGCCGGACACCAGCACGCCGGCGACGGCGCCGAGGATGGCGGCGATCAGGGCGACAAGGAGGACAGTGCGAGTGCTCACGGGCGGCAGCCGATCACTGCGCCGCCTTCGCCAGCGCCTCTTCCACCAGCGCGGGCGTCAGCACCGTCGGCAGCTTGGTGCCTTCGCTGCCGCCGCGCGGGTAGACCACGTACAGCGGCACGCCGTAGGCCTGGTAGCGCTGCAGGTAGGCGGTGATGTCGGGATCGACGTCGGTCCAGTCGCCGACCATGTAGACCGCGTTGTGCGTCTCCAGCGCGGCGCGGAAGCCGTCGCGGGCGAACACGGTCTTCTCGTTGGCCTTGCAGGTCACGCACCAGTCGGCGGTCATGTTCACCAGCACCACGCGACCCGAGGCGCGCAGGTCGGCGAGGCGCTGGGCGGAATAGGGGACGGCGACGCTGTCGGCGGGTTGCTGCGCGCGTGCGGTGTCGTTCGCGGGCAGCGACGCGATGCGCGACAGCGCCCACGGCACCACCAGCAGGACCAGCAATGCAGCGACGAATCCCCAGCGAGCGGCGTGCATGCGCGCATGCGTCCACGCCCAAGCCGCGAACGCGACGGCCAGCGCGGCGATGGCCCACAGGCCTGCCGCGTCCGCACCGCGCTGTTTCGCCAGCACCCACAGCAACCAGATCGCGGTGCCGTACAGCGGGAACGCGAGCAGCTTCTTCAGCGTGTCCATCCACGCGCCCGGGCGCGGCAGCAGGCGCGCCAGCGCGGGCACGAAACCGACCAGCAGGAACGGCAGTGCCAGCCCCAGTCCGAGGCAGGCGAACACCAGCAGCGCCGACGTGGTCGATGCGGTGAAGGCCCAGCCAAGCGCCGGCGCCATGAACGGCGCGGTGCACGGTGCCGCGACCACCACCGCGAGCACGCCGGTGAAGAAATCGCCGGCCGGGCCGCTGCGGCTGGCCAGCCCCTGCCCGGCGCCCACCCAGCGCCCGCCGACGTGCCACACGCCCGACAGGCTCAGGCCGAAGGCGAACATCACCAGGCCGAGCGCGGCGACCACGCCTGGCTTCTGCAACTGGAAGCCCCAGCCCAGCGCTTCGCCGGCGTGGCGCAGCGCCAGCACCGTGGCGCCGAGCGCGACGAAGCTCAGCAGCACGCCGGCCGTGTACCAGAGCGCATGCGACTTCGCGCGCGCGGCGCCGTCGTTGTTCTCGACCAGGCCCAGCAGCTTGATCGACAGCACCGGCAGCACGCAGGGCATCAGGTTGAGGATCAGGCCCCCGAGCAGCGCGAGCAGCATCGCCGCGAGCAGGCCGGCGGGGGCGTCGTTCGCGGGCGGTGCAGCCGTTGCCGGATCGTCTCTGCCATCTGCAGGCGCAGTGATATTCGCGATCCCGGCAGTGCTCTGCGGCGCGGATGTCGCGTCGGGTGTGTCCAGTGCCGCTGCCGCCGCGCCATCGGTGGTGGAGGCCTGTTCGGCCCGTGCGGCTGCGCTGCCTGTCGCGGCTGCGGCGGTTGCGGCATGCGTTGCGACGGAGCCTGCCGTCGGTGCCGCACGCACTCCGCCGCGCGGCAGCGACAGGCGCACGCGCCGGGTCATCGGCGGGTAGCAGATGCCGTCGGTTTCGCAGCCCTGGAACGTCACGCGCAGCGTCACCGTCTGTGCGTCGGGCGTGCTGCGATACAGCGGCAGCGGCACATCGATCTGCCGGAAATAGACGGTGACCGCGCCGAAATGCTCGTCGTGGTGCGCGCTGCCCGGCGGCCAGCGCGGCGTGCCCGGCGTGATGCCTTCGGCATCGAGCGAGACCTGGGTGCGGTCGCGGTAGAGGTAGTAGCCGTTCGCAGGCGTGAAGCGCAGCAGCAGGGTGTTGCCGTCGCCGACGATCGCCTCGAAACCGAACGCACGGTCTTCCGGCAGCGCGGTGCGCGGTGCATCGCCGCCACCGGCCAGCGCACCGCCCAGCCCGCTGGCGAGGCCCGAGCCGGTGCTGCGAGCGAGCGGATTGAAATCGTCATCGCCAGCGGGCGTCTGCGTCTGCGCCGCTGTCGCCGACGGCGGCGCAGGGGGCGACGCGGATGGCGTCGATGACGCGGCCGATGCCGATGCGCCTGGCAGCGACACGGTGAGGATGCGCGTCTGCGGTGGGTAGCACAGGCCGGCGTCGGCGCAGCCCTGGTACTTGATCTTCAGCGTGACCTTGCCGCCGCTCGCGACGATGCGCGGCAGCGTGGCCGTCAGCAGGCCGCGATAGGTTTCGGTCTTGCCGAAGAACTCGTCCTCGTGCGGCTTGCCCTTCGGCAGTTGCAGCGCGCCGCTGCGGACGCCGGCCGGCGCAGTCGCCTGCACCGAAATGCGATGACGGTAGAGGTAATAGCCCTCGGCGATCTTCCACCGCACCGCCACGGCATCCGGGCCGGACGCTTCGGCGCTGAGTACATAGGCCTGGTCGACCGGAAGCAGGTCGTCCTCGTCGATCACGGCTGCGGCCGGCAGGGCGGTCGTCAGCGGCAGCAGCAGGGCGAGGGCGCCGATCAGGCGTCGGAACATGGAGGGCATGGACGGTTCAATCGGTGGCGGGCGCGGTATCGCGCGGGCCGGCATCGGCGGCGCGGGTGCTGTCGGTCACCCAGTGTAGGTAAGCCGGCAAGCCTGCGACAGCGGGCAATGCCACGAGTTCCGGCACCTCGTAGGAATGCAGCGCGACCAGCCGGGACTGCAGGCGGTCGAAAGCCGTCCGGGTGCTCTTGATGACCAGCAGCGTCTCGCCGGCGGTTTCGACGGCGCCCGCCCAGCGGTAGATCGATTCGATGCCCGGCACCAGCTGGACGCAGGCGGCGAGGCGCTCCTCGACGAGGGTCCGGCCCAGCGCCCGCGCGCTGTCGGGGTCCGGGCAGGTGCAGAGGCAGACCAGGACCTCGTCGTCCGCCGTGCCGCTGCTCATTCCGCTGCCAGCGCCGGTCGGCGCGGCCGGGTGCGGCCCAGGCGTTTGGCGGTCAGTTCCTCGAGGATCTCGACCATCGCGATGCGGGTGCGCGGCGACGCCTCGCGGAACGAGGTGACCAGGCGCAGCTCCAGCGGGTCCTCGACCAGGATCGCGTCGGCGGCCGAGACCGAGTCCAGCATCGCGTCCTCGGACAACTGCATCTTGCCGCGCCCGGTCGCCAGCCACTCGAACGCCACCCCGGTGACCGTGGCCACGGTCCGCAGGTGGTCGACGCTGGGATTCTTGCCCTGGGGCGACTCCCAGTGGCTGACTGCGCTGCGTTGCACGCCGATCGCCTGTGCCAACTTCGCCTGCGAAAGCCCTGCATGCCTGCGTGCGAGTCGTACCCGGTCCTGTGAATGCATATTTATGTGACTCAGTTCACCAAATCGGCGCGATTGTCTGTTATCGAAACACTTCCGTTGAGGATATGGCAAATGACAGCAGAACTCACGTCGCTATCAAAATTGGCCGTACGTTGTCCGCTTTTGGTGGCATGCCACCATAGATAGCATGTGAATCAGTCAGATAGCGCGAGTTGCTCATGCCCGCTCACCGGGATTGGCCGTTTTTGGCGGTACCCCCATCTTGGCATTGGAAATTGCATCGGTATTCTCACTCCAGCCGGTAGGGACGCTGGCTGCAATACGGAGGTTGCAAGGGGGGGAACGCACCTGCACGGGTGACGTCAGGATGGTCTTCTCCGGGAGCGCGCACTATATGTGCGCGCTCTTTTTATTTGTGCGTCCGGAAAATGCGCGGTGCGCGACTGCAGCGCCGCAGGCCTGGCCCCGGCAGGCCTGGTTCCCGCAGGCTTGGAGCCGCGGATCGACATGGGCTGATCGCAAACGTGTCTGCGGCATGGGCGGCAGTCCGCACGGCGCAGGCTGCCGACCCGGGCCCGGATCAGGCGATGCGCAGCGCCGCTTCGGCCATCAGCGCGACCATGCAACCGAAGCCGCCGAACCACATCAGCGAGCGCAGCAGGTGGGCATTGGTCAGGTAGAAGATGCCGTGAAGGACGCGGCAACCGACGAAGATCATGGCCAGCAGCGAGATCCGCGCCGGGTCCGTGCCCGCCGCCTGCGCCATCAGCACCGCCGCCGCGAACGGCGCGAAGGCTTCGAAGGCGTTCAATTGCGCGGATACCCCGCGCTGCACGCGGGGATTGGCCTGTTTCGCGGCCCAGCCGCGCGGGTCGCGGTTGTCGTAGCGTTCGCCGGCACCCTTGCCGATGGTGATCCACACGTAGGGCAGGATGGCGGCGATGAAGATGCACCAGTAGGCAACGGTCATGTCGGACTCCATTCGTATCGGGGGAAGTCCGCAGGGTAGCCGATGTGCATCGGCGGCACGTGCACAGGCCCGCGCCGCCGGTGGGTGTCAGAGCGCGTAGCCGAACTGCTGGCGGAACTGCTCGGCGAATTCTTCGTAGTCGAAGCGCTGGTTCTGGGTGCCCGGGTGTTCCACCTTCAGTGCGCCCATCAGGTTGCCGATGCGGCCGATGGTCGGCCAGTCGTAACCCTTCTCGATGCCGAAGATCAGGCCGGCGCGGAAGGCGTCGCCGCAGCCGGTGGGATCGGTGACGCGACGCTCGTGCGCCGGTGGGATGTCGTAGGTCTGGCCTTCGGCGTAGATCTTCGCGCCGCGCGGGCCCTGGGTGGCGATGTAGGCCTTCACCTTGCCGGCGATGACGGTCTCGTCCCAGCCAGTGCGTTCCTGCAGCAGGCTGGACTCGTAGTCGTTCACGGTCACGTAGTCGGCCTGTTCGATGAAGGCGCGCAGCTCTTCGCCGTTGAACAGCGGCATGGCCTGGCCCGGGTCGAACACGAAGGGGATGCCGGCTTCGGCGAACTCGCGGGCGTTCTGGATCATGCCCTCGCGGCCGTCGGGGCTGACGATGCCGAAGGTCACTCCGGGCACGTCGCGCACGTGGTTCTCGTACGACCGCATCATCGCGCCCGGGTGGAAGGCGGTGATCTGGTTGTTGTCGTGGTCGGTGGTGATGAAGGCCTGGGGCGTGAACAGCTCCGGGATTTCCTTCACGCGGTCCAGGGTGATGCCCATTTCGGTGAACCACTCGCGGTACGGGCCGAAGTCCGCGCCCACGGTGGCCATCGGGATCGGATCGCCGCCCAGCAGCTTCAGGTTGTAGGCGATGTTGCCGGCGCAGCCGCCGAACTCGCGGCGCATGCGCGGCACCAGGAACGAGACGTTCAGGATGTGGACCTTGTCCGGCAGGATGTGGTTCTTGAACTGGTCCGGGAACACCATGATGGTGTCGTAGGCCAGGGACCCGCAGATCAGGGCAGCCATCGTGTCGTGTCTTCGTCCGGGAAATGAGCGCGATAGCGTAGCCGCTGGGCGGGTGCGAGGCCAGTTTCCGCCGGATGCGGGGTGGCCGATGCTGCGGAACACGGTCGACGGCCTGGCCGATGTCCCGGGCGGTGCCCGGTGATCGCGGTGGCGACGGATGCAGGCAGGATGAACCCCGGCACCGGATTCTGGGCGCGAACGCGCAGTCTTCTCCCGTTTTTTTGCTAACCTAGCGCGTTCGCAGCACATGGTGCGCCCGCCCCCGGTTTTGCCGGCATTTCCGGGCCCGCCGCAGCGTTCGCCCCGGCTTCGAAGTCCCCGCTTTTCCCCTCTGTTCCCTTCCGTCTCCGCACCCACCGGCACGCCATCCGATGTTCAAGAAGTTCCGCGGCATGTTTTCCAACGACCTGTCCATCGATCTGGGCACGGCCAACACCCTCATCTTCGTGCGCGGCCAGGGCATCGTCCTGAACGAACCTTCGGTGGTCGCGGTGCGCCACGACCGCGCCAATGGCGGCAACCGCATGGTCGCCGCGGTAGGCAGCGAGGCCAAGCAGATGCTCGGCCGCACGCCCGGCCACATCACCACGGTGCGTCCGATGAAGGACGGCGTGATCGCCGACTTCACCTACACCGAGGAAATGCTGAAGTACTTCATCAAGAAGGTGCACAAGTCGCGCTTCCTCAAGCCCAGCCCGCGCGTGCTGGTCTGTGTGCCCTGCGGTTCGACGAACGTCGAGCGCCGCGCGATCAAGGAATCGGCCGAAGAGGCCGGCGCGCGCGAGGTGTACCTGATCGAGGAACCGATGGCCGCCGCGATCGGCGCCGGCCTGCCGGTGACCGAGGCGCGCGGTTCGATGGTCATCGACATCGGCGGCGGCACCACCGAGATCGCGGTGATCGCACTGAACGGCATCGTCTACGCGCAATCGGTGCGCATCGGCGGCGACCGCTTCGACGAGTCGATCATCAACTACGTGCGTCGCGCGCACGGCACCCTGATCGGCGAAGCCACCGCCGAGCGCATCAAGCTGGAGATCGGCTGCGCCTACCCGCAGGCCAGCGTGCTGGAGATGGAAGTCTCCGGCCGCAACCTCGCCGAGGGCGTGCCGCGCATGATCAAGCTCAATTCCAACGAGGTGCTGGAAGCCCTGCGCGAGCCGCTGGGCGGCATCACCAGCGCGGTCAAGCTGGCCCTGGAGCAGACCCCGCCGGAACTGTGCGCCGACGTCGCCGAGCGCGGCATCGTGCTCACCGGCGGTGGCGCGCTGCTGCGCGATCTCGACAAGCTCATCAGCGAGGAAACCGGCCTGCACGTGCAGGTCGCCGATGACCCGCTGACCTGCGTCGCGCGCGGCGGCGGCCGCGCGCTGGAACTGGTCGACATGCACGGCAACGAGTTCTTCTCGCCGGAATGACTTCGTTCGGGGATGGGTCTCCATGACCCGCTCCGACGCATTGGTCGGGACGCGTGGTGCCTGACCAATGCCGCAACCGGCCTGCGGGTAGATGCGCCGGTCCCCCGTGACCGATGCCATGCAGCCCGTGCCACGCGACTTCGATACGCGACAATCCTCGCCGTCCTTCCTTCGCCGAACGCCATCCTGACGCCCTGACGTGCCTCCCTACGCCGGCCCCTCCGCACACCGTTCCGAGGACATCGCCGGCACGCTGCGTCTGCTGGTCGCGCTGGCGCTCGCGGTCGCGCTGATGGTGCTGGACCATCGCGGCGGCTGGCTGACGACGGTCCGTACGCAGGCCGAGGTGCTGGCGCAGCCGCTGTGGCGACTGGCCGGGCTGCCGGCCAGACTGGGCGACAGCGTGCGCGACGACACCGCCACGCGCGCGCGCCTGGCGAAAGAGAACGAGACCCTGCGCAACGCACTCCTGGTCAGCGGCGCGCGCATCGCGCGGCTGCAGGCGTCGGCGGCCGAAAACGCACGCCTGCGCGGTCTGCTGGGTGCGGTGGAACAGGGCGGCCTGGACGTGCAGTTGGCGCCTGTCCTCGACGTGGCCCTCGATCCCACCCGGCAGCGCCTGCTGCTGGACATCGGTGCGAAGCAGGGCGTGATCGTCGGCCAGCCGGCGCTGGATGCTGGCGGCGTGCTCGGCCAGGTCATCGAAGTGCGCTCGTCCACCGCGACCGTGCTGCTGCTGACCGATCCGGACCACGCGATCCCGGTCGCGGTCTCGCGCAACGGCATCCGCCTCGTGGCCTACGGCCGTGGAGACCGGCTGGAGCTGGCCAACATCCCGACCTCCAGCGACGTGAAGAACGGCGACCTGATCGTCACCTCCGGGCTCGGCGGTCGCTTTCCGCCTGGTTTCCCGGTCGGCACGATCACCCAGCTCCGCCGCGACGAGAGCCGCGCCTTTCTGGTCGGCGACCTGAAGCCGGCGGCGCAGCTCGATCGTGGCCGTGACGTCCTCTTGCTGCGCCGCGCGCCGGTGCGTCCGCCGATCGGCCCCGCACCAGCGGCGTCCGCCACGACCGCCGGTACCAGCGCCGTCGAGACCGCGCCCACCGCGCCGGGCAATGCGCCGTCGCCCGTGCCGCCTGCGGCCTCGCCCGCCGCGACCTCCGCTGCCCCTGCACCATCGGCACCCGCACCGAAGGAGCCCGCGCGATGAGCCGTGCGCGCCGCCCCTGGCTGTTCCCGGTCACCCTGTTCGTGGCCCTGCTGCTCGGCCTGCTGCCCTTGCCGGCGATGGTCGCGCAACTGCGCCCCTACTGGCTGGCGCTGGTCCTGACCTACTGGCTGCTTGAAGACCACGAGCGCGTCGGCCTGGTCACCGCCTTCGTGCTCGGGCTGGTCGCCGACATCGCCTTCGGCAGCCTGCTCGGCGAGCAGGCGCTGCGGCTGACGGTGCTGACCTTCATCCTGCAGCGCTTCCGTCCGCAGCTGCGCTTCTTTCCGATGGCCCAGCAGGCGTTCGCGATCGGCGGGCTGCTGCTCAACGACCTGGTGATCTCCACCACCATCCATTTCGTCATCGGCCGTCCGCTCGACGGCTGGATGCACTGGTGGACGCCGGTGATCGGCGCGGCGCTGTGGCCGCCGCTGTTCGTCCTGCTCGACGGCCTGCGCGTGGGCCGCAAACACTGATGCGCCGCCGCTACATCCGCGATTCCGCGCTGGAGGCCGAGCAGTTCCGTCGTCGTGCCGCACTGGGATTCCTGTGCGTCGGGCTCGCGTTGTTCGGGCTTGCCGGCTGGTACTTCAAGCTGCAGGTGATCGACCACACCGACTACGCCAAGAAGTCGCAGGAAAACCGCGTCAAGCAGCGCCCCGAGGTGCCGGCGCGCGGCCTGATCTACGATCGCAAGGGCCGCGTGCTGGCCGACAACGTGCCGGCCTATCGCCTCGACGTGGTGCCTGCCGAAGCGGGCGACATCGATGCGCTGGTCGCCTCGCTGTCGAAGATCATCGCGCTCACGCCCGAAGACATCGCGCGTTTCCACGACACGCGCCGGGCCACGCGCAGCTTCCTGCCGGTGACGCTGCGCCTGAAGATCACCGACGAGGAGGCCGCGCGCTTCGCCGTGGATCGCTGGCGCTACCCGGGCGTCGAACTGGTGCCCTACCTCACGCGGCGCTATCCCTATGGCGATCTGTTCGGCCATGTCATCGGCTACGTCGGCCGCATCGACAAGCGCGACCTCGAGAAGATGGGCGAGGGCACCGCGGCCTTCAGTCATACCGGCAAGGCCGGTCTCGAACGTTTCTACGACGACGTGCTGCGCGGCAGGATCGGTTTCGAGCAGATCGAGACGAACGTGGAAGGCCGCATCATCGGCAGTCTCGGCCGCATCCCGGCCACGCCCGGCGCGGACTTGCGCCTGAGCATCGACGCCGACCTGCAGCGCGCGGCCAGCATCGCCTTCGGCGACCTCACCGGCTCGGCGGTCGCGGTCGATCCGCGCACCGGCGAGCTGCTGGCGATGGTCAGCCTGCCGGCCTACGACCCGAACCTGTTCGTCAACGGCATCTCGCACACCGACTACCGGCGCTTCATGGACGACCCTGCGCGACCGCTGTTTAACCGCAACGTCCTCGGCGGCGTCGCGCCCGGCTCCACGCTCAAGCCGCTGATCACCCTGGCCGGCATGGACAGCGGCCTGCGCACGCCCGACGACCGCGTGCTGTCCACCGGCGAGTTCCGCATTCCCGGGCAGAAGCGCGGCTATCGCGATTCGCACGGCGGCGGCCATGGCTGGACCGATGCGCGCAAGGCGATCGCCGATTCGGTCAACACCTACTACTACCGGCTGTCGCTGGACATGGGCATCCGCAGGTTCGACGAATACCTGTCGCTGTATGGTTTCGGCGCGCCGACGGGCGTCGACATGTCCGGCGAATCCGGCGGCATCCTGCCGTCGCCGGAGTGGAAGGCGAAGAACGCGAAAAAGCAGGGACCTTGGTATCTGGGCGACACCGTCATCACCAGCATCGGCCAGGGCTTCTGGAAAGCCACGCCGCTGCAGCTGGCGCAGGGCACCGGCGCGCTGGCCGACAACGGGCGCCTGCGTCGACCGCATCTGGTGAAGGATCGCCGCGACGATTTCGACAAGCCGTGGACGCCGCTGGAGCAACCGCCGCCGCGCCTGATCAGCCGCAGCCCGGCGCACCTGCAGGTGGTGCGTGAAGGCATGATCCGCACCGTGCACGGTCCCGGCGGCACCGCACGCGCGATCAGCCACGGCCTGCCGTATCTCATCGCCGGCAAGACCGGCACCGCGCAGGTGATCAGCCGCCGCGGCAGCGCCAGCCTCGATCCGAGGTCGCTGCCGATGCACTTGCGCCATCGCGCGCTGTTCATCGGGTATGCGCCCGCCGACAACCCGACGATCGCGCTGGCGGTGGTGGTCGAAGGCGGCGGCTACGGCGGCAGCACCGCCGCGCCGATCGCGCGCAAGATCTTCGATGCCTGGCTGCTCGGCACGATGCCGGAGGCGCCCGAGAAACCCACGACGCCCGCGCCCGCCGCCGCGCAGCCTGGAACGGCACCGGCCGCGACCGCTGCGCCGCCGTCGACCCCCGCAGCCTGCCGATGCAC